>CAWUKT010000003.1:0-194127 GCA_963923035.1 uncultured bacterium
TGACGCGGTCCCGGACCGCGATGCCGCGGTTCCGGACCGCGATGACGCG
The DNA here is from genome assembly GCA_963923035.1 of uncultured bacterium. Classification (GTDB taxonomy): domain Bacteria; phylum Bacteroidota; class Bacteroidia; order J057; family JADKCL01; genus CAWUKT01. Next base: position 50 of record CAWUKT010000003.1, read on the forward strand.
GTGCCAGACCGCGATGACGCGGTGCCAGACCGCGATGACGCGGTTCCGGACTGCGATGCCGCGGTTCCAGACCGCGATGACGCGGTCCCGATGCAAACCAAATCAGAATAGGATCATAAATGAGGAAGATGAACTCTCAACAGATTTCAATCGAGCAGGGTCAGGATGGCATTGACCGATTCCAGTGACTCCTCCTCCGGAGGTTTTACCTTGCCCAGCACCCGCAGACCAGTCATCAAGGTATACAGCAGCTTGGAAACCATTGTGATGTTTTTATCGGGTTGGATTTGCCCTTGTTCCACCCCATAGACCAGGAAATCATAAAACACCTTCTCAATCTCCAACTTATGGTTCTGAATTTCCTGCTGGATATACGGATCGGCGGGCACTAATTCGGTGGTGGTATTGACGATGAAACACCCTTTGCAATCTTCGTCCGCCCGGTCGTCCCGGATCAATTTCAGGAACATGTTCCGCAACACATCTTTGACCGCTTTCTGTTCACTGGCTTGGGCATGAAGGTGCTCCCGCAAGCCTCCCAACTGATTGTTCCGGTAGACTTCAAGGGTGCGTTGGAACAGCTCCTTCTTGCCTCCAAACGCATTGTAAATACTGGCATTGCTAATGCCCAGATAGGCGATCAAGTCTTTGATGGAGGTGTCGTGGTACCCCTTTTGCCAAAAGAGGACCATGGCCTTCTCCAGTATTTTTTCCTCGTCAAAATCTTTTTTTCGGGGCATAGAGAGGGAAAGTTAGGGTTTTCGATCGCCTTTTTGAAATAGGGGCTTACAAAGGCGGGGACATTCGTTCCTTTACCAATGGGGCAACCTTTTTTCCGATCAGCTCAATGGACTCCATCAACTGCGGGTGGCTCGATCCCATGTCCATCTGGAAGTTGAAGCGGGAGATGCCCCCGAGCGCCTCACTGTGGCGCAAAATCTTTTCGGCGACTTCTTCGGGATCGCCAATCACAATCGCCCCCCGTACACCGGTCTGGGCTTCAAATTGTCTTTGGTTCATCGGGGGCCAACCACGCTCCCGTCTCACGTTGTTCATTGCCCGCTCATAGCCGGGATAGAATGCCTCCAGGGCTTCCGACCGGGAATTGGCCACATAGCCCAGGGAATGCAGGCCCACTTTCAGGGAACTGGGATCGTGCCCGGCATTGGCAGCCGCCTCCCGGTACCTCTGCACCAAAGGGGCGAACCGGTGGGTTTCCCCGCCAATCACGGCCACCATCAGGGGCAAACCTAGCCTTCCGGCCCGCTCGAAGGAAGCTGGGGTTCCTCCTACGCCTACCCAAACTGGCAGGGGATCCTGTACCGGGCGGGGGTAAATGGGCTGATTCTTCAGAGCAGGTCGGAACTTCCCCGACCAATTCACCACCTCCTGGCCCCGTATTTGCAGCAGCAGTTCCAGTTTTTCCTGGAACAGGGAATCGTAATCCTTCAGTTGGTACCCAAACAGAGGGAAGGCATCGGTGAAGGAGCCTCGGCCAGCCACAATCTCCATGCGTCCGTTGGAGACCAGGTCCAGGGTGGCAAAGTTTTGGAAAACCCGCACCGGATCAGCCGCACTCAGTACCGTCACGGCGCTGGTCAATCTGATCCGTTGGGTCCTGGCCGCCGCCGCCCCCAGAATGACCCCGGGCGCCGAATCCAGAAATTCCTTCCGGTGGTGTTCTCCCAGCCCGAATGAATCCAAACCGACTTGGTCGGCCCATTCAATTCGTTCCAGCAATTCTGCCATGGCCCGGACCCGGTTTTGGCTCGTGTCCTGATCCCCTTCCAACGGGGTGGCGGCAAAACTATCGATTCCTATTTCCATTGAATTGTCCTTTCTATCAGAGCTCAAGTACCAAGAGCAGTTTGAAACAATTGAATTTGTTCTTCGAGGGCTTGCCGCATCCCTGGGTTCCCGATCCCAGCCTCACTGAAATTCTGGTAAAAATGGGGGAGGGAAAAAGTCGCAATCAACTTTCCGCCAAAAAACGGCATCAGCTTTTGATGGATTTCCAGCACATTTCTGCCTCCTCGCCGGCCCGGAGAAGTGGCCATCAAAAACATCGGCTTGCCCTTGAAAACCTTCTGATCGATTCGGGACAGCCAATCAAACAAGTTCTTGAAGACCGCCGTGGCATTTCCATTGTATTCGGCAAGGGAAATGACGTAGGCATTGGCCGCATCCAGCAAGGCGTCAAACTTCAGGACATTCTCGGGAAGGCCTTGTTCCCGCTCGAGATCAGGACTGTAGAGGGGAAGTTCGTAGTCATTTAGATCAGCAAGGATCACCTCTGCGTCTTCCAATTGGTTGGCCACATAAAAGGCCAGGGCTTTGTTGATGGATTTCTTGCTGTTGGTGGCGCCAAAGGCCAATACTTTTTTCATTCTTTTCCTCGATTCAAATGTATTGTTACAAAGCTGTTGTTCACTGACCGAATTTCATAGTAACCATTCGGAAGGTGCTGTTTTATTCGATGGCAATGGGAATCTTTACCACATGGTTTTCGGTGGGGTATTTCAGGCTGCCGACCTTGTGATCAAAGAGGCCGTTGAGGTTGTTTCCAGCGGGATCCTCCAACCTCGCGTGGACATACAGGGTATAGTTCCCCGCCGGCCAGGGTGCATCGGGAAACAATTGCCAACTTTTCTCCTGCTCTCCGATCCTGACCTCTCCTGGTACCCTTTTCCCATTCTCATTCACCAAAACCACTCTTTGTTGCAGCGAAAAATGGTCCAGCATCCCGGGAAAATGGATGGACAAAGGTTGCTTTCCTGCTTTCTGAGGGACCTCGATTTTCCATTGCTCAGTATCCGGAGCCCGGTCATCCTCCCGTCCCACATAAAATTCTTTGATCACCCCCGAGGCCATCACCCGTCCTTCTGCATCTTCCAGCGGCCCTGCCTGGAGGCGGTATTTCTTTCCCGGTCTCAAAGCCCGGCCAAATTCCTGGTTGGCTTTCAATCCGGTCTTCACCCGGGCTGGGTCCAGAATAAGGGTCAACTGCTTTTGGGCGGGGTCCCACAGCTCATATTGGTTGTCAAAAATGGCTCCTTTGACCTCCTTTCCTTCCTCATCCACCAGTTGGATCTTGTCCAGATTGCCAACGGTTTTCATGGGTTGGGAAAAGTGAATGTAGATCCTCAGCAGGTTCTCCGGCAGTGTATCGGAGGATGGGAAAACCTGGGTGACCTCCGGGGCCCCGCCTGAGGGCATCAGGTCTGGGGTCCCGGAGGTCAGGGCAAACAACCATATCAAACTGTGGTACAGGAACAGGCTCATTTCTCCTTCTGGTCAGAAGTCAGGTTGGGATAACCTTCCATGGGCTTCATCATGTCGTGGAACTTTTTGGTCTGCATCTGGCCTTCGGAATACTCATAATCGGGGAAGTTGTATTCGGCGATGAAGTCGCTCAACCGCAAATAGCTTCCTTTGAGTTTGGAGACCAGGTCAACTCCTCCGTTGTCCATGTTGCGCTTCAAGTTGGCCAGCATCATTTGGTTCTGGTTGTCAATGTGCATGGTATTCCCGGTAGACACGTGGAAGATATCGACTCCCTCCGGCCCCATCGAGAATCCGGTCATGCCCGCTCCCTGATTCGCCTTTGCCAGGTCCTTGAAGGAGATCAGGGTTCCGCCTCTGTTCTTGTGGACCACGAGGAGTTTTTTGTCAAAAGACCCATCCTGCTCCTGGGCCATGAAGCTGACCATGTCTATCGGTGCATTCCCAAATCCCAACTCAGCAATGGTTTTGGCTTTGATGTGGTTGCCTTCCGAAATCTCAGCCGCCGGAATGGTGACCAGGGGCGTACAGGTATAGCTGGCGATGAGGGTCGGCTCACCATTCAATTCTTCAAACAGCATGGTACGGATCGGGGCGCGGGTTTCCATCTGGGTATGGACTGCATGCCACATCTCAATGCCCTTGACGGAGGCCTGCTCCTGGTTGAAGGGATAGGGGATGATCCGAAGGTTGGAGGCAAATTCTCCATTGGTCAGGCCGGCTACATAAACATTGCCATTGTGGTAATCGATGTCGGTAATGTTCAGGGTGCTGGCGGGAATGTCATTCCAGAAATAATACTCGGGATTCACTTTGTTCCGAATGGAGACCTGGGTGTGGGGGGCACTGGAAATGTCCAGAAAGCGGATTTTCCCTCCCATCGGACTCACAATCGCAATCAGGGACTTTGCCTCCAGCTGATGGCCATTTTTGATCGCGATATAGGCTTCCTGGCTTACCGGGTGAATCTTCATGTCATTGAACACCAGTTGTCGGGGTTCCACTCCCAACTGCGCCGCGATTTTGGCATCGATCCCCATCAGATTGTACGGAATCGGGTCCTTTACCTCGGCGGCTTCCGTTTCCACGGCGTGGAGGACCCCGTTTTTGCTGTCCCCAATGAAAAGCACATTGTTGGGACCAAAGGCCAGTACATTGGCTCCTTCAAGCCCGACCTCCTCAAGGTTCACCTTGGAATCAGTCGGTTGCCCTTCAGGTCCGGTGGCATGGACATTCACGTGGAGCCCGACCAGAAGGAGGAGGGTGACCAGCACCCCTTTTGAAATGGGTTTAGAGAAATTCATTTGCGAATTGTTTAGATGTATTGGATTGATCAAAAGAGAAATGTTCCGGTGGTGGCGATGTGAAAAATGGGCAGGGAGCTGCCCGAGCGATCGACAAAATTCCCGGTTGTGAAGTAGGAACTGCGGATGTCAAACGACAGGTGGCGGCTGTGCGTGTACTTGGCAAACAGGCCCACCACGTTCCCGATGTGCCTTTCCTCAAGTCCGTTGGCATTTCTGAACGGTCGACTGACCGGTATGTACAGGCCATCCCCGCGGGAAGCCCGGAAGAAACTGGCAAATTCCAGGTTCAGCATGATTTTTTTGTTGGGAAACAGCAGCAGGGAAGGATGGAGGCTCAACAAGTTGACCGGCGTATTCACTCCCGCCAGGGAGTAAATACGCCGGGTTGACGAACATGGGATTGAAACTGTTCAGTTTACCGTCTCCGGTCGCCCGGTCTCCGGTAGACCAATCAAACTTCAGGCCTGGGGTTGGCCGCCATTTTGTGTTGATGAAGGCATACTTGTAATCCGCTTCCAGGTTGAAGGCCCTGATCTGATTGCTTCCGAGTTGTCCAAATTGAAAAATGAATTCTGAATTGTAGCTGAACCGATTCCCGACCTTTCCCCAGCGCCTGATGCCCTTAGAATGGCGGGTTTCATTGCCCGCGACATCATTGAAGGCGGCATTGTCGGAGCCGAAATAGAGATAGTAAAGATCGGTCCCGCCTTTCTCCCCGGGCAGGCTGAATTGGGAGTAGGCCCCTCCGACCCGGGCATTGGGCGCGCCAGCGTCGAACAATGAAAAGGCATTGTCAAAAGCGTTGAAGCCAATATTGACTTCATGGCCATAAAAGAGCTTCAAGCTCCCATGCTTGTTCTGGAAAGTGGCCTTTCCCAGGTCGAAGCTGCGCCGCATATTGGGCCCGATCCTGAGATCTACCAGCCGACCCGCCCCCAATTTCATTTCCTGGCGACCAAACGTAAAGGCGAGCTGGTTCTTTTGCTTGACGGGAAACTTCACCTCGACAAAGCCTTGGTGCCAGTCCACGAGGTCCGACTGCAAGAATTCCTCGGGCCCCGTTTTTAGCCCGTGGTAGAGCTCCCCGAAAAAGCGAACATATTTTCCCAGGTGCAGGTCCGTGTGGAAGCTCAAGCGCTGACTGTAATAAGTCAGATCCTCAGGAAACCAGAAACGGTTGGAAAAATGTTCCATCCGCGCCCGGTAGGAGCCCCCGATGCTGAAATAGACATTGTTTCGGGGGAGGATGGGGATGTATTTGATGGCTTCCAGCCCCTTGCGTTGGGTGCTGTCCTTTAAAAACCCATAGTTTTCTTGGGCCCGCTCTTCCTCGAAAACAATCCCCTCTTGGGACCAGACCCCGCTGAACATTGCCAAACTCGTGAGGAGGAGGACAAATACTTGCTTGAATTGATGAGGAAACGCGTCCACCACCGGTCGAATGACCAGTGAGAAAACGAATCTGACACGGATTTTTCTTGGAAGTGACATGGGGTACCTAAGGTTCTGGAGCAATCGCTCCAAAACAAAGATATGTATTTTAGAGCATTCACTCCAAAAACATTTTTCAGCTGTCCTTCCATGCTTTATGGCAGGGTTGGATATAGCCAAATCGGTTGCTTGATGGGAACCCCGGAAATCTTATGGCGGATAGACGGAATCCTTTTCCACTCTCACCTTGGCAGCAGCACCTTGGGGGGCTTGGGGTGCCGGCATTTTCCCTGACCTCATCCAAAACAGCCATTTGACACTTTCATTTGGCGATATGGAATACAAGCCGATCCGGGCCCGCCAACACCTCTTGAACAAACTGGATCAATACAGGTTGACACCTTAACGTTGAGGCTCTGTCATCGCCAGATGGTCCGGGCACTCGATTGGAAATCATCCATTCATCTTCATTTTTTACCCTACAATCACCAAAAGCATGAAACAATTCATCCTACTCTGTTTGGGAGCGCTTCTCCTTTGTGTCGGCGTCCCCGCTGTGGCCCAGACTGGCAACTTCAATATTTTTAATATCGGCGTCCCCAATCAGGCCGGACAATTCTCCGTCTCCAATACCCCCAATGGCCCCGCGGCTCGTTTTGCGGTCAACAGAAATTATGAAATCGACATGACCAACACGTCTACTCCCTCCTACGGGATTAAATTTGGGGGTCAATTCGCCTTCCTGATGCAACGAGGGACGGGTCCATTGGCGCTGTTCATCCCCAACGGATCGGACAACAACATCGCCCACCTGGAATCGGGATTCTTCGGTGATATTTTTGGCTCCTCCAAATGGCTGGGATTGGGTTCGGCCCCCGCGGGGGTAGGCCCATCGGTCTACGGAAAGCGCATCCAATGGAACAGGAACTTTGCCCTGTTCAATCTCCGCGAGGTCAATTCCACGACCCGCGACCTCGTCGTCCAGTGGGGCGGCACCGAATCCAATAACCGCCTGCTGTTCGAATACACCAGTTCTCCCACCGGTCCCGCGTCAACCTATATGCAGATTGAAAGCGATGGGCGGGTCGGCATCAATGGACTGCGGACTTTCGGCGGCCAGGACGATCAGCTTTACGTGAATGGACGCATTGGATTTGGCACAGCGGAGTATTTCGAAGACGGCGGTGCCAATACGATTACCTCCCAAGGCAGCCTGATCCCTTCCGTCAATAATTCCCGGGACCTCGGCAACTCCACCTTCCGTTGGGACGACGTCTTCGCCACGAATGGCGTGATCCAGACTTCCGACCGCCGCGACAAGACCAATATCCGCGATGCCAGCTACGGCCTCGATGAAGTGCTGGCCCTCCGCCCGGTCACCTACGATTGGAAGATGCAGACCGAAAAAGGCACCCAAGTCGGTTTGATTGCCCAGGAAGTCAATGAAGTGCTTCCCGAAATCGTCTATGATCCGGCAGAAGACATGGTTATGAACGAAGAAGGCCAGATGGTTCCGGTGGAAGTCACGGAAGATAGCCGCATGGGCATCAATTATGCCCTGTTTACGCCGGTCCTGATCAAGGCCATCCAGGAGCAGAACGAAGTCATCAAGGCGCAGCAGGCCGAGATCGAAGCGTTGAAGCGGAATGATATGGTGGAGGCCCAGCAAGCCCGCATCGAAGAATTGGAGCGAAAAATGTCCCAATTGTTGGGGGATGAGAACGGTAGCAATGCACTCCTGCCCCAATTGTACCAGAACAATCCGAATCCCTTTGAGGGCGTGACCAAAATCGGCTATTACCTTCCCACCTCCGTGACCCGCGCGACCCTCTATGTCTACGACATGCAGGGCAATCAGGTCCTCGAAGCGCCCCTTCAGGACCGCGGCGAAAGTGTGTTTGAGTTGGACGGGAACCTCTTCGGAGCGGGCATGTACCTGTACGCCCTGATTGCCGACGGCAAGGAAGTGGACGTGAAGCGCATGATCCTGACCAAGACCAAGTAAGTCGGTCCCATTTGTCTATAACAAAGCGGCTGCCCCTGCATGGGACAGCCGCTTTGCTTTTGAGGCCCTCCTGAGATGAAGCGAGTCTATTTCCCCGAAAACAGCCGGCTCCAAAAGCCTTTCTTGGCCGGTGCCGCCTCCACCGCTACCGGTTCGGGACGCAATCCTTCGAGGTAGCCCATGACCTTTTCCCGGGAATAATCGGGATGGGCGTAGGCAACGGTCCCGGTGGATGTGCCAAAGGGAGGCCGGTTGAAAATGCTTTCGTGGAAGTCCTTCCACCGGAGCAGGAAATCGTCGGGCATGTCGAAGACCTCCAGTTCGCCGGGGGCGGTCTGGTAGTAGAATTCCATGCTGGCTTCGCCGCTCATGATGCCGGTGGTGATCGCGAGGCGGTTGTGGTCGGTGGTATTCGCGGGGGAAGCATGCACGAGGGCTTGGTTCAGGACAATGGCCTCGCCCGCGCGGACGTTCAGGCTGGTCAGACTGGCCCGCATTTCGTTTTCGTAGCCCGCCCAGAAGAAGGGAATGGTGGGAGAGCGACGGACCGGGGCAAAGGAATGGCTGCCCGGCAAGACTTCCAATGCGCCATTGACGGCGTCGACGTCCTGGAGCGGCGTCCAAATGTTGATGGCGACGTATTGCGATTCGTCGACGATGGTCCAATCCTGGTGCAGGGGCATTTCGCTGCGGTGGCCGGCGGTTTTGCTCAGAAACGCCGATCCGAAGCAGCGGTAATTCACGAAGTGACCGGGCAGTCTGCGACCGATGATCCCGGCGACCTTGTCGCTGATTTCCTTCTTCAGGTCAAAGTCATTCAGGTAGGAGCTGGAAAAAAAACCTTCGGGAGGTGCAGGGAAATATTCTCGGTACAATGCCTTCAATTCCGCCACATCCGCCGGCTCCAACAATTGAAGCTGGACATAGCCTTCCGTTTCGAATTGCTGCTGAAGGGCAGGGTCCTTAAAGATGACCTTTGACATGTCAGTTACTCTTTAATTTTTGCCAAATCCGCGAGAAAAACCCTCCCGAAGCGGCCGCAGGGACGGCTACCGGCTCGGGAATCGCTTCGGTTGCTTTTTCCACCCGCCCGTATTTCTCCTCCAACATCGCCTGCGTCACATAGGGGAAATCATAGGGCACCCGCCCCAGGTTCTCTCCAATGCCGGGCCGGTTGAAGATGTCCGCTCCGAAGTTCTGGTACTTGAGCATGAAGTCCTCGTCCTGCCGGAACAATTCCACTTCCCCGGGCATTTCCTCCTTGTTCGTCCAACAAATCACAATCTCCGCTTCCCGGTGGGTCACAAAGGTGTTGATCACGGGACGGACCGCATCGCTCAGGTTCGGCGGAGAATAGTGCATGATGCTCTGGTCAAAAATGACCGCCTGGCCCGCCTTGAGGTAAAGGCTTTCCATCCGGTCCTTGACCGCCTGCTCCACGCCATCGTAGATGTCCGGCAGGGAAGAGCCGCGGTAGGTCGGATAGATCCGGTGACTGCCTTTGAGGACCTGGATCGCCCCGTTTTCGGGAGTCAGGTCGACGAGGGGACACCAAATATTGATGCCATTGTATTTGCTTTCGTCCACCAGGCTCATGTCCTGGTGAAGGATCAGTTCGCTTTTGGGACCGGGCGCCTTGCTGATGAACGAGCAGAAATAAATCTTGTGGTCGCGGAAGAAGTGGTCGACCCGGTGTTCGATGGTTACGCGGATATCGTTGTGGACGGCAGTGCGATGGCCCACGTCCTGGTTGAAGGTCGTGGTAAAAAAGCCGGGCTCCGGCTCGGGATGGTAGCCAGCGTAGACCTTGCGAACCGCTTCCAATTCTGTTGCGCCCAGAAAATCCACCACCACGTAGCCATCCCGTTGGAATTGGGTGTGGCGCTCGTCGTCCTGGAAGACCTGTGCGATATTTCCCCAGGTAAATGCCATCAGCCAAAGAGTCGTTTGAAAAATCCACGGACACCGCCCGCTTTCACGGGCTCAGGAGCGGGTTCTGGCTCCGGTTGCGGCTCCTCCTTTTTGCTCCCGTCGATGTTGTAATTGAACAACCGCGCCATTTTCTCCACGAGGGGCACATTCATCGTATTGTCCGGGTGGGCCTTGATCATGTCCAGGATGTCGTCGGCCGAAAACTCGGGCAATTCCCGCGGCAAGGTACCGACGAGGTCGACGTCGGTCGGCTTCTGGCCATTGTTGTACATGTCCGACAACATGCCATTGTTGTAGTGCTTGAACCAGTCCATGGTGACCGCGTAGCGTTCCACGACTTTCTGGTCCTCGTTGGGGAGCAGGTAGTGGTGGTACAGGCTGGCCCCGGCCTGGGTCACCCCGATGCCAGCCGCGAGGCGGGGCTCGGAAGTGGTATTGGGCGGGGAGGCGTGGATGGTGCGGTTGTCGAAAATGAGGGCTTCCCCGGCCTTCATGGGCTTGAGTTGGAGGTAGGGAAACAGGGTGAACATGTGGTCACTGATGGGCGTCTTGCACTGGGGCGACGGGCTGGCCCGGAGGTAATCCCAGTATTTGTGGGACCCATTGATCACGCCCATGCAACCATTGTCCATGTCCGTATCGACCAGCGCCGTCCAAACCGTCATGCTGGAAAACTTCGATTCGTCCACGAAGGTCCAGTCCTGGTGGGGAGGGACCACGCCCTTGGGATTGTGCTCCTTGACCACGTAGGCGGCAGTGAAGACCTGGTAGTCCTGGAAGTACTGCTCTAATTTGGGGCCGATGGTGTCCTTTAATTTGCCCATCACCTGCTCCTTGTATTCCATACTGGCCTTGTCGAGGCTGACGTGGAAACCGTATTCGGGGAGGTCCGTCGCAGGTAAATCCTGGTAAAAGGCGCGCAGATCAGCGACTTCTTCGTCATTGAGGAGCGGCAGGACAATCCAGCCGCGCTCATCAAAATGTTCCTGGTGGTCGGGGTTTTTAAAAATTGCCGTCATCGTTTTGAATATAAGAAAGATTGCCGGAATGGAGAGCCCGCGCGGGGTCAAATCATTTTTCTGCCCGATCCGTTTCCCCCTGCATTTTCATTCCCCGTCTCATTCTCCCATCCATCGAGCCACATCCCATATTCACAGCCCTTTTGCCCCCTGGTTACCGAAAAATGTTTATTTTAGGCCTGGATATGTCCACTTTGGAATCAAATTTGATAGACATTCCGGAAAAGAGAATCATGACTGCTATGAAAAAATTTTTGACACTTGCTGCCGTCCTCTTCTTGACGGCCTGGACTGTACAAGCCCAGAAAACCATGGAAGGCAACGAAAAATCTCCCCTGGGCGATTCCGGCCCCTGTCTCGTCGTCGAAGTTGAAGGCCAAAGAGACAATGTAGAAGACGTTATGAAGGACAAGTTCAAAAAGCTCAAGACGGGCAAGAAGAAGGGATTTGTCGCAATGGAAAAGCAGGCCTACGATGAAATTTCCACTACGACCATTGACCTCTATTACAAGGTAGACAAGGCCGGCGACAACAAGTCCAAGGTCATCATGTTCCTTTCCACTGGCTACGACAACTGGATGACGGCCCAGACCCACTCCCAGGAAGTCAGCAATGCCAAGGCTATTCTCGACGGCCTCGCCCGCGAAGTCCGCGTCTACGAATTGAATCTGGCCATCGAAGCCCAAACCAAGGTGGTAGAAGGTGCGGTGAAGGAGCAGGAAGGATTGGAAAAAGACCTGGAAAAGCTCGAAAAGGACCATACGAAGTTGGAAGAAGAACTGGCTGAAAACAAGCAGGACCAGGAAACCAACAAGAAGTCTCAGGAAGAGCAGAAAAAGAAAATCGAAGAGCAGAAGAAATTGCTGGACGAATTGCAGAAGCAACTCGGTTCTGTGCAGTAAGCTCTTTTCAACCTCTAAAAAACGCTATTCTCGTCGGGAATGGCGTTTTTTTATGCCTGAACGGCCCCTTCCCGCACCACGTCCACCAGGGAACGCCCCTGCTGCCGCGCCTCGAGCCAGCGCCCCAGCAGGACAAAGTTGTCCGAGCGGACCTTGAAACCTCCTGCCAGCGTCTCCGCCAATTCATTGGCGTAGGTGCGCAATGCGGCCGACCGGTCCCGCCAATCCCCCAGATCGATCAGCTGCACCATGAAGTCCGTGAAGCCCTGCTCCACGGCAAAGCTCGAGCCCGACTGCTTCCATTGCCGGCGCCATTTGCGGGCGTATTTCATGATCTGTTCTGGGTCGTCCTGTTCGTAGGCGAAGATGAGCAGGAAGCAGCGGCAGGCCGCCTGGAGGTTGACCCGGCCATTGGGTTCCTCGACGACGCGGCGGGCAAAGCGCTGGGCGCGCCGGACGTTTCCGGCCAACCAAAAGGCCATCGAAAAGAGGTACAAGATATAGGTCAGGGTGGCCCCGGGCGTTTTGTCGCGGTGTTCGCGGAGGCCGGCCATGAGGTAGCCCTCGTGCTCCGCCAGGGGCCGGGTATTCCCGGTATTGAAGGTGTAGATGGACAGGTTGGTGGCGAGGTTGATGAAGTTGGCGAGCCGGACCTTGTCGTTGTGGGAGGGCAAATCGAGGAGTTTCAGGGTGGCTTGCAGGGCATCCTCGTAGCGGCCGATGACATTGAGGCAGAGGCAATAACCGCCGACGGTATAGACGTAGCGGACCGGCTCTTCGTCGATCAGAAAGGAATGCCGCTCAAACAGGCCCATCATTTTTTCCAGGACTTCAGCCCGGCCTTTGAAGTCGAGTTGGTGGTGGCGGACCACATTCCAGATCCGGTATTTGGTGGATTGGGCGCGGACGGGGAGTTCCGCGTCCGGCTGCGACAATTCGGGCGTGGCCTCGATCTGGCGGACGGCTTCGGGATCGAACCGGCCCGAGCGGGAAGCCTCACCGAGCACATTGGCGAGGTGCTTGTCCTGGATATCTTTCAATCCCTGGATCAGCTTCAAATTTTCCAGCACATCATCCCGCAGCGCCACAATTTTTTCCCGCTCCTCCTTCAATTCTGCCGGCCTGGCCACAAACGGAAGCGCCTTCAATTCATAATCCGCCAACTCCAACAGGGCCCGGTGCCGCTCTTCCCGCACCGCAATTTCCCGCGCCTTCTGGATTTTCTTCATCGCAATGGGCTCCAAGCTCCGGTCCAGCAGCACCCGAATCTCTGTCAACCGGTTCTGCATTTGGGTCTCGGGATGCTCATCGTAAATGCGGAGAGACCGGAGGATCATCTCCATGAGGTGCTTCTTGGCTTCGGAAAAATTGCTGAATTGGAACCTTTCCCGCAGCACCGCCTCGTCATACACCTTCTGTTCGTCCACCGCCCGGAACAATTCCAGGTACTTGTAATCGGTCTTCTTTCCCCGCGTCCGCGCATAACGGGCGAGGTTGTCCTTGTCCCGCTTGTCCATGGATTGGATGAGATGAAACAGATATTCAGTCTTTTTCACGAAAAATCAACTTATTTTTTTGAGTTCGAAGAGGGATTTAATTCTCTAATATAGAACAAGTTGAGAAATGAAATGGGATTTAGTATCTCTTATTTTTGCAAAAAGCTGGTTTGAGGAAGGGGAAACAAAGTGCGACCTTCAATACGGAATCTTGAAGCAAATAGTGGATCAAGGAATCCACACGTTCTTTCCAGGCGCAAATAAAATTGGCAGTGCGGATGCGTTGAATGCCTTAAAAAACAACGTGACAGCGTCGCCAAGCAAATTAACGCCCAACAAACCATCCCGACCATTTTTGTCACGCTTTGAAGAAAGCACAAAAGAAACCGGCCCTCTTGACGAAGTGGGCCGGTTCTTTTTTCGTTCTATGTTCATCTTAATGCTGGCCTGTATGAAACAGGCGGGTAGCTCCATTGAGTCCACATTTTTGGTAGCGGTGGTAGGCCGCACCGGCCGCCTTCCGAATTTCCGCGCCCGATTTGCCCGCTCCCCACGCATCCAATACCGCCCGCACAACATAGGCTTCGGGCGCCATGAGTCCCGTCGTCGTCAGCAAGGGATAGGCTCCGGCCTGGTTGAGGGGCTGGATGAAATAGTCGCGGGAAATGCAGGCAATGACCACGGCATCTTTCTTCCCCGCCTCCATGTCGCGGGGAATGTCCACGTCCACATCCATCAGTCCATTGTGCCCGTTCATCACGAGGAGGTCCGCCCCCTTGCCCGCCTGGATGGTCCGGCCGTCGTCCAGGCGCAGGGTGCAGGCCTTTTTCCCCGCCAAATAATCGAAATAATCCTCCAGTGCCTGCTGCATATAGGCACCGTCGTAGGCATCCGCCACGAAGATCACCCGGTGGCCATCGGGGAAGGTTTTCTCCCAGACCACCCGGTCAAGGATGTATTTCGACGCGGGCACCTCGTCGAGCTGGGTCATCCAATCGTCCGACCGCTTGAAATGGGTCCGGACGCCGTATCCCGCCCCCCAATACAAATTGGTGCGGGTATTCTGGCCGTTGCCGAGCGAGGCGTTGACCGGGACGATGCCCTGGTGGTCGTTGTCGCAGAGCGGCACAATGACGTGTGCGATCCAGGGTTCGCCGGCGGCCTTTTTGGCTTCCAGGCGTTGGCGGATCTCGGTCCGGTCCGGGGCCAGAGATTGGGCCCAGAGCAATGAGCAAAGGAAAGGGCTGAGCAGGATGAACAGGTGGATGCGCATGTCGGCATAACGGAGGGCGGGGGAATGGTTACAGGTCGGGAGAAATGAAAGGGCGGGCTAAGCCAATCAAAATCAACGGAGAGGGATACTAATTCCGGTCAAGATTCGTTAGATTCGTAGTACCAAAAGGATCACCATGAAATTACGGGAACGCGAATACCAATCACAGTTTGACCGGCGCAACCGCCGGGACCGCCGGATCGTACCGGAGTACGACCGCGAACCGATCGACTTCCGTCGCATCATGTTCAAGTACGGCCCCTGGGCCGTGGGTGCCGCCGTGGTCTACTGGGCGGTCAGCACCTACATTTTCTGATCCCATTTCCCCCTCCGTATTTCCCTTTCTTTAGGCAGGTCAATTTTCTATTTTGGCCCTGCACATGGAAATTCAGCGTCCCCACCAACTGACATTGCGGCAACGTTGGGCCTTATTGGGCTTGCTGGCGCTCTTTTTCCTGTTCTTCGCCTCCATTTCCTTCGTCAACCACTACTTCTTCCGCACCTTCGGCTGGGACCTCGGCTATTTCACCGCCGCCATCTTTGACTACTCCGAAGGCCGCCTCAACGAATACGACCTCTACAATACGGGGCTCCGCTTCACCCTGGGCGACCATTTCGAGCCGATCCTGTTCCTCATTGCCCCTTTCCAACCCATTTTCGGCCAGTACACCCTCCTCCTCGTCCAAATCCTCGCCATCCTCAGCGGTGGCTACGGCGCATTTGTCTACGTCCGCACCCGCACCGACAATCCCTGGCTGCCCCACCTGGCCCTGATCCATTTTCTGTCGATCTGGGGAATCACCTCCGCCCTCGCCTTCGACTACCACAACAATGTCGTCGGAGCCATGTTCTTGCCCTGGTTCCTCCATTATTTCCAGAAAGAAAAATTCCGTACGGCGCTTTTGTTCCTGTTGCTCTTGTGCATGTCGAAGGAAAACATGGCGCTCTGGGGCATCTTTTTGGGATTGGGAATTGGGCTGGCGAATTGGCGGAGTCGGAAAAAAGTGCTGGCTGCGATGGGCATGACGGTTTTTGCCGGAGTCTATTTTGTCTGGGTCATGAAGGTCGTCCTCCCCTACTACCAGCCGGAGGGCTTCGAATACGTCCATTTCAAGTACAAGGCGCTTGGGTCGGGATTGCGGGAGGCGCTGGAGACGATTGTGACCCGGCCGCTCTACGCTTTCGAATTGCTGTATACCAACCATATTCCGGAGAATCCGGCCCTGGATGGGTTGAAAATTGAATTGTACCGGATGATGCTGTGGTCGGGGGGGCTCGCGTTCTTGATTCGTCCCCACTACCTCGTGATGAGCCTGCCGATCATCGGCCAGAAGGTCTTCTCCGACAAGGCGGGTGCCTGGGGCATCAACAACCATTACTCCATTGAATTGGTGCCTTTGCTGTCCATCGCGGTCTGTGAAGTCCTCATTCGGATTCGCCAGCGGCCGTTTCGGATGGCCTTGGGTGTCCTGGTGGCCGGCGTGACCCTGTTTGCGACGCTTAATTCCTTTTGGCACCGTGACCCGATATTCCTCCGCACCGACAACCTCAACGTCTTTTCGGCCTCCCACTGGCAGTCGAATGGCTATAACCACGAGACCGTTTACGAGGCCCTGACGTATATTCCGGAAGGGGATTCGGTCTGCGCGAGCAGCCGGGTGGTTCCGCATGTGGCCACGCGGGAATGCACGCACATGTTCCCGTTCATTGGCGCGGCCGACTATGTCATCCACGTCGACGACGGCACCAATTTTCCCGAACCACCTGAAGACCACTTCCGCGCGCTCGACTACCTCCAGGCCGACACCAATTGGCAGGTCATTTTTGAGAAGGAGAATGTGCGCCTGTGGGAGAAGGTGAACCAGAAGTAATCGCCCCTCCATTCCTTTTACCGTCCCCCCCTTTTTTTCTATCTTGCAGTCCATTATGTACACCAATCCCCTGGTATGAATTTCAATCCACTCCACACCATGACCGTGGACCAGGTAGGTGTCCACGAACGGGTGGCTCGGTTCAAGTCCCGTTCCATCAAGAAAGCCTCCAAGGTCCAGGCGTTGAAGCTCGCGCTCAACATGATTGACCTGACCACCCTGGAAGGCATGGACACCTCCCGCAAGGTTCGGCAAATGGCTTACAAGGCCCGCCATCCCCACGATGCAGTTCCCGGTCTCCCCACTGTCGCTGCCGTCTGTGTTTACCCTTCACTGGTCAAGGTCGCGAAAGACGCCGTCAAAGGCTCTCCGGTCAAGGTCGCGTCGGTTTCCACGGCATTTCCGGCCGGTCAGGCACCGCGCCAGGTCAAAATCGACGATACCAAATTCGCCGTGGACGCCGGAGCCGACGAGATCGACATGGTGATCAGCCGGGGCCATTTCCTCGGAGGCGAGTACAACTATGTCTTCGATGAGATTGCCGAGATCAAAGAGGCGTGTGGAAAGGCCCGCCTGAAGGTGATTTTGGAGACGGGGGAATTGAATACGCTGGACAATGTGCGCCGGGCCAGTGAAATCGCCATGCACGCGGGGGCCGATTTTATCAAAACCTCAACGGGCAAAATCAGTCCGGCAGCGACGATGCCGGTGACCCTGGTCATGCTCCAGGCCATCCGGGACTTCTACTACGATACCGGAAAAATGATCGGTATGAAGCCCGCAGGTGGCATCCGCGACGCCAAAACAGCCATCCGCTACCTGGTCATGCTCCGGGAAACCCTCGGACAGGCCTGGCTGAGCAACGAATGGTTCCGCTTCGGAGCCTCCTCGCTCACCAATGATCTGCTCCGGCAGATCGTCAAGGAAGAAACTGGCGTCTACCAATCCTTTGATTACTTCTCAATCGACTAATCATGGCCAACAAGAAAAACAATCCGCAACCTGCCCTCCAATTTGATACCGATTGGCAGTATGCACCGGCCCCGGAGAACCGCGACCATATCCAGCTCAAGGAACAGTACGGCTTGTTCATTGGGGGAGAATGGGTGGCTCCCGAATCGGGGAAGTACTTCAAAACGATCAATCCGGCGACGGAAGAACGCCTGGCGATGGTCGCTGAGGCCAGCGCCAAGGATGTAGACCGGGCGGTCAAGGCCGCTCGCGAAGCCTACGACAAGTATTGGTCGCGCATGTCCGCCAAGGACCGCGGCAAATATGTCTACCGCATCGCCCGCATGATCCAGGAAAAGGCCCGGGAATTGGCGGTGATTGAATCCTTGAACGGAGGCAAACCCATCCGGGAAAGCAAGACCGTGGACATTCCCCTCGCCGCCAACCACTTCTTCTACTACGCAGGTTGGGCCGACAAGCTCAACTATGCGTTCCCGAACCGGAATCCTTCCGCGTTGGGGGTTGCAGGACAAATTATTCCCTGGAACTTCCCTTTGCTGATGGCGGCCTGGAAAATTGCCCCGGCCCTCGCCACGGGCAATACGGTTGTGTTGAAGCCGGCGGAAACCACCCCGCTGACCTGCCTGAAACTGGCGGAAATCATCCAGGAGGCCGATTTGCCCCCGGGCGTTGTCAATATCGTCACCGGCTACGGCAAGACAGGCGCGGCCATCGTCAACCATCCCGACGTGAACAAAATTGCCTTCACCGGCTCGACCGAGGTGGGCAAGATCATTCAGCGTTCAATTGCGGGCAGTGGAAAAAAGGTCACCCTGGAATTGGGAGGCAAAGCGGCCAATATCATCTTCGAAGACGCGACCATTGACCAGGCGGTCGAGGGCATTGTCAATGGCATCTACTTCAACCAGGGCCACGTCTGCTGCGCCGGTTCTCGCCTTTTCGTGCAGGAATCCGTCCACGACACGGTGGTCCGCAAGCTAAAAGACCGCATGGAAACCCTGATCGTGGGGAATCCATTGGACAAGAATACCGACGTCGGCGCGATCAACTCCGCCAGTCAGCTGCAAACCATCCAGGACTATATCGAAGTCGGGAAAGTTGAAGGCGCCGATTTTTACCAACCCTCCTGCCCGATCCCCGAAAAGGGCTTTTGGATGCGTCCGACCCTCTTCCTGAATGCCGCCCAATCGCACCGCATTGTCCAGGAAGAAATCTTTGGCCCCGTCCTGGCGGTTCAGACCTTCCGGACCGTCTCCGAAGTCATCAAGAAGGCCAACAATACGCCCTTTGGCTTGTCAGCGGGGGTCTGGACGGACAAGGGTTCGAAAATCTTCGAACTCACCAGCCAAATGCGCGCCGGGATCGTCTGGGCGAATACCTTCAATAAGTTTGACCCGACGTCTCCTTTCGGCGGGTACAAAGAAAGCGGCATGGGCCGCGAAGGTGGGCTCCACGGCCTCGCTCCCTATTTGAATATGAATTGAACCGATCGGAAACAGGAAAATCATCATGGCAAAGACGAAAGCAAAGTCCAAGAAAACAGAAAGTGCCAGTTCCAACGGGCAAAACGGAGCGACTCCTTCTCCCCGCGTATCGGTACTCAAGACCTATAAAATGTACATCGGGGGCAAGTTCCCCCGCACGGAATCGGGCCGTTTTTTTGGCCTCCACGACGGCAGCGGCAACCTGATCGCCAATGTCTGTCGGGGATCGCGGAAAGACTTCCGCGAAGCCGTCGCAGCCGCCCGCAAGGCCCAGCCGGGCTGGGCAGCCCGGGCCGCCTTCAACCGCGGCCAAATCCTCTACCGCATCGCCGAGATGCTGGAGGGCCGCACCGCCCAGTTTGAAGCTGAATTGCAGCAAACCGGTGCTACCGCCGCTACTGCCAAACAGGAAGTGCTCGATTCCATCGACCGCCTGATCTACTACGCCGGTTGGTGCGACAAGTACCAGCAGGTCTTCTCCGCGGTCAATCCGGTGGCGTCGTCCCACTTCAACTTCTCGTTGCCGGAACCGACGGGTGTCGTGGCGGCGTTTGCGCCGGAAGACAGCGGCCTTCTGGGCCTCGTCTCGGTGATTGCGCCCGCGATTGCGGGCGGAAATGGGCTGGTGGTCCTGGCCAGCGACCAGCATCCCACGGCCGCGATTTCCTTCGCGGAAGTACTCCATTCCTCCGACGTACCGGGCGGCGTCGTCAATGTCCTGACGGGCCACCGCGGCGAACTCATCGGACATTTTTCCACCCACATGGACGTCAACGCCCTCGTGTACACGGGCAACGATACCGAGCAGATCCGCACCATCCAGGACAATGCCGCGCTGAATGTCAAGCGGGTCATTCTCCGCGATGAGGATTACCGGGGGGAAGACGGACAAAGTCCCTACCACATCATGGACACGCAGGAAACCAAGACCACCTGGCATCCGGTGGGCGGTTCCTATGGCGCTGGCGGCGGATACTGATCTGGTGCTGGCACAAAAAATATCCCCCCGGTTGCGTGAGCGGCCGGGGGGAACTGTTTATAAAGCGGTACTATTTCAAGTCGTGGACGGCGAGGAGGTCCCGGTCAAAGTCTTCCTTTTCCTGGTAGCTGAACTTCCTTGCCCCGGCAATCCGAAGCTCGTCCAGGGCATCCACCAGGTTCTTGAAGTGGCTGGTGGCATTGGGTTTGACGATGAAAATGGGGTCCCAGCAATTGAGGTCGTGGTTGTAACAGGGCGTGCCTCCCCAGGTCAGGTGGGCCTGGATGACTTCGCGCAGGCCTTCGGGGCTGTAGTCGGTGGTTTCGGGCCGGTGATCGGCCACGCCCTGGTAATAATGGACCTTGTCATCCTCACCCAAAATCAGGGTCATGATTTTGTCCCCGGAAATCCGGGGCGAGTTGATCGTCCCATTCTCCATCCGAGGCGCCTTCACCAAATCGATGCGGAGTGGGCTCGTCAGGGTGGTGGTGAGGATGAAAAAAGTGAGCAGGAGAAAGGCGACATCTACCATTGCCGTCATGTCGACACGGGTAGATTTTTTGCCGGACTTGGGATCGATATTTGCCATGGGTAATACGTTTGTGGACAATGGTTTAAACGAAAAAGAAAGGGAAAATAGTATCCGGTTGAATCGATTTAATTTTCCCCAAAATCAGCCCTAAAGTGTCGCGAACTACCAACGGGAGTCAATAATGAACCGTTCAGGCCGTAGTTGTTTCGAAATGACAATGAAAGACCTAATTTGTTAATTGGATGGATTCCCGTTCGTTCGCATCGGAAATCCTGGAAATTGAAGGGAAGCACCAAAATTCATTCTGGTTCACAATGCAGCAACGTCGCTTTTTCATTCTGGCCCTCCTCCTGGGGCTGATTTTCCCCCACCTGAACGCTCAGCTGACGGTCCAATCGTCGGGCAATGGAAACAACCTCGCCAACCTGTTGATTGGCCAGGGGATTACCATTTCCAATGTGACCCTGAATTGCCCGACGGACGCATCGGGCACATTTGACGCGACCAATACCAACCTCAACCTTACCACCGGGGTGCTGCTCACTTCCGGTTCCGTGGCCAATGCCGCCCTTCCCAATACCACCGGAAGCACCACCCAGGCCAACTTCGCCCCCGGCGACAACGACCTCAACGTCCTGTCCGGCGTGACGACCTTCGATGCCTGCGCCCTGGAATTTGACATGGTACCCACCTGTGATACCATCAGTATCTCGTATGTTTTCGCCTCCGAAGAATACGACGAATACGTCTGCTCCACGGTGAACGATGCCTTCGGCTTCTTCATCGATGGTCCCGGCCTCAACAATGTCAACGTTGCCCTGATCCCCGGTTCGACCACGCCCGTTTCCATCAACTCCGTCAACAACGGCACCCTCGGACTGGGCGGAAGCCTTGCCAGCCCGAACTGCAACCTCAACAACAGTGCATTTTTTACCTCGAACAATACCGGCACGACCCACGAATACGACGGCCAAACGGTCCGTCTCGAAGCGAAAACCTGGGTCCAGCCCTGTTCCACCTACCGGGTGAAGCTCGTCATCGCCGATGGCGGCGACGAAATCCTGGATTCAGGCGTATTCCTCGAAGCCGGCGGCATTCGCTGCACCGGCAATGAAGTGGACATCACCACCGCCTTTACCAATGGCGCCGGCTACCTGGTCGAAGGCTGTTCCCAGGCCGCCCTCAGCTTTACCCGCGACGGTTCCCTTTCCCAGCCGCTCACCCTCAACTATGTCGTCACTGGCTCCGCCACGAATGGAGCGGATTATTCACCCTTGCCGGGATCGGTGACATTTGCCCCGGGCCAGGACTCGGTGGCAGTGGTGGTGGTGGCTCCGGACGATGGCATCAGTGAAGGCAGTGAATTCCTGAACATCATCATCGGCGATACGACCTGTTCGTCCATTTTCTCGGATACGGCCGTGGTCGAAATCGTCGATCCCCCGGTCGCGGACTTCATTCTCCCTGTTGTTTGCCCCAATATCCCCGTCAACCTCACCGATGCTTCCATGTTCCCGCCGGGGAATATTGTGGCCTGGGAATGGGATTTTGGCAATGGGCAAACCTCGACGGACCAGAACCCTACGGCGACCTGGGCCCCCGGAACCTATACGATCCAGTTGATCGCCACGACGGTTGAAGGCTGTCAGGATACCGTAACCCAAAACCTGACGGTTACCCCGTTGCCGGTCGTGGACTTCTCCGCCCAGAACTTCTGTCTCGGTGATGGCACCCAGTTCGATGGCCAGGTCACCCTCTCCCCCGGCGACGTCGTCACCAATTTCGATTGGCAGTTTGGCGATGGCAATGGCTCGGCCCAGGAAGACCCGACCTATTCCTATATCTCCCCGGGCTTCTACACGGTTACTTTTGAGGTTACCAATGCCAATGGCTGCCTCGTGGATACTTCTCAGGTCATTGAAATCCTGCCGGAGCCCGTTGCGGGCTTCAATTGGACGGATGTCTGCGACGAAGCCCAGATGGACTTCGTGAATACCAGCAGCGTTGTCAATGGCACGATTACTTCCCTGGATTGGGATTTGGGAGATGGCAACACGCAAACCCAGCCCCAGTTTTCCCACCTCTACGGCGCACCGGGCACCTATACCGTCCAATTGGAGGTGGCCACCAGCGATGGCTGTACGGACCTCATTCAGCAGAATGTCACGGTCCACCCCAGTCCCGAACCCAATTATGAAGTCAGCTTTGCCTGTCTGGACGATACGTCCTTTTTCACCGACCTCAGCACCATCCTGACCGGATCCATCGTCAGCTACGATTGGCAGTTTGGCAATGGCGCCGGATCTTCGCAAGCCAATCCGGCTTATGTCTATCCGATGCCGGGACTGTACAATATCAACCTGACCACGACTTCGGACCAGGGCTGTGTCACCACCTTCACGGGCACCAATGAGGTTCCCGAGGGACCGATCGATCCCGTGCCCTTGCACGATACGGTTTGTCGGGGCTTCGCCCCGGAAGTCGCTGTGGTCCGTCCGCCCGGCCCAGGCAACCTCTTTTGGTACAATACTCCGGATGGAACCGCGCCCTTCCAGAGCAACCTGAACTCCTATTCGCCGGGTCCCGGCGTCAATACGACCTATTACTTCGTCGAATTCATCGATGGGGATGGCTGCCCGAGTGCCCGCATCCCGGTGGTCGCGTACGTCAATGTGCCGCCGAACGTGCCGATTGAATTCAGCGCCCTGGAAGCCGAAATTCCGAATGCCATCATCGAATTCAATGCCGATGTTCCGCCGATGGTCGTGTCCCAGCTGTGGACCTTTGGCGATGGCGGGGCCAGCGAAGCAGCCAATGCCGTGCACCAGTACAGCGATCCCGGCGTTTATGACATCTCCTTCTATTTCCTCGACGAAAATGGCTGTGAGCGCATCTATGAATGGACGCAGCACATCAGCATTGAAGAAAATATCCACCTGTGGATCCCCAACGCTTTCACGCCGGACGGCACCGGACCGGCTGAGAATGAAACGTGGGGTGTCCAGACCGAATTGATTTCCGATCTGGAGGTTCAGGTCTTTGACCGTTGGGGCAAGCTGGTTTACCAAAGCACCAATCCTGCCTTCCGTTGGAATGGCACCGATTTACAAGGGCAACCATTGCCCGAGGGGGCGTACATGTATCGAATCGATGCCGTGGCGTTTCGCGGACAGCGCGTCCAGCAATCCGGCTCGGTGACCATCATCAGATGATTTCCCCGTTCACCCAGGCCGTACCTTCCCCAACCGGGAGGTGCGGTCTTTTTTTATGGGCGAAAAATTGAGCGGCTATTTTTCACGTGAGAAGATTTTGTTTCTTTGGAAAAAGAAACCTTCAGGAGCGGATTCCTGTTGAATTTGTTGGTGCCATGAAAACACTCGGTCGACACATATTGGTCGAATACCACGGTTGCAACCCGGACAAGTTGAACGATGTGGTCCTCATCGAAAAGTCGATGGTAAACGCTGCCAAAGCAGCCGAAGCCACGGTGATCAATTCTACCTTTCACCATTTCTCTCCCTTCGGGGTCTCCGGCGTGGTGGTCATCCAGGAATCCCACCTGGCGATCCATACCTGGCCGGAATATGGCTATGCCGCCGTGGACATTTTCACCTGCGGCGATACGGTCGATCCCTGGATCAGCCACAATTTCCTCAAGGATGAATTTGAGTCGGACTTTGCTTCGGCCATGGAAATGGGACGGGGCCAGGCCCACCAGATGAAGAAGCTGGACTTCGAATGGACCGACAACCGCGACAGCGCCAGTGAAATCGAATTCAAGGCCAACCGGGACATCTGGTTCACGGAGCGGGGCAATGACATTGCCCTTTCGCTACGCCACAAGGGAGATCGCTTGTTCAAGGGGCAAAGTCCCTACCAGAAGGTGGAGGTCTACGATACCTTCGCCTACGGCCGGATGTTGACGCTGGACGGGATGGTGATGACTTCCGAGAAGGATGAGTACGTCTACCACGAGATGATCGCCCATATTCCCATGCAGGTGCATTCAAATGCCAAAAGAGCGCTGGTGATCGGCGGAGGCGATGGTGGAGCGGTGCGGGAGTTGTTGCGCTACGAACAATTGGAAGAGGTCGTGATGGTGGAAATTGACGGGATGGTCATCGAGGCCTCCAAGCAATTTCTCCCGGAGATTGCCGCCGCTTTCGATGAACCGCGCCTGAATTTGAAGGTGGCAGATGGAATCGAATACGTCAAAAACAGTCCCAACGGCGCTTTTGACCTCGTCATTGTCGACTCCACCGATCCAGTCGGCCCGGCGGAAGGATTGTTTACTCCCGAATTCTACCAACACGTCCACCGCATCCTCAGCCCCGAGGGTATCATGGTGACACAGAGCGAATCCCCCCGGTTCAATGCCAAGGTCTTCCGGGAAATCTTTGATTGCTACCGCGATATTTTCGGGCCGGACAAGGTTCACTGTTACTTTGCCTCGATCCCCACCTATCCCACCGGCACCTGGTCCTTTTCTTTCTCCGCCAAGGGCGACCTCCATCCGCTGAACCAATTTGACGCCGAACGCGCCGAGGCCTTTGCGGATACCCACTCCCTTCAATACTACAACGGCGATATCCACCGGGCAGCCTTTGCGTTGCCGGGCTACGTCCGAAAAATGCTGAAATACTCCGCTCATGAGCCTGCATGATAAAATCTCCCATTTCAATCCCGATGACCCCGGGGATACTTCCGGCGGTATTTTCGGCCTTCCTTTTGGGCCGGAAGAGGCCCAGATCATCATCGTCCCGGTTCCCTGGGAAGTGACGGTCTCGTACGCCGCCGGTACCGCCCACGGCCCCGAAGCCATCCTCAAGGCGTCCCCGCAGCTCGATTTGTTCGATGAGCAATACGGCAAAATCTGGCAGGCCGGCATTTCCATGCTCGACATTCCCGCCGACGTGCGGGCGGAAAGCGACCGCATGCGCCCCATCGCCCAATTGGTGATTGAATTTCAGGAAGCGGGCGGAAGTGGCCTCGACGAACCATTCCTCGAAGCCCAATTGAACCTGCTCAATGAGTCCTGCCAGAAAATGGTGGATTATGTGCGGGAAACGACGGAACAATACCTGGCCCAGGGCAAACAGGTCATCGTGGTCGGGGGCGACCACTCGACGCCGTTGGGCTACCTGCAAGCATTGGCTCAGCGCCACGGCGAATTTGGCATCCTGCAACTGGATGCCCACATGGACCTCCGTGATGCCTACGAAGGCTTCCGTTATTCCCACGCCTCCATCATGCACAATGCCCTCCAGCTGCCCCAGCTCACCCGACTCGTCCAGGTGGGGATCCGGGACTTTGCCGCGGGAGAATACGAGCGGCTGGAAAGCGAAGGCGGACGCCTCGTGGCCTTCACCGACCGCAGCCTGAAGCACCAGCAATTTGCGGGGCGGTCCTGGCACGCCCAATGCGAAGACATTGTCTCCCACCTGCCCCAGCAGGTGTACATCAGCGTCGACATCGACGGGCTGGACCCGTCGCTGTGCCCCCATACCGGAACTCCGGTACCCGGCGGACTGGGCTTCGAACAAGCCCTGTACCTGCTCGATCAGGTCCGCGCGAGCGGCCGCGAGATCATTGGGGCCGACCTCGTGGAGGTGGCGCCCGGCGAGGGTGACCTCGACGGCAATGTCGGCGCCCGCCTCCTGTACCGCCTCTGCGGACTCCTGTCCGCCAAGGGCTGATTCACCTTCAACTCATTGCACCATGGCTTCTCCCCGACTCCGCTCCCGCCGGAAGAAAAGACGCAAAGACAATCCCGTTTCTGAGACCGCCGGGCTTCCCCCCGGTGAAATGGTGCATGTTGGCGAGAAAAGAACCGCTCCGGTGCATATTTCCCTGTTTTCCTACAACGAACAAGAACTGGTGGAGGCCGAAGAGCTCTCCCCGGAAGATTTGGAGCGTTACCGCAACCCGAAACACCTCGCCTGGATCAATGTGGACGGGGTGCACGATACTGAGTTTGTGCGGAGCCTCGGAAATCGGTTTGCCCTTCACCCCCTGGTCCTAGAAGACATCGTCAATACCCAGGAACGTCCGAAGTACGAGAACTACGGGGATTTCCTGTATTTCGTCCTCAATATGGGCGATATCTCCGATAAAGGCGAGCTGGGCATGGAGCAGGTGAGCATTGTGCTCGGGAACGACTATATCCTGTCCTTTCAGGAGGACCCCGATGATATCTTCAATCCGATCCGCAAGCGCTTGCGGAAAGAAGGGTCGCGAGTGCGGAAGGCCAGTCCGGACTTCCTCGCCTATCTGTTGCTGGACGCGGTCGTAGACCGTTACTTTTTGA
Organism: uncultured bacterium; assembly: GCA_963923035.1. Classification (GTDB taxonomy): domain Bacteria; phylum Bacteroidota; class Bacteroidia; order J057; family JADKCL01; genus CAWUKT01. Next base: position 26,842 of record CAWUKT010000003.1, read on the forward strand.
TCCTGGAGCATCTGGGAGAACAGATCGATGACCTCGAAGAGGAATTGATGGAACACCCGGAGAAATCAACGCTCAAGAAGATTTACGACCTGAAGCGGGATTTGTCGAAGGTCCGCCGGTCGGTCTGGCCGATGCGGGAAATTGTCGGGGCCATGCAACGGGACACGAGCGATTTGATGAAGGAGGAGCATGATGTCTTCCTGAAAGACTTCTACGACCATATTTTGCGGGTGATCGACACCGTGGAGGCCTATCGGGATACCATGGGCGGGATGATTGACCTGTACCTCTCCAATTCCTCTATCAAGATGAATGAGATCATGCAGGTCCTCACAGTGATCTCGACCATTTTCATTCCCCTGACCTTCATCACCGGCTTCTACGGGATGAATTTCGACTTCATGCCGGAAGTCCATTCGCGGTGGTCTTACCCGGCCGTCATTGGGATCATGGCACTCATCGTCATTGCGCAATTGATCTATTTCAAGCGAAAACGGTGGTTGTAGGGAATAGAAGACCTTTCGAAGGGCCATGCTCAGCTTAAAATTGATTAGTTTAGGTCTATGAAAAAATCGGCCCGTTTCGTTGTACTGTTACTTTTCATTTTTGGGATGACGTTTTTTGCTCCGAATGCGGTTTGGGGGCAAGGCGTAGGGGGTGGATTGACGGGAGGAGTGGTAACGAGTCAAATCGACGGCGACACCTGGGGCGGGTACAATAAGTGGGGGTATCAGATTGGCGGGTTCGCGTATTACGATTTTACCGAAAACATCAGCATGCAGATCGAAATCCTTCATACACACCGGGGCAGCCGGGAGGTAGTGAACGATTTTGGAAAGGTCAATTTGAATTATATCGATGTTCCGGTCCTGTTTCAGTACAAGAAAGATGCCGGAAACGGGCTCCTGACCGCCGAAGGCGGCCTTTCTGCCAATATCCTGCTCTCCGCCAGAACAGGATTTGCCCCCTTGCAGGCAGACCGCACCGAGGACTATCGCCGCTTGTCCACCGAGCTGCACATCGGAAGTTGTTACTATTTTGGCGAAAGGGTCGGTTTGTTCGGCCGCTGGTCAGTTGGCCTCAGCAACCTGAACGCGACCGAGGTCGTTCGGCCCTGGCTCACAATCCATTATATCACGGCGGGCCTCCGCCTGAAACTCCAGTAGGAGATGTTACTCTCCGGGTCAAACTGTTTCCCTAATCATCACATACGTTTCCAATATTGATACTGAGGCCACCAGAAATGGGCAAAAGCCTCGTTTCACAGCCTCCAAACAAGGTTTTTCAGAAAAAACATCTGAAACCTTTGGTCTTTGGACGTTACTTTCTTTGAATCCGATGACACTTTTCGAGAGACCTGAAAGGGTTTAATCTCTCTCCTCTCCACAATTTGGTGATTCTACCCCCATCTTACACTGTTACTATTGCCAAAAATTTGTTCCCGAAAAACAGGGTCCATCCCTGCATATTTGTATCAAACAGTTAAGAAAACATTCTTTAAAAATATCATTGGTTGTATCGTTTTGATTCATTAACGCACATCGAAGCACGCTGAACAACTATCTGTTAATAGTTTATGGTTCTTAGGTTGGTCGTTTTGATCTCACGGGGGTAGAAGCACCATCTACCTCCGCTTTTTTTGAAGTTATCTCGTAAAGCATCTCTGTTTAACTAAGAATTTACGGATGTCCCCGGCTCTCAGTGAGAGCAGGGGCTTCGATTTTTATGCACATATCCCCAACTCCCTTGAATCGACTGCCATCTCCTCTTAACTTTAGGTTCCACTGTATAAAATGTTCGCAATTGTTGACTTGGAAACCACGGGCGGGAGCGCAGCACGCGACCGCATCACCGAAGTGGCCATCATCCTGCACGATGGCCAGCGGCGGGTCCGTGAGTATTCAACCCTTGTCAACCCTGAAATTCACATCCCCGCGTACATTACGGACATTACCGGCATCGACGACGAAATGGTAGCCGATGCGCCTCCCTTTCGGGAGATCGCCGCGGAAATCCTGGAAATGACCCAGGGTGCGGTCTTCGTCGCGCACAATGTCAATTTTGACTACGGCTTCCTGCGCGAATCCTTCGCGCGCCTCGGCATCCCCTTCCAACGGAAGCGGCTCTGCACCGTGCGGACCAGCCGCAAGTTCATCAACGGCCTCGGCTCGTACAGCCTCGGCAACCTCTGCCGCCACCTTGGCATCGCCAACCACGCCCGTCACCGGGCCATGGGCGACGCGGATGCGACGACCCACCTGCTCGAACACCTCTTCGAGGTGGAGCCGGCCCTGTTGCAGGTCGCGGTGCCCGAAGATCCCTACGCCGGATTCCCAGAGGGCATTCAGCGGACCCAACTGGATGCGTTACCGGAAGCGCCGGGACTGTACTTTTTCTACAATGACCAGGGCGAAACGCTCTTTGCGGCGAAGAGCCGCAACATCCGCAAGGACGCCCTGAAAAAGCTCAAGGCTGCGGCCAAGGCCAATTTTGAGGTGCACCAGGTCCGCGACCTCGCGTGGGAACCCACCGGCAACGAATTGCTCGCCCAATTGCGCTTGCCGGCCTTGATGTCCCGTTTGGCGCCGGGATTCTCGTCCAAGTTTCGCGTCAAAAAGTACCGCGCGGGCATTTTTGCCTACCGCGACCAGCAGAATTACCAGCGGCTTTACGTAGGCCCTTTGAAAAAAGGGCAGACCGCGCTCGCTGAGTTTCCCACCCAGGCCGATGCAGAGACAGCGCTCCTGGCCCGGATGCGGAAGCACAAATTGTGTGGGGATTTGATTGGGTTGGATGCTGCCAGCTGCCAGGGGGACACCTGCGAGGGTGGATGCCGCGGAGATGAGTCGCCCGAGCAGTACAATCTGCGGGTCGAAGACGCCCTGCGGGGAATCGGCCTGCCATTTCCCAACTTTTTCCTCGTCGGAGACGGACGGCGCCACGATGAGGTCTCCATCGTCTGCATTGAGGACGGCCATTGCCGGGGCTATGCCTACCTGGACATTGAAATGGGCTGGAGCAATCCGGAAACCGTGCGCGACCTCCTGAATCCGTTTTCCCATTTCCCCGAAGCCACCAAAATCGTTCGCCAGTACCTTCCCAAGGTCAAACGGGCGCAGATCGTCCCCTTCTGAATTTCCCATTAAACCATTTCCCTTTTCCTCCATCCTATTCCCAACCAGAATGGCCGCTTGAACTTTTTCAGATTTTTTTCGGAGGATGGGAATAAATTGAAATCATGCTCCGTCTAATTACCAAAACACCAAAGGCAAAGTGAACGCACGGGTGACAGCGACGGACGCACAGTTGATCAAAGAGGCCCGGGCCGGAAACGAGCTGGCGTTCAAGACCTTGGTGGAGCGGTATGAAAGCAAAGTCGCAGGGGTGGTGATCGGAATGTTGGGACGGACAGTGGAGGCGGACGATGCGGGGCAGGAAACTTTCATTCGCTTTTACCGTTCTTTGGAAAAATTTCGGCAGGAAAGCGGGGTTGGCACTTACTTGACCCGGATCGCGGTCAACGTCAGTCTCGATTACCTCCGCAAAAACAAGCGGAGGTTCAAAGAAGTCAGCTCGGAAGAAGCTGCCCCTGAACTGCTCCGGCTGCAAGACGGCGATTTCCAGGCCCGTGCGGAAGCCCGCGAGTTGGTCTACAAGGCCCTCGAACGCCTCCGGCCCGATTACCGCAGCGTCATTGTCCTCCGCATGTTGGAGGGCTATTCGACCAAGGAAACTGCCGAAATGCTGGAAATTCCGCTGGGAACGGTGCTGAGCCGCTTGCAGCGGGGACAAAAAAAGCTAAAGTCCATCCTTGAAAAACTGATGAGATGAGCGAGGAAAATCCATATCTGCGCGACCTGTTCAACCAGGAGGCTGAATCGGAAGAAAGCATCGACCAGGCGGCCCTGGACCGCATTCTGGAAGAGGAGCGCCCCCAGTTCAGCGCCGGATTCGCCGACCGGGTCATGGCCCGGCTGGAACAGGCGCCGATCGTCGCGAACATCGACGACTACCTCCCCCGGATGTTCCGCTGGGTGGCCGTCGGAGGGATGGCCGCTGCCATTGCCCTGCTGGTCATCACCTGGTACCAGCAGGACAGCGTAAGCCTCGACGCGCTTACTGGCATCGCCGACCTGGGCTTGTCCGATTCCTTTGCCCTTAACTCTTTTTGACCCATGAAAACCCGCACCAAATCCGTCATTGCCATCAGCGGTACCCTGATCATCGGGATGGTGATTGGTGCACTGATCGCCTTCCAGATCGTTCGGAAACGCATCCAGAACTTCCGGGAGCTACATAAACGTTCCGCATTTACCGAGCATATCCTCGAAGCTGCGGACCCCGACCCCGACCAACGCACCCAAATCAAGCCGTTTTTGGATGATTTTGGGACGCGCATGGAGCAACTTCACAAGGAGCACGCCCAGGAATTGCGGGGCGAAATGCAGGCCCTCAAAGACAGCCTGCAACTTCACCTCGACGAATCGCAGATGCAGAGCGTGGAACGCCGACTGAAGCGGCTCCGAGGAGGTATGAAAGGCCGCCGAAAATTCCGACACGGCCCGCCTCCTCCCCAACCCTGATCACTTCCTGGCCCGGTTTTTCATTGGAAGCTGCCTGCTTCCCGGGAGAACTATGCCCTTTGAAAATATACCAACAGCTTGTTTAGACCTTAACCTTATCCCACGATGTTTAACTTGAAACATATCTCACGCCACATTGCCCTCGCCCTCTTAGGCCTGGCCTTTTGCCTCCCCCTCACGGCCCAAGGCCCCCACCACGGCCCTCCCGGAGGCGAAGCCCGCCTGGATCAATTGAAAACGGAATTGAATCTCTCGGACGAGCAGGTCGCGCAGCTCAAGGCGTTGAAAGAAGCGCACAAAGCGGAGCGGATGGAACTTCGCCAGTCTGGGGAGCGTCCCGATCCCGAGACCATGCACATGAAGCGGGAGGAACACCGCAAACAAATGGAGCAGATTCTTACGCCGGAGCAAATGGAACAACTCAAACAGCTCCGCAAGGAGAAGCGGCAGGAGCACCGGGCAACCAAAAAGGCCATCATGCAGGAAGCGCGCCCGATCCTCGCCGAACAGCGGGCCAAGTTTGAGACGATGCTGAGTGCGGACCACAAGGCTCAAATCAACGAATTGCGGGCGGAGATGAAGGCGTTGCGGCCGGAAATGAAGGAAATGCGCATGGAGCGGAAGGCCCGCGAAGGAGAGTTGAGTGAAGCGGACAAAGCAGAAATGAAGGAATTGAAGACGCAGAAAAAAGCCATCATGGAAGAAGTCATGGAGATTGCGAAGGTGTATGAAAATGAATTGCAGGAGCTCCACGCTGAAATCAAACCGCAATTGGACCAAATCCGGGAAGCCCATCGTCCGGAAGGCATGGAGCCTGGTCATCACCAAGGCCGCCGGGGCCACCACAAGGGCCAGCACCCGCAGGGCTTCCAAATGCAAGGTGAGCAAGGCCACCACCGCGCCCACATGGTCACCCGCTTCATCCTGATGGACCCCAACCAACAAGATCTTCCCCCGGCCGAAGCCGCCGATCTCCAGATCAATATTTTCCCGAACCCTTCCCAGGACCACAATACCATTCAGTACGAAGTCCTGCAAGACGGACCGGTCAGGATCGATTTGGTCGCCCGGGATGGCAGCCTTCAGCGAACGGTTTTCGAAGGCACCCAAACGGCCGGCACCTACGAATTGGGGGTTGACCTCAAGGACCTCCGGCCCGAAATCTATTACTACACCCTTACTACTCCGGCTGGAAAGGCCAGCCAACGGTTTACTCTTGTTAGATAAATTGAGTTGATTAACTTTTTTCGGCAAGGTCCCGCCTGGGGCCTTGCTTTTTTATGGGGGGACGGGAAATGAAAATGGAATCAGTCCGCGGGCAGCACGATCTTCCGGTAGTACTGAAGGGGGTAGGCCCAGGAATAGGCGATGGGAGATTCCCCGGGAAGAATGCCTTCGATGACGCGGGGGCGCATCCAGACGTCGCAGCCCGGATCGTTCGACCGGGCAAAGCGCAATTCACCGGCTTCGTCGGTATAGATGTCCCAGACCAAGGTGGTCCCCAGCCCAAAGGCTTCCGACGGCAATTCCAGTCGGAAAAAGTCGTGGACCTTTCCGAAGCGCACCGGCAAGTTGGCCGTCACAATGCCGGGCCGGCCCGGCACCGGATAGGGCGTACAAGCCACCCCCGAGGTGAGAGACATTTGGAGCTCCTGGCCCCGATATTCGATCGTGAGCCGCCGCCCAATAGGGTCGACCCAATCCCCCGTCCAAGCGGAAGGAAAAGGTTGATCGGATATTTTTTGACCTTTATAGGGCATTTTTGAAAATACGAATAAATTCCTCGAACTCACCCATTTAACCTCAACGTTCACAAATTGTTGATGGATTCATTGAATTTTTGAAGAAAAACCGAGGTCGCATCTCAACTTTTTTTTCAGGCCGCGTGTGGAATTGATCTGATCTGGTCACCCTTCCTGCAAATAACCCCCAACACATGCTGCTTTCTTCATCGAATTCCCTTGCACTGTCTCCATGGTTTGCCCCGGTCCGGTTTCTCCAACGAGACGCCCGCCACTTCCAGATCATCTACCTGTCCCTCTTCCTCCTCTACGGAATATTGGAACTGGGATGGGACACCCAGTTGCAGCGCATTGGGTTGACGGTCGGGACCTGTCTCGCGGTGCAAGGCATCTTCATCGCGGCCACCGGCCGCAAGTGGCACGGCTTGAAAAGCGCGCTCATCTCTTCCCTCGGCCTGTGTCTCCTCTTCAAAGCGAATTTGATGACAACCGTGGCCCTGGGCGCGGGCCTGACCATCGCCAGCAAATTCCTCATCCGCGTGGATGGCAAGCACATTTTCAATCCCGTCAACTTCGGGATTGTCGTCGGCATGGTCGTCACCGGCGACGCCTGGGTGTCCCCCGGCCAATGGGGCAGCAGCGCGACCTTGCTCTACTTCATGGGGGCAGCCGCCCTGCTGGTCCTGCTCAAAGTGGGGCGCATTGACACGAGCGCGGCCTTTCTGCTCACCTTCTGTGGGCTGGAATTTGTCCGCACCGTCCTCTACCTCGGCTGGCCTGTCGACCATTTTTTCCACCTCCTCACCAACGGCACCCTGCTCCTGTTCACCTTTTTCATGATCACGGACCCCATGACCACCCCCAACCATCCCCGGGCGCGGATCATCTGGGCGGCCCTGATCGGTGGCCTCACTTTTGCCCTGGCCCACCTCTTCCACCTGCAATCCTCAGCGCCCATCTGGGCCCTGTTCATCATCTCTCCCCTGACCATTGCCTTTGACAAGCTCCTCGTCCGCCAGAAGTACGAGTGGTTTTCCAAATAACCCTGAATTCCCAACAACTCATTCCTATGAAACTCAATATCAAGCACTTGCTCTTACTCACCGGGCTGCTCTATTGGAGCCTCCCCGTGAACGCCTTCTGCGGTTTCTACGTCGCCAAGGCCGATGCCAAACTGTTCAACGAATCTTCTCAGGTCATCATGGCCCGGGACGGTAACCATACCGTCATCACCATGTCCAATGACTTTTCCGGGGCCGTGAAGGACTTTGCGATGGTGGTTCCGGTTCCCGAAGTCCTCCAGGAAAGCGATATCCGGGTGGTCCAGCAGCATATTTTCGACAAGTTCGACGCCTATACTGCGCCCCGCATGGTGGAGTACTGGGACCACAATCCCTGCCAGGTCGTATTGACAGATGGATTTGCGAGGCCCAATACCACGACCAGAAGCATGGACTTCTCGATGGTGGACACGGTGGAAGAGGAAAAAGACCTCGGCGTGACCGTCGAGGCCACCTATACCGTCGGGGAATACGATATCCTGATCCTCTCGGCCAAGGAATCAAGTGGTCTGAAAACCTGGTTGCTGGGAAATGGCTACAAAATTCCCAAGGATGCCGAAGAAGTGCTCGATCCGTATATCCGGGACCAAATGAAATTCTTCGTGGTCAAGGTCAACCTGGAAGCCCAAAAGCAAAGCGGCTACTCTTCCCTGCGCCCGCTCCAGATCCAGTTCAATTCCGACCGCTTCATGCTGCCGATCCGCCTGGGCATGGCCAATGCCAAGTCGACCCAGGACCTGATCGTCTATACCTTCACCCGCAACGGGCGGGTCGAAACGGCGAATTACCGCACCACCAAGCTCCCCACCGACCGGGACATCCCCGAATTCATCATGCAGAAGGGCCTCTTCGGCGATTTCTACAAGGCCGTCTACGACAAGGCCTGGAAGCAGGAAGGCCGCAACTCGGTCATGCTCGAATACGCCTGGAACGTCAGCGGCACGAACCCCGTCAAATGTGATCCCTGCAATACGCCTGCGGTCACCTTTGCCGAACTGCGCGAGGCGGGCGTCTGGTGGATCCAGCCCGGCATGGCGGGCGGCTATACCGGCCAATTGTTCGTGACCCGGCTCCACGTCCGCTACGGACGGGAAAAGTTCCCCCAGGACCTCGTCTTCCTGAATACGCCGAACAGCGAGAATTTCCAGGGCCGCTACGTGATCCGTCACCCCGCTACGGGCACGATGGATTGTGCGGAAGGGAAAAAATACCAACGGAATTTGGCGATGCGGAAGAAGCGGGAAATGGACGAGCTGGCCAGCCTGACCGGGTGGAACCTGAACCAATACCAGTGGTATATCGGCCAAACGGAAACCACTCCTCCCCGGAAAATTGAGCCCCAGATCGAACCCGATCGCTTGCTGGCGCCGACCAAAGAAGTAATCGGAGCGGTGGAAGACACGGTGGAACAGGCGGAGACCGTGGCCGTGGTGCTGGAAGAAGGAGATACCACCGAGCGGGATGCCTTCATCGAGAAGGCCCAGGCAGAAGCCCAAAAGGCCTCCACGCCCCTCAATTCCAATTGGATGCTGGTCCTGGTTGCCGGCGTCATGTTCGCGGCCGGACTCTGGTTCCGTCGCCGCCAACGTACCTGAGCGTTCATCTTATTGCAGATAGGGAAGGAGATTCAGCCGACGGCTGGTCTCCTTCTTGTTGTTTCGGCGGAGGCTTTTTGACTATTTTGGGGCATGGAAAACAACTCATCCGGGCTGCTGGGACAATTGGACTGGCTGGCCGGGCGCTGGTACCACCGCATGGAAACATGGACCCAAGGCAATCGCTGGTGGGTCTCGGTCGCATTGAGTTGCACCGTGCTGTCTCTGCTGTTTTCCTTCCCCGACTATACCAATCCTGCCGACGCCAATATCTGGGGCGCCTTCGAAGAACAGATCGACGCGCCCTTTGAGCCGCGGGAGCTTTCGCCGACCAGCCATGAATCCAAGCGGGCCTTCCGCCTGACCATGCCCGTGATCGGGCACCTGACCGGCCTGGGCGTCGTCGGCTTGCTGGTGCTCCAGCACATCCTGGGCTTTTTCTTCTTCGGCGTCTTTGCCGGAACCCTACACCGGATCACCGGCGACAAGGTCCTGGCCTGGCTCGTGACCCTCGCCGTCGCCTTCGTCTACGTGGGCAAAGCGCCCTTCTTCGACAAGGTCGGCTGGTTCGATGGCGTCGCCTTCTTCTTCCTGGCGGTGGCCCTGCGGACCGACCGCTGGTGGTGGACGGGACTGGGCGTCTTCCTCGCGGCCTGGACGGACGAGCGCGCCTTGTTAGCCGCCGGGTTGGTATATCTTTTCCACGGACAAATGGGCCACCACCAGGACAGACCGGGTGGTCTACGGCCCGTATTGCCCTTGCGGGCGCCGCAGGTAGCCGTGGTAGGGGCCCTCGGCCTCTACATCGCGCTCCGGTTCTACCTGCAAAGTCAGGTGGGCCTGAAAATTCCGGTCGGGAGCGGGGCCGGGGCCGGACCGGGCCTCATCCGCCTCAACTACGGGATGTTTCCCCTCGGCTTCCTCACCTCCATCGAATTCCTCTGGCTGGCCGTGGGCCTGGCGATTTGGGGACTTTGGCGGCAAAAACAATACCTATTTTCCCTGGCCTGGCTCCTCAACATGGGCCTGATCATGGGCGTGGCCTATATGGTCCACGATACCACCCGGAGCGCCGCCTACGTCTTTCCGGCGGTGGCCCTGGCCTGGTTGGTCCTGGGTCGGTCCGAACAAGCCCGGCCATTGCGCCACCTGGCGCTGGTCCTCCTCGTCCTGTGTTTTTTCTTTGCCACCCACTTCGTCATGCACCAAAATCCCGCCTGGATTTCCCCCTTCTTCCCCAAAGTCCTCGAGTATTTCTAGGCCAAAACAGTCCGCTGGTCGTCGGCTGGCCGAGTTTTAGGCCTTTGGGATAAAATCTAAACGGATAAAGTCCTATTTTACTTTCCTTTCCGCCTTAAGACAGGCTGGGTCGACCTCAATGCTTACAATATGATGCGCTTTTTATTCTTGATTCTGCTGACAAGTGGGACCTTGTTCTCATCATTGTCCGCTCAAAATTACACCATCAAGCTCCTCACGGGCGATTACAATTACCAACCCAATTTTGGAGAATTCCTATCCGGACCACTTCCCACTGCTGACGAGCAGTTCCAGGGCCGCTACTACCGGGTGATTCAATTCTTCGAAACCCCCACCGCCCAGGAGCGCCAGGCACTGGAAGCCACGGGCCTCCAAATCCTCGATTACCTCCCCAACTACGCCTACGTAGTTTCATTGCCCCTCAATTACAACCGCGCCCAGCTTCAACAGCGGAATATCCGGGCCGTGTTCTCCTTTGACCAGAGCCAAAAGATTAGCCCGACGCTGCTGGACCGTCCGCTTCCTGAGCACGCGACGCCGGTGGAAGGCTTTGTGGATGTAGAAATGGTCCTGTACAAAGACGTTCACTACATGAACGTCCAGGCCACGCTGCACCAGCTGCCCATCGAAGAATTGCCCCGGAACCACCGCGGGGCGCTGACCTACCGCGTCGATCCCGACGACGTGCCCCAATTGGCGAACCTGCCCTTCGTGGCGTGGGTCGAAGCGGTCAGTCCCTCCGAACCGGAAAACCAAACTGCCCGGACCCTCGTCCGCAGCAACAATATCAACTCTGACCACGCCCTGGGCCGCAAGTACGACGGATCCGGGGTGGTCGTCGCCCTGGGTGACGACGGGATCATCGGGCCGCATATCGACTACAACGGCCGGATCGACCAGTCCAATGTGAACCAAAACGATGGCGACCACGGTGACCACGTAGGCGGCACCATCATGGGCGCGGGCAACCTGAACCCGCTGCACCGGGGCATGGCCACCGGCGCCGACATGATGGTTTACGAGGAGTGGGACAATGTCAATGATGCTCCGAATGCCTTTGTCAACGATGGCGTGGTCATCACCTCGACCTCCTATTCCAATGGCTGCAACGCCGGCTATACCAGCTTTGCCCGTAGCGTAGACACCGATACCCGCCAGAATCCCCATATCCTCCACATCTTCTCGGCCGGCAACTCCGGTACCTCGAACTGTGGCTACGGCGCGGGCTCCAACTGGGGCAACGTTACTGGCGGGGTGAAGATTGGGAAAAACGTCATCGCGGTGGCCAACCTGAACGAAACCTCGGGTCTCGAGACCAGCAGTAGCCGCGGTCCCGCCCACGACGGCCGGATCAAGCCAGAAATCTCCGCCAAGGGAACCAATGTGATCTCTACTGTGGATGTGAACAGCTACGAGTCCAAGACGGGAACGTCCATGTCCTGCCCGGGAGTCTCCGGCGTGACGGCCCAGCTGTACCACGCCTACCGCACCCTGAACAACGGTGACAACCCGCCCTCCGCCCTGATCAAGGGCATCCTCCTCAACTCAGCCGATGACATCGACAATGCCGGCCCGGACTTCAAGACCGGCTTCGGCCAGATGAACGCCCTCCGGGCGGTCGAAACCCTGGAAAACCAGACCTACGGCGGCGACGCCATCGGACAGGGCGGCAGCAATTCCGTCCAGATCACCGTCCCCTCCGGCGTGGCCCTCATGAAGGTCATGGTCTACTGGCACGACTACGAAGCCTCCGTCAACGCGTCCACCGCCTTGGTAAATGACCTCGACATCACCCTCAGCGATGGCCAGACCACCTGGCAGCCCTGGGTCCTCGACCATACCCCCAGCCCTGCCCTGCTCAATGCGCTGCCCACCCGGGCCCGCGACTCGGTCAACAACATGGAACAAATTACCCTGGAGGCACCTGCCGCCGGGACCTATACCCTGAACATCTCCGGTCACAACGTCCCCCAAGGTCCCCAGGACTACTACTACGTCTATGAGTTCCGGGACAGTGTCCCCCGCCTTTCCTACCCGAACGGAGGCGAAACCTTCAATCCCGGCGAATCCGAAATGATCCGGTGGGAAGCCGAAGGCAACTATGGCAGCTGGACCCTGGAATATTCCCTGGACGCCGGCAACAACTGGTTCATCCTCGTATCCGGCCTGAATGGCAGCCGCCGGTATTGGGAGTGGTCGATTCCGAACCAGCCCACCGGCCAGCTCCGCGTCCGGGTCAGCCGCAATGGCATCTCCGACATGGGCGACCACGACGCCTCCATTTTCCGCGTCCCCAGCAACCTCGGCATCGAAGGCGCCTGCCCCACCTACGTGAACCTGGTTTGGGACTCGATGCCCGGAGCGACCGACTACGACGTTTACATGCTCGGATCGAAATACATGGATTCCGTGGGTACCACGACGACTACGACCTTCCAGGTCAACGGGGTCAGCTCCACCGCCAATTCCTGGTTTGCCGTCCGCGCACGGGGAGCCAATGGGGAGGTGAGCCGCCGGTCCATTGCCATCGAGTACACGCCGGGCGTGTTCAACTGCTCCGAGCCCAACGACCCGGGAATCAGCATGGTGACCGCCCCGGGATCCGGTATCCTCCAAAACTGTTTGGACAACCTGAATTCGATGCCGGTGACTGTTTCCCTCGTCAATTACAGCCCCAACGCCCTCAGCAACCTGGACCTCAATTACCAATTGAACAACGGGACGGTGATCACGGAGTCCTTCGCGGGTCCCTTGATGGGCTACGATACCATCCAGTACACCTTCAACAATACCGCTGACTTCAGTGGATTGGGACAATACACGCTCAATGCCTGGGTCAGCTTCGGGGCCGACGTCCACCTCAACAACGATACAGCCACGGCCTTGATCCAGACCGAAAATTCATTGACCGTTCCCCTTCCCTACGAACAGACCTTCGACACCTGGCTTAACTGTTCCACGGCGGGAGATTGTGAAGCGGTGAATTGCAACCTTACGAATGGCTGGAGCCAGGGCGACAACTTCTTCATGGACGATTTCGACTTCCGGACCGACAACGGCGGCACACCCTCCAACGGCACCGGACCCAGCCTGGACCATACCCAAGGCAATGCCCTCGGCCGCTATATCTATACCGAAGCCACCTCCTGCTTCAACAAAATGGGAGAAGTGGTGACGCCTTGTATCGACCTGGACGGGGCCGTCTCCCCCGAATTGGTCTTCTATTACCACATGCAGGGCGCCAACCAGGGCAACCTCCACGTCGACCTCTTCGCCAACAACCAGTGGAACCTGGATGTGACGCAGCCGATTTCCGGCGCGAGCGTGGACTTCTGGTGGAGAGTGGGACAGGACATTTCGCCTTATGTCGGCGGGAAAGTCCTCGTCCGCTTCCGGGCTGAGACCGGAGACGGCTTCCGCTCTGACCTGGCCCTGGACGACGTCGGTGTACAAGACCTGTTCGTGAGCAATACCGATCCTGCTGGTGACCTCGGCCTCCAAATCTACCCCAACCCGACCGACGGCCAGTTCCGGTACGTGATCCGGGGATTGGGTGCCCAGACCGCCGCCGTACGGATTTTCGACGCCCAGGGTCGGATCATCCGCGAAGTGACTGAAGTCTCCGTCGGCGACAACCTCATCGGCGCACTGGACCTCAGCCAGGCCGGGGCCGGACTCTACTTCATTCAGGTTGAGTCGGCCGGTCAGGTCTGGAGCAAACGTATCGTAGTAGAATAAACACGGGGTCCCGAACGGGCCCGTTTACTGAAATTTAGGATCCTCGCGGCGAAGTATAGCTTCAATGTCCGCGTGGATCTTTTCTTTTACGGCGGGTAGATCGTCCTGGGAAAGGCCGGCCGTGGGGACCGGCGGCAGGTAAATTTGGCGGATGCGGCCCGGGCGCATCTCCCAGATCTTGGCCTGGGGCATCAGCCAGCGGGCGTTGATCGTGGCAATCGGCAGGATCGGCACCTGCGCCTCAATCGCCAACCGAAAGGCACCATCGTAAAATTCCTGAAGGGGCTCCGGCGTCCGGTTCTGCGTGCCTTCCGGGAAAATCAGGATGCTCGTTCCCCCTTTCACTGCATTCACCATCCGCTCAAACGACGCCTTCCGACTTTCTTTGCTGCTCCGGTCCACCATGATGCCCGAGGTCAGAAAGATCGGCCCCATCACCGGAATCTTCAGCAACTCCTTCTTGGCCAGCGTCTTGAACAGGTGCGGCACCGTGATGTATGACGCCACCGTATCCAGGTAAGAGCCGTGGTTCGTGATGATCACCATCGGCGTTTGGGCCCAGGAACGGTCCCGTCCCTCCGCCACAATGGGCATCCCGATGAGGATACTCCATACCACCGACCACCAATGCAAGATGGTATTTGCGTAGCGATGCGCCGCCTTTCCGGGCAGCAAGCGACTGACCATCAGGAGCAAAAACGCCACAAATAAGGTCCCAATGAACAGCAGGGAGGACCAGGCGACATAGATATATTGTAGCACCTTCATGTCGCTAAGATAGTTTTTTTTCGGAGGGAGTAGGGCGGCTCAACATGACCGGGCTCTCCGTCGTCGCTTTTCTGGCCTTCCAGGACCAGAAAGAGCTCCCCAAGACTCCGATCCCTGCCGCGGCCCGCCCTCTCGGGGCAATTATTTATTTACCAGCCGAGGAAGGATTAGCTTCCAAAAGGAAACACATTGTTGCCAATTACCCCTAAAACGGAGCGAAATGGTAGAAGGTTGGTTAGGATTCGTAGAAACTTGGTTAGTTTTTGTAGAAACTTCCGTGTCGGCGGTGGAAACTTCCATGAATTTGGTGGAAAGTTGGGCCCGATTGGTCGAAGTTTCTACTGTTCGTGCCCGATAGGGGAGTGTCACTGGTAGAAGTTTCGACAAATGGAGTCCAAGTTTCCATGTTTTTGGTGGAAGACCGGACCAATTTGGTGGAAAGTCGCACTTCCACCGTGGAACGGCCGGGCTTTGGGGTGGAAGCCTGAAGTTAGGGGATCGCAGCGCTCTGTTCCCAGGCGGAAGGCCCTGCCTTTGGGGTGGAAATTACCGCCCCGCGGCGTACCATACATCTTCGATGGGTTCGCCGATGGCGTTCTTCCGGTGGGCCTTCGGCGCCTCCCGCAATGCCGCGTGCCGCGCCAATTGCCGGGGGGACAGCAGGTCCTCGAAGCGCTGGCCCTGCCCGAGGCGGGCATTGACCTTGGTCGCCTGCATCGGCGTCATCGGCACGTATTTCCAATCGGTTTGGGCGAGGTAGTACTTCGGCGTATGGTCGGAACGGAAGGTCGCGCGCTCACGCGTGCGGTCGGCACCGATGAGGTCGTTGGCCTTCGTCGCCTGTTCGGCGTTGTGCGTATAGGCCTGGTCGGCGCATTTTCCGGCGGCCCCCTGCCGCAGCAAATCTTCGTAGCTGACCTGTTCCGGATCGTATTCCACCGACACCACCTCCCGGCCGTGCATGAAGCCCGCCTGCGTCGAAATCACCCCGTCCATCGCGCCGTAGGTTTTTTCTCCCGTCCAAAAACAGTACATCGAAAAGGTCGCCGTCTTCGTCAGGCGGGCCTGGGCACTCCATTCTTTCCACAGCACCTGCAAATAACCCGGCACCGGTTTTCCCTCCTTCAACAAGGCCTTTCCCATTGCTTCCACCACTCCCAGACGCGAATAGTCCCGGCTCACCCGAGGGATCACATCTTTGCCCTGCGCATCCACGATCCGCACCACCGGATTGTTCCAGGTCGGCTCCCCGTAACGCTGCAAGACTGCCCGGTCATGGCCACCGGCGTTGTTGTAGATGGCCACTGGCACGAACAATTCTTCGATGGCTTCTACGATCAACGGATGTCCCAGGACCTGCTGGCCGTAGCCCTTGCAGGTGCCGCAGCCCGGTACTTCCTGAAAGAGCAAAAACACCGGTTTGTTCTCCTCCTGGGCCTTGGCCAGGCCCTGATCAAAGTTCCGCACCCAATCGACCCGGCCAAGTTCTTCGGGTTGCTGGGCGAGGGCGAACGTGCTTCCAAGGGCAAGGAGGATCAGGAAAATGCTGCGCATAGTGCTTCTTTTTCAATAAAGCTAAGCGGAGTGGGGAGCAAAAAAGGACAAAATGGCGACAATGCCGGGATCAGAAGGGGAAATTGTTCACGACCAATTGGTCGAGGGAATCACCCTCGAAAAGGGGGACATAGACGTCGACACCGGCCGGACGCACCAACAATTCATCCCAGTAAATCTGTTGGGCGTAGTCCTCACCGACCCAGACCAGCCGGGTCGAATCGTAAAAGGTGCTGGCGGTAAATTCCATTTGGCAGCGCGTCCATTCTCCCCGCACCCGGTAGGAATAGTAAATCCGCTCCCGGTGTACGGCTTCCCATTTCTGCAACCACAGCAGCCGGTTGGCCGTCCGGTTCTCGGCGTGGTAGTACCAAAAACTCAGTTCGTAGCTCTGCCCCTCCTCCCAATGGGGTGCCAGCTCCGAGAAATCCACCAGGACGGTCGTGTCCTGAAATTCCCCGGAGGCCGCTCCGGGACCAATCAATTTGAGATCGGATGCCTGGTCGTCATAGCCCCGTCGAAAGACGTAGGCAGTCGAATCACTGGTGAAATGATCTCCCCGGTCAATCAGCCTTGACCGGGCGGTCTCCCACACCAATTCCCGGGACGGGGGCAATGTTCGTTCCCACGCCTGGTCCCAGGTGAGCCGATAAAGGCCCAGGCTGGAATTCTCGTAGATGAGTTCGGCCCGGTTCAGTACATCTTCTTCGGGTTGGGCCAGGGGGAGCTCCTTGAACACCACGAGGAGAAGCGGTTGCTCGGAGGGAAAGGCCGAGGAAAGGGGAGCCGGATCGGTGGTAGGATCGAAAAACAGGAAGGCCTTGCGGGCGTCAGCGAGGGAGGAGCGGGGCAAATAGGCCGACGTCAGCGGCAAACGGGTGTGGTAAGCCATTGCCATCGTCCAAATATATACCTTGAAGTTGATGCGGCTGCCCGGGTACAAGGCCTCGGTCCCACGGTGGTACCACGGCAGGGGCACAAGGGCCTGAAATCCTTCGGCCTGGTTTTCCATTTCCAACAACGCACTGTCCAGGGCCACGAAATTGGAATCTGAAGCCAGGTGGGTCCGGGAAAATACATTCGTTGGAGGCGATTCGGACTGCCCCGCGTGGTTCAACGCCCCTTCCCAGGCATAGATTCCCGCGACCAGCAGCGCGACCGCAACCGGGACCGCCCACGGTTTCCATTTTTCCCCACCCCAACGCTTGATTCCCGCATCCACTTCTCCCAGCACCAACAATCCGGTCGCAAAATAGAAGGGCCAGACCAGCCGCCCGGTATGCCGAAACTGGTGCAGCACGGGAAAGACCTCCAGCAATTCACCGCTTCCGTCCCAGACAAACGGCCAGGCAAAGGCCAGGGGCAGTAGGCAGGCCGCCGCCACGAAAAAATTCCGGGTCCATTTCCTTCCCGCCTCCAACGGCTTGCCCCCCAATTTTCCTTCCACCCGCAACGACCAGTCCCGCCACCGCACCGCCAAGACCCCTAGCAAGCCCAACACGCCCACGGTCCCCAGAAATCCCCGCCCCGCCCAATTGTACATCCCCAGGTCTTCGGCCCGCGGATTGAAAATTTGGTAGGGCGTTCCTTCGGTCTGGAACGGCAGCAATAGCGTCTCAATAGAGGCATTGAACTGGTAAAATCCCCAGGGACGGGGATTCCGGTCCGCGTGGCCATCTGTCAACCGCATGATCACCAGGGCCAGCAGCACCGGCGCCATCGCCACGAGCAAATCGGTCCCCAGACGCTTCCAATTCCGGTGGCGGCTCCCCTCCACCAAGGCCAGCAGCAGCATCACCAGGCAGGTCATCTCCCACCAATACGGATGCAATCCCCCCGCCAAAAACGCCGCCCCGACCAGGATCAGGGACCAAAGCCAGCGCCGTTGGGATTGCTGGCGGCGCACTAGGGCCCAGGCCAGAAAGGGCAAAATGAAGTGGTAGCCCAAGCCGTAAAACCACGGCAAACGGGACGCCTGGGGACATAGCAGCGCCAGACCCAGGCCAAATCCCGCGGCCAACGCGGGGTGAAATCCGAGCCGGACGCCCGTCCGGTACAGGAACCAAGCCCCAATGGGCACCGAGCCCAGCAGGAGCAGGTTCATCACGGCGACGGCCGTGGTCCCACCCGCTCCGCCCGGCCACAAACGCAGCAGCCCCGACAACGCGGGCTGGCCGTCGGTATAGACCACGTGCTCCCCAAAGGGATATTGGAAAGCCTCCGAATGGAGCCAGGGCGTGCCGCCGCGGGCCGACCAGACATAGGTGAAATAGTTGCGGATGCCTTCTCCCTGGTCGTTCAGCAGGTAATCACCGGGGGCGGTGAGCACCTCCGGGTAGAGCTGGCCGATGAAGACCATGCCCAGGGCCAGGACCAGGAGTCCGATCCAGAAATTGGCCTGCCGGAAAAGGGAGAAATAGCGCGCCCATTGCATGGCAGGAAGTTAAGTTCCCGGCCGGACAATCGGAATACCGAAACGCAAAAACGCCGGGGCGGAAGGAATCCCGCCCCGGCGAAGAAAGAGAGTTTTATGCGGATCAGTTCAGGCCCATGGGCACTTCCATGAGCAGGACGCGGGCGTCGCTGTCGGCCTGGACCGAGATGCCGTCGGTGTCCCAGACGCCGAAGCCGTCGCGCTGGTCGAGGGATTGGCCATCGATGGTCACATTTCCCTTGATGACAAAGGCATAGACGCCATTGCCGGGCTTCTTGACCTGGTAATTGGTCTTGGTCCCCGGCTTGAGATCGCCCAGGTGGAACCATGCGTCCTGGTGGACCCAAACGCCCTCGTCTTCGGGGTTCGGGGACAGGATCTGGTAGAACTGGTTGTCCGTGTGGTCCTGCTTCAGGGTGATCTGGTCGTAGCGGGGCTCGACGCCGCGCTCGCGGGGGAAGACCCAGATTTGCAGGAACTTGACGTCTTTGTCCTTGTTCTTGTTGTATTCGCTGTGGTAGATGCCCTTACCGGCACTCATCACCTGCACGTCGCCTTGCTTGATCACCGTGGTATTGCCCATGGAATCCTTGTGCTCGAGGTCGCCTTCCAACGGGATGGAGATGATCTCCATGTTGTCGTGGGGATGGCGGCCGAAGCCCATGCCCGGGGCTACCTGGTCGTCGTTGAGGACGCGGAGGACTCCAAAGTTCATGCGTTCGGGATTGTAGTAGTTCGCGAAGCTGAAGCTGTGGTGGGAATCCAGCCAACCGTGATTGGCGTGTCCGCGGGTCGCTGCTTTGTGCAATACAGTTTTCATAGTCTTAACCTCCTGGTTGGGTAAGTGATTGAATCCGACCTGTTCCATTAGTTTGTCGTAGGTCGATTTAGAAGCGGACCCTTCGGCGTGGAGCGATGCGCCAGCGGCTGCGACCCCGAAGGCTCCGAGAATTGATTTCTTGAGAAAGTTTTTACGGTCCATTGATTCAAAGTTGAGGAAAAACCATGTTGGAACAGATATAAAAAGCAGAGTCCCTCATATAAAAAAGGGAGAAAGAGAAAATGTTATCGGCCGCGACGGAAATATTGGGCATGGGGATGGAAAAATCAGATATTTGGGGCCTCGGGAAGCATGGCCCTTCCCCTTCATTTGTCTAGCACTACCACCACATGAATTCCTCTCACCTCCCCTCCTTGACGACCACCCAGGAAAACGCCCTCTGGTTATTGTCCCATTTCCGCATCCCCGTCCTCGATCAGGCCCTCATCCAACAGGGTATGCACGAGAATGTACACATCGACCTGAAGGTGCTGGCGGAACTCGGATTCGTGAATCCCTATCCCCACAACGGGCAGGTGAGCTATGTGGTGAATGAAAAAGGACGCAGCCAAATCGGGGAACTGTCCTCCGGCCAACCCCAATTTGACCTCACCCTGGCGGGTCAGTACCACCAGGAAATCCTCCGTCGCGGCAATTCGGTCGATGCGGCCCAGGAAGCCCACGTGGCTTTTGACCTGTTTCTCCAGATCTCCCACCTCCCCGGCCTCAATGAAATGGGCGTCCGGCTCGGAAATTATTTCTACAACCTCGGCAACTTCGCACAGGCACGGCTCTACTGCGAACAGGTCCTGGCCAAGGCGGGCAACGACGCCGATCTGCAAATCCTAAACCTCCTGGGGGCGATGGCCATGGTTGAGGGACAGGTGACGGAGGCGCAGGAGTATTTCGAGAAATGCCTCCAGAAAGCCGATCCGGAAACGGGACCGATGGAAATGGCCGAGGTGCTGAACAACCTCAGCCAGGTCTACCTGGCCCAAAACAATGTCGAGGCGGCCTTCGACTCCCTCGACCGGGCCCGTCAGCTCTACCAGCGACTGGGCGACAAAGTCGGCGAAGCCACCACCCTGAACAATATCGGCCAGTTCTACCTGCAATTTCAGGAACTGGACAAGGCCCAGGAAAACCTGGAATCGGCCCTGGCCCTCAACCAGGAAGTGGGCTACAGCAAGGGCATCGTCGCGGCGCTGAGCAACCTCAGCACGGTCTACCAGTACCGGGGCGACCTCGACCAGGCCACCAGCTACCTGGACCAGACGATGGAACTCCGCCGCGAAATGGATGACCAGATGGGCATTGCGCAGACGCACAACAAGATGGCCGGCATTTACCATACCGGCGGCAACTATTCCCAAGCCTACCAGGCGCTGGAGAAGGCCATGGTGCTGTACCGGCAGCTCGGCAACCGGCCGGGCGAGGCCAAGGTCCTCAGCAATATGTCCGGGATTCGCTATTCAATGGGGGATCCGGAAAAGGCCTTGGAACACGTACAATCCGCCCTGGCGGTCTACCAGGACCTCGACGATCCCGCCGGGACCATCGCCGCCCGCAACAATATTGGGCAGATTTTGCTGTCCATGGGCCGCAAGGACGAGGCCGTTCCCCATTTGGAGGCCACCATCCAGCTCACCCAACAGTCGGGTGATTACCCGAACCTCGCCAAGGCGCTGCACAGCATGGGCACCATTGTCTATGACCGGGGCGACGTGGAAGGTTCCGTCCCCTATTTCCTCAATTCCTTCAAAATCTACGAAGCCTTGCAGCATCCCGGCGTGGACGGCCCGAGCAGCTATATCGATGGGATCATCAAGAAGATTGGTGAGGAGCGTTTCCAGCAAATCATGGCGCAGATGGCCGCCGAACAGTAAATCTTATCCGTGGGTTCCCATCTCCCGGAATTCACTGGGAGAATGTCCGACCTGTTTCTTGAAAAAACCGCTGAAGTGGAGCGGTTCTTCGTAGCCAAGGCGGTAGGCAATTTCCTTGATGCTGAGCTCGGTGTGGAGGAGGTAGCGCTTGGCTTCCAGGCCCAGGCGGTCCTGGATCAGGGACTTGGGGGTATCCCCGGTCAGTGATTTGATGGTCTGGCTGAGGTAACGCGGATGCAGGTGCAGGGCTTCGGCGTATTCCCGCACCTTGTGCCACTGC
This sequence comes from uncultured bacterium, assembly GCA_963923035.1. Classification (GTDB taxonomy): domain Bacteria; phylum Bacteroidota; class Bacteroidia; order J057; family JADKCL01; genus CAWUKT01. The sequence continues at coordinate 48,563 of CAWUKT010000003.1, forward strand.
CGAAAATGGCCTTCCACCAATTGTTTGAATGCGCGGAGAATGCCGACCTGGCGGTCCTGCACGGGATCAGCCACCGGCAATTGGCAGTGTTGGTAGCAGTGGATCAGGAACAATTGCAGGAGGGCTCCCAAAGCGCGATCGCGGTGGGGACGCTGTTGGGACCATTGCTCTTCCATTTGCCCGACAATCCCCCAAACCCGCTCAAACGGCTCGGCCAGCAATTCCAGCGGTGGGTGATCGCCAAAGGCCCGGAACAAATTGATGTCGGAAATGAAGCTGGTCGGAATATTGTTGAGGAGGAGAAAATCGGTGGTAAAGGTGATGACCGCGCCCAAAGGACGAACCGGCGTCTTGACCTGGTGGACCTGTCCCGGCGCGACGAAATGGACCTGCCGGGGGCCGATGGGTTGGGCCGCAAAATCAATGGTATGCTCCCCCTCCCCTTCTTTCACGACCAATACGGTATAGTATTGGTGGCGGTGGGGATGGTCGGTTTTTCCTTCGCTCCGGTCAAAAATCGTCTCCATCCGGTCCATGATGAACCGTTGTTGGGGGGCGCGCTGATCGATGTCCAGGGTATCTTTGGGGGCAGCCATGTATCAATAAGTGAACTGGGCGGCAGATTGTTGTCCCGATGGGGCCAGCCAGCCTGTGTAATCTACGTTACGAAGATCGAAATAAATGTGGAGTACATTGACAAACAAGGCTACAAGTTATTAGGCTGAAAAACACGAATTCTTATTGTTATGACCCATATTCTCATCATTGGTGGTGGGGCGGCCGGACTGATGTCGGCTTCCCAGATTCGCCGCCATAAGCCGGACTTTCAGGTGACGGTCATTGAGCCGTCCGAAACGCATACCTACCAGCCCACCTGGACCCTCGTGGGCGCCAATTCCTACAATTTTGAGGCCACCCAGCGGCCGATGGCCTCGGTCATGCCCGAAGGTGTCCACTGGGTAAAGGACTACGCTGCCGAAATCAAGGCAGATGCGAACGAAGTCGTTACCCGCCAGGGCCAGACGATCGGATACGATTTTTTGATTGTGGCGCCGGGGCTGGTGATGGCCCCCGAGATGGTGGAAGGGTTGACGGAAGCGCTGGGAAAAGGGGTGGTGTGCAGCAATTATACCAATCCCCGCCATACCTGGGAGGTCCTGAAGAATTTTAAGGGGGGCACGGCGCTGTTCACGCAGCCGACGACTCCGATCAAGTGCGGGGGCGCCCCGCAAAAGATCATGTACCTGGCGGATGACCACTTTCGCAAGCAGGGCTTGCGGGAACAGACGAAAGTCGTGTTTGCCGCCCCGGGCGGGGTGATTTTCGGCGTCAAGCCCATCGCGAAGACGCTGATGGAAGTGGTGGACCGCAAGGGGATCCATCTCCGCTTCAAGCACCAGCTCCGCAAGGTGGACGGCGAAAAGCGCATTGCCTGGTTCAAGCTGGCGGATGGCCACGAAGAGCACAATCCCGTCGGTATCACCACCGAACGGGACGGCAATTTGGTGGGAATCCATTTCGACATGCTCCACCTGGCCCCTCCGCAGGCCGCGCCCAATTTCATCCGGGAATCCCCGCTCGCGAACGCGGCCGGCTGGCTCGACGTCGACCACGGCACCCTGCAACACAAGGCCTACGCCAATATCTTCGGGATTGGGGACGTGGCGGCATTGCCCACAGCGAAGACGGCCGCGGCCATTCGCAAGCAGGTCCCCATTGCCCTGGAGAACATTTTCCTCCTCGCCGACCAAAAGGCCCTCTCCAACCGCCACTACAACGGCTATTCCTCCTGCCCCCTGGTGACGGGATACGGCAAAATGGTCCTCGCCGAATTTGACTACGACAACAATTTCACTCCCGATCCGAAGCTGAAACAAATGCTGGTTTTCAATTCGGACAAGGAACACCTCCGACTCTGGTGGCTGAAAAAATACATCCTGCCGCGTCTGTACTGGAACAAGATGCTCAAGGGCAAGCGGGTTTAAATTGCACCCTGTAAAGAATGGGCCGACCTGGGAGACCGGGTCGGCTTTTATTTTGACCGATTCAGGAAAATGTGAGAAAACGGAGTTATAAGAAAATAGCAGCAAAAGCAATCAATCAACTCCCATGAACTACTTTTTCACCAATTGAGCACATAAGGGATTTCAAGGATTGAGTTCGGAAATGAGAAAATAATACCTGAATTTTAGGAGACGTAAATCCTCAATGATAAGAACCTGGTCTTATATCGTATTCCTGGCATTGGTTTTCCTGACAGGAAACCAGTTGCAGGCCCAAAATTTTCAATTTTGGCAACCAGGTGTGAGTGGATTTCCCCAGGTGGCTGAGTTTCAGGATCAATTCACGTTTTACTTCTACCTCCGCAATACCACGACATCCAATTATTCGGGCACGCTCAAGGTCCGCAGCATCGTCAACAACGATCCGCCGGTGGACCTGGATTCGATGGTCGTGCAGAATTTTGCGGTGGGAGACAGCATTCTCTTCGTCCTGAACAACTATACCATTACCCAACCCGCCTATAAGCTGGGCCAAAATGGGGTGGTGATCTGGATCGTGGACGATGACCTGACTCCGGTTTCGGAGGAAGACAGCCTCGACGTCTTTATCGTCGACCGGCCGGCCTTTCGGATTGGCGTGCAGGGAATGGCCGGGTTTCCCCCGGTCGTCAGCGCCGGGGATGAATTTGACTTTACGGTCCACGTAGAAAATGCCTACGATGGCGACTATGAGGATTCGCTGTGGCTGGACCTCAAAATAGGCGACCTGACCTATACCTGGCAGTCGCCAGGCCCCATCTACCTCCCCGGCCGGGGTGGGTACCTGTTTGAGATCAACGATTTTGTGGTGGAGAATCCGCCCTTTGTGTCGGGCGACAATGTCCTGCGGGCCCGGGCCCGCGGCACCCAGAATACCTTGTCCATCCCCAACCACGAGCAAATTGCGACCTTCCTGGGCCCGGTGGGCCGACCTTCCGCCGCCCAATGGAAGCTGGGCCTATTTCCCCACCCTATCCAGGACTATTTTTCCCTCGCGTTACCGCCCCAATCCCGCCTCCAACAACTCCGGCTCTACGATGTCCAGGGCCGCCTCCAGCTGATGTGGGACGCCCAGCACCGGTTCGAATTGCCCAAGGCATTCCCCTCGGGCACCTACCTGCTCCAAGCCGAATTTCAATCGGGACCGCCCATTTTCCAGAGGATTCAGGTCATCCGCTGATAATCTGGCGGCGCTTCCGTTCTGTCTGAATCACTTCCCCCAATACTTCCGCATAACTCCGCCCGCTTCGGTACGCCCGCAGCCAGATCGCATGGTCAATGACTTCGTCGGCACCCGGCACGAATTCGGGGGCGCTCTCTGAAAAGACCTTGTGTTCCGGCCGCTTTTCGATGCTTTTCCCGAACATTTCCGCCTCCACAATCAGCTCCAAAATCCGTAAAAACGCCTTTTTTCGCGGCAATTGAGCAAGGTCGCGCTTGTGCCACTTCCGGATCTGTTGGATCCGGGTTTCGGCAAATTCCAGGTCGCGGGCCTCGATCCGCAGCGCAATCTCGAAGAGGTGCAGGTACAATTGGTTGAGGCTGTCCATCTGCTGGTAGCTCTCGAGGGTATAGATGCGCCCCAGCTCCTTGAGCGCCCGCGGCACATCGCCCTGCTCGTAGAAGGTATTGGCGAAATTGATGTGGAAATAGAGCGACGTGGCGGCCCGGCCGGCGGTGGAGGCTTCCTCCATTCCCTTGTTCAGATAACCGAGGGCCTCGTCGGTTTGGCCCAGGCAAGAGTGGCTGTTGGCGAGGCTGAGGTAGTAATTGGGAAGGAATTGGTTGAAAAAACGGCGGTTGTGCTCTTCCAGGGTCTCCCGAAAAAGGGCGCAGTAGGCGATGGATTCCTCGAATTTGAAGTTCTTGAAGGTGACATTGATGAGCCAGGCCACCATATTGACTTTGGTCCGGTGGGTATTGCGGTTGAAGATTTGCTCCTGCTGGAAAAAGTCAAATTCGCTCTTCAGGAAGGTTTCCAACTGTTGGAAGGCTTCGTTCTTGAGGAGGATTTGGGAGGTGATGTTGAAAATGCGGATGCGGCCCCGGGGGGAATTGAAAATGGATTGGTAGCGCTGGAGCCGGTTGCGGACTTCTTCCATGACCTGGATGATCTCGCTGTCTTCTCCGGCAAAATTGGTCTTGCGGAGGTGCTGGTTGAGGTAGGCAAAGGCATTCTGGGAATCCTGCACGAGGCGTTGCTTTTGGAAGGCCTCTTCCCGGCGCTCAATGAGTTGGGAGACGTCGAGGTCCAGGTCGGTGGACGCGAGTCCGAGCAACTCTTCCAGTACCAGGTCCTGGATCTGGAACAAGTCGTGTTTCTCCGCTTCGCGGAGGGTGCTCTCCAGGAGTGACCGAGCGGTCACATGGTGGCCCTGCTTCCGCAATTGGCGGGCCAGCAAGAGATTGTGCGTTGCGCGGTGTTTGTTGTCCAGGTCCCAATGCTGAAAATTGAGGGAGCGCTTCAGTTCCTTGAGCAGGCGATTCCGGAGGCCATACAGATTGTTCCGCATCGACGGCGTATCCTTCCCGTACAGTTCCAGCACGATTTCCCCGGTCCCCATTTCCTCGTTGGGATTGCTCTTCCGAATCAGATCAAACAGGCGAAGGGTTTTGCGGTCCTTTTCGCTTTCCGTCCGGTCCATCAGCAGCTTGAACAGTCGGACCTCTTCCCGGTGGAGTTCCTGAATGAGTTGGGTGAGCATGGGGATAAAATAGGAATTGGAAATGGATAAATAAGAACTGGATTGAAAAAAGCATCCCGAATCGCCCTTCTGACACAAACTGAAGCCATTGGACCAATTCGGAACCATAAGAATTTGGCGGACAATGCTTGCTAAGCATCCTATCGGGGCCTATTTTTATTTTGATTTCATCCAAGACCCCATGAAAAAATTGCTTCAGTATCATTTTTTATTGACTTCATTGGTGCTTTGGGGCCTGTCGGGCTCGGTTTGGGCGCAATGCCTGCCCGTACCCGGCATCCCCAACCCCTCCTGCACGCAGGTGGTCTCGGGCGGCAGCATCTCCGTCAACAATGCCACTGAGGTCCTGTGTGTCACTGCATCCGGCAATGTCAATACCGTCAACTTCAACCAGGCCGGGACCCTGATCATCGACGCCGGGACCCAGGTCTCCGGGGGCATCAACGCCAACAATGGCGGTACCCTCATCGTACGGGGCACCTTCGACTGGAATGGCGCAGCCAATATCGGAGGCACCTTTAATATCTATGTGGAAGCGGGCGGCGAATTGAACAAAACGGCGGACCTGACCCAAAACGGCACCAGCAACCTGCTGGTGAACGCCGGGACCCTCAACATCGGAAGCAACCTGACTTACCTCGGCGACATTTACAATGCCGGCACCCTCACCGCCAATGGCTTCAACCTGAACAGCTCCAGCTCCCTGTTCAGCAATACCGGCACCGCCATCTCCAATGGCTTCTTCAATGCCAACTCCGGGGCCGTCGTAGAGAACTGCGGCACGATGGACATCGCGGTCAACCTTGAAATCAATTCCGGGGCCACCTTCACCAATTACTGCGACCTGATCGTCCGGGACTTTGCCCAGCAACTCAGCAGCTTCGACAACTACGGCGTGGCCATCATCGGTTTGTCCGGCGGCGGCGACGGATTTTTGAACCAAGGCCCCACCACCCTCCACGATGGCTCGGTCCTGGTCACCAAAGACTTTTTGTGGGCGTCCAATGGCCCCATCACCCTTAACGGCAATGCCGGGGTCGTCGTGGCCACCTCCACCCTGAACGGACAAGGCCAGATCACCTCGCTGGCGGCTCCCGGAAGGCTCCGGGTCTCGAGTGGCGCTTCCCTGAACGGAACCGGCACCCTGGACCTCTGTGACATCGATCCGATTTCGAGCGGCGACATTCCCACTGCCCCCAACGTGACCTTCCCTGCGGGCGTAGCGGCCCTCATTTCGACGGCCCCTACTGCCAACCTCAACCTGCGGGCCTGCGACCCCATTGCGGACATTCCCCAGGCCTGCTCCGATACCACGAACAGCGATCCCTGCGCCAATACCCAAATTCAAATCACCTTCTCCAGTGTCGATCCGGCCTGCTTTGGAGATGCCAACGGCTCCATCTCCACCACCGTTTCCGGGGGAACAGCACCGTACAGCTACGTGTGGAATTCCGGCGATACGACCGCCAATGTAAATGGACTTCCCGCCGGGGCCTACCTCCTGTGCGTGTTTGACGCCAATGGATGCGTCGCGAAGCGGTCGGTCGACCTGGTCAATCCGGCTCCGCTCGGCCTCAACATCCTCGTCAATGGCGGCAGCTGTGGCGTTCCGGGAAGCGCCGAGGTCCAGGTGGCCGGTGGGACCGCACCCTATACCTATATATGGTCCACCGGGGATTCCACCCCGACGGCGGGCGGCCTCGCGGCCGGCAGCTACGGCGTGACGGTCACCGACGCGAATGGCTGCTCGGAAAGCGGCACTGCCGTGGTCCAGACCAGTGGTGCGGCCAGCGCCAGCATTGATTGCTGCGCCGATACCGCGATCTGCGCGGGCTCCATGATCGATGTCCCCATCCAATTCACGGGAGCGGGCCCCTGGACGCTGACCTATACGGAAAATGGCATGGCCACCACCCTTACGACTTCGCAGAATCCCTATCTGCTGACGCTGGCTCCGACCGCGGTGACCACCGTGGAATTGGTGAGCGTGAGCGATCCGACCTGTGGCGCGGGGAATGCCTGTGGCGTGGTGACGATTGGCACCAACAATTGCTCGCCTTGCAACAATCCGTGTCCGCGGAATTGCTTTTCGGCCGAAGTGGTCGGCCGGACGGTGACGGGCAGCTGCGAAGAAATCACGCTGGCGGTGACCTGCGACGGCCTTTGCCGCCGCGCACTGTCGAACATGACGGTTTCGATTCCCTGCGGAAATTTCGTCGGCGGCAGCACCGATGCCGGCTTCCCGGTGGTGAGCACCAATCCGAATGGCGATCCCAATTCGGGCCTGGTCGGGTTCAAGGTCGATAACATCTCGAATTTCTGCGACCTCGGCTCGATCGACACCTTCCTGGTGACCTATACGGTCTGCTTTGGCCCCAATGATTGTGGGACGAGTTCCTGCGATCCGCTGGTGGCGTTCAAGGCGGGCACCTGCGTTTGGTACAGCGATACGGAAGCCTCCGCCGCCAGTGTAAATGCGGTTTCGGTGCTGACGTATCCGAACCCTGGCACCGGCCCCTTGCTGGTGGAACTGGGGAGTGTGGAAGGCGGCGCCGCTTCGGTGGAGCTGGTGGATGCGTTGGGCCGGGTGGTGGTCGCGGAAGAAGAAATTGGCGAATTGGTTCCCGGAGAAGTGGCGACCTATACCTGGGATGGCCTGGGCTGCTTGGGTGAGGTTCCCGGGGCTGGGATTTACCTGTTGCGGGTTCGGATCGGGGAAGAAACCTTGGTTCGCCGCATCGTCCGACAATAAGAACTACTACTATTTATTGATTGATAGAAGCATTTTATGAGCTCTTGGGGTCCCCGTTTGGGACCCCTTTTTCTTGTCCATTCTCCGCCATTTCCTTTCTCCCACTCTCTTTTTACCCCGATTAACAAGCATTTAAGACCATTTCACTTCCTTAAAACCGACAACTCAAGGCCAATCGAAGAAAGGACAGTGCTGTATTTGTCTGACTTTTCTAACATTTACCCCTCATCTCACACTTGGCACACGCCAACCAACAAATGGCCACTGAGACACATGAGAGCATATATTTCCTGTTAAAACAAATAAGCCGAATTGAGGCAAAAATACTGAGTCAATAAGATTTACCGAGCCAATAAATTCATAAAGCACCTAAATCATAATTTTTACACTATTTGGATACACAAGATCATATCTTCATTATTTCTGGAAAATATTACACGCATTGTGAACTTGTAGCATAATCAATCACAATCCCGGGTTGTTCCCGGTCAAAGTATTAAAAACGATGAAGAACTTCTTGCAATCATTTGTGCTCGCTTGTTTGGGAGCCATTGTTCTGACCAGCTGTCAACCTGAAGTGGTCGGCCCCCAATCCAACCAAGATTCCCCCTCCAGTCCTGATCTCCAGGCCAACTACAATGTTCACCCGGAATTGTTCCCGATGTGTGGTGAAGCGGATTACGTGAAGTTGATGAGTGAAGACGGATCCCTGAACGTGAACTACTGCGGCTTCCTGCCTTGCAGCGGTACCACCCCGGAATGGGGAACGGTGGCCATCCGCCACGGCATGAACGAAAATGAAGAGCTCACCTTTGCGGTCGACGCTCAATTGGCATTTGGTTGGGTGATCACCGAGGTGGCCATCAACTATGGCAATTCCAATAACTGGGCCCTGGTCAATGGCATGCCCGACGTCAATTCCAATTGGGAAATTGAAGCGGTCAATCCGGTGGTCAATTCCCTCCAGTTCCGTCGTCCGGCCCAGCTCTTCCAAGGTTGCAACGATATCACCGTCCGCTTCAAGGTCGGTCAGTTCAGCTTCTTCGGCGGCCTCGACCAATCTTCCGAGCGCTACTTGTGGATCCAGAACCCCGAATGGAATGGCAGCCACACCAGCAATAGCCTCGTCATCACGCCCTACTGCGTCCAGGATTGCAATGCGCCCGCTGCATTCACCTACCCCACCGACCAGTGCGCCGCAGCTCCGGCCATTCCCAGCCCCTCCTGCACCCAGGTCAAAATGGGCGGCGGCATCAACATCAATTCCGCCAATGACGTCATCTGTGTGGCCGGTGGCTCCAATATCGGCACCGTCAACTTCAACGGCCCCGGCACCCTGATCATCGACGCCGGCGTGACCGTCTCCGGTGGCATCAACGCCAACAATGGCGGCAACGTTATCGTCCGCGGTACTTTCAACTGGAACGCCTCCGCCAATATCAACGGCAACTTCAAGCTCTACGTCGCTCCCGACGGAACGCTGAACCGCAGTGGCGACCTCACTATGAACAACCAAAACAACCTGTTGGTGAACCTCGGCGAGGTGAACATCAATAACAACCTGACCTATACGGGCAAAGTCCACAACGGGGGCATCATCACCGCCCAGGGCCTGAATGTCAACAGCAACAATTCTGAACTCAGCAATACGGGCCTGATCGACCTCGCCGGCTTCGCCAATGTCAACAGCGGCACCCGCACCGAAAACTGCGGTACGATCGATGTCCAGAACAATTTCCAGATGAATGGTCAGAGTGAGGTTCGGAACTACTGCACGATCCTGGCCCGTGGTTACGCCCACAGCGACGGCGAACTCCACAACTACGGCATCATCGTCGGTGGCCTGCAAGGTGGCGGCACTGGCTTCAACAACCAGGGCAATACCTACCTCTACGAAGGCAGCAATATCGTGACCAAGAACTTCTACTGGAGCCCGAACCGTCCGCTGACGGTCGAAGGCAACGCCTCCGTCATGATCGCCGAGTCCGCCATCGGACCGGAAGGCAACCTGACCAGCATGAGCGGCAACGGCAAGCTCCGCCTCAACAATGGCGTGCAACTGCACGGCAACGGAACGCTGAACATCGCCGACATGAACCCGAACAGCAATGGCGACAATCCCTCCGGAAACTGGGCCAACTGGCCGTCTACCTGGGAAAACATGGTGAATGCCCAGGGGGGTGCCAGCGTCGTCTTCCGGGCCCTCGATCCTGCCAACGATGTACCCCCGGCCTGCAACTAGGCCTACCTCTTAAAACCTATTTTTGCAAAGCCCCCACAGTAGAAAATGAGGTCGGATGTTCCGGCCTCATTTTTTTATTCCCTGAAATAATTGCTATTTTGTTTTTACAATCAGTTAATAGACTCTCTTTATTAAAGCCAATCATTTAATTTTGTAATTGTTTTTGTTTCTCAGAGTTGCATCTACCCTTAGTGGTAGGGATTTATCAAGAAAAATGAATGCTTCGAAAAAACTCATACTCATCCTGATTGGGATGTGCTTTGGCTTCACAGGGACGTATGGTCAATCCTTCGACTATATCGCCCCCGGAATCAATCTGCCCAATGTGTACCAACCCGCAACCGGGCCCAGCTTTTCATTTTCCTTCAAACTCAAAGAAACAAACAACCAGCCCTACAGCGGCTCTTTTCGAACGATGGCGTCCGTCAATGGAGGGCCTGCCTTTATGGTGGATTCGATTCAGGCCAGTGTCGCCCAAAATGGGAATGGCAATACCTATGACATTGTTGTGGACTCCTTTCCTGCTACTACCCCGCCTTTCATACAGGGTGCCAATGGCGTGGTCGTTTGGGTCATCGACGACAATTTCAATCCCATCTCGGATTTTGATACTTCCAACGTCGTCTACGCCACTCAACCTTCCTTCATGTTGACTCCCACTGGCCTGGTCAACTTCCCTACCAATGTCGAGACCGAAACCGACTATCAGTTCCGGATGGAAGTCACCAATTTTTACGATCAACCCTATTCAGACACCGTCTATATGAACCTGTGGGGCGCGGGCAATTTCTATCGCCTGCCTTCCAAGAAAATCGTCAGCTTTGCCCCCGAAGAGCGCAAAGCCTTTGATGTCCAAGACTTTGCCTACGAGACGCCGCCGTGGGAACTCGGCTTCAACCCCGCCCGGGTTTGGGTGGATGGAAATGGTGCCGTTGCATTGGATACCATCGATACTTCCCTCGACCTTTCTTCCAAAACCGTGGTATCGGTCGACGACCTTGTCGAAGACGCGGTAACCGGCTTGCGGAATCCTACCCACGGACCGATCGTGATCAAGACCCGGGCCGATATCAGCATCCAACAAATTGATATTTATGACCTGGCGGGTCGCCATGTGCTGCGGCGCTCGGATGATGTCATGGTGGACCTCTCCGAATCTCATCTGGACGATGGCATGTATTGGCTGTCCGCCCAGCTCAGCGATGGCTCGACGTACCGCGCAAAGCTGCTCTTTGTCCGTTGATCACTTCCAATAGCATCTTGGGATACCTTCTTCCCTCTTTCTGGGCCCTCAACCACAGCCGGTAATCGATGATCTCATTCTCGCCGGGCAAGAACTCTTTGGGTTTTTGCATAAACGCCTTCACACTCTCCTCTTCCCAATTCGGCATTCCCTCCAACCCACTGGTACTCAAATATTCCAGGGCCTGCATAAAGGTGCGCTGTTCCTCCCGCTGATCCAATTCCCCACTGAACTTCTTTTTGATTTGTTCGATCCGGGTCAATTGGTACTCGTAATCGCCCTGTTCATAGAGCAAGGCCAGCTCGAAAAGGTGAAGGAGCAGCTGGTTCAAAGGGCTGAGGTTCTGAAAAGCGGGGAGTCGGATGGACTTGGCCAGGGTCTCCAAGGCCTTGTCCAGGTGGTTTTGCTCGTAGTGGACGTTCGCCAGGTTCAGGAAAATATAGACGCCCATCTCGCTTTCGGTCAGCTTTTGTTCCTTTTGCACCACCGACTTCAGCAAGATCAAGGCCCGGTCTGATTGCCCGAGGCAGGTATAGTTGTTGACAAGGCCGAGGTAGTAATTGGGAATGAAGGAGGGGTAATAGCGGCGGTTGTATTCCTCCAAACCGGCTTTCAGTTCCCCACAATAATCGATGGATTCTTCAAACTTGTAGTTTTTGAAGGTGGTATTGATGAGCCAGATCAGCATGATGAGCTTGGTCCGGTGGGTATTGCGGTCGAAAAATTGCAGGCGCTGGAACTCCTGGTATTCATCCTTGAGGTAGACCTCGAGCTGCTCAAAGTTATTCGCCTGGAGCAGCATTTGGGAGGTGAGGTTGAAAATACGGATGCGGCCTTTGGGGGAATTGAAAATGGATTCGTAGTTCTGCAAGCGGTCCCGGACCTGCTGCATGACGCTCATGATGTCCTCCCCCTTCCGGGCGAAGTTGGATTTCGCCAACTGGTGGTTGACGATCGCCATCGCATTCTGGCTTTCCTGCAAAAAGTTCAGCTTTGTCTCATTTTCCCCCCGTTTCTCCAACAACCCATCCAGGTCCAGGGTCGTATCCCGCGCCGAAAGCGTCACCAACTCCTGGAACACCATCTCCTGTACCAGAAACAAATCGTGCTTCTCCGCTTCCTTCAGCGTCTTCTCGTAAAGTCGCCGCGCCAATTTCTGGTGCCCCTTCTTCCGCAAGGTCCGGGCCAGCAGGAACTGCTGGATGCACCGTTGTTCGTTGTCGAATTCGTGGTGGTGAAAGTTGAGGCTCCGGCTCAGTTCCCGCTGCAAGCGGTTCTTCAGCACATACAAACGGTTCCGGTTTTTCGGGGAATCCTCCCCGTACAGCTCCACCGTCAGGGTTTTCGTATCGATGGACCGTCCTTCCCGCTTTTCCTTTCGAATCAGGTCAAACAGTTCCAAGGTCTTCCGATCGTGGGCTGTATCGACTCGGGAAACCAGCAATTTGAACATTCGAACCTCTTCCTTACCCAGCACCTGAATGATATTCTCAATCATAGCAACATTTTTTGAAGCACTAAGACAAAAATAGTCTTCACTGATTTAAACTAATCATTTGGCTCCTCATTCCAAAGGTGGAGTTGTAAGATTTTCAGGGCTCCGACCAGATACTATGCTCCACCCCTGTACATTTGAATAAATATCAATCAAAGCCTGGTGGACCAAACAATGGCAACACTGCGGGCTGGGAACCCATCCGAAAGGATAAGTACCACCAGGTTAGATCTTTGTCATCGGATACAATTAATAAATGCTTCTTTCGATCAGTGTTTTTGCTGATTGAAACAGTGAAAAAATTTACACGCGAGAACTAGTAGTATTTCTATTTCAAAATGCTGATGTGAACAGCACTCGATAGATACCAGAACTACTCTTCGTAAATGCTTTAGTTCGTAGAATATAAGTTTCTACATTTTTTTCCCCTTTGAATCGAGCTGTTTTCACCTAGCGAGCCGGAGGTGTGGAGACCTCCATCTGTTGTACAGTTGTATGATTTACGTGAACTAGATTTTTTAGTTTGAGGTAAGAGTTCCTGCGGTCTTCCGCAGGAACTCTTTCACTTTTTGGCCTTTTTCGCTGCTTTGATGGTTTGTTTGGTGGGCAATTGAATCCGAAAGGTGGTTCCCTTTCCAACCTCCGAATGCAAGACGTAGATTTTGCCGCCGTGGTAATTCTCCACCACGCGCCGGGTCAGGCTCAGGCCCAATCCCCATCCCCGCTTCTTGGTCGTGAATCCCGGCTTGAAGACCGTCTTCCACTGGTGCTTCGGGATGCCCTTGCCGGTATCGCTGATGTCGATCTGGAAGTGGCGGCCGCGTTCGGAAGCCTGGATGGTGATCTTGCCCTTGCCCGGGATGGCATCCAGGGCATTTTTGAGGAGGTTCTCGATGACCCACTCGAAAAGAGCTTCGTTGACGGCCAGGTTACGTTCCGGCGGAATGTCGTTCTGGACTTCGAGCTGCACCTTGCGGGGCATGCGCTTGCGCAGGTACTCCGCGGCCCGGTCCAGCAATCGGCTGATCGAGACCGGGAACAGCTCGGGTACCGACCCAATCTTGGAGAAACGCTCGGCAATCGTCCGCAGGCGGGTCACGTCCTTCCGCAACTCCTCGATCAATTCCTGGTCCTCTTCATCTCCATCGTCCTTCAATTCCAGCAGCTCCACCCACGCCATCAGGCTCGACACCGGGGTCCCCAACTGGTGCGCTGTTTCCTTCGCCATTCCCACCCAGACCTTGTTTTGCTCGTTTTTCTGGGCAATGAAAAAGCTACCGAAGACAATGGAGATGAAGGCGATGATCACAATGAGCATCAGATAGGGATAGAACCGCAGTTTCTTCAGGATCTCGGATTCATCGTAATAAATCTCCAATTCCTGCCCGTAATACGGGATGACCAGGGGCTCCGGAGTCGCCTGGGACTGCAACTTTTCCAAATAGTCCAATTCGGCTTGTTTTTTCTCCTCCCCCGCCAACGTAGAGTCAATCGGCAGGTTCATTGTCGAATTCACCTCCCCATTCATCACCAAAACTGTCGGGATCAATTCATTTTGCGTGATCACGTTCTGGGTGACCCATTGCACCTCACAATTGTCCGGATCGATTTCCATGTCCCCGGCAAATTCCAGGGCCTTGGCGTAGGTGTCCATCCGCTTGACTTCCTGCTCCAGCAGCTGCTGGGCGAGGAAATTGGAGTAGAGGAGGGAACCGGCGGTGATGGCTATTGCCAGCAGGCCGAAGACCAACAATCGGATATTCGAACGGAGCGACCAGGAAAACATTGCGAAAAGATAACTGATTTTGGGGAGAGGTGAAGGGAAGAAAAAAATGGGGCAAATGGTTTAATCAGTGGGGATTATGAAGAAAAGTGGCAACCATTCTGAGAAATGTCAGTATATTATGTACGCAAGGGTTTTTCATCAATATTCGAATTGTAAAGTTTTGTAATTAGTTTTGGGGGTCTCTCCATACCTAAAGTGGGCTACACTTGTTTGGGGAGAGCTTCGGTAAAAACACGGTTTTCGTGTCGAATGATGCAAGAAATTTTCAGAGTCATTAGTTTATCTCACCGGAAAGCTCCGGTGGCGGTGCGTGAGCGGATGTACCTCAACCAGGAAGGATGCGTTCGACTCTCCAACAGCATCCGGGAAGTGCTGGAAGTCGAGGAAGTCCTCGTCCTCTCCACCTGCAACCGGACCGAGATTTACTATTCATCTCCCCGCGATCGCTTCACCGAGATCCTTCGGTTGATCTGCCTCGAAAAAGGCCTCCGCGATCCCTTCCAATTCGAGCGGCACTTTGAAGTCATCAACGACGAGGGCGAAGCGGTTCGCCACCTCTTCTCCGTCTCCATGGGCCTGCAATCGCAGGTCATCGGTGACCTCCAGATCTCGAACCAGGTCAAGCGGGCCTACGCCACCGCAGTCGAAATGAAATTGGCCGGTCCCTTCATGCACCGGTTGCTCCATACCATCTTCCACGCCAACAAGCGTGTCCAGCAGGAGACCGCCTACCGGGACGGTGCCGCCAGCGTCAGCTATGCCGCCTGTGAGCTCGCCCGCGAACTCCTCCAGATGCACCATACCCCCCGCGTCCTCGTCGTAGGACTCGGAGAAATGGGACGCGACGTCGCCCGGGGATTGGCCGATTCCTTCCCGGAACTGACCATCTCCAACCGGACCCTCGCCAAGGCCCAGGCCCTTGCCACCGAAACCGGAGCCCAGGTCCTTCCCTTCGAGGACATCCACGACGCCCTCCCCAACTACCACCTGATCGTTTCCGCGGTCAGCGTCGACCAGCCCATCTTCCTCAAATCTCACCTCGACGACCTCGCCAAGTTCCAGCAGAAGTTCTTCATTGACCTCTGCGTTCCGCGCACTGTCGAACCGAGCATGGAAGAAATCCCCGGCGTCATCGTCTACGACATCGACGACATCCGCTCCCGGACCGATGCCACCGTCGCCAAGCGCGTCGCGGCCATCCCCGAAGTGGAAGCCATCATCGAGGGCGAAATGGCCGGCTTCATCGGCTGGCGCAAGGAACTCACCATCTCTCCGGTGATCCAGCGCTTCAAGGAAGCCCTCGAGGACATCCGGAAGGAAGAGCTGGCCCGCTACCTCAAGAATGCGGACGCAGAAGAGTCGGCCCTCGTCGACAAGGTCACCCGCAGCATGGTCAACAAGATCATCAAGTTGCCGGTCCTCCAGCTCAAGGCCGCCTGTCAGCGCGGCGAAGAGGAAGCATTGGCCGAAGTCCTCCGCGACCTGTTCAACCTGGAAGCCAAAAACACGAGCGAAATCAGCCACTGAGCTGGCCCACAAAATACCATCTGAAGCCGCCCTGAGGGCGGCTTTTTCTTTGTCCCCCCTCCCATTTTAAACATATTTGCAGTCCGTGGGTCTTACCATCAAATACACCAACAATATGTTCACAGGAATCATTGAATCAGTCGGCAAAGTGGTCTCCATCCGGGACGAAGGCACCAACCGGACCTTTCGCTTCCGGGTCGCCCTCGATGAGGAGCCGATCAAAGTGGACCAGAGCATCGCCCACAACGGGGTGTGCCTGACCGTGACCAAGGTGTTTGAGGATGCCGAGGGGAACAAGGAGTACGAAATGGACGCGGTCCAGGAGACGCTGGAGAAGACGAGCTTGGGCGAACTGAACGTAGGAGACCCGATCAATGTAGAACGTTGCCTGAAGGCCGGCCAACGGCTCGACGGACACTTTGTGCAAGGCCACGTGGATACGGTGGGGCGCGTCACGGAGATCGAGACGCGGGACGGCTCCTGGATGTACCGGTTTGCCTTTCCCGACCGCTACGCCAGCCTGCTCGTCGACAAGGGCTCCATCACCATCAACGGGGTCAGCCTGACCGTCGTGGACGCCGGCCGGGATTCATTTTCCGTCACCATCATCCCCTATACCTTCGACCATACCAATTTCCACCACCTCAAGGTCGGCGATGCGGTCAATCTGGAATTCGATGTGTTGGGAAAATACATCCTGCGGATGCAGGACTTGCAAGCCCATCAGGAGTGATGTAGCTTCTCGACCTGGAGCGTGATGATCTTGTTGTCGGACGCGTCCACCACCAGAAAGCGGAAGCCTTCGCCTTCAATCACCGCCTTCGTATCGGGAATGTCCTCGGCCAGGGCGATCACCAGCCCGCCCAGGGTCGTATAATCGCCCTCCGGCAGGCCCAGGTGGTACTCTTCGTTCAGGTCATCGACCTCGTGCCGGGCGCTCAGCAGCCATGTATTCTCGTCGATCCGCTTGGCCAGTAATTCCTCCTCTTCCGGCTCGTCGTACTCGTCCTCAATTTCTCCGAACACTTCCTCCACCAGGTCCTCAATCGTCACGAGACCGGCCGTTCCGCCAAATTCATCGACCACCAGGGCGATGGTCTTGCGGTTATTGGTGAACTCCGTCCACAAAACATCCGCCGACATGGTCTCCGGCACCGTCATGATCGGTTGGAGCACCTCCCCGATTTCTTTCGGCTGTTGGAAGAGGCTGGAAGAATGCACAAAACCGATCACCATGTCCAGGTTTTCCTGGTAGATCAGGATCTTCGAATGCCCCGTATCGATGAATTCATCGATCAGCTGATCGATGGTACAGTCCATTTGCAAGGCATGGAGCTCCGTCCGCGGCACCATGAATTCCCGCACCTTCGTCTCATTGAACTCCATCGCGTTCTCGAACATCTCCCGGTCGATCTCGATACCTTCCGAGTCCTGGTTGATGGCCGCGACCGTTTCCCGCACGTACAGGTTGAGGTCTTCCTTCCCAAAGACCAATTCTTCCTCTTCGTACTTCAACCGGAAGACCCGCAGCAACAGAAAGCGGGACAGGCGGTTGATCGCGAGGACGAAGGGACCGAAGAGGTAGTAGAAAAACCGCAGGACCGACGGGGTGATCTTGGAGAACATGATCTGCTCGGCCTTCAGGCGGAAAAATGCTTTGGGGAGGTATTCGCCGAAAAAGAGGATGACCAGGGTGGAAACGATGGTCTGGATCGTGAGCGCCGTGAAGGGACTCGTGGCCGGATCCAGGACATCGAGGGTAATCAGGAGGTAATTGAGGACCTTGGCAATGAAAATACCATACAGGACCAGGGCGAGGTTATTGCCAACGAGGATGGTGGTGATGACCCGGGGCGTCTTCTTGACGAAGAAGGACAATTGCTGCCCGACGGGATCCCCCTGAGCACTTTTGAGCTCGATTTTGAGGCGGTTGGTAGAGACAAATGCCATTTCGATGCCCGAAAAGAGGGCAGAGAGGGCCAGCATCACGACCAGCCAAACCAGGTCCCAGGCATTAAGCTCCATCGTCGTTGACTTCTTCTTCCAGTTGCTCGATTTCCCGTCGCTCCGCTTCTTCCAACTTCCGACGCTGCTGCCGACGGAACGAGAACATAAAGGAAGATATGACTATTCCGATGATTAACGCAAGCCGATTGGAGTTCTCCATCTCATCGTACCAAAACGTCAGGAAGACGATCAGGCCGATAGACACGGCGAGGTAGGTATATTCAAAGTAGCGCATTAAAATCCTTCTTCCATTTTGACAGAACCGCGGGGATACAAGAAGTTGTAGGCGGAAAAGTCCATTTTGGCCCAGAGGCTGTCGGCGTAGATATTGTCGTTTTCGGTCTCGACGTGGACGCGGTTGATGGTGGCGGGCAAAACGGTGGTATCGAGGACGCTCGCGAAATAATCGAAGAGGACGATGTCACCGGGCGTCTTCTCGGGAATGGCCATGACCGAGTCGGCCAGGTGGCGGATCTCGCGCACCACAGCGGTATCGGCTTTCTCGGAGAAGTTCTTGTCAAAGACTTCCTTGACCGCGTCGGGCGCATTGCCTTCCAGCAATTGGCGGTCGACCTTGTACTTGCGCACCGGTGGATACCGGTGATACGGCGCCCAGATTTCCTCGCTGTCCTTGTTCCAATATAACTTCAACGACGTCATCACCCGGCCACTGACGTCTTCAATCGTCACCGGTTTCCCCACAAATTCCGCCCGCTTGAAATCGCCCGGGAACCACGCCGAATCCGCCGTCAGGGTACTCTTGAAATTCCCTTCGTCGTCGTAGAAGGTCATTTTCACTCCCCGATCAAACTCCTGCACCGATTCCACCTTCTCCTTGCCATTGTCATCGATGGACCGAATCTCCCGCTCAATCGCGTGCGGAGCTTCCAGCGTCGCCTTGATGACCGCTTCCTCCGAGAACACAAAGCGCACATTGTACGCCTCCCGCAGGGGTACATCCGTACGGGGGTTCAGGAATTCTTTTTCCCGTTGCGTCCGGGCACAGCCCAGCGCGAACAGGACGATGACAAGGAAGATATGGTTCAGGCGTTGCATGAAGTGGAACAAAAGTAATCAAAAACTCAGGTTATTCAGGGGTAGAACGAAGGGGAGAAAGCAGGAATTGTGAGAGAAGGGGAAAGAGACCGGAAAATGCCCCCCAACGCCCCTCCCAATCAATTCATTCCAATGCGGTATCCGGTCCCAATCATTTTTTCTGTATTTTAGCCATTCGCTAATTATTGAATACCGAGTGCTCAAAGTTCTTCTCCGAGGCTTGCTACTGCTTACCGGATTCTCCTATTCCGCTTTGGAGGCCAGTCCCTATCCTGCCTGTCTGAATGTCACGGCAGTCGTTACCCCCGAAAGTTGTCCGAACAATGCTGACGGCGCCATCGACCTGTCCGTCAATGGCGGCCAACCGCCCTATACCTACCTGTGGTCCACCGGTGACGGCCTTCCTAACCTCAATGGATTGAGCCAGGGAACCTATACCGTGACCATCACGGATTCCCTGGGCTGCGAAGTCGTCGACTCCTTCTCTGTGGGCCTGCTCGGCCCCGCGCCCGTCGCCCAGGCGGGGGCAGACCAGGTGGTCTGCGCCTCTCCCGCCCAATTGGCTGCCAATGTCCTGACCAGTGGCAGCGGCCAGTGGCAGGTCGTCGCGGGCAGCGGCACCTTTGCCGATACGACCTCGGCCAGCACCCTCGTGGCCGGGCTCTCGCCCGGCGCCAACCTCTTGGCCTGGGTGGTCTCCCAGGGCAATTGTGCCGATGCCGATACCATCGAAGTGTACGCCAGCCACGCGGGATTCGTGGATGCGGGCCCGGACCTGGTGGTCTGCCAGGGCAGCACCACCTTGGGTGGCTCCTCGCCCGGACCCGGATTCGGGAACTGGAGCGCCCCGGCGGGCGTCACCGTATCGGACTCCACCGATCCCAACAGCGGAATCGTCCTCCCGGCCCCCGGCAGTTACCAGCTCAGCTGGACGGTGCAGGAGAGCGGCTGTACCGGACAGGACCAGCTCACCCTGACCTGGCCCGTTCCCGTCGAATCCGATTTTTCCATTTCCACCAACCAACTCCAGGCCAACTTCACCGACCTCAGCCAGGGCGGCCATACCGTTACCTGGAGCTTCGGGGACGGTTCGTTTTCCTCCCAACCCAACCCGAGCCATACCTACGCCCAACCGGGCACCTATACCGTTTGCCAAACCATCGAGGACAGCTGCACCGTCGACAGCACCTGCCAGGTGATCACCATTACCTGTCCGGCTCCCTCCCCGGCATTTACCTATACCGCCAGCGGACCCTTTGTCGACTTCACCGACCTGAGCAGCTCCAATGCGGGGATTTCCGCCTGGGAATGGGACTTCGACGACGGCACCACCTCGAATTTGCAGAATCCCACCCACCTGTTTCTTTCTCCCGGTCCCTTCAACGTCTGCCTCCGCGTCTTTGATGTCTGCGGCGACGGCGTGGATTGCCAGCTCATTTCATTTGCTGTGGTCGGGACCGATTTGGCCGCTGATGCCCAGATCCAATTGTATCCCCAGCCCGCCACCGACGGGGTGGCCCTGGAAGTGAACGGCTGGCAAGACGAAGACGTGGAAATCCGCGTTTACGACGGCTTGGGACGGGAAATGATGCGGGAAAATGCAGCCGTGCAGAGTGGACAAACCCAGCTGAATTGGTCCGTGGCCGATTGGGCGCGGGGCATCTACCGGGTGGAAATCAGCGGTGCCTCCCACCGGGAATGGCGGACGCTGGTACGGCAATAAGTGGGGAAAGAGAGTTGTTTCAGGCGTTTTGTTCTTCCGAATACCACTCTGAATACATCTGATAAGCGGCCGCACTTTTCTTCAAGCCTTCCAATTGGGCCGGACTGAGGGCCTTCAATTTCTTCGCCGGGACACCTCCGTAGAGGTAGCCGGATTCCAGCACCATTCCTTCCAATACCACCGCACCCGCAGCGACCACCGTGTCCGGGCCCACCACGGCCTTGTCCAGAATCACCGCATTCATCCCGATCAGACAGCGGTCCTTGACTTCACAACCGTGGACCACCGCACCGTGTCCAACCGTTACATCATCCCCGACGACCGTAGGGCTGTATTCGTAGGTGCAATGGACCATGGCCAGGTCCTGGATATTCGTCCGTTGGCCGATCCGGATCGAGTGGACATCGCCCCGCAGGACCGCCTGGTACCAGATGCTGGAGCCCGCTCCGATTTCGACATCTCCGATGACCGTTGCATTTTCGGCGAGGAATACATCCTCGGCAATCTTGGGGGTGATTCCCTTCAGGGTTTTGATCAGTGCCATGCCGAAAGGTACCAATTCGGTCCCACAAGGCCAATCTGCCCGCTCAATTGCGGAGTGAAAAAGACGAAAGGAGGGGCTCAGGGGGGCTTTCGGAACCGGGGAAACTCTCATGTTTGACAGGGGCCTTGACATTCGGATTTTGACAGGGGGTTTTTATATATTTGCCACTCACATTTTGAATCGGAATTAATGAAGACCTTTAGTGTTGATATGCCGATGGAGCTGGGAAGCCAGGCCCGCGGTTTGGAAAGTAAAATCAAGGATGGAAGTGCGGTGATTGGAGTAGTAGGATTGGGGTACGTCGGGCTTCCCATTGCACTGGAGTACGCGAAAAAAGGATTCTCAGTAATTGGGGTAGATGTGTCGGCAGAAAAAGTAGACCTGCTGAACCGGGGGGAAAATTACAACGAAGACCTGAGCGACAGCGAGATTGCCGAAGTGTCCGGAAATGGCACCCTGCGCGCCACCACTGATTTTTCCGCGCTCAAAGATACCCACGTCATCTTCATTGCGGTTCCGACTCCCTTCAACGAAAACAAAGACCCGGACCTCAGCTATATCCTCTCCTCCGGTGAAGCCGTCAGCCAGCACCTTCAGCCCGGCCAATTGGTCATTCTGAAGAGCACAACCTTTCCCGGAACGACGGAAGAATACCTCCTTCCGATCCTCGAGAAGAGCGGCCTGAAGACCGGAACCGATTATTTCCTGGCCTTCTCCCCCGAGCGCGTCGATCCAGGGAACAAGGTCTTCCACACCGGCAATACCCCCATCGTGGTCGGCGGTGTGGGCGAAGAAAGTACCTTCCTGGCTTCGCTCGCCAACCACGAGATCATCGACAACGTCTACATGGTGACCAACTGCAAGATTGCCGAGTTGGAGAAGTTGCTGGAAAACATCTTCCGCAGTGTCAACATCGCCCTCGTAAATGAGCTGGCCCTGTTGTGTGAGCGGATGGACGGCATCGACATGTGGGAAGTCATCGAGGCGGCCTCTACGAAGCCCTTTGGCTTCATGAAGTTCACCCCCGGACCGGGCATCGGCGGGCACTGCATCCCGATCGACCCGTATTACCTGAGTTGGCTGGCGCGGGCCTACGATTTCGAGACCCGCTTCATCACCCTCTCGGCCAATACGAATGAGTCCATGCCGTACCATGTGGCCACCAAGGTGATCCGGGCCATTGCCGAGCAACCGATTGCCCTCAAGGACAGCAAGGTCCTGATCCTCGGCGCGGCCTTCAAGCCGAATGTCAAGGATACCCGCCACAGCCCCAGCGAGCCCATCAT
The DNA here is from genome assembly GCA_963923035.1 of uncultured bacterium. Lineage (GTDB taxonomy): Bacteria > Bacteroidota > Bacteroidia > J057 > JADKCL01 > CAWUKT01. The sequence goes on from CAWUKT010000003.1 coordinate 70,971, forward strand.
CGAGCACCTCGTGGAAATGGGCGTGGGCCACATCGACATCACCGACCCTTGGGTCGATTCCTACCGGGCCGGCGGCGTAACCTACCCGTCCGTCCCGGTCAGCGATGAAATGCTGGCCAGCTACAACTGTGTCGTCGTCGTCACCAACCACGACCTCTTTGACGCCCAGCAAATCGCCACCCACAGCCGCGCCGTGGTCGATACCCGGAACATGCTCAAGGGCATTGAGGACCGGGACCACATCGTGCTCCTCGGCAGCAGCCTCTGAACATCTCCGATTTTGGCCGGCCAGGAACCCTTTTCGTAACCCTGCCGGCCAAAATTTTACCCCTTCGTCACCTTAGTTTCATCCAACGACAACCCTCCGCAGAAAGGGGAACGGTAACTTTGTGAGAACCTAACTCACCTGTTGCCGAGATGGCCAAATACACTTGGTTTCTCCTTGCCATCCTGCTCTGCCTGGGCCACCTGTACCGGTCGGTCACCCTCTCCCTCACCCTTCCGATTGAAGCCGCCACCACCCGGATTGATCTGGCTGCCGACCGCGCACCATTTTACCACGGTGTCGCTTCGGGAGATCCCCTCTCCGACCGGGTCATCCTCTGGACCCGGGTGACCCCCGACAGCGCCGGCCCGGTTCCCGTCCAATGGGAAATGGCCCTGGACCCTGGCTTCACAACCACCCTTCGCCGGGGACATTTTCGGACAGATGAGTCCCGTGACTATACCGTCAAGGTCGATGTAACAAACCTCCAACCCGATCAATGGTACTACTTCCGCTTCCGGGCCTTGGGCCGCTACTCTATGGTCGGCCGGACCCGGACGACTCCCACCGATGCGGTGGACCAGTTACGCTTTGGCGTGGTCTCCTGCTCCAATTTCCAGTCCGGCTACTTCAACGCCTACCGCCAATTGGCGAACCGCAACGACCTCGACGCCATCGTCCACCTGGGCGATTATATCTACGAGTACGAACTGGGCGGCTACGGTTACCAGGCCGGTATTCACCGGGAACATACGCCGACCACCGACCTCATTACCCTCGACAATTACCGCCTCCGCTATTCGCAATACCACCTGGACCCCGATTTGATCCGGGCCCACCAACAGTATCCGTGGATCATCATCTGGGACGATCACGAGACCGCTGACGACGCCTGGATGGGAGGAGCGGCCAACCATACTGCTGGGGACGGAAACTGGGAGAACCGCAAGCAAGCAGCTACCCGGGCCTTTCTGGAATGGTTACCGGTACGCTTGCCGGAACCCAACCGGCCGGAGCGGATTTACCGGATCATGGATTGGGGTCCACTGGCCGAATGGGTCATGCTGGACACCCGCCTGGAGGGACGCGATGCCCAATTGGGAGCGACTGATCCGGCGCTGGCGGATACCTGCCGGCGATTGATGAGTGAAGAGCAATGGAAATGGATCGAGGGGGAATTGGCGGATAGCCTGGCACCAGCCTGGAGCCTCATCGGTCAGCAGGTCATGCTGGCCCCGCTGGAAATTGCCGGACTGCCCCTCAATACCGACCAGTGGGATGGCTACCCCGCTGAGCGGGAACGCATGTACCGCACCATGGCCGCCCATCCGGAACGCAATTTCGTGGTGCTGACCGGGGATTTCCATTCTTCCTGGGCCAACGACCTGCCCCATGATCCCGCCCAAACTGGCTATGCTTCTTACGGCGTTGAGTTTGTGACCCCAAGTGTGACCTCACCGGGGGGAAACTACTGGTTTGGGGAAGCCGTGGCCCAATTTGAAAATCCGCATTGCCGCTATGTGGACCTGACCCAGCACGGCTATGTCGTGCTGGACGTGCAGCCCCACCGTGTCCAGGCCGATTATTTCTTTACCGACGATATCCTCTCCCGCAATGACTTCGTAACCTGGGGGACCTCCTGGCAAGTCTGTCCGGGAGACCGCCATTTGCTCCCCGCGGTGGGCCCCAACCCACCGCGGAAGCAACTTCCAGCTCCGGCCCCGGAGATGGCCCCTCAATTGCCGAATGGGCAAGAGGCCGAAGGCGCCCCTCCATTCATCGTTTTGGGGGCCTACAGCAGTCCCATCCAGGACCGCATTGTCTTCGAGTATTTTTTGCATTCCCCCATCGAAATCACCCTCGAACTGCTGGATCCGGGGGGTGAATGTCAGATTCGCCACAATTGGCTGAATCTATCGGCAGGATTGCAGTACGGGGCCCTGGACATTGCTGATTTTGATCCGGGTACATATACCGTTCAGGTGGAGGCCGGGGGCAAAAAATTCCGACAGGAAGTGAAGAAGGTAGATGTATAGGGTGGAATCCTAAAATGCCTCTTTCCCAGCCAGAAAATCCCTAAATTCCCCTATGCGATACCTTCTGATGACCGTCCTGCTGGGATGGAGTTCCCTCCTGTTTGCCCAGTACCCTTCCATGAAAAACGTCCACTTTGGCCAGGTGGACATGGAGGACCTGGTGGTGGACTACGCCCTCTTCGGGGATACCACCCAGCAATTGCCCCTGATGCTGTACTGCACGGGATCATTGCCCTATCCCCTCTTCATCAGCCAAGGTGCCGATACCTATTCCACCCTGCCCTTCAGTTTCCCCAACTATGCCCAGCGCTGCCATATCCTCGTGGTCTCCAAGCCGGGCATCCCCCTCGTGGCCGAAGCCAGCCAACTGAACGAGCAACAGTTGTTCATCGATCCCTCCACGGGCAAGCCTCCACGCGCCTATCTGGACCGCAACCACCTGGAATACATGACCGAACTGAACCTGATCGCCATCGAAACCGTCGCCCAGAGTCCCTGGGTCGCGGAAGAACCAATGTTGGTTTCCGGGCACTCGGCCGGGGCCCGTGTCGCCACCATGGTCATGCGCAATACCTCCATTGCCACCCATCTCGGCTATATGAGTTGCGAGCCGACGGGACGGTTCTACGAAATGCTACGGCTCAGCGCCCAGTCAAAAGAGCGCCCAGACCGGGCCGTCATGGATCAATTGGCCTATTGGAAGGAGATCATTCAGGACCCGGAAGGCGGCCAGGACCTGCCCGATCCCCATTTCACGACCTTCACCAATTCCCTGAACATGATCGGGGAGCTATTCGAATTGGAGCGTCCGATCTGGGCAGCCTACGGCACCGCCGATGTCAAGACGGAGGGCATGCTGGCCATCCCTTACGAATTCATCCGGGCCGGCAAGGAAAACCTCACTTTTGTGCCCTACGCCCACGGCGACCACAGCTTCTTTGAGGTGGGGGAAAATGGCCAACCCAATTACAATGCCTACCACTTCGAACACGTCTTTCAGGACATGTTGGCTTGGTGGTTAGAGGGAAAAACAGAGTTTGAGACGGACCTTTCGCAACGGAAATAGTCCTTGTCCCGGAATGGTCTCCATCCTGCTCTTTCCAGCCCCAAATCCGGCCGCGCGGAATATTCTGCGAAATAGCTCCCAGACAGAAGGATTGGGCTGGATAAAAAACAATCTCCAAATATTCCTAGGAGGTCCTGGCTCGTAGGTAAGGCGACACATGGTAGTTGCTTGTTTTTGAGCGCCTTACATATCCGATTTCAATTCTCTCTAGCTTAATTCTAAGTGTGGAAAAGCACAATTCCCGAAAAACTGGCATGGCTTTACATTTTTGGGAACTGTTTGCTGGATTGGACAGGCTGCATTCTACTCCAGACAAACTCGCTTGACGGATCTCCCCCCAAGGGCCCCCACCATTTCCTAAGCATTTGGCCCTTCTTCTATCTATCCCCCCACCATCTCATCCATCTTATTTGTCAGAGCTAGTTCAGGAGTTATTCTTCTGGCCCCAAGCAATCCAATTACCAGTCTGAGTTGAGTGGGGATAAAGCCAAAAGTTCTCCTTCAATATATGTGTGGAGTTTGAGGATGATGACGACTTCCGAATAGAGTTCTTTTTTCAGTCAACAGAGAAGGCGTTTCAAAAGGGAATGATTCAGAAGAAGGACCGATCTAAATGCTCGTCTCTCTCAATGGATCACATCAGCAATTTTCCACTCCCCGTCCACCTCTTCTACCTTAACCTGCACACAATGCTTACCCTGCCCAGCCCCCAAGTCCATGCACACTTGAAACACCTCGGAATCACCATCACTGGGCGTCACCTGAAGCGTTGAGGCTATCTTCTTGTCCACATCCTGCAAGTCCAGAATGGGATCGGCGTCTGGTTCGGAGTTTTGCAACCGCTCCCGAAAGTCCTCGGTGCAATGGGCCGCGATCAAGGCGTCCAGCTGGGCCATGTCTGGAGGAAACTGGCTGGCGGCTTTGATGTACTGGACATAGAACTCCCGAACGGCCTCTTGGGCGGAGGAGTTGGTAGACGAAGAGCAGGATACCGTCAGAGAGAGGCTGGTTAAAATGATCAATGAGAAAATTGAGTTTTTCATAGTGGTCAAGGCATTCGGTAAATGACAAAAGAGGGCTGGGTGCTGCGGTAGGCGCTTCCGGGCCAGAAATCGCGCTGGTGGAAATCGGAAACCCACTGGCTGCCGTTGAACATCTGGATATGTCCGTGACGGTGGCCGGGAAAATTCGAGATTACGGCAATGTCGCCTTCCTGGTAGCTTCCAGGGGCTACCTGCACAAAGCCGAATTGCTCCAGATAGCCTTTGTAAAGATAGGCAGAAACGGGGTTGCCTGGGGTCTTGATTCCCCCCGCGTTAATGGCCTTGCGGACGTATCGGGCGCAGTAGCCAGTGGATTTTGCATGGGCATTTCCGTTGAGGGCGGCCACGGCTTTGGGAATGCTCCAGGTGCTATTGCTGGCGGGAGCTTTCAGATGGCTTTTTTCAGTGAGTTTCTTTTCAGCCTCCTTTTTTCCAATCCCTTTCTTTGTGAACCACCCCGCAACAATTTCCTTTCCCTGCAATTCCCGAATGGCACCAAGTGTTTTGCCTCCCGGATCAATCCGCCCGTCAGGCCGGGAAAATCCCAGGACTTCCCTCTGGTAGCGTTCAATCAGAGGACCGTTGACCAAAGGGTTGACGATCTGGATAACCAAGGCGGCGGGGGCTCCATGCTGGTGCAGAAATTTGCCCAATACCTGTAAGTCTTCGGGGCGGATGTCTCCACCCCGGCCCACGGTGCTTTTGATCAGTCCGCTCCCGGCGGTCAGGTCGGTTGAGGGCGGGGCCATTGATCGCCCTGGCTGCTGGTGACGCATACTCCGATCAAGGCCGGAATTTGAATTTTCTCGTGTTTGAACTAGGCTTTTCATGGGTAATAATGTTTTGAATGAAAATCTTTCTGGGCTGTGGTTCGGTCAGTCGTTCAAAGAGTTTGATTTCCTGCTGCGTGGGGAGTCTCTTTCCACGTTTCATACAGGCATAGCCTTTCCATCCCGGTCCGTTGGACCGCAGCATATCCTTTCATTGCTCTGCTTTTTGGGTTGGCGACTCTTTAGGAGTCGCTTAATCAACACTGGTTTGCCGCTGGTTGGGAATGGAGGATTCCAGAGGTACACCCCGGATGCAGGATCGTCGGAAATACCGGATGTCTACGAAGGCGTTTTTCTCTTCGAATTGGTCAGGGGGCAAAAACGAAGAAAGGGCCGGAAATCGACAACAGAAGGGAATTGTGTTGACCAATAGTAGGCAATCTCAACTGAACGCCCAAATCGGACGGTTGAACCGGGTCACTCCCAAAATCAGTCAACACCAAGAACCTAAAAGCTATCCGTACATGATCCTCAAGAAAGACGAACCGAACGCTAGAATCCTGACATTCAAACTTTTTTTTCGGTGTCATCGAATGCAAAGGGCGGTGATTGCGGAGTGGTGCAAACGGTCCAAAGTGCTATATTACCAGCGGTTTAATTTTTAGTCAGTACTGCGAAAACACCGATTTACAGGGCCTTCCCAATGGGAAAGCGTTTGCTATTGGCCTTGTTCAGTTCGGTGGAGACGCGGCGCTCAACAGTTACGGCCTCCGGGCCACAACACGTACAGAGATGAAATTTAGAACACTCGTTGCGTTGGTTGCATTTGCAGCTTTCACTGGTAGCGTACAGGCTCACCATTCCCTCCTTGCCCCGCAATCCACCGAATCCCAGGAGATTGATCCGCGCTTGCTGGACCAAATTGTCGAGGCGGTTTCTTGCCAAACTGGAATGTCTTGCTGTGAGGTGAGGGAGGCGTTTTATGAGGGGGAAATGGAGATTGAGAAGACGGCGGACGGGTATGTGGTCAGGGTTGCAAGTACCAATGGCGGAGGAATCTTGGATATTGTAATCGAAGATGAGCTTTAAATCGCGTCCATCAATCCATTGATCGTGTCAGAATCAGTTTGTTGGTTCCTCTCACATTGAATCATTTTCTGACCTGTGATATAGGATAAATACCAAATCTCGAAGTCGAAAAACTTAATTTGCCGCTTTCCATTTGGAGAAGAGGCTATCTGTTCTTGTGCGGCTTTTACGAATTGATGGTTTGTCCAGGAAGGTGTTTCGTTTACAATCTTTGATAGGCATTTCAGAATAAACCGAGGGTATTCAGAATCAGTCTTGTAAACGGCTCTTTTGACAGAGGGATATAGGTATTCCCATTCATCCCAAATTGTTCCATCTTCAAAAGCCAGAATCAATCTCATAATTTCTGGTTGCCACGATAAGAGGGGCGAAAACGATTTTGACCTCTTCAATAATTCGTGAAGAGCCCTTCTCGCAAAAAGAATATTTCTTTGCTTTAGCGCCGCCAAACAGCACATATAGAGTTTGAAGGAGTAGCGGCTTTCCAAATAAAGATTCTGGTTGGCTTGGAGCAGTTCAAATGAAGATTTCACGAAGGATTCGTCGATTCCCACAACCGCTGCGTCAATTGCTCTTGATGTCAACAGCTGCCTTTTCTGATTCTCTTCAGCCTTATTCTGAGTTGTCAAAGAGGATAGGAGGAAAAATAGCTTTTTGGCCTTTTCGAAATTCTCCAACCTTAGATTTGCAATCACAGAATGGGATAATTCCTTTGCATACTGAACAGGTCTCAAAACATTTTTCAGGTCGCCTAATTCATCCCCAATTCTGTCCTGCATAACATGGAATTGGCTTGGTTTCCCCTCCAGAAGAAGGATTATTGATTCTGCTTTTGACTTGTAATAGTATCCTAACTTATTCCGATCCTTGATTTTATCAATCTCCGCTCGTATTTCGAGAGCGGCCATTTCCCTTTGTTCCAGGTCAAGTCGCAATGAAGATTTGGCCTTTTTATAGGATCGAATCAAAGCCTGTGTCGAATCAATTTCTTCTTGAAAGTCATTCCAATCAATATTGGAGTCAGAATTCCATAAATCAAATTTGAAATCATCAACGATTTGGTCCCTATAATCAGCACAACCCTTAGATAAGAAGTGGTCTTCGCTGGTCCTTGCCAGAGCTACCGTTTCTTGAAAAAGATGCCGTGCGGCTTCAAAGGCTCCGATCTCAAATGCTGTTTGAACTTTTTCAAGGGGACTTCTTTTGTTGTCGTCATTGCTCAATCCTTCAATAAGTTTTTCAAGAAGGATTTTGCGGTAGTTGAAAAAGACATTTTTGGTCTTGAATAGTCCTGCTCTCAACTTTGCCTCTTCAGGAAGAGATTCCTTATCCAATCGTTGGTAGAGAAAATAATATTTAGGGAAGTTCCCTTTGGGATATTTCCTCTTTATCCAGCCCGAAAAAGCGGATTTCTGCTCCTCATTCAGAGAAATGATGATATTGTGGAGTTCTTCGGTAATCATGCAAATGTGTTTCCACGCATACGCAAGGCTTTGATAATCAGGCTAGGTTTTGGCTTCCGCCTAATTTCTCGTTGTTAATATTACAAAAAATACGGTTTTCATCCCATTGAAGCTACCACCATATTGTCCACGCAATCAAATGGCGGCAGACGCGACGAGTGTCCATCTCTAACTGAAAATTAAACCAATGAGAATGCCGCCGCCCTGATTTGACCGGCACGCCGAATGTCAGGGGTAGCAAAAACAAAGAATTTAGGAGAATTGTGTTCGTTCTTTGGAGGATTGTAGGGATGATCGGGCTGCGGTCCGCTCATTGTTAGAATCAGTACCTAAACCGGAGGGGAGCGGATGATGTAGCAGTGGTTTGCTCCCCCACCTTGTTGTCCTTTGGGACGACCTGGAGAGGTATGCAAAAGAGGGTTGTGGATCTCCTTTTTGACCATTATCAGGTCCAGGAACGCCTTTTCGACGTTCCTGACGGGAGAGCTTTGCCCGGAATTAGAGGGTAATTTTTGAGTCTTTTTGAATTGATGGGGTGGTGGCCCTGTATATCCAAAATCTGTCTTTACTACTTCGAAAATGATGTTGCCACCACCTCCAATTTGTTGGTTGAAGCAAAGGGGCGAACGCGTTGGCATTTCATTATTGGTCGTTCGCCCCGGCTTCCCTCGTTCTTTCAGTCGGTAGCACAATCAAAGACAATACGTATGGAACCCAAAAAGCTATTACTCGGTGTAATGTTGATTTACGCCCATACATACTGTTGTGCCCAATTTTTGCCCGAAATCCAGCATTTCGGCGGGGGCAGTCTGGACTCCACATGGAGCCTGAGCGACTCGACCTTCTGCAAGGGCGGGACGCTGGCCATCGGGGGGCGGTACTTCGTGCGGCACGCTCCGGGGGAGCAGTGGGACAGTACGGTGGTATGGTTGGGCGGATTTTTGACGGGAAACAAATGCACGACGCTCTCCCTGAACGCAACCCAGGGAGGACAAAGCGACACGATTACGGTACAATTGCCGGATGAATACAAAGCGGATACCTGTCTGGATTTGACTTTGATCCGCTATACATCGGGACTCTTTGGAATAGTCCCCGCCGCGATCAGCGATACGATTTGCCTGACAGGCGGCTTCGCAAAATTCACCATTCCCCAGGAGACGTTCTTTTGTTTGGGCGATACTTCGCCCAGGCTCAAGTTCGATTTTCGGCCTCCGGGGAGCTTTATCAATGCAAGTGGGAATCCGGGCCTGTTGATCCAAGCAAATGGCTCGGTCCCCTTGCATCCGGGGGCCATTGGCACCAATCAGGAGATTCAATTGGTATCGGGGCATCCGGTGTGCCCGGATACTGCCAGCTTACACGTGAGCATAGCGGGGAAGCAACTTCCAAGTCTTGGTTTAGTTGGTTGGTCGACGGTTCACTGTCCCCTTGGGACGGTGGCCGTCGACACTTCTCTGCTTTGGCCCAAGGGTGGGAAGTTCTATGCTTCTTCTGGGGGAATGGTTCTGGCGGACGATTCGTTGGGCGTTATCAACCTTGGCGCGAGTCAACCGGGGAATTACGAATTGATGTATTTCGTTGACGACCCTTGCTTTGATACGGCGAAGATTCCGATTCAGATACTACCTAGAGATACTGCCTCGGTCCATTATCCGATCTTCAGTACAGGCGGTATCCAACGACTTTGCCAAGACGACGCGCCGGTTGGTCCGGTCTTTACCTTTGGAGCCAGCGGCGGGACGTTCGTATCGCTTCCCAATACCCTGCAACTCGATTCGAATGGCGTCATCTACCCCGGTTCAAGCCAACCCGATCACTACTCAATCGAGTATATCACCCCCGGCCCTTGCCCTGATACCTTCCATGCAGCGTTGAACCTGCGACTGGACACAGCCAAGAATCCCTTCTTCGATTTCATTCCCGACCTAGTGTGTGGCGACGATTCGATTATCCCGCTGGATACCGTGGCGGACTTCGGCTATCTGGAAGTATTTCAGGGAAATCAATTCATTACTGCGACAGTCCTGCCCCAACTCTTCGTCCAAAACTCACTGGCTCCGGGCTATACCTATCTGATCCGTCACGTCCAGACGGGCTACTGCGCCGATACGGCGGTGGACTTTCTCACTGTCAAACATCCCGACACAGCGGGATTTGCCTACGATCCCGCCCTCTTATGCCTCAATTCACCCGATCCACTTCCGCTGATCACCGGGACCGGAGGCGGCATATTCAGCGCTGTTTCGCCCAGTACAAGCGTCCAGCCCAACGGCAGGTTGGACCTCGCAAATAGCGGCCCCGGCCAGCATATCATCCAGTACACAACGACGGGCCTATGCCCCGATTCCCTTCTTGATACTGTCCAGATTGAAACTTCGATTTCTGTTCTGTTTAACTATCAGAGCAATGTTTTCTGCCATACGGCTCCCAACCCGATGGCCCTGATCCAAAACGTCGGCGGAGTCTTTTCCGCCGACACTTTTGGGTTGGTTCTGGACTCGTTATCGGGGGAAATCGATCTTGCAAATTCCGTTCCCGGCACCTACCGAATTACCTATACCTTTTCGGGCAGTTGCGAGGACACCTATACCCAGACCGTTTCAGTACTGGCTTTTGACAGTACCACAACCATTGCCTTTGACCGGGATACCTTCTGCGTGGACAGCGTAGCCCCAATCCCCATTTTATCAGGCGACAGTTCAGGAGCCTATTTCGCAACTCCGGGCCTTGTTTTCTTCAACCCCGCTAACGGCTCGGTGGACCTCACCCGAACCCCTCCCGGCAGCTATGCCGTCACCTTCGACCTTGAAAATATATGTGCGACCAACCCAACTGATACGTTGATTGTATCCAACGCCCCGGAGGTTCTCTTTTCATACTCAGATCCCGTTCTATGTACCGGAGATACGCCCCTTGCTTGTCAATCGAACCCACTTTCGTTTATGGGTGGGGCGTTCTCCGGGCCTTCGGGGATTGTATTGGATTCGGTGGGGACCATCTACCCCGTCCAAAGCCAGCCGGGAGGCTATGAAGTAGTGTTTGTAAGTGACGGAATCTGCAAGGCGGTGGAAACCGCTGAGGTCACCATTCACCCGCTTCCCCAAAACGTGGAACTTCACTCCAATGATACTGTCCTCTGCGAGGGCGAAGACCTACAATTGCGCATCCATGCTCCCGACGGTGTGGCGTTTCGTTTCTTCCAAAATGGGAGTCTCACCGATTCGGGAGCCATTTTTTTCACCGTTGACACCCTAAAAAATAGCTCCTCCTTCCGGGCTGAAGTTGAAAACGCATTTGGCTGTACTGCTTCGGATTCGATCTGGATACAGGTCAATCCTCGCCCCTCGGTCTCGGCTCAACTGCCAGAGGGTGAGGTTTCTACTGGAGGAAAGCAGACGATTACCTTGTTGATTGAGCCGGACGCCACCAGTGTTTCGTGGCGTCTGCTGGCCGGGGATGCTGTCCTTGACAGCGGAATTACGCCACCAGTTTCTGAAGATACGAGCATTCCGCTCGGAGTCTCCCTCCACGAGGGCGGCCTCTCCCCGGTCATTTATTCTCTTCAATTGGTCCCAACTGCCGAGGGATGTCTCGGGGATACGATCACAGTTCCGCTCGAAACACTCTACGATCCGATTTTCATTCCCCAGGTCTTCACCCCCAATGGAGACGGGCAAAATGATTCGTGGGAGGTACGGTGGACAAGCGACATTGATCCCAATGACTACGAACTATTGGTCTTCAATCGAACCGGGGGACAGGTAGCGCGAATTGCTCCATTGGGGAGCTACTGGGATGGAGGCAATCTGGCCGATGGCGTGTACTGGTGGACCCTACGGGATTGGTCGGGACAGGAAATCAGAAGTGGAGGATTAACGATTCGGAGGAAATGAGATGAGCAAATGGAAGATCATATCAAGTGAAATGAACGGGGAGCCGGGACGGGTTGAGCTTGGTCCCAAGGGACAAGGCGCTTTTCACAGGAGAGAAGGCGAAGGAACGAGGACGACGGTTTTTCACTATGAAATCAGACGGGGATTGGGCTGGGTGGATTTTGAAGACCAATGGGAAACGACGGGCGGGCTGATCCCGATCCAGAACAATAGGCTGTTGCTGTTCCGCATCCGCAAGAACTATCCCGAACCGGGGACATGGTTTACCGACAGCTTTATCCTTTCGCCCACCGACCGCAAGGAGGGCAATAAATTCCTCAACCGTCTCTTCGCCAGCGAACTCCAGGCGAAGAGTCTCTGGGTCGAACCCCACGACGGCAAAGCCGTTCGCGCTGCAATCATCGCGGCGGGATCGACTCATACAGATTGTGCGGCCATGCTCGGAGTTCCTGTTTCGACGTTTCGAAGCTGGCTCCAACGGCCCCATTGGGTCGCCGATTACCTCGCCCGCCTGAGCTTGTTCCTGGACACCGACCTGATTGGCCCCTACCTGAAAATGTTCGATGGACAGGCCTGGGTCTCCACATCCGACCAATCGAAGGTTCTGACATTCAAACTGGATACCCCTCCCAATGAAAACGACTATGGACAATAACCGCATTCAACGCGAAACCCGGATTCTGCTCTATGTGATCGCAGTTGTGGGGATTATCGGCGGAGCCCTCGTATTCGCAAGCGTGGTCTTTGGCTGGGAAGCTGTTTTGCTGGTTCTGATGCGGATGTGGAGGGCACTGGGCTTGTAATGATGAGCAAAACGAAACATGAACCGGCCCTATTTTTCCTTCTGAACAAGAGACTGAACAACATATACGAACTGCTAAATGAGCCTCAACGATGCTATGGCGAACCATTTACCCAAATCCGTTCCTTCTATGAGTCCTAACCCTCCGATCCACTTCAACCAATTTCTCAGCCTCGCTGAGATCAATGCTTTGCTTCCCGATACCCAACTGACCGAGGCCGACCTGGATAATATCGAACGGGGCCGGTTGGTCATCACCAAGACCGCCGATGGACTGCGCAAGGTCCATCTGGGAAGTCTGTTTGAGCTTCTGAAACTGCATATCCATTAAGTGTATCCATTGAATATGAACAACGATCGTGAAATGAGGAACCACGCGCCGCCCCCACTTTGGTGGCCCGACAAGCGAGAGGACATTCCTCCCGAAATTTTCGATGACTGGCCCGATGAAACCTCTGTGCCCGATATGATCGCCTTTCACCGGCGCCGGGGCATTGCAATCGATCCCGTCCAGGCGCTCAAGGACATCAATACCCTGCGCCAGGTCCGCTACCAACAGTGGCAATCTGACTCACTCAACAGAGAATAGACAACGACACGTTATAACCGAAGGATTTTTGGATTTCCGCCTTGGGCGGGTTGGTTCCGGCTGCGCTCGAATGGGCGTGGCCGGGGTTTTTCTTGAGAGGGGGCCTGGTGGAAAAGAGGTTCGAATTGCGCTAAATCATGGTACCGTACTGAAAGACCCTTACGTTTTTGATTTTCAAAAAACCAATCAATTACTGATCATTGTGTGTGATTCCAATTGGAAGTTTGCAAGCGATGACAACAAACTTGCTCTGCATTTTGTAAGGCATGTTTTCCCATCAATCAATCAGGTACCGAGATGAAGCTAAAACCAGTAATCTGCGAAAGCGATGCGCTCTCTGAGAGCCAACTACGTCAAATGCACGAGATTACGCGTCTCAACAATCCATTGATTCCAAATGACCACATCCAGCGCAAGCACATTTCAAAGGTTGCGCCGACCTTCTATTTGTATTACGAAGGACAAAAAATGTTGGCTTTTCAGGGGATGTGTGCGTTTCGGTTGCCGAATCCTTTTCGGAAAGGAGAGATTCCCGTTTTCTTTGTTGCTATTGCCTTTCGGCGCCCGGAAGCTGCTGGTAAGGTCCGGGATTTTGCCCGCCAGAGCAACATTGCCTTCATTCGAAGTCACCTTGGGCCTTTCTTTTTCCTCAAAACCTGGGCCTCATTTGTCCACACCGTCAACCCCAAATTGACTCACCGTTTTCTCAAATCATTCCCCATTTCCTACCCCCAGCCAATGGTAAAGGCACCCCGGAAAATTCAGGATTTAACCCTGAACATTCTGCACAGTTGCCTTGGCTATCCGAATGCGAAAATCGATCCGTTTTTGGTGAGGCGTGTTCCGGAGTATGCTCCAGAACACGATTACTATTTGTTGAAGGAACCTCAGGACATCACAGCTCGATGGGAAGAAGATTACTGCGCCAGGGACGAAGCCTGGAACCAGCACTTTATCGAATTGGGAATTGTTCAAGAAAAGCCCGGTTTTTATGGGCTGTTGGGTCCGCTCCAATTGATGTGGGGCTTTTTCAGCCCATTTGCAGTTCTGCGGAAAAAACTGGGCCTCCGCCCAAGGAGAAAAACAGCTCGCTGACCATTCAATATGCTCAATTTACAACCCCTTAGGATTGATTTCGACAATAAATTGACCCTTGATGAGATGCTTTGGAAACGTTACACCAACAGGCAATTTGGAATTGAAATTTACCAGTAGGAAAGGGGATGGATTCAGAGTTAATCCTGATATTAGTTGGTTTCCATTCGACTTCCGCGAATAGCTCAATCTGGTCTTGATACTCCTCCAAGAAAGACCAAAACAAGTTCGCCCCTTGCCCTATCGGGGCTACACTTAAAAAGAAGCCCCCCCTTTTTTGAGACAGCTTCTTCTTTATTATACAATTGTTGCTATTCGTGCTTGGAAGAAGAAGCCTTTCCCTCCGCTTTCCTAAACACCTCCCCTTCATCCCGGAAGGCTTTAAACTCCAAGACATTCCCACTGGGGTCAAGGAGAAACATCGTGGCTTGTTCTCCCACCTGATCCTTGAACCGTATATATGGGGCGATGATAAATTTGACACTTTGCCCTTTCAACTTGGCAGCCAACTGCTCCCATTCTTCCATCGGGAGGATGACTCCCCAATGCCTCGCCGGGACGTGCTTCCCATCAATGACGTTGGTGTCAGCGTAAGTCGGTTCATTGGGCGCAAGGTGCGCACTCAATTGATGGCCGTACATATCAAAATCAACCCAAGAGGGCGCACTACGACCAATTTTACAGCCCAGAACATCGACGTAAAAGTCTCGTGTGGCTTCCAAATCCTTGACTGGAAATGCCAGATGAAATGCTCTCGTACTCATTTCGAAGTATAAGGATTTCCCCCTAATAATCATTGGATAAATGAGTGTCAGGGCTGGTATAAGGATGGAGGGGAAATAGTTTTTTTCTCGACAAAAAAAGTGTCTCCAGAAACAAAAATACTTCTATCTTTCCCGCCTATTTATGACTGAACTGAATGAAAGAAATCACCACGGTTCAACCCGGCCAATTCGAGCCGGAAAACCATTGGTATCCCAAAGCGTTGAACGCGACCATCCATCCGATGGTCAGTTTCTTCTTTAGCCTCACCAAAGAGCGCATCGCAAATCGCTATTGCCATTTGCGTCCCACCATTTCCCAAGAAAAACTCCTTGAATATCTCTCCTATAAGCCCAGATACTTCCTATGGGCTGGGGCAGACCTTTTCAATGTGACAACGGAAGGCGGAAAGCGACAAATGGTGGTCATCGAGAATAACTCCTGTCCCTCCGGACAGAAGTCTATGCCTGTGGTCAATGATCACGACGAGTATGGCGGCTACCGTCCTCTAATGGAGTATTCCTTCAAAGCGGCATTGAAATCACGGCGTTTACCCAAAGGGGCACTGGCGGTGATTTACGACAAGAATCCGATGGAAGCATCAGGGTATGCCGCAGCAATGGCCGATGTATTCAATGAACAAGTCTACCTGATTCCTTATTACAAGGATGAAATTGGACAGAGGGTCCGTTGCAACGAAGGACAGTTGGAATTTTTGAAATCCAATGGAGACTGGCAGCCTCTAAGGGCCGTGTTCCGCTACCTGACCCAGAAGCCCTGGAATAGACTTCCGGTCAATCAGAAGACCTTTATTTACAATCCTGTGGTCGCCTGTCTGGCCGGAGGCAGGAATAAGATGATCGCGTCCAAAGCGTATGATTTTTTCAATGGCGAATTGGATGGAACCGGACTAAAAATTAGGACTCCTGAAACAATCTGGGATGTAGCCCAAAATGAGGTTCCCCTCTGGGTATCCAAGATGGGCGGACAGGCAGTGGTCAAAAACCCTTATAGCAATGCTGGACAGGGAGTTTATACCATTGTCAATGAACAAGAATTGGCTGCTTTTATGGAGATGGAATTTGAATATGACCTCTTCATTGTCCAGAGCTTGATTGGCAACTACAATTGGAGTTCGACGACGGCAAGCGGGAAATATTACCATGTAGGAACCCTTCCCAACAGACGTGGGGAAACCTATGCCGCCGATCTCCGAATGATGATCTGTGGAACTGCTGATGGATTTCGGCCATTGTCGATTTATTCCCGTCGGGCACGGCTACCCTTGACCAATGACCTTGAAGCAGGATTGGATTCATGGGGAATGCTGGGAACCAACTTGTCGATCAAAAGAGAAGGTGGTGGTTGGGACAGTGATACCAATCGCCTGATGCTCATGGACCGGAAGGACTTTAACCGTATTGGGGTAAGTCTGGATGATATGATCGAGGGTTATGTCCAAACGATATTGTCCACCATCGCCATTGACAAAATGGCCCGAAACCTCTTCAATTTAAAGGGGAAGTTCAGGAAGAAGTTGTTCCAATCCCTGAACAATGACCCGGCTCTGTTGGAAGAAATCCTGATTTCATAATGGAACCCCGGCGAAAATATCGCATCCTCATTCTGACTGACCATCGGATTCATTCCCCGGTGGAGTCCATTTACCCAATTGCCCGGCAGATGAGTAAGTGGGAACAATGCGCTCACATCGACGTTGTGAGCCGGGGGCTGATCAGTAACAAGGATTTTTTTGAACGGCCTCACAATAGCTCTGTGAGGGCTGTAAGGGTCACAAAGGAATTTCAGCACCATGAAAATGGAGCATCGTTTAAGGGGGACAACCTTGTAGTTCAACCCATTAACTATGATGTTGTCCTGCTCCGCCTTCCAAGGGTAAATTCGATGGATTTCTTCAACCAAATCACCAATACGATCCCGGCAAGGAGAATCATCAATCAACCCGCTGGAATCATGGCGACTGGGAGCAAAGACTATCTGTTGAATTTTCCGGACCTGTGCCCTCCCATGCAGTTGTGTACATCCGTTGAAGATGTGCTAGAGTTTAAATCTCAATTCCCGGTTGTCATCAAACCCCTGAACAACTCTGGTGGGAAGGGAATCATCCGAATTGATGGTGATAGTGCCTATATCGCCCACTCAAAGACGCCCCTGGCAGAAGTATTGCCGGTCATCGAGCAGGAAGTGTCAAAAGGCTATCTGGCGGTCAAGTTTCTCAAAAACGTGAACCAAGGGGACAAGCGAATCATCGTTGCCAATGGAAAAGTGGTTTCTGCTGCGGTTCGCATTCCCGCCGAAGGCTCATGGTTAGCGAATGTTTCAATGGGGGCCAGTTCGGTTCCAGCGGAACCAGATGAGGACGAATTGGAAATTGTCAACCGCGTATCTCCGGACCTCAAATCCAACGGTGTCGTACTATTTGGGATTGATACCTTGGTAGATGATTCGGGAAAACGGGTGCTTTCTGAACTGAATACGAGCTGTGTAAATGGAATTTATCCCGCTGAGATGATTTCGGGAAAACCCATAGTCCAGAGAACTGTTGACCTGTTAATTGATTATATCCAACAAAACATAGAACCACGTCCATGATGGATGCTATTTCCTTTCCTATTCTTCGGGATTTGGACCTTGAGAAGGTTGAGCCCGGAACAATTCAGAAATTTTGGGTCCAACTTGCTACTGACGGAATCGGGATGCCGATCGCCGTGCCGGTGATTGTGGCCAAGGGACAAAAGGCTGGCCCGGTGGTGGGCATTACAGCCGCCGTTCACGGAAACGAATTGAATGGATTGCCCGTAATCCAACGGCTTTTCGCCGAGATTAAACTCGACGATCTTACCGGAACCATTGTTGGAATTCTCGTGGTGAATGTGCCTGGTTTACTCCTGGAACAGCGCAAGTTCAATGACGGGATCGATCCCAACCACATCATGCCGGGCAGGGAAAATGGCAACAACTCCGAGGTTTTCGTCTTCCGTCTCATGGAAAGAATCGTCAACCGGTTTGAGTATCTGATTGATTTGCATACCGCTAGTTCTGGCCGGATCAACTCCTACTATATCAGGGCGGACATGAAGGACCCGGTGACCAAACGAATGGCTCTGCTTCAAAATGCAGACATCATTGTTCACAATCCGCCCCGGGACGGAACTTTGAGAGGAGCGGCTGATGACCTTGGTATCCATGCCATCACATTGGAAGTGGGGGATCCCAACCGTTTCCAGAAGGGAATGATTCGGTCCGGTCTCACTGGAATTCACAATTTTCTTGTCGATTTGGGAATGCAACAAGGAGAAATAGAAGAACCTGAAAATCCAGTGGTCATCTGTAAGCGCTCCTTTTGGATTTTCACCCAGGGCGGAGGAATCTTAATGGTGAATCCTGGATTGTGCGAGATGGTTGAAAAGGGACAATCCATTGGGACCCTCAGAACTGTTTTTGGCGACCCCTTGAAGACCTACCATGCACCGATGGATGGAATTGTCATTGGGAAAAGCGTCAATCCGGTAGCGCAGTCAGGGAGTCGAATTTTGCATTTGGGGGTTGAGTTTTAGTAAATATTTGTGTCTAACGATATACGGTAAAGATGTATCAAAGCTCTGGAAATATGACCTGAAACGTCTTCCAGATGAAAAAATGTCAACTTTTTAATTCCTATATTCCTTTGAGACAATCGCCTCCAAGGCTCTAATTCAACCCAATATTCAAATAGAAAATGCGTAGGTCCATGAAAACGATAATCACCCTGTTGGGATGGATAGTGCTTCAACAAAGCCTTTGGGGACAATTCCAGACCTGTAATTCATCCACAGTCCAAAACCTGTACGATGTTTGTTTCATCAACCCGAACATTGGGATTGCCGTGGGGGATTCCGGAACGATTGTGAGGAGCTTGGATGGCGGGTTGAACTGGAATTTGGTCATGCAAAACGATACCATCAGCTTCAAGAAGGTAAAATTTTTCGATGGCTTAAATGGGATCGCGGTAGGATCGGATATTTTCATCACCCAGGATGCGGGGTTGAATTGGTCAGAAGTTCCCAATGGCAATAGCTACTACTATGATGTTGAGATTCTGAATTCGACCACCTGCCTGATTAGCGGTGAGCCTGCGGCACTGATCAAGTCCACGGACAAAGGGGCTTCATTTTCCGACTTGGTAGCAGTTTCAAATTCAAATATGGGATTGCTCAGCTTTGTAAGTGAAACCATTGGCTATGCATGCAACATGGGGGCGGGGGGAAGTTCTCCTACCTTAAAGACGACCGATGGAGGAGTGACCTGGGACACCATTCCGGGTTGGCCGGGTGTGAATACAGTGATGGAGGCAATGGCCTTTGTTTCAGATTCAGTGGGATTCAAAGGGGGCTGGTACAATGCACATTTTCAGAAGACAACCGACGGCGCAGGCCAGTGGGCGGATTTGATCCTCCCTGATTCACTTTCAACCACCCAACTGTTAGATTTCCATATTTCCCAAGATGCTCCCAATGCCTATTATGCCTGTGGCTGGTATGGGAAGGTATTCAAGTCCAGTGACGGGGGAGACAATTGGATCACCCTGAATGCTGGTCTTCCGAATAACATCTCTCTTCGGGGCATCTACTTCCTGGACGATTCCTTGGGCTGGGTGGTTGGAAACCAAGGAACCATCCTCAGAACAACCAGTGGCGGCCAATTGGTCGGATTTCCAGAGATCGAGGCCGCTCCTCAGTTTCGGTTATACCCCAATCCCGCCACCGAATGGTTGAGCATCGTCCATGAAGGTGGAAAAACAAAGTACCAGATTGAAATCTACGACCTGAATGGAAGGTGTATACTCTCCCAAGAACAATTGCACCGGGTGAATTTAGAGGGGCTGGCGAGTGGAATGTACCATGTACGGATCAAAACCGAGAAGGGGGCTTTCTCTGGGAAATTCTTGAAAGAGTAAAGGCTAGATTGAGGGCTCAATTGGTTTGAAAAGTCCTTTGCTACGTCTTTTTTGACTGTTCATTCTAAGGCTACTTCCCAGTTCCAACACTGGCCATCAATTCAGCATACAGCTCCCCGTTTTGAAGTGAGTAGGAAAGGGCAAAAGGAATGAGAGGTGATGCTCCCTTTGAAGAATCACCTCTGAAAATCCATCGGAATAATTTCCTCGTCCCAAATTTCCGGTTCGGCCTTTCGCTGCATCCAGTACCGGTGGGCTGCCCAGGCTCCTCCGATCACGGCCAAAGCCGCACCTCCAATCAACATCGCCTTTCCCCAGGTGGGTTTAGATTCCACATGGGGTTGGGGCAGTGAAGAAAGTGGTTCTGGTTCAGAAACTGTGGTCCCTATGTTCTCTCTTATTTCCTTACCCACTGCTTCCAGATGCCCAACTGCCGCTTCCACGGCGTCTCCATCCTCAGCGGTCAACGGTGGTCTCCTCACGACCAAGGCAACTTGAGTCCCCTCTCTGATGGCTTTTTCCAAATCAGAAAGCGATCCTTCGACCATTCTGAAAACGGCCCTGAGTTGGATCAAGGCTTCCTCTGCTGGTGTGGTGTCGGGGATGGCTTTCAAGCCATTCGTTCTTTCTGCGGGGTTCAATGCTGGAGCCAGTGACCTGGCAAATCCCTCCTCGGCTCCCGGCAATGGAACATTGCGTTCCAGAAGGAGGATAATCCCCCGACGAATTTGGTCCTTGTCAGGTTCAGTTGATGCGAGCCCGTCGGAATAGGGAGTTTCGGTGCCTGTATCCATTTCCCTTCGAAGCGAACCAAGCTATTCTGCATCACTACCAGGGTGAACAAATCGTGGCCAGCCTCCCAGGCTGGGGTCTCTCTCTATGAAATCATTCATTTCTAATAGGTTTGTTTGAAATTCAATTCCCCTGCACCAGCGACAACATCACATAGTCATACGCCGCGGCCAGATTCCCGTACTTCCCCTCAACCGCCCTCTTCCCCTGCATATACCCCGAAAAGCCGCCCTCCCTCACCGCACCGCCGACCGTGTGCATAAACCCGCCCCACGCCTTCATTAAGGTAGAATACCGTTGCCGGTACTCCTTGGCCTTCTTCGTTGATGCTTTCATATCGCCCAACCACTCCTCCGTCTTCACAAATCCATGCGGATTCCCCCGGTCAAAATACCGCGACGGAATCGGGATGTAGCGGTTTGGATCGCGTCCCAACCACTCCGACGCAATCTGAATTCGGGTGGAAAGACGGTAGTAAATCGCCGGATACTCCTCTTTGGGCTTCCCCCGGAACTCTTCAATGAAAAATCGCTTGATCGGCACGAGTTGACTCGCCGAAAGGTACTCAATCCGATGGTACAACGAACAAACCACCTGGCTCAACAGCCGCGTTCCGTAGTCCTGAAACGCTTTTGGATCGTCAAAAAGCGGTTTCGCGGCGCCGCCCCGGTTCAATGTCGGGCCACCGTCTTCCCCCGATTCGCCCTCCTGGCACGGAAAACCCTCATCGCATTGCCCCCCATTCGCAAAAACAGAAACCGGACCTCCCACCGGTTCATTCGCTTCTCCGGCTCCTGTGTTTTGCGGTTTGAAAATGGGACTCTTCATCGGGGAAGTGTGGCATCCATCCCCCGGCAGTTGTCCACAACTGCTTTTATTCTTTTTATTTTTTCTTTCTTCTAATGGGGCAAAAGTTTTCGACTGTCGAAAAGAATCTGGTGCATCGGGTAAGGTCGAGGCGTCCAGGTCATCGGCTCCCACGCCATTCAGGTAGGCCGTATCGGTGGAGAGCATGACCAAGCGGGGATGGAATTCGTAGAGCTGGGCGCGTCCGGTAAAGGTCCGCCGCGTGATCGCGCCAGCGTCGAGCAATCGGTCGGACAAATTGCGGATCGTGGCGACGGTGCAGTCCAAGACTTTGGCGAGGGACGAGTGGAAGGTCTGGAAAGTCGGCATTCCCGTTTCTCCCAAATTGAACTCCCCGGCCTGTCTCGCATAGAGCAACAGCATGACCCGAACCAACTGGAAATGCTCCTTGCGCAGTTCCTTTTTCAGGTCGCGTATTCGCTTGCCGTTTTTCACCTGTTTGGCCTCGCGGAGATTGTAGGTCTCCATGAAACGACGGGCAGCAGTCCAGCTCTGGTGAAAGTCAATTTTTACTTCCATTCGGCCTGAGGTTTGGTTGTTTGGATTTGTCTACTGGTATGGAACAAAGCTAGGGGAAAGGATAGGAGAAATTCAAACGGCGAGGTGTCAATACACGCCAAAACAAGCCGTTTTGAGCCGTTTTTGGCCGCATTTAGCCGTTTTGAGTCCCTCTTTCAAGTGCCTTTCCATGTACGATCAAGATGTTGGGTAGCCGTTAAAACGGTCCTTGTCCATCAATTCCTGAATCCATTCATCCATATCTTTCGTAGGCACCACCCAACGCCGTCCCAACTTGAAGCCCGGAACTCTGCCGTCGGCGCACATATAGGTCAACGTCCGACGCGCAATCGAGCCGTTCAGGAGTTCGTGCAGCTCGTCCAGGTTGATATACTCGGGAGCGGTCCCATTGCTCTTCTGCAACTCTGAATGCAGCCGGACAAACTGTTCTGCGATCACCTCGGTCAATCCCTTGATCAACTCTCTGATCAGAACCTGCGTTTCCACCACATCGGTTTTGCTCGCATTGCCCGCGACATCCATCTTGGTACAAATCAGCGACAGGTCCAGTCCGTTGGTCATCCGGTTCGCTTCCTTCATCGTCCGTGTTTTGGTTTGCCCCATGTTCTTTTTGGTTATGGGACAAAGCTCAGAAAAAGAGTTCGCAACAGTGGCAGTCTTAGTTTGACAGTGACAGCCTTTGACGGCCTCTGTCAATCTTTGTCTGTCAAAGACTGTCAAACCTTGACAGAGAATGTCGGATGGATTTGGGGCTAAAATCGGCGATTGGATTCATTCAGGTCGCTTTTCAGTGCTTTGAGAGGGTTGGGGAGAGCTAAAATGAGAGAGGAAACTTTTTTGAGAAAAAATTCAATATTTTTGCCTCGGCTATTCAAACAACTCCAAAAACAGGGCATGATTGAGAAAATATTGGACCAGTTGGACGACTCCGACCTCTACGAATACCGGCCCCTTTCCGAATGGGCTGAGTTGCCTATACTGGAACGATTGGGTTGGACCGCCAAACGAATGGCCACCATCGGGAAGATGGGTTTTCTCCATATTCGGTTTGATCGCGGTCTTCGGACCAATACCACCAATTTGGCCAGCATTCTGAATGCGCTTCATATTCGGCAGGAGTCGCAGAAGGCCCAGGCCCAAATGGGATTCAACTGGAAAAGTTTCATCGACGAGGTAAAAAGACTATGAACGGGGACAACAATTCAATTTACAGGGCTTTTGGCCTGGACGAGGAACGGGAAAAAATAGCCCGAAGCCTGGCTCAAGAAGGTATAATGTGGGAACCTGCCGAAGAAATCCCGGATTGGCTAAGGGACAGAATGCCCGACGACAGCAATATGGAGGAGAAAATGGATGCCGTGTATTCAGGTGTCCCAAGGGAAAATTGGCCGGGTCAATGGCGATTGTTGGAATACATCAATATGACCCGCATGTATTGGGTGGACGAGTGGAAAAAAGGACGGGTTCAGGAGGGAGACCGAATACGTTCTGATTGATTGAGGAATGCAGCTGCCACAACTGTGAACCTATTTTGGAAATAAGGATTTGCACCTTGGGCGTGTGTGAACTTATATCAGGAATAAGAAAAAGCATGGGAACTTATTTTAGTAAGAGGCATCATTCTCAGTCAACCTCAGTTTTGATGGATCAGGAAGGGTCTTGAAAGGTCAGGAAGGGTCAGGAAGGGTCGCGCAGGGTCTTGAAAAATGAAGGGAAAGCCACTGAAATAGCCCTCCCTTTGGTCGGTTTTCCTTGAATTCTCCCTCTATTTTGCCAGTCCAAACGGCACAACCACGGTTTCCTCTCCATTTTCTCCCCCCTCATCACTACTTGCCAGCCACTCCTGCATCTTCGGAGTAAGTCGAACTCCCGGATTCAGCATCTTCATCAACCGCAATTCGTAAATGAAGTCTTCCGGATCGGGGAGGTCGGGAGTTGATTTGCCCAACTTATCGAGGGCCGCCACCGCTTTATCCGCTTGGGGATTGGTGCTGTTGAAATAGTGATTCTGCGTAGTGGACAGCTTGGAATGCCCCAATGCCTTTGATGCACCAAACTCATCTTCGCTCAGGTCCCGGATCAGATTGGCAAAGGTTGAGCGCAGATCGTGCCATTTGTGGTTGGGGTCCAATCCCAAATAAGTCAGTATCGTTTTCAATTTCCTTCGCAGGGTACTGTTGGCCGGAACCTTGTCCAAGAGGAAACGCCCGTCATCCTTTTCAGTCATCACCGAGCGTAACCTATCTGTGATCAAAATGGCATGGTTCTTCTTCCCCTTCTTCATCCGAAAATGTATCCGGGTTCCCGTATGGTTGGTAATGAGCCGGTAGTTTTTCGGGTCTTCAAACCGCTTTAAATCGGAGTAGCGAACCCCTGAATACAGCGAGACCATGACCAATTGAAGCGCCTGATGCAGGGATTCTTTTAGGTTGTAGCTGCGCCCGTCCAGGGTCGAAAAAGTATAATTCCTGAATTCTTCATTGTGATAGGCTTCATCCAACCGCAAGACCTCCGCCATCGTCAAAGGATTGGGGGAAGACCTTCGAAATTTCACTTTGTCCCGAGTCCCTTTGAAATGATAATAGGGGTCCTCTTCAATATCTCCCTGTCGTTTAGCCCACCCGAAAATCTTCCCCAGGAGACTGATCAACTGCGCGACCGAAACTTCATCCAAACCATAGTCCTTTTTCCAATCACTCCAATAATCATTGCGCATCCAATTCTGAAAATCCCGGAACCATTCCCACGAAACTTCCGCCAGCTTGACTTCCGAATCGTAGGTCTTTACCTTGGCCTGCAGACTCTCATAATTCTTTCGGGTTGAAAGCTCCAGTTTCCGCACTTCAATCTGAATATACCTCGCCACATATTCATGCAACAAATCACTTTCCCGGTTCCACCGCCGCCGCAGAGTTGTGTGGGTAAGCGTTTCTTTCTTGCGAAGGAGCTTTCGAATCAACGCTTCCATTTCCGTTTTTGCCTCCGAAATGATCGGGAAGACGGCTTCATAATCCTTGTTCCCCCGCGATTGAATGAAGTTGTGGCCGAGTTTTTGTCCCGTTTCCGCATCGATGGCTTCTTTCCAGTACTTGCGGTACATGAAAGGCGCGGGGAGAATGGGGTAGTATTCCTTCTTGCCGGTGAGGTTGACCACCAGCGAAATCTTCACGCGGCCATCCTTCTTTTTGTTCGGGTAATTGTCGAAGTGGAACCCCACGTTGTGGGACTTTCCATAATTCTTCGTTTGATAGGTCATGTTGGATGCTTTGAGTGGTGGAAAAAGGGCAACAGAAATCCCATCCCGAAAAGTCGGGTGCTGAAAAAATCCGTTGCCGTTATTGGATGCTAGGCTTGTTCAGGAGTCACCAAAGAGGTAATCATTGAGTTGAAGAACTCCTTTGAACGTTGGCTTGTTGCCTCGGACAATCCACCGATAGAAAAGGTGAGGAAAACTCCGGTCAAGGATTCGTTTGAACATCGCCGTCCGAAATCTTCGATGGAAGATCGCTTGGTCCCTCGTTTCAAATTCGATTTTGATCCTTCGGGCAAGTTCTTCGACATAATCAGGATCACCGTAATCATAGGGCTGGGAAAAATTCTCTCGAAATTCATCCCTCAATTCCCCTTCCAATTCACTCAGTTGGTCGGATGGATAATTAATCACAGCCACCTGAATCCCTACCTCATAGGGGACGGTCGTTTCCCATAGTTCAGAGAAGAGCAAGGCGGTGATTTCTGCCGGATTGAGTACTTCTACAATCCCCCTCAATTCCATTGCCTCTTCCAAACTCCGACGGAATGAATCCACTCCGATATTCCGGCAAATCTGAGCGATCATTGCAGCGTAGCTCACATAGAAAATTTCGCTGGCGAAATGGACCCCATATTTGAGCTCCAACGGACTGTCCAGATAGTGGATTTGGAAGTCAGGATTGGCGGAGCTGCCATACATTTCCGAGACCTCCTCCAAGATCATTTTCACCAAAGGATCGTTGATGGAATGGGCCTCTAATTCGGCCACCATCCGGTCCAGATTTCGATTCAATTTCGTTGATTTTTCCATGATGTAATTCTAGCTTATTTCTAACCATTTGCTTGCCGTGAGCGGTATTTGCGGTAACAACCGACGGCAAATTTTATAGCTCTATTCATGGAAAAACCGTGCCATACGGCAAAGAGATACCGGTGTTACTGTTGAATACTTTTTGGATTTCTTGGCTCGTCGGTAAGCTGGCTCACCTCGGAGTGAAGCTGGCTTCACTTCAACCTAAGCTCACTTACCTTCAAGTGAAGTGAGCTTGTATCGAAGTGGAGCTAACTCCTTTCGAACTGAAGCCTCCTGACCCCAGTTAGAAGCGGCCCCAGCTCTCGGGCGAGCGCGCCCAGCCTCCAGGTCAGCACGCCCAGCGACGGGCTGGGCAAGTCCGGCCAACCCTTGGGTCCCCCCAAGGTCGAGCCGGGAACGTCCAACGGACCTTTGGCTTACCCCTAAGTCCCCATTGGGCAAGCCCAGCGATGGGGCGGACCCGTCCAGCCAACCTTTGGGCATCCCCTCAAGGTGAGCCGGGACCGTCCAGCGAAGGGCCGGGACCGCCCGGCCAACCTTTAGGTCCCCCCCAGCCCCAGGCTGGGCGAGCCTACCTCGGCGCTGGACGCGCCAAGCGATCTTTGAGGACCACCTCCAAAATCAGTGGATTTTCGCCGCCAAAGTCCAAATCAGCCCAATTAAATTGGGCGGCCAGTGACTGCATCCGCATGGGAAATGAGATTGAATGGGCGCCAATCGCCCGGAAAAAGGCTCAGCCCTCCCCTATGGACTTGGCCCGCAGGGCACGGGCCTCTTCTTTGCCGAGGTACAACTCGATGGCCCCGTGGATCAGGTAGAGTGCCGGGGTCAGGACGATCGCCACCACAAATTTGAAGGCATAGTTGACGATGGCCACCGCGAAGAAGAGCGACAAAGTCCAATTGCCGCCGATGTAGAAGGCCACGAACAGGACCACGAAGCTGTCAATCAATTGGGAAATGAGCGTGGACGCCGTGGCCCGCAGCCAGATCGCCTTGTCGCCGGTCGCCCGTTTGATGGCGCGGAAGACATAGGCGTCGAGCAATTGCCCGATCAAAAAGGCCGTCAGCGAACCGATGATGATCCAGAGGCCCTGCCCAAAGACCAGGCGGTACGCATAGTCATAGTCCGAGACCTTTTCCGTGATGGCCGCCGCTTCGGCGGGCGTGGCATCCAGCGGGATATGCGACGTCGGCCAGAAACCGGCCGGCTCCAGGTTGATGCCAATCGACAGCATCACAAAGCCATAGCTGATCAATGCCGCCGACAGGATCGACAGGATCCGGACGCCCCGGACCCCGTAATAATCGTTCACGATGTCCGTCATGATGAATACCACCGGCCACAACAGCACCCCAACCGTCAGGTTGAATCCCAAATTCTCCTCCCCGAACAGGCTCATGGAAAAGGGTTCGATGCCCAGGGTACTTTCCAGCGAAAAGACCTTCACGCCCATGAACTCTGCGATCAGGGCATTGGAGACAAAGAATCCGGCGAGAATGATGAAGAGCAGATTGGGCTTCTTAAACATCTTTACGGAGGTCAAATAGTTTGCCCTCGGTCGCGAGGGCAGTGTTCTCAAATTCAGATTTGGCTTCTTCCAACAGGGGATTGAGGTCCTTGTAACGGGCAGAAAAATGGCCGATCAGGAGCTTGCCTACTTCGGCGGCCTTGGCCACTTGTCCGGCCTGAAGCGCCGTACTGTGGTCCGTATGACTGGCCCGCTCCGACAGTTCATTCAGAAAGGTACTCTCGTGGTAAAGGACCGATGCCTCCTTGATATGGTCGATATAAGAGGGATCGAACCGGGTATCCGAGCAATAGGCATACGATAGCGACGGTTCCTGGGGGAACAGCACCTCGTCGGCCCGCACGCCCCGCCCATCGGGAAGGGTCACGTCATTGCCCTGCTTGAGGAGGTGAAAATATTCTTTGGGGACGCCCAGCTCCTTGGCCTTGTAGAAATTGAACTTGCGGCGGCGGGGTTTTTCCTGGAACAAAAAGCCCCGGCAAAATTCCCGGTGGATGAGGGGAATGGACCGCACGGTCAACCGATCCGTCTCAAAGATCAGCGCGCCGGGCTCGAGGTCTTCTAGGGCGTGGAACTGAATCTCGTATTTGAGGTGGGTGTCGGAGTGGTGGAAAATGATCTGGAGGATTTCCTGGAGGCCCCGGGGGGCGAAAATGGGGAGCGGCTGGTGGCGCTCGAAGATGCTCAGCGAAGCGAGCAGGCCAGGAATGCCCAGAATATGATCGCCGTGGAGGTGGGACACGAAGAGGGCGTCAATGCGCGAATACTTGATCCGGTACTTCTGCAACTGCATCTGCGTGCCTTCACCACAATCCACCAGATAATAGCGGTCATTGTAGTTGATGACCTGGGCGGAGGTGAAACGCTGAAATGCGGGGGTTGCAGAGCTGCTACCAAGAATTCGTACTGTAAACATACTTGCATTGTTCCCTGGGGAAAGACCTGCCCGACGGGAGTCGGTCTTTCGGTGGTTCCGGTTCGTGCCGGGAATGGGCAACGGACAAGGACAATGAAGGGAAGCATGGGAGGGATTGACCGAAACAAAAACGCTCACTGCTTGCCCAAGGACCCCACAGGAACGCCCATTGACCAGTGCCAAGTGTTCGAAGTTAATAAATTATCTATTTGCTCCAAGCCACCAAGCACCTCATTCCCAATTGTCCCTGTACCTTTCCTTAGCCCCCACCCGCAACATCCAAATAATCCTTAATTTATCCTTCCACCCAAACCCCGTCTCCCTCCATGCAGACAAGTAAGCTCTGGCAGGTATTTTCCCTCCTCACCACCGAAGACTACCTGCGGGTGGACAAGTGGCTGGATTCTCCGGTTTTCAACCACCGGGAAGACCTGAGGCGCCTGTGGGAGGTATTGCGCAATGCCTCCGCTCCTCCCTCCCCCCAGATGGCCTGGGACGCCATTGCGCCCCAAGAACCCTTTCAATCCGCCGACTTCAACCGCTGCTGTTCCCGCCTCACCCAACAACTGGAACGCTACCTCTGCTGGCAGGATTCCCGGCTCGAATCAGAGCCGGAAGACCACCACCTCGCCCTGGCCGAGGCCTTCAAGGAGCGCCGCAATGCCCATTTCATGCAGCTCTCCCTGGGGCGGGCCGAACGCAGCCTCCTCCGCCAACCCCTTCGCCACGATAAATTTTTCTTCTCCCGCTTCCAGATCGAACAGCTCCGCTACAACGCCCAATCCCTCACCCAGCACCGCACATCGGGCGGCCTCCAGGAGATGTCCGATGCGATGGATACTTGGTTTGTTCTCCAAAAACTGAAACAGGCCTGCTCCCAGATCGCCCAACGCCAACTGGGCGAACCCCTGCCCCCACTGGGGTTTCTGGAAGAGGTCCTGGAGAAGGTCGGTCAACACGCCTACCCGGACATCCCCGCCATTCAGATTTATTACTCCGCCTACCAGATGCTCGCCGCTCCCGATGGAGAGCCCTTTTTCCTGGCCCTGAAAGCCCTACTGGCGGATTCCACTGCCCTCCTCCCCCTCGACGAGCTGCGGTCGGTCAACCTCATGGCCATCAACTTCTGCGTCCAGCAATTGAACCGGGGCGTCGCCGGAACCCTGGAAGAGGTCTACGCGCTTTACCTGCGGGGCCTGGAAGAGAAATGGCTGTTTGAGTCGGGCAAATTGTCTCCCTGGACCTTCAAGAACGTGGTCTCGGCGGGGCTCAAGCTGCACCAATTCGAAGGGGTCGCGCAGTTTTTGGAGCAATACAAGGGGAGCCTGCCCGAGGAAATTCAACAGACCCACTACCGCTACAACCTCGCCGAACTGCAATTTGCGCGGGGAGATTTTCGCCTGGCCCTTCAGAGCCTGGCCGCGGTCATCTTCCGCGATCCGCTGACGGAACTTCGGGCGCGCAGCCTTCAGATCAAGGCCGCCTACGAGTTGGAGGAAATGGAACTGGTGGACTACCAATTGGAGAACCTGCGGAAATTTCTGGGGCGGAAGCGGCAGCTCGGGTATCACCGGGACCATTACCGTGAGTTTGAGCGACTGACCCGGCAATTGGTGGGGCTGGGTCATGGCCTCGAAGCGGCCCGTCGGCTGGCGGATGAGATCAAGGCGGCCCCACATCTGGTCGAGCGCGCCTGGCTCCTCGCGAAAGTCCAGGGCGGCTAAACCGTTTGGATTCGCTATCTTTGCCCCGTGCATTTTGCCCAGCTCCAACTCACCCATTTCCGCAATTACAGCCAGCTCCGGGCCGAATTTTCCCCGGCCATCAATGTGATTACCGGCAACAATGGCGCGGGCAAAACCAATGTCCTCGAAGCGGTCCATTTCCTGGCCATGACCCGCGGGTGGAGCCGCCGCGGCGAACCCTATGCCCTCCAGGAAGACATGCCCTATTTCATGGTAGAAGGCGAGTTTGTCGAGTCGGAAGCCCTCCGCCTCCAATGCACCTACATGCCCGACCGGGGCAAAAAAATCCTGATCGACCGCCAGGCCCTCCGCAAAATGAGCGACCACATTGGCCGCATTCCCCTCATCAGTGTCCTCCCCAACGATACCCAGCTCATCTACGGCAGCCCTTCCGTGCGCCGCCGCTTCATGGACGGCTTCATCAGCCAGTACGACCGGAAATACCTGGATGCTCTGCTCCGCTACGACAAGGCCCTCGACCAGCGCAATGCCCTCCTCAACCTGTTTCAGGAGCGCCGCACCTGGGACGAAGAGCAGTTGCTCATGTGGGATGGCCAACTCATCCAGACGGGACGCTACCTCCACCAGGCCCGCCGCGAGTTCCTCGAACGGTTCCAACCGATCTTCGCGGAGTACTTTCAGCTGATTGTCTCGGACCGCGAGACGCCTTCCATCGCATTGGAATCACCGGTTGAGGAGAATACGCCCGAGGGGTGGGCGGAACTGTTCCGCCAGAGCCGCGACAAGGACCGCTATTCCGGCCGGACATCGGCCGGGGTCCACAAAGAGGACCTGAAATTCGAGATCAATGGGCAGCATGTGAAGCATTTTGGGTCGCAGGGGCAACAGAAGACCTTTGTGATTTCGTTGAAGTTGACGCAGTATGAGTTGCTGGCCGACCGGACGTCGAAGGCGCCGGTATTGCTGTTGGACGATATCTTCGACAAGTTGGATCTCCATCGGCTGCGGGCATTGGCCCGGATCCTCCACGAGAAGGTGGACGGCCAGGTCTTTGTGACGGACACGTCATTGGAACGGACACAACGGGTTTTCGGGGAATTTGACCGGCGGGAAGTCCAGTTTTTCGCGGTGGAAGGTGGCCGGTTCAGTCCGGTGGAAACGGCAGATCAAGAAGGCTGAGTGGCAATTTGATCGGCCCACTCCGGCGCCGCACTCCAATCAATTCCCAGTACAAATTCTCCCAACAAGAAGAACATTACCGTGACGAGCAGGATGCCGAGGAGGTTGAACCAGATGCCAGCCCGGATCATTTGGCGGATAGGAACGTAGCCCGAGCCAAAAACGATGGCCTGGGTGGGTGAAGCGACGGGCATCATGAAGGCGCAGGAGGCAGAAAAGGTCGCGGGAATCATCAGGATGCGTGGATCAATGCCCATGCTGACGCCCGCCTGGGCGAGGATGGGCAGGATGAGGTTGGTCGTGGCGGTATTCGAGGTGATTTCGGTGAGGAAAGTGAGGAGCAAACAAACGAGGATGACGAGCGGTACCACAGGCATTCCGGCCAGTCCCGCCAATTGGCCGCCGACCATTTCGGACAGGCCACTCGACGCAAATCCTCCGGCCAGGGCGAACCCGCCCCCAAACAGCAGCAGGATTCCCCACGGCAGTTTCAGGGCCTTGTCCCAGGTCAGCAGGGACTCGCCTTCCCGGTCCTTGGACGGCACCAGGAACAGCAGAATCGCCCCACCAATGGCAATGGCTTCGTCCTTGACCTGGGGCAGGTCCCAGGCCGAGCGCCAGCCCGGCACCACAAAGTCTTCCCCCAATTTGAGGTCGGAACCGGTGATCCACGCCAGGGCCGTGAGGCCAAAGACCGCTCCGGCCAGCCATTCGTCCCGCCGCATTTTCCCCAAGCCCACCAATTCATTCTTGATCACATCCTTGCCATTCATCAAGGCTCCAAACCGAAAGCGGAACACCACCCGGGTCATCAGGACCCAACCGGACAGGACAAAGATGATGGACAAAGGGAAACCCAGTTGGAGCCAGGCGAGAAAGTCGGCTTCGGGAGCTCCGGGGAAAAAAGTAGCCAGCATGTCTTTGTAGACGACGTTTGGCGCGGTGCCGATGAGGGTGGCCATCCCGCCCATGTCGGCGGCATAGGCGATGCCCAGCATCAACGCAATGGCGAATTGGCGCCGACCCTTTTCGTCGGCGGGGCCAGAACGGGCTTGTTCGAGGATGGACAGGGCAATGGGCAGCATGACCATGACGGTCGCGGTATTGGAAATCCACATGCTGAGGAACCAGGTGGCCAGCATGAAGCCCAGGATCAGTCGCCGCGGTTGGCTGCCAATCCGCTGCACAATGGACAGCGCCAGGCGTTGGTGCAGCCCGGTCTCCTGCAAACCGATGGCGAGGATGAACCCTCCGAGGAACAGGAAAATTGTGGATTTGCCGTAGAAAGCACCGGCCGTGGCCATGTCCGAGATCCCGAACATCGGGAACAGCAGCAGCGGCAACAAGGACGTAACCGGAATCGGGACGGCCTCGGTGATCCACCACACAGCCATCAACGCCACAATTGCCGCCATGGCCGGGGCCGCCGGATATACCTCTCCCGGCACAGTCCAGTACACCAGACCAGCCGCCACCAATCCCAATACGCGCAGCAATGCGGAGTTCATAAGCATCTGCAAAATAGTAAATGTGAAGATGTGTAAATTGGAAATATCGTGCGGGAGAGAGAACAAGGTAAATGGGCCTGGGAATGGACTTTCCTTCTGTTCATTGGCATATTTCCCCACTTTCCCATTTACACATTCACGAAAACTACTTCCGCCCCTCACAGTTAAGCAGATATGAAAACAAGAATCTTAGTCCCGGTATTGGTCTTGGCCGTGGTGACCGTCGGCTCGCTGTTTGCGTTTGTGAACAATGAACCCCTGCCGGAAACGGCGAAGGCCCGGCCGACTGTCGAGTCCTATACCCCGTCCAATACCTGGAATGAATACTGGTACGCTGGCAAAGCCGAATTGAATGGCTATTCCTTGCAGCAGGCCCGCTACGGCGAGGTCCACGAAGGCAAAGCGATGCTGATGTTTGTGACAGAAGATTTCTCGACCGATAGCCATACCAAAGCCTCCGGCCGGGGCGTCCCGGTCCTGAAGGTCAATTTTGACAAGAAATTCCTGACCGGCATCTATCCCTATTCCATGTTGCTGACCACCGCGAGTCCGGTGGACATCCAGCGGCGGCCCCATCCCATTACGGTGACGGGCTCCGTGCAGGAATGGTGCGGCCATACCTTCACCCAATTCAACCTCACCGGTGACGAATACAAGTACACGGAACACAGCTATTTCCCCGGCGAAGGCGATCAGATGGCCTCTTTCCCGGCCGTTTGGATGGAAGATGAAATCTGGACCCGCATCCGCATCAACCCTGGCAGCCTCCCCACCGGCGAGATCAAAATGATGCCCGGCATTTTCCACCTCCGGTTTGCCCACTCCCGCCCGGGTCCCCAATCGGTGACCGCCACCCTGGCCCCCAAGAGCAAGAACACCCAGGTTTATACCCTGAGCTTCCCCCGGGGCCGGACCCTGGCCATTGAATTTGAGAAGGACTTTCCGAACCGGATCTTGGGTTGGGAGGAAAATTCGCGGGGCCTAACCACCAAGGCGACCCTGCTGGAAACCACCCGCCTCGACTACTGGAACAAGAATTCGAATGGCGACCGCAAACTGCGGAGCACCCTCGGCTTCCAGCCGGACGAGATTTGATTCACGGGATCACCGCCATTGAAAAAATCCCCTTTCGCCGGTGCGAAAGGGGATTTTTATTCTGCAGACCGGGCCGTCTTAGCGGCTCAGGTACAGGTTCCGCTCGCGGTAGAGGCGGAGGAAATCGTCGTCGTTGAGGTCTTCGATGAACAAGATCGCCTCTCCGGTCGACTTCATTTCCGGGCCGAGCTCCTTGTTGACGTTCGGGAACTTGTTGAAGGAGAAGACGGGCAACTTGATCGCGTAGCCTTCCAGGCGCGGCTCGAAGGTGAAGTCCTTCAGCTTGTGCGTGCCCAGCATGACCTTGGTCGCGTAGTTCACGTACGGCACCTTGTGGGCCTTGGCGATGAACGGTACCGTCCGGCTGGCCCGCGGATTCGCTTCGATGACGTAGACCTTCTCCTGGTGAATGGCAAACTGGATGTTGATCAGGCCCACCACGCCGAGCGCCAGAGCGATTTCCCGCGTATAGTTCTCCATCATGGTCTTCTGGAGGTCGCCGAGGGAGAACGGCGGCAGGACGGCATTGGAATCGCCGGAGTGGATCCCGGCCGGCTCGATGTGCTCCATCATCCCGATGAGCTGCACCTCTTCGCCATCGCAGATGGCGTCGACTTCGGCCTCGATGGCCCCATCGAGGAAGTGGTCGATCAAAACCTTGTTGCCGGGGATGTCCTTCAGGGTATTGATCACATGCTCTTCCAATTCCTGATCGTTGATCACGATCCGCATGGACTGTCCACCCAAGACATAGGACGGACGCACCAGCGCCGGATACCCGACCGATCCAATCACGCCCAGGGCGTCATCGGCATTTTCCGCCACCCCAAACTCAGGATAGGGAATGCCCAATTCCTTCAGCAAGGTCGAGAAGCTCCCGCGGTCCTCGGCCATGTCCAGGGACTTGTGGGAGGTCCCGATGACCGGAATCCCGTAGCGGTCCAATTTCTCCGCCAACTTCAAAGCCGTCTGACCGCCCAGCTGGACGATGACGCCTTCGGGTTGCTCGTGGCGGATGATGTCGTAGATATGTTCCCAGAAAACGGGTTCAAAGTAGAGCTTATCGGCGATGTTGAAGTCCGTGGAGACCGTCTCGGGGTTGCAGTTGATCATGATGGTCTCATACCCCTCTTCCTGCGCTGCCAACACGCCGTGGACGCAGCAGTAATCGAACTCGATGCCCTGACCGATGCGGTTGGGCCCCGATCCGAAGATCACCACCTTCTTTTTGTCCGTCACCTCCGATTCATTTTCCCCATCAAAGGTCGAGTAGAAATAGGGCGTCCGGGCTTCAAACTCGGCCGCACAGGTATCGACCATTTTGAAGGAACGCTTCACATCGAGTTCCATCCGCCGCTTGTACACTTCACTCTCCCAGCAATTCAACAGGTAAGCGATCTGGCGGTCGGCGTAGCCATTTTGCTTGGCCTGGACCATGAGTTCGTGGGGAATGGTATCGATGGCGTAGCCTTTGATTTGTTTTTCCAGCTCCACCAAGCGCTGAATCTCTTCGAGGAACCACATGTCGATTCCGGTTGCTTTTTGGATGGAGCGGAGCGGAACGCCCATTTGCATGGCGTCCTTGATGTGCCAGAGACGGTCCCAGGAGGGCGTCTCGAGGCTGGCCATGACCTCGGCGAGGTCTTCGAGGTGCTTGCCATCCGCGCCCAAGCCGTTGCGCTTAACTTCAAGGGACTGGCAGGCCTTTTGGAGGGCTTCGTTGAAGCTGCGGCCGATGCCCATGACTTCGCCCACACTCTTCATCTGGAGGCCAAGGCTCTTGTCGGAGCCGCGGAACTTGTCGAAGTTCCAACGCGGGATTTTGACGATCACGTAGTCCAGGCTCGGCTCAAAGAAGGCGGAGGTGGTCCCGGTGATCTGATTGGAGAGCTCGTCGAGGCGGTAGCCGATGGCGAGTTTGGCGGCGATCTTCGCGATGGGGTAACCGGTGGCCTTGGAGGCCAGGGCGGAGGAGCGGGATACCCGGGGGTTGATCTCGATCACGATCATCCGACCCGAATTCGGGTCGATGGAGAACTGAACGTTGCAACCACCGCTGAATTCGCCGATGGCGTCCATGACCTGGAAGGCGCCGTTCCGCATGCGTTGCATGTCGCGGTCGGAAAGGGTCATGGCCGGGGCCACGGTGATGGAATCGCCCGTATGGACGCCCATGGGATCGAAGTTCTCGATGGAACAGATCACCAGGTGGTTGCCCGCGTGGTCCCGCAGCACTTCCAATTCGTATTCTTTCCACCCGTACACACTCTCTTCGATCAGCACTTCGTGGATCGGGCTGGAGTGGAGGGCGTGGGTCAATGCCTTGTCAAAATCTTCCTTGCTGTTGACGAATCCACCGCCGGTTCCGCCCAGGGTATAGGAAGGACGCAGCACCAAGGGGAATCCAATCTCCTGCGCAATCTCTTTTCCCTGGAGAAAAGAACGGGCAATCTTGGCCCGGAGCACGGGCACCCCAATGTCCTGCATCAGCAGGCGGAAGGCTTCCCGGTCTTCGGCAGTATCGATGCCTTTGAAATCCACCCCAATCGTCCGCACATTGAACTGCTCCCAGATTCCAGCCTTGTCGCATTCGATGGCCAGGTTGAGCCCGGTTTGTCCCCCCATCGTCGGCAGTACCGAGTCGATGTCGGGGTGCGCCTTGAGGATTTGGATAATGGATTTCCGCTCCAGAGGGAGCAAATACACATTGTCCGCAGTCACGGGGTCGGTCATGATCGTCGCCGGATTGGAATTGACCAGGGTGACTTTGATCCCTTCTTCCCGCAGCGAACGGGCGGCCTGGGAGCCAGAGTAGTCAAATTCACAGGCTTGGCCAATGATGATAGGCCCACTTCCGATGATTAAGATGTGTTTGATCGAGGTGTCAAGCGGCATATTCCCAAAATTTCCTGCAAAACTAATACACAATGGCTATACCTCAAGGAATTGTGGAAAACGAATAACAAGTTTCAGCTTCAGGGGAATAGGGAAAATGAGGAGGGAGGGGATGAGAGGAATGGGAAAATGTGCAAGTGTGCAAATTAGAGGGAATGGGAAAATGATCGTACCACTGAATCCCGGCTAGTGATTGACCACTTCCAATTCATTTTCACATTGGCGCATCAGAAAATTTGCACACTTACTAAGGAATCGTGACGCCAATGGCGAGTCCCAGGCGGACGTCCAGCAGGTTGCGCCAGTAATCGGCTTCGTCGTTGAAGAATTGTTGGCCGGGGGGGAACAGGCCGCCGACGTCGTAGTCGAACAGGTTGAATTGGCGGACGTGCTCCATTCCGAGGCCGCCGCCGAGGAAAGCGCCCACGACCACGTAGTCTCCCAAGGGTACATCCCAACCAAAGGCAACATCCAATCGACCGCCTTGGCGGTATTCTTCCGACTCCTTCTCGTACAAAAATCCATTCTCGGTATAGCTCAAGGGCACCTTGTCCCACCGGATTTCCCGGTACATGAACTGGGCCGAGATGTAAAACCGGCTGACCCGGACCTTGCTCTGGTTGAAGAAGGGGTAGAATTTGTAGCGGAGAAATGCCCGGTGGCCCGAAGCCGGCAACCAGCTGTCGAACAGATCGGGAATGCTGTCCGGGGAAATCTGTTGGTGGAGGGCCGAAGTCATATAGGTGTATTCGAACCCAATGGCCTGACGGGGATGGAAGCGGTAATCGGCCGCGATCTGGAAATGGCCCACCGCGACAATCGCCGGATTGGTGGTGATGGCGACGCGGTAGGGACGACGAATCTTACCATCGGGCTGGGCCATGACCTGGCCTCCCAACAGCAGACAAAAAATAATCCCTAACAATCGCGTTTCCATACCCTACAAAGCTACCAAAATTATTCCCAAATTGGGGCCATGCACGTCGCGCTCCTGAACGACCCCAACAATTTTCACACCCAAAAATGGGCCCTCGCCCTGCAACAAGCAGGGGCCCAAGTGACGGTCTTCAGCTACGATGCTCCGCAACACCAGGAATTTCCCGCCGTGCGGGTCCCCACTGTCCAACCGGACACCTACCGCTACCGCGATTACCTCCGCGGCGGCCCCGCCCTCCGGGCCGCCCTCGACACCCACCAGATCGACCTGGTGAATGCCCTGAACGTGACGCCTTTCGGCGTCTGGGCGCACCAGACCGGCTTCCGGCCGGTCGTGGCGAGCGCATTGGGCGCTGACCTGTTGGAATATCCGCCCCGGCCCTCGATGTCTCCGCTGCTCCGCTCCCGCTCCTGGGCCAATGTAGAAGGACAGACCGGCCCGTCTGCGCGCATTCGGCAGTGGGCCCGCCGCCAATACTTCCGCGGGAAGGTCCGCACGGCCCTGCAAGGCGCCGACCTCGTCACCGGCGACAACCAGGTGCTCGTGGACGCTGCTGTGGATTGGTTCGGGGTGCCCCGCGAAAAGGTGCGCCTGCTGCGCTGGGGCGTGGAACCGGAATTGTTCGCGGTTTCGGAGGCTCAGGTCCAGGCGGTCCGGGAGCGGTGGAACATTCCCCAAGGAGCACGGCTCGTGCTGAGTCCCCGGGGGGCCAAGGCCATTTACAATGCGGATGTGATCCTGGAAGGGTTCGCCCAGGCCCTGGCCCAGGTCGGGCCGGAGGTGCATTTTCTCATGTTGTCGGCGGGCTATGCCGTTTCGGAACGGGTGCAGGCCCGGGCCGAGGCGCTGGTGCAGCAGTACCCCAATTTTCATTTTGAGGCGGGGCGGGTGCCCCGGGAAATGGTGTATGCGCTCTGGAACATCGTCGATGTTTTCGTGTCGGCGCCCGTCTACGACGGGTATTCGGCGGCGGTGGCGGAGGGGCGCTACGCCGGCTCCATCCCGGTCGTCAACGACATCTCGGGCAACCGGGAAGTGATCACCCACCAGGAAAATGGCTGGATGGTCGATCCGTTTCAACCGGGTACTTTGGCCGCCGCATTGGTCGAACTCCTGGCGCAACTTCCCCGGTGGCAAGCAAGATTTAAGGAAAAAAACAGGTTGTGGATTGAAAAGAACTCCTTAGTGAAGGAGAATGCCAAACGCTTCCTGGATTGGGGAGAGGAACTGCTGAGGAACAGAGCGCTATAGGGGAAAAAACGTAGTCTTGGGGACGACGAATCTGCACAGGCTAACAAACGTTGCATCGCCTGACAACCCGCGTAAGTGAGTTAATCAAATTGTAACTTTCATCCATTTTCATGCGAATAATTAATTGCTAACTTGGCTCACCGATCCAACTATATTGACCCGAACGATTTCTTTTGTCCCGTAGAGCAGGTAAACACCTGAATGACTATCGAACATGAAGCGTATTGGATACCCGGTATTGATTACCGCAGCCTACATTGCATTGCTTATACTTGTTTTCTCTTCAGAATTCGGCCAGAAAAACAATTTCCTCTTCCCTGAACAGGAAACCGCAAATGTAGTTGTTGCCAAAACTCCTTCCCCTGAGGCCCAGCCTCAGCCCGAAGCCAATGCGGCCGTAGAGCCCGCATCTGAGACTCCTGTCACGCCGAAGGCTCCGGAAGAAGATGGGCACTCCCCCGAGGGCGCCATCGAATAACTGCTTTTCTCCCTGGCTGCATCCCACAACCATTTTTCTTAACTTCCCTGCATGCTGGCCCGGATCATCCCGTTTTTTCGCTCTCCCACCTTCTGGCTGGGTTCCCTGGGCGGGGCCATTTTCCTCCTCTTTTTCTATTTCCACTACCAGGACATCGATCCCGCCAAGTACACCTACCGGGACGACGGCATCATCACCCTCAGCCACGCCAAGAACTTTGTGGACCACGGCCATATCGGGGTTGATCCCAGCGGCAAACGCATAGAAGGCTTTTCTGCGCCCGCCCAATTCTGGATTTACACGGTCGTGTACGGCCTGACCCACCTTCACTGGCTGGACTTTGCCACCGCCCAAACCGTCCTCTGCACCTTTCTCATCGGCTTTTTCTTCATCCAATTCTTCCGAAAACAACCCTTCCCCGGACTCCTCATGACCACATTCGCCGCATGGTTCCTGACCTGGCACGTCCGGTTTCTTGAATGGCACGGCTCGGGGATGGAGAATGCCTGGACCCACTTGTTTTTTCTCCTGCTGGTCTACCTGAGTTGGCGGATGGTGGAGCGGGGAAAAATCAACTATTGGTGGGTGATCTGGGGCTTTCTGGCCGTGGTTTCCCGTACGGAAAGCGTCTTTCACATCGCGCCAGTACTGGTGCTGTTTGCGGGATACTACCGCAGCCGCCACCAATCGTGGCGCGGATTGCACTGGGCCCTGGCCGTCGGAGCCGCCTGGAGCCTGTACCAAGGCTGGCGCATCTACTACTTTGGGTGCTTCTTCCCCAATACTGGCCTCGCCCAGGAAATCTCGGTCTCCGACAACCTCCGTCGCCTTTGGAATGGCGACGAAGCCTGGCTCCGCCTCGCCTCGCAGTGGGCCCGCGACATTTTCCGCCTCCACGGCGGTTGGTTCTGGGCCCTGATCCTGTTGACATTGCCCTTCCTCCAACACCGCGAAAAATGGATCTGGCCGCTGCTGGTCCTGTTTTCATTGTCCCTGACCGCCTTCCTCAACCCCTTCGTCTTCGGGATGACCCGCCTGGACATCGCCCGTTCGACCACCTTTCTCGCCCTCTTCATGGCCCTCGGACTCGCCCATGTCCTGCCGCGACTTCGCCTCAAAGGAAATACCTGGGTCGTCCTTCCCCTGCTCATTGGCCTCCTGGTCGTGGGCCGCATTTTCCGTCCCCTCTACCTCGAACCACCCCGCCACCTGTGCTGCGCCGTGGACAATTTCTCCGAGAAAGCCTGGTACGCGAACGAATTTGCCGCCCAAAACGACCTTCACCGCCTCCAATTCGCCAATCCCGACCTCGGAAAGCTCAGCTACCTCAAGGATTTCAACCTCACCGATCTCGGCTTCCTGGGCTCTCCGGTGCTGGCCCATCTCCGCCACAACGATTACCTCCTGCGGACCTGGTTCTATGAATTTGTCCGGCCTGACGTCGTGGAAACCCACGGAGAATGGTCGGTCCTGCACGGCCGCTTGTTCTCCGATGCCCGCTTTCGGATGATCTACGAACCGCTACACGAAACGCGGGAAGGCTATCTGGATGAACTGGGCGGGGCTTATCCGCAGATTGGAGAGGGGATTTTTGTGCGAAAGGAATTGAAAGACGGAGCCTCCAACCCCGAAAGACGACTGGTTTCAGACCTCAAACAAATGGAGACGGCGGAGGAACGGGTGCAAAGAATGGTCGAAGAATTGCTCTACACCACGAGCCCCAAGGCTCCCCTGGCCCACCAATATGTAGTTCGTACGGCCTATCGGTTCTTGCCGGAGTTGGAAGGGGCGGACAATTGGGAGGAATTCGAGGCTGGTTTTGACAACAGAATCACAGCCCCGGTCGACCTTGCCCTGCTGCAAAGTGGCCACCGGGGGAACTGGTCGGATGAAATTGTGGATTGGTTGCAGCAAAATCGGGGAATCATCGACGCTGATCCCATCACCGAATTCTACGGCCATCCCGGCCAATTGATCATCGACCGGGACCGTTGGCGCTTTTATGCCCTGCCGGGCAATCGGCTCGTGGGCTCCCTCCTCGCCCCGGAAGCCTTCGAACTGGCCCCCGAAATGGCCCTCCATGTATTCATCGCGGACAAGGAAGTGGCCCTGAAAAAAAATCCCTGGGGGGCCGACTTTATGGACTTCAGTTGGGATTCGGATTGTGCGCGGGAATGGCACGGGGAATTGTTCTGGGAAGTCCAACTGCCCCGGGAGCCGCTGGAAGCCGTTATTGTCGGGCAAAATGGCCCCGACGGAGCCCTCTGGCGGGCCCGTGCGGTCTGGCCCAATGATCTTGAATTTTGAACAGGTGCGGGGCTTCTCCGAATGAAAAAAACTGTAATTTTGACAATATGACGGATACAGTATTTGATTTGCTGGACCAAGAGCGCCAGCGTCAGCTCCGAGGCATTGAACTGATTGCTTCTGAGAACTTTACTTCTGAAAACGTGATGCAGGCCGTTGGATCGGTCCTGACCAATAAATATGCTGAGGGCTTGCCCGGAAAGCGGTATTACGGTGGTTGTGAGGTGGTCGATGAGGTGGAAAACATCGCCATTGACCGGGTGAAGCAGTTGTTCGGGGCGGAATGGGCGAATGTCCAGCCGCACTCGGGTGCCCAGGCCAATGCCGCCGTCATGCTGGCGGTGCTTCAACCCGGCGATACCATCCTCGGGTTTGACCTGTCCCACGGCGGTCACCTGACCCACGGCAGCTCGGTCAACTTCTCCGGCAAGTACTACCGCCCGACGTTCTACGGCGTGGACAAGGAAACTGGCCGCCTGGACTACGATCAAATCCGTGACACCGCCAAGCGCGAGCAGCCCAAGATGATCATTTGTGGCGCCAGTGCTTACGCCCGCGACTGGGACTATGTTACCTTCCGGGAGATTGCCGACGAAGTCGGCGCCGTCCTCCTAGCAGACATCTCGCATCCCTCGGGCCTCATTGCCAGCAAACTCCTCAACGATCCGTTGCCCCACTGCCATATTGTGACGACGACGACCCACAAGACCCTCCGCGGTCCGCGGGGTGGCCTCATTATGGTCGGCAAGAACAATGCGAATCCCATGGGCCTCACCACTCGCAAAGGCACCATCCGTAAGATTGGCAGCGTGCTCGATTCCGGCGTCTTCCCCGGTACCCAAGGGGGCCCGCTCATGCACGTCATCGCCGGCAAGGCCGTCGCTTTTGGAGAAGCCCTTCAGCCCAGCTTCACGGCCTACTCCGAGCAAGTCATCCGCAATGCCCAGGCCCTCGCCAACGACCTCCTCAAGCGGGGGTACCACCTGATTTCCGAAGGCACCGACAACCACCTGATGTTGATTGACCTTCGCAACAAAGGCCTGACCGGCAAGAAAGCCGAAGCCGCCCTTGTCGCCGCGGAAATCACCTGCAACAAAAATATGGTTCCGTTCGACACCGAAAGTCCGTTTGTGACCAGTGGTATCCGTTTGGGCACCGCCGCCGTTACCACCCGGGGTTTTCAGGAGTCAGACATGCTGTTTGTCTCGGCGAAGATCGACGAGGTCCTGCAAGCGCCCGATGACGAGGCCGTCATCAACAAGGTCAAGGCGGAAATCAACGACAAAATGAAGGATTTCTCCCTGTTTGCCGAGACTGCGGAACCGGTCGCCGGTTAATTTCTGCTCCTTATCATTCGAGTGCACATGAAAAAATTGCTGCTTTTCCTGGGACTGGTCCTGGGAACCCTGCTCCTCCCTGCCCAGAAGATTACCTCCGAAAAGGTATTCCCTGTGAGCTATCCGATCATGACCGTCGGCTATCCGTCCAAGATGGTCCCGAATTCTGAGGGAGGGTTCATTTACCTCGAATACTGGCCCCAGGGCCAGGGGGGAAAGAAATTCGCCAACTACTATCTCCAGAGCTACGACGCTTCTTACAAGGAGCAATGGTCCAAGCCTTTGACCAAGGAAGGCACCGCTCCGGTGAAATCTGTGATCGACATTGTGCGCTTTGACGAGAGCGTCGGGGTATTGGCCTACCAATATTCTCCCTCGGTCAAGCGCGACCAGGTCAAGATGCAGGTGTTCAGCCTGGATGGCCAACCGGTGGGCGGTTTGCAGGTCGTTTCCAGCTATACCAAGAAGGAAAAGAGCGGCTACGAGGATGTTTTTGCCCATTCCGAAAACCAAAGCAAGCTCCTCTGGCTCGGCCACAATCCGACGGCCGGGGCGAAGAAGCGTCAGTTTTTTTGCAGCGTATGGAGTGGACAGGGAAAAAAGGTCTGGGGCAAAAAGATGTTCCTCCCGCACGTTGAGGAGGAGAATTACCTCGTGAGCCAGGCCACGGTG
This sequence comes from uncultured bacterium, assembly GCA_963923035.1. Classification (GTDB taxonomy): domain Bacteria; phylum Bacteroidota; class Bacteroidia; order J057; family JADKCL01; genus CAWUKT01. The sequence continues at coordinate 114,860 of CAWUKT010000003.1, forward strand.
GACAACCGTGGCAATGCGTATTTTCTGCTGACCTACGCAGAAATGACCAATACCGAGAAGGACACCGCCTTCCAACCCGTGGTGGTCCGCTACGACCACCGCGAAGGCAAATACACGGAACATCCCTTGCATTTCCCGAATGCCTCCGTCCAGGAAGGCCGCATCCACGTTACCGCCAAAGGCGACCTGGTATTCCTCGGCATCCTCTCGGATGGCAGCGGCAAAGGCTTTATGAACGGCGCCAAGCGCTTCGAGACACCGCTGAGCTGGGACCAGATCGTGGTCCAGCGCTACGACGTCCAGCGCGAGCTTCGCCTGGAAGCAGAATATACCATGGACTTCCCCGAAGCCTGGGTGACCCGCTACAAGGAGCGCGGCGCCAATTTCAGCAAGGGCGAGATCATCGAGTCCGGCGGCAAGTTGTACTGGATCCTCGAAGAATTCTATATGCAGGAACACCGGGGCCAGCCGCAGCACCTCTACTACGACGTAGCGACGGTGGCCATCGATGTGGAATCGGGCAATGCGTTGTGGGCGACGGCATTCGAGAAGAAGCAAAGGGACTACAACAGCGGCCGGCTGTTGTCGTATGTGCGCGGGCTGTCCCGCGGCAAGCTCCACTTCGTGTACCTGAATGAGCGCGGCGCGCAAGGCAAGATCGTCTGTACCAGCCTGTCATTGGCCGATGGTTCCAAAACCAAAGCCAACCTCGCCTCCAATGAGCGCGCGACCTATCTCTTCTTCCCCTCTCGCAGCACCATGGTCGATGCCAACAAGATGATTCTCATGGGTGTAGGCAATCCGGTGGGGGACGATTACAAGCTGATCGAAGTCGGTTTTCAATAGGCGTTTTTTGTGGGGCACTTTCTCTATCTTTGTGCCCTCTGAAACAATCTGATCCCAAATATGGGGATATTCTCCTGGCGCAAAAAAAAGAAGTTCGACGATGAAGTCGGAGAAATGTCCTTCCTGGACCATCTGGAAGAATTGCGGTGGCATATCTTCCGGAGTGTTGTCGCCATCGTCCTCTTTGGCATCGTTTTGTTTTCCTTCCGAACCGAAGTCATTGGCGGCATCTTCATGTCGCCCTTCAAGAAAGACTTCATCACCTACCAATTCCTGTGTGAGCAATTCGGCCAGTTCTGCGAATCGGATATCCAGGTCGAATCCGTTCAGGTGATCGCCCCGGACAGCGTTTTGCTGAATACAGTGGCCATTGAGCAGGTCACTGTTCCGCAGTGGACCCTCGACACCATCTATTTGGATACCCTGGGGAATATCCAGGTCGATTCAATCGCCGCACCCGCGGTGGTCAAGACGGTCCGCACCCCGCTCCAATTGAAAGTGGCGGTAGATGAGTTGGTGGGGGAAGGGCAAATGAAGGGCTTCTCGGTGGAAACCGATTCGGGCAGCGTGGTGAAATTCCAGGCAATCTCGCCCTACGAACAGTTCATGAAATCGCTGTTCTACGCCTTCTTTGGCGGCCTGATATTCGCGTTTCCCTACGTCAGCTGGGAGCTTTGGAACTTCATCAAGCCCGCCCTCAGCCGAAAAGAATCCCGCGCCATCCGTTGGAACGTCCTCAACTCCAGCCTCCTGTTTTTCTTCGGCATTGCCTTCGGTTATTTCGTCATTCTCCCCTTCTCCGTCCGCTTCCTCTCGAACTTTGTCCTCTTCGAAGAAGCCGCGAACATCTGGCGGATCGGCGATGTCGTGAATTTTGTCCTGCTCCTCCTCTTCGGCACCGGCTTCCTCTTCCAGTTGCCCGTCGTCGTCTTTTACCTCTCCAAAATTGGTCTGACCTCTCCCCGCGGCCTTCGGAAATATAGAAAACACGCCGTCGTTGCCTTGTTGGTGATCGCTGCGATTGTGACGCCGCCCGATCCCATGAGCCAGATCCTGATTTTTGTGCCTCTGCTGACCCTCTACGAAGTGGGGATTGTGATCAGTGGCCGGGTAGAAAAGAAGCGGTTGAAAAAGGAAAAAGAGGAACGGGAGAAGGACGAGGAATACCGGAAAAAGAAAATTGAAGAGCTGAGGAAGCAAGCGGAGGCGGAAAAGGCAGCGGCAGAAAAGGAAAAAGCGGCCGAGGAGAAGGCAAAAGCAGCTGAGGCCGCAGAAGAGCCGGAAACCCAGGACGAAGAGGAAGATGAAGAGGACGATGGGCCGGAACTGGGTCCTCCTCCGGGCACCTTCGCCCGGGAATAAGGATATGATTTGAACCCTTCGGGAAAGACGTTTTCCTCTCGGATTTCGTATATTTGATCAGATGCAACAGTCGAATTTGGTACTCCGGGCCGAAAACCTGGTGAAAAAATACAAAGACCGTACGGTCGTCAACGAAGTCAATCTGGAAGTGGCTCAGGGGGAAATTGTGGGGTTGCTGGGCCCGAACGGAGCGGGGAAAACAACGACCTTCTACATGGTGGTCGGTCTGATCCGCCCCAATAGCGGGAAAGTTTGGCTCCAGAACAAGGAAATCACCCGGTATCCAATGTACAAACGCGGCCAGTTGGGCGTGGGCTATCTTGCCCAGGAGCCTTCTGTATTCCGCAAACTTTCTGTCGAGGACAATATCATGGCGATTCTGGAAATGCGGGGCAATATGTCCCGCAAAGAGCGCCGCTTCAAAACCGATCAGCTCCTCGCCGAATTTTCGCTGATGCACGTTCGGAAGAACATTGGCAACCTGTTGTCGGGGGGTGAACGCCGCCGCACGGAGATTGCCCGGGCCCTCGCGACGGACCCGAAATTTATTTTGTTAGATGAGCCATTTGCCGGGGTAGACCCCATTGCCGTGGAAGAAATCCAGGGCATTGTGCGGAACCTCCAGGAAAAAAACATTGGCGTCCTGATCACTGACCACAACGTCCACGAGACCCTCGACATCGTGGACCGGGCGTATCTGCTGGTCCAGGGCCAAATTTTTAAGTCGGGGACTGCCGTCGACCTTGCCGACGACCCCATGGTACGGAAGGTGTACCTGGGCGAAAAATTTGCTTTGAATCGCGAATGAGTATCATCAATGCTGTCGCTTCCTGGTTCCTCAAGAAGCGGATTTATCAAATCGAGATGTTCATGAAGCATCCGATGGAAACCCAAATGGAGGTATTTCATCGGATCGTACTTGCCGCCGAAGACACGGTCTGGGGCAAGCAATACGGCTACGCCGATTTTGAGACCATTGCCGCTTTCCAACGCAATGTCCCAATCAATACCTACGAAGACCTCTATCCTTTCATCGAGCGGACGCTCGAAGGAGAAGCCAGCGTCCTTTGGCCGGGGGAAATCCGTTGGTTCTCCAAATCTTCCGGCACCACCAACGACAAGAGCAAGTTCATTCCCGTGTCGCGGGAAGCGCTGGACGATTGTCATTACAAAGGTGGCAAGGACATGCTTGCCATTTACCTCCACAACAATCCCGAAAGCCAGCTGTTTGCGGGCAAGGGGCTCCCGATTGGAGGCAGCCACGAGATCAACCGCCTGAACGAGCATACCTATTACGGGGACCTCAGCGCGGTTTTGATTGAAAACACGCCGAATATTTACAACCTGTTTCGGGCAACGAGCAAAAAGGTGGCGCTGATGGGGGAATGGGAGGAGAAAATTGAGACGATGGCACGGCAATTGATCACGCAGAATGTCACCAGCATGGCGGGGGTGCCCACCTGGACCCTGGTGCTCCTGAACAAGATGTTCGAATTGGCCGAGACGGAAAGCCGTAACCTGGTCGATATTTGGCCCATGTTTGAGGTCTTCTTCCACGGTGGCGTGAGCTTTGTCCCCTACCGGAAGCAATTCGAAGCCATCATCCGCTCCGACAAGGTCACCTATTTCGAAACCTACAATGCCTCCGAAGGCTTCTTCGGCCTGCAAAACGAGCCCGACCGGGACGATATGCTCCTGATGCTCGACTACGGCATTTTCTACGAATTCATCCGGCTCGAAGACCTCGGGCAGGACCATCCCAAGGCCTATACCCTCGGGGAAGTGGAAGAAGGCGTGACCTATGCCATGGTCATCTCCACCAACGCCGGGCTCTGGCGCTACATGATCGGGGACACGGTTCGTTTTACCAGCCTGAATCCCTACAAACTCAAGATCGTCGGCCGGACCAAGCATTTTATCAACGCATTTGGAGAGGAATTGGTCATTGAAAATGCCGAATCTGCTCTCCAGGCTGCCAGTCAGGCCACCGGCGCCGTCATCAGCAATTATACCGCCGCTCCCATTTACTTCGGAGACGACAACAATGGCGCCCACGAATGGCTGATCGAATTCAAGCAGGCACCTTCCAGTCTGGATGCCTTTACCCAGGCCCTGGATGCTCACCTCAAGCAATTGAACTCAGACTACGAAGCCAAGCGCTACGAAGGCATGGTCCTCCGCCGGCCGGTGGTTCGGGCCCTGCCGAAGGGGAGCTTCTATGAGTGGATGAAAAAACGGGGTAAATTGGGGGGACAAAACAAGGTTCCGCGCCTGAGCAACCACCGGGAATATGTCGAGGCGATCCTGGCGCTGGTCTCCGTCGGGACCAACTGATCTGAACTTCACCTTTTCTGTCATGTCAAAGTATGGACTCAGCGGTTACTTTACCGCTCAACCCGGCCAAGGGCAAGCCCTCGCCGCGATCTTGGTTGAGGCCTCTCAACTGATGCAAGCTGCTCCCGGCTGCCACCTCTATATGGTCGCCACCGACCAGGAAATTGCCGACCGCGTCTGGGTCATCGAGTCCTGGGACAGCCAGGAAGCGCACGATGCCTCCCTGAAGATCGACGGTGTCGGAGAATTGATTGGCCGGGCCCGGCCCCTCCTGGCCGGACCGCCTGTCAGCTCCAAGCTGGATATTGCCGGAGGCATCTGAGACTTTCCCCAAACGGAAAAATTTCATGGGTCATTTCTCCTCATTCATCGAAATGTTGATCGATTTAGGAGGGCTATGTGTTTACTTAACACCAATCAACCACCTAAGCGGCTTGATACTCAAGCCACCTACCCTTTGTTTTTTAGACAGCCCGTCCGGCGCACCAAGTGCAGCGCCCGGTCAGGCTATTTTTCCTAAATCAATTCAGAAATGGATGCTACCCGCTGGGCTTCTTCAAGTTCGCGCTTGAGGAATCGGCCCGTATGGGAGTCAGGATGGTCCGCCACTTTTTCGGGAGTCCCCTGCACCACGATCATTCCACCTCCAGCGCCTCCCTCCGGCCCCATGTCCACAATCCAATCGGCCACTTTGACCACGTCCAGGTTGTGTTCAATCACAATGACGGTATTTCCGCGTTCCACCAAGCGGTTCAGGACCGCCAGTAGCATCTCAATGTCTTTGAAGTGGAGTCCCGTGGTGGGCTCGTCGAGGATATAAATGGTGCTTCCCGTATCGCGTTTGCTCAGTTCCGTCGCAATTTTTACCCGCTGTGCTTCTCCCCCGCTCAAGGTCGTCGCAGGTTGTCCCAGGGTAATATAGCCCAGACCCACATCTTCCAGGGTGATCAGTTTCCGCTTGATGCGCGGATGGGCATCGAAGAATTCCACAGCGGTGCTGACATTCATACTGAGCACATCGCTGATGGATTTTCCCCGGTAACGCACTTCCAAGGTCTCGCGGTTGTAACGGCGTCCCTGGCACGTCTCGCATTTCACGTAGACATCGGGCAGGAAGTTCATTTCGATGGTCCGGATGCCGGCCCCACCACAATCTTCACACCGTCCGCCCTTTACGTTGAAGCTGAAGCGGCCGGGTTTATAGCCCCTGATCTTCGATTCGTTCAATTGGGCGTAGAACTCGCGGATATAGGTGAAGACACCGGTGTAGGTCGCCGGATTGCTCCTGGGCGTCCGGCCAATCGGACTCTGGTCAATTTCGATGACCTTGGTGAGCAGATCCAGGCCTTCGATGGCTTCGTAGGGCATCGGATTTTTCCGGGCCCGGTAAAAGTGCTGGTTGAGAATCCGGTACAAGGTCTCATTGACCAGGGTGGATTTTCCCGAACCCGACACGCCGGTCACGCAGACGAACAGACCCAACGGAATGTCCAGGTTCACCGATTTGAGGTTGTTGCCGGTCGCACCCTTCAGGCGAAGGGTATTGCGGGGATCGGGTTTCCGGCGCTCGGCCGGAACCGGAATGACCTTTTGGCCGCTGAGGTAAGCGGCTGTGGACGAATTGCCTTCGGCCACAAACTCCTTGGGCTTGCCCTGGGCAACGATTTGGCCGCCGTATTTCCCGGCGCCCGGCCCGAAATCGATGAGGTAATCGCTGGCCAGCATCATGTCCTTGTCGTGTTCCACCACCAGGACAGAATTGCCCAGGTCGCGGAGCTTCAACAGGGAATTGATCAGGCGCTCATTGTCGCGCTGGTGCAGGCCGATGCTCGGCTCGTCGAGGATGTACAGAACTCCCGTCAATTGGGAGCCAATCTGGGTGGCCAGGCGAATGCGCTGGGCTTCTCCGCCGGACAACGTTTTTGCCGGACGGTCCAGGTTCAAATATCCCAGGCCTACTTCCAGCAAGAAATCCAAGCGCTTGTTGATTTCTTTCATCACCTCCACCCCGATCCGCAATTGCCGCTCGGTGAGGATGTCGTCGAAAGTTGCCGTCCAGTTCCGAAGGCTCTGGATGTCCATTTGGGCAATTTGGGCGATGTTCTTGTCGCCCAAGCGAAAGTGCAAGCTCTCCTGCTTCAAGCGGGCGCCGTGGCACTCGGGGCAGGTCGAAATTTGCATGAAGCCCTCGGCCCACTGCTTGATCTTCTCGGAAGACGAATTGTGGTACTGGTCGTTGACGTAGGCCTTGAGACCGTCGAATCCCTTGATGAGGCGACGGGCTTTGGCGGCTTTGGGGCCGTCCAGGATATAGGTTTTGGCTTCCTCGGGAACATCTTTCCAGGGGGTCGCCATGGAGAAATCGTAGTGCTTGGCCAGCTTCCGCAGCTGGCGGAACATCCAAATGTCGCGGTATTCGCCCAAGGGGGCCAGGGCGCCCTTGTTGATGGAGTTGGTGTCCTTGGTGATCAAACTGGCCTGGTCGACTTCATAAACAAAAGCCAGGCCGTTGCAGCGGGGACAGGCGCCGTAGGGAGAGTTGAAGGAAAATGAATTGGGGGAGGGCTCGTCGTAGGAAATGCCCGATTCAGGGTCCATCAAGGAGCGGCTGTACCAATGGGTCTCGTCGGTTTCGTGGTCGAGGAGCAACATGGAGCCTTCTCCCATGCTCATGGACAGGACGGTACTGTCCTGGAGGCGCTGGGTATTGCCGCCGACGAGGAGGCGATCGATCACGACCTCGATGTCGTGGATCTTGTAGCGGTCCACTTTCATGCCCCGCTCAATGTCCCTGATTTCCCCATCCACCCGCACCTTCGAGTATCCCTGTTTGCCCAACGTCTCAAACAACTCCCGGTAATGGCCTTTCCGACCTTTGACCAGAGGAGCGCACAGGATGACCTTTTTCCCGAAAAAATTCTTCTCAATCGCCTTCACAATCTCATCGTCGCTCATCTTCACCATCAGCTTTCCCGTCACGGTACTGTACGCATCGGCAGCCCGGGCAAAAAAGAGACGGAACAGGTCATAAACTTCCGTGACCGTTCCTACGGTTGAGCGGGGATTTCGGGAGGTGGTTTTTTGTTCGATGGCAATGACCGGGCTGAGGCCGTCGATCTTATCGACATCGGGGGCTTTCATGTCGCCAATGAATTGGCGGGCGTAAGCGGAAAAACTTTCGAGGTACCGCCGCTGCCCTTCGGCATGGATGGTATCGAAGGCCAGGGAACTTTTTCCCGAACCGCTCACCCCGGTAATCACCACGAGTTCATCCCGCGGGATTTCCAGGTCTATATTTTTGAGGTTGTGCTGTCTTGCACCGAGAATTGAAATCTGTTCTTCGGCCATTCACCAATCCTTGTAAGGAGTTTCACATCAAAGGGTGTCCGGCACAACGGTATCCGCAGGCAGGACATTGTCGGTGTCCAGGCTATCAGCGCCATCGACCTGGGTGCTGTCTCCATCTCCCCGCCCCGGCAGCATGTCTTCTGCCATCGGCACCTTGGCGTCCCGGGGAATCTTGATTTGGTAGGTCTTTCCCGACTCTACATACAACTCGTCCTTGAGCAGCCAGGGGTTCATGACCCGCAGCATTTTATAGGTTGTACCGTGTTCCTGGGCAAATGCAATCAGGTCGCTGATGGAGCTGTCCACCTTGACAACCCGATAACGCAGGGGGTTGTACAATTGTTCTTCGGGGATCTCAAATCCGTACGAACCGGGATTTTCGAGGACAGTTTTGATGGCCAGAATCCGGAATACATAGGCCGCCGTCTCAGCATTCAGGTAGAGGTCGTAATAGTTGCTGACTTTCTGACGGTCCAATTGCTTCTGAACCCCGCCCATTCCCATGTTGTAGGAAGCGGCCACCAAGGTCCAGTTTCCGAACTTGCGGTGGGCATCTTTCAGGTATTTACAGGCCGCATGGGTGGACTTGATCGGATCGTAGCGCTCGTCCACTTGCTTGGAGACCTCAAGGCCATAGCTGATTCCGGTCGCCTTCATGAACTGCCAAAATCCTTTGGCCCCCACCGGCGAGATCGCATTTGTCAGATGGCTCTCGGCCACACAGAGATAGAAAAAGTCCGTCGGCACGCCATTGTCCTTCAAAATCTTCGTCATCTCAGGCTTCCAACGAGCGGCCCGTTTGATGTTCATGATCGTCGCGGAATGGTAGTAAATGTACCGGATCAGCTCCTTGTCCAGTCGCTCCTGCACATCAAAATCATGCAGCGGCACGATTTCTCCGGCGAAGTTTAAATCCCCCGGCGGGTCCAGCGAAATCGTCGTCGCATTGCTGCTCAGATTCTTCAATTGGGCCGAGCTGTCCGGCGAACTCGTGCTGCCCACCAAAATGAGGGCGCCGACCAGCAGGACAACCGGAGCGAGGAAATAAATGATCTTCGAACGTAGCTTGATCATGGGAACGCAGAAGTTTAGAAGTTGGGGCGAATGAGGTGGTGCTGGTAGAAATCAGTGATGCAGGCCACGGCCTCGTCGGCGGTGTCCACCAGGTGAAACAGGTCCAGGTCGCCCGGGCTGATGTTCCCGGCCTTTTCCAGCAGGGTGTCTTTGATCCAGTCCACCAAGCCTCCCCAGAAATCTTTCCCGACCAATACGACCGGGAAAACCACAATCTTCTTGGTTTGGATCAGGGTCAAGGCTTCGAACAACTCGTCCAGGGTGCCAAAACCACCCGGCAATACCACAAAGCCCTGGGCGTACTTCATGAACATCACCTTCCTGACGAAGAAATAATTGAAATCGATGTTCTTATCGGGATCGATATACGGATTCGAGCTCTGCTCGAAAGGCAGGTCGATGTTCAGGCCCACCGAAGAGCCATTGCCCTCCATCGCGCCTTTGTTGCCGGCTTCCATGATGCCGGGGCCGCCGCCAGTGATGACGCCAAAACCAGCTTGGGTCAATTTATGGGCAATCTCCACGCCCAATTGGTAGTAGGGGTGGTCGGGTTTCGTACGAGCAGAACCAAAAATGGAAACGCAAGGGCCGATCTCTGCCAAGGTTTCGAAGCCTTCGACAAACTCAGCCATGATACGGAAAATGGTCCAGGTGTCTTTGCCCCGCTTTTCCGTCCAGTCCCGGGTCTTCCGAGTGAAATGTTTCTTCATGCGTGTTGGTGACTGTTAAAAGTAGCCCGTAAAAATACAGAAAATCAGTGAGCCCCCGACGATTTTTTCCAAATCCCCTCCTGCCGGCCCACGACCGATCACAAAGTAGAACGACTATGAATCAGGGAAAAACCTTTAGGTGATGGGCAATTCGATGGAAAAGACGCTTCCTTTCCCCACTTCACTCTCGACATCCAACTCGCCGCCCAATTGCTCCGCGAGCTTCTTCACAATGGACAATCCCAGTCCGGTGGAACTTTCGCCCGCCGTCGGGCGGCTCGACAGTTTCTGAAACTTCTTGAACAGCATCCCCTGCTCCGACTTGGGAATCCCCACCCCGTGGTCCACCACGGAAACCCGCACGACGTCCGCTTTCGGGACGAGCTGCAACGCGACCGGCGAGCCCGCCGGCGAATATTTGATGGCATTGCTGACCAGGTTATCGACCAGACGCTTCACCAATTTCGGATCCGAATCGATCGCCACCTCTTCCGCAGGCATCTCCAAATCGATGGCGATGTCCTTCTGCTCGGCTTGGGCCTGGAAATCTTCCCGGACCTCCTGCAACACCCCATTCAAGGAGAAATGCTCCACCTTGCTCTGGACTTTGTTCGCCTCCAGGGCGGCCAGGTCCAGCAGGGAGGAAATGATTTCGGTGCCCTTCGCCAAGGACCGGCGGATATGCCGGATCGTTTTGTCCCGGACTTCCGGGGGCGTCTCGGGGGATTCGATCAGGTCGAGTAGCCCCGAAATCGAACTCAGCGGCGACTTGAGGTCGTGCGCCATGATGTTCATGAGCATGTCCTTTTCCTTCACGAGGACGTCCAGCTGGTCGTTGCGGCGGTTGATGACTCCGCTTTGGCGGCGGATGCGGCGGTTGGCCTGGACGAATACCAAGGCGAGGCCCAGGATCAGGCCCAGAATGACAAACAGGCTGATGGTCACCAGCCGTTGTGTCTTGTTTTCCTGCTCCAGCAGGAGGTTCTTCGCTTTCGCGTCTCGCAATTCAAACTGCACATCCATCATGGAGGACTTCGTCTTCACATTTTCCCCCAAAATCCGCTCCTGCAACGCACTGCCCCGGTCCCGATAGTTCCAGGCCATATCCAGATTGCCCCGCTGGCGTTCCAATTCGGCCAGGCGATCCAGCCATTTCACATGCCACTTCGGAGTCAACTCCGAAGCCATCTTCAAATAAGTCTCCCCTTGTGCCACCGCCGAATCCAATTGGCCAGTCAGTTGCAGCAATTGACTCTGGGCCATCTCGTATTCGAAGATCCGCAGGTTATTCTCCCCAAATTCTTCCGAAATAGGCTTCTCAAACCATTCCTGGGCCAGCTCGACTTCTCCCAACGCCACATAGTTTACCCCTAGATTGTGCTGGGTGACGTGGGTTCCAAATTCATATCCTACAGACGAAAACGCGGAATAAGCCTTTTGATACCAAGGCAGAGCCCGCTCAGGATCATCATTCAGCCGGTACACCTCCCCCCGTATATTCAGCGCCCAGCCAACCGCTACCGAATCTTTCAACTCGCGGCCAATTTCCAGCGCTTCAATGGCATTTTGATGGGCCAAATCCGCCAGTCCCAATTCATTGTTGCACCCCGCCAACCGGGTCAAAGCATTCGATTCCGCCCCCCGATCTCCTCCTCGACGCGCCGCTTCTACCCCCTTCATCGCGTAGCTCTTCGACTCCTCGTAGAGGCCCGCTTCACGGTACTTTTTTGAAAGACTTGTCGAAAACTTTGCCAACCAACCGTATTCCTCATTCTCCTCCGCCAACTGATAACCCATCAAAGCTGGGCGGGTATACTCCCAATAGGTTTGACTTTCATACCCCACCAGCGAATCCAGAAAAACCATTCGTTCCTCCAGCTCCCACTCATCAAACCCTTTCGGAAGCTCATAACCTTCCTCCCCCTGTCCCATAGTAGGAAGGGCCAAAGCGGCGAAAAAGAAGAGGATCCAAAAAATCCTACAAAAAGAAAACATTGCAGATGGTTAATCTATCGGTTGATTCTCGCTTTCGAGCGAAGCAAAATACAAAAGAAAGGGATACGGGGAAAATGTTGAAAGATTTACACCAGTAAAGTGGTAACAGGGCGATCCGGCCGCTCACGCGGCCGTCGGTCCCTACGACGTCACTGCCCGGTCTTTTCCAGCAAGACCGGGCGAGTTCCACAAGTCTCCGACACCTATCGCGTCGGCATTCCTCCTAGGTTTTAGTATTCGTCTTCTTCGTCCTCCTCTGAGAAGCCGCCCGAAAACAGGCCGCTCATCAAATCCTGGAACTGAAGACCTTTTTCCAGGCGTTTCTTGCCGATGAGCGAAAACTCGGCCATCCCGTGCAAGACAAATTCCATCATGAACAAGGTCTCCGAGACACTTGCATCCCGGTGCCGGTTCTTCACGAAAATCTCCAGGCCGGGGATACCATATAAGAGGTCGCTGTAAGCCTTGTCATCCAGGTCCAACAGCAAGTCCGCCTGGTTGCCCCGTCCGAACCACCGCACAATATTGTCGTACGGATTGTCCTCCTGGCCCCGCTTGAGCTTTTCGGGATTCGGGAAATAAGACGTGAAAGTATTCCGAATCGCCTTGCCGATCAGGTTTTGGGCCACAATCGCCGGTCCTTCCTGTTCCCCTTCGTAGACCAACTCGATTTTTCCGGTGATGGCCGGCACGACGCCCCAGAGGTCTCCCACCCGGATCTGCGTCCGTCCGATTCCAGCCTTGATCGCCCGGCGCTCGGCCGCACTGATCAGATTTTCAAATGCCGAGATCGTCAGGCGGGCCGAGACCCCACTTTTTTGATCCACGTATTCACTGTCCCGCGCTTCCACCGCGATTTGCTCCACCAATTCCCGCACAATGTCGTTGACCTCCACGCGCTCCGACGCTCCGGGCGCCAGACGGGCTTCCTGAGCAGTAATCCGCTTGGAAATGTCGATGGACTTAGGGTAGTGGGTCAGGATTTGGCTCTCGATTCGGTCTTTCAGCGGGGTCACGATGGAGCCCCGGTTCGTATAGTCTTCCGGGTTCGCTGTAAAGACAAACTGGATGTCCAGCGGAAGCCGCAGCTTGAAGCCGCGGATCTGGATATCGCCTTCCTGCAAAATATTGAACAGGGCCACCTGAATCCTCGGTTGGAGGTCCGGCAACTCGTTGATGACAAAGATGGAGCGGTTGGCGCGGGGGATGAGCCCGAAATGCAGCACCCGCTCGTCGGCGTAGGACAGGCGCAGGTTCGCGGCCTTGATGGGATCGACATCCCCGATGAGGTCGGCCACGGAAACATCCGGCGTGGCCAGCTTTTCCGCGTACCGCTCGTCGCGGTGCATCCAGTGGATGGGTGTATCGTCGCCCATCTCGGCGATGATGTCCCGGGCTTCCCGCGACAGCGGCGCCAAGGGATCATCGTTCAGGGGAGAACCCGTGATGACCGGAATGTATTCGTCGAGGAGGCCCGTCATCAGGCGGGCCATCCGGGTCTTGGCCTGCCCCCGCAATCCCAACAGCAACAAATTGTGGCGGGACAATACCGCCCGCTCAATGTCCGGAATGACCGTGTCCTCGTAACCATAGACGCCTGGAAACACGTCCTCGCCGCTCTGAAGCCGAGCGATCAAATTGTGTCGGAGCTCATCTTTGATGGAACGGGGCTGGTAGCCACTGGCTTTCAGGTCACCGAGGGTGGATATAGAGGTATTTTGACGGGTACTCATACTCATTTATTGGTTCTGGTCAACTTCTTTACAAACGAAATCGCCATCGGATAGTTCCAAAAATCTCGGAATGGTGGCAGTAAAAAAAATCGGGGCCGCTGACGGCCCCGATTTCCCTTATATATCTTTTGAATTGAGTCTTAGTTCATGCTGGCAGCCATGAGCTTCCGGGTGAAGGACTGACCCTGGAACTGGAAGGTCGCGTAGTAGATACCTTCGGACAGTTCGTTTTCGAACTGGTAGCTCAGGATGTGCTCGCCGACTTCGATGCCGCGGCTGTCTTCGTAGATGGTCTTGCCAGACTGATCGACGATGGTCACGTCTACATTTCCTTCTTCACCAGCCGCAAACTGCATGTTGAAGTTGTCCTGGACCGGATTCGGGAAGACCTGACCGGCTGCATAGGGAAGTTCACCCTTATAGTTGGCGACAACCAGGTCGGAGAATTCAACCGAACCATTTACGTCGACGTGACGGAGACGGTAGAAGTAGTTCAGGTTGGGGAAGGCAGACTCGTCAACAAATTCCATGTTGTCGGAGCTCAGGTTGCCATTGGCTTCCGTGTAAGAAGCGAGCGTGCGGAAGCTGTTCTGATCGGTGGAGCGCTCCAGGTACCATTCGCCATTCATGCGATCGCTGGGGAAATTCCACTGAAGATCGATGCCGTCTTCCATGCCGCCCCGGTACAGATCCAGGCCGTCGATGGCGAGGGGATTGACTTCCTGTACGTCGAGCATGTCGATGAAGTAGTAAGCCATGCTGTAACCAGTGGTGAAGACCGCCCGCTGGGTATTGGCATCGTCGCGGAAGTTGCCAATGACCATGTAGTCAAAGTTGGAGGTGGCGGTAAAGGTAAAGGAGTACTGGGTCCAGCTGGTGGTGTGGGTGACCGTGGAGATTTCGACCTGGGGATTGACCAGGATCGGAGCGCTTACGTTTTGGGAAGGCTGACCGTTGAAGAAAGCCACTCCAATGTTGTTGGAGCCCATGGAAGCGTAGTGGTTGCCGCTGGAATTGGTCATCCAGAAGGAAACGGAGTAGTCTTTTCCGATTTCGAGGTTATTGTTAAGGGCTACGCCCAGGTATTCGCGGTAGTTCGGGACAAAGAAGTTGTAGGTAATGAAACCTGCAACGCCCTGGCCATCGAGCGGAGCGACGGTGCCAGCGTAAGTATTGGGGAGCTGGGCATCGCCGGTACCATTTATATGGAAGTAGTCCGGAGTGGCGTTCGGGTAAGCCGTACCACCATTGAGGTTATCATATCCCACTGCTTCGTAGATATCACCTTCGCTGGAGGGGGCGTTGATGTAACTTTCAAAACTGGGATTCGGAACTACATTACCGATTCCATTCTGTGCTTTCAAAGTCACAAAAGAAGCCAAGAACAAAAAGACATATAAGGGTAAAAAATTTTTCATGACGTTCGTTGATAGTAAAGTCGATTCAGATACTTTCGGCCCGGTGCAACGCGGGCAGGTACTAACAGATAGTTAAACAACCAATAAGGGTTTCTTGAATAACGCTTACCAAAAATGGTGATCCACCCAGACAATCAAAAACGGAAAAATTTCCTCTTCTTACAGTAACCAATGCCTTAAACTAACCTTTCAGAGGTCGTTTCTAGGCCAATTCAGGGGGACTTGTTATGCGAATTTCTAAGGCGGGGCTTTTTTCTTACACGCTTCTGCCTTCTTCACCAAAAAGAAAAAAGGTTGCGCTGTTACCTGTTGATTTTGGACCCGCGATGAGACATTTATTCTACTCCTAATCCAAAATTCTTACGTTGAATTCACCCTCATTTCCACCCTTCCCTTTTTGCCCATTTCATGTAAGATTGATTCAAACCCTTGTCAAAACGACGGGTTTGGTCACGATTGGACAGACATTTTGTTGCACCAAATACACATTTAGTTTAATTTCCAGCAGTGATCGTCAAATATTTATCAACTGTACTGGTATGCATAGTGTAAAGGTTTATTTAAAATCGGGGACTCCCAGGAGGTTTCGATGGCTCATTTTTATCACCAGTTCACTGCTGTTAATCAATAGCTTACTGCTCCTTGAAAGTGCCAGCCGTCCCCTGGATAGGGTGCTGCTCAACCTCGGAGCGGGCCTTCTATTGCTCACAATCGCCTTGATTTACTGGAAGAGTGTAAAATTATTTGCCAGAACCGCGGCCCTCACCCTGATACTTGGAGGTGGAGTCCTCGCCGTCACCACATTTTCTTACATCGATCATCCGGACTACGCATTCGCCACCTGGTTCTATATTCTGGGAATTGCCCTTGCAATATCGGGGCTTTTGGAACCAATTCTTAACCGTCCGTCCTACCTCTATGTAAGCCCGAACCGACTTCGTCTGAGAAATTCTCCTTTCTACACCAAGGAATACTCCTGGGCCCATGTCAAGGAGGTCTCCATGGGGGATGAGCAATTGGACATTGAGCTCAAAAAAGGCCGTTGTATAAGCCTGAAGGCCGCTCAAGCGGACAATCAGCATGTCCGCTCCCACATCAACGCCATCATGATCAAAGCCCGCCGACGCCACCAATCAGGCGATTCAGCGGCCCTCTCCTGACCCGCTTTCCTGACGAATCATCCTTAAATCATGCACCATCGCCTGTTTGTTCTGGAATCCGGCCACCCGGATTTTTAAGGTATCAGCGAGACGGGTATAGATGATTTTCCAGGGAAAACTGTATTCGGGGTTCCAAAACGTCGCGGTGTAAGAATCGGATTCCAGAAGTTTGAAGGGTACAGGACCGGAGTTTCCCCGCACATCCGCGAAATAGGTCAGCGTATCTTCGAACAAGCGAATTTCCAACTTCTCCATAAAGGTGGTGTCTTCATCCACCAAAGTAAATGCTCGTCCGACGAAATTCTCCGCCGACGCTTGCTCCCAAATTTCGTAAGACTTGCCGCCCCCATCTTCTTCTTGCATCCAGGTCCCATTCATCCAACTCAGGTCTGGCAGCTCCGGCGCCGGAACCTCACTCACCACCGGCTCTTTGTCCTCCGAACCCGATCTTTTTTCATTTCCATCCTTACACCCCACCCACAACAAGCCTCCCAACAGGGCCACAGTCAACCAATTGTTTACCTTCATAATTCCTTTATATAATGTCCAACCTCATCAACAGGGCCACCGTCCAATGGATCAATGCCGCTGCCGCCACCAGGATCACTACGACCGCCGGCCATTTCAAACTGTCTTTTTCACGCCATCCCACCACGGCCATCAACAGCGGCAGCAAACAGAAGAGGGGATAAAAGAGGGTAAAAAAGAAAGGAAATACCTCCAGCACGTGTAAGAGCCCCAATCCAAAATTGAGGAGGAGGAACAGTCCCGCGAAGGTGCCGAAGTAGGCGCGTCGAATCATGGGGCAAATTTCAACGATCCGGACCAGAATTCAAATGTTGGCGGGTGCAGATCGGAGCTGGTGCTTGGATTCCTAATATATAAAAGGACTTCGTTTCCCTCCCTCCGATTGCAGTCCTTATATTTGGGACCGTCCAAAACCATTCATTGGGAGCCTCCCACTGAAATACCCGGATGAGTTTTCTCATCTCCCGACAAAGTTCATATCAGGCCCAATCCCTTGCCATGCATCCCTCTATTTTTCGACTTCCTCGACCAGGTAGAAAGCCCTCCCAGTTTGACACATGCTGTCAATCGCCGGGGCTATATTTGAAGTGTTGGGAAGGGGAAATCAATTGTCTGAACCGGACCTTGGATTTTGACCTGCTTTGCCTTTGGAACCTTTTTCCTTCCTCGCTGCTGCTCCAGGAGCATCGGCGAACAGGTAAAGTATGGCCGGATCTGAACCCGGGAAAGCGCTTGGGTTCTCTGGCGGGAAATCCCCGGGGTTTCCCGCCCTCCCTTACATCGTTCTTTCAAAGATTTTACGCTGTATTGCTTTCCGACCCACCAGAGCGCCCTCGCGGCGGCTCTGGTGGCAGTCATTTTACCCCTCTCCCTCCTTCCACGCCCCATTCCATGCCTTCTCAATGTCCTAATGATGTTTTGCAAATTGTATCAATTGCCTTATCTTTGGGGAGATTTAGAAATTTGAAGTTGAAGATTAGGGAGTCGTCTCCCTTTTTTTATTATATAAAACTTTATGCAGGGCCACGAGAAGGTCGAATCCGACATTCGAAAAATCATCGCAGATTTCAATTCAGATGTATTTATCGTCGACATCTTTCTGAATCGCGGCCCGCAAAGCGTTCTTTCAATTCTGGTCGACACTGATCCTGGCATCAACATCGATGAATGCGCCAAGATCAGTCGGCAGCTGAACCGCTACTTTGAGGAAGAGAATCCCTGGAACTTTCCGTTTCGACTGGAAGTCAGCTCTCCCGGAGTCAACCGCCCCCTCGTGCTGCACCGTCAATACATCAAGAATATTGGCCGAAAACTGAAAGTGTTCCTGGAAGAAGGGGGAACGGTCAAAGGGAAATTGGAGTCAGTGGATGAAGAAAAAATCGTGTTGCGGCCAGCTCCCAAGAAAAAGAAGAAAAAAGGAGCTCCGGAAGAACCGGAAACAATCGAAATATCCTTTGACATGATAAAAGAAGCTAAAGTGGAAATTTCATTCGATTAATATGGCGAGAAGGAAAGTAAAAGCGACGAAAGAGAGCCTGGTCGAATCCTTTGCAGAGTTCGCCCGGTACAAAAACATCGACCGCGCCACCCTGATGAGTGTGCTCGAAGAGGTGTTCCGTACCATGATCCGGAAAAAGTACGGATCGGACGACAACTTCGACGTGATTATCAACGTCGACAAAGGCGATATTCAGGCTTTCCGGGAACGTGAAATTGTAGAGGACGGTGAAGTAGAAGACGAAGCCACGCAGATTTCCCTCAGTGAAGCCCTTGAAATTGATCCCGATTATGAGGTGGCAGACCCGATCGTGGATGAAATTAGCTTCAAGGACTTTGGCCGTAAAATGGTCCAGACCGCTAAGCAGACCCTGACCCAGAAGGTTCGGGACCTTGAAAAGCAGGTCATCTTTGAAAAGTATGAAGAATTGGTCGGTGAAATCATCGTCGGCGAGGTCTACCAGATCTGGCGGAATGAAATCATGACCATCCACGAAGGCAACGAATTGATCCTGCCCAAATCGGAACAGATCCCCAAGGATCACTTCCGCAAGGGCGATACCATCCGGGCGGTCATCATGAGCGTAGAAATGCGCAATGGCAACCCCCACATCATCATTTCCCGGGCTTCGGGTCTCTTCCTCGAGAAATTGTTCGAGCAGGAAGTCCCCGAAATCTACGACGGTCTCATCACCGTCAAAGGCATCGTCCGGGAGCCGGGCGAACGGGCCAAAGTGGCCGTGGAAAGCTACGACGACCGGATCGACCCGGTCGGCGCCTGCGTCGGGATGAAAGGATCGCGGATTCACGGCATCGTCCGCGAACTCCGGAACGAAAACATCGACGTGATCAACTATACGAGCAACGAATTGCTCTATATTCAGCGGGCACTGAGCCCCGCCAAGATCACCTCCATCCGCTTGGACGAAGAGGACCGCAAGGCCCAGGTCTTCCTCAAGCCGGATCAGGTCTCGCTCGCCATTGGTAAGAGCGGACAGAACATCAAGCTGGCCAGTCGTCTGACTGGCTACGAAATCGATGTGTTCCGTGAAATGGAACACGATGAAGAAGACGTCGACCTCGACGAATTTACCGACGAGATTGATCATTGGATCATCGACGAACTCAAGGCCGCGGGTTGTGATACAGCGAAGGCTGTTCTCGAACTGCGCGTCGAAGAATTGGAACGTAGAACAGACCTCGACCGGGAAACCATTATCGATATTCTCGATATCTTCCGGTCTGAGTTTGAAGACTAAAATTTTGGAGGCCAAAACCCTTTTATGGCAAAAAAGCACCGTCTTTTTAAAGTTGCACGAGAACTTAACACAGGGTCTTCTACCCTCGTGGATTACCTCAATGACCGAGGCTTCGAGGTAGAGAACAACTTAAATGCATCCCTGAGCGAGGAAATGTACGGCCTCCTCGTGAAGGAATTCGCGTCTGCGAAAGAACTCAAAAAGAAGGCCGAACAGATCAAGGAAAAGAAGCGCGAAGAACGCCTCAACAAGGGGAGTTCCGAAGAATCTACGCCCGAGGAGAACGAAGAAATTCTTTCCGCTGCTGATCTCAAGAAAGGAATCCTCGACACCAAGTCGAAGTTGAGGAAGCTCCGCCCGATGCCGAAGCCGCGGGCCGAAAAAGCCGCTCCGCCGGTCGAGAAGAAAGCAGAACCTGTTCAGCCCAAGGAAGTACCCGCACAGGAAGAGAAAAAGCCGGTCAGTGCTGAAACGCCTCCTGAAGTTGTTGCCGAAAAGGATAGCTCCTCCGGAACCCCGGACAATAAAGTTCCAGGCCTCAAGGTCAAGGGTAAAATCGATCTTTCCCAATTCGAACGGAAGAAGAAAGGGAAGAACGAAAAGCGTGAGGAAAAAGGAAAACCTGCCGAGAAAAAGGCTCCTCCCGCCAAACAACCCGAGGTCAAGACACCCGCTACTCCCAAGGTAGAGAAGCAGGCCCCGCCCAAGGAAGAGCAAAAGGCTCCCGCAACACCACCTCCCGCCAAACAACCTGTCGCTGAAAGCAAGCCGGCTCCGAAGCAAGAGACCAAGCCTCCGGTCGAGAAAAAAGCTGAAGAGAAAGCCGCACCAGCGAAAATCGAAGCCAAAACCGAAGAGAAGAAAGAAGGTGAAAGCGTCATCAAGGCTTCCGATCACAGCCCGCAGCTGCGGGGTTTGAAGGTTTTGGGCAAAATCGACCTTGGCGACAGCAAGAAAACCAAATCCAAGTCCGACAGCAGCAACTCTGACGACCCGGAAAAGAAAAAGCGCCGTCGGAAACGCAAGCGCAAAAAGTCTACGGCTGTCAGCACTGACAACCGCAACCAAAAACCCGGTAATAACCGCGGAGGAGGAGGAGGACGCCGTCGCAATGACCGTTCTTCCACCACCGCCAAGAAAGAGGAGCCGACCGACAAGGAAATTAAGGATAAGATTAAGGAGACCCTCGCTGAAATCGAGCGTCGGGCCAGCCGTAGTCGCCAGAATATCCGTCGGGGCAAGCGGGACAAGAGCGCGGCCCGTCGCCAGCGCGAAGAGGAATTGCGCCAAAGAGAGTCCCAGATCCTCGAGGTGACCGAGTTCATCACCGCGAACGAGTTCGCGAACCTGATGAAAGTCCCCGTCACCCAGCTGATCACCAAGTGCATGGAAATCGGCATGTTCGTTTCCATCAACCAGCGCCTGGATTCTGAGATCATCGAACTTCTCGCCGAAGAATACGGCTTCCAGATTCGTTTCATCGACATCACCGAGACCGATGACATCGAGGAGGAAGAAGTCGACGATCCGAAAGATCTCAAACCGCGCGCTCCGATTGTGACGGTCATGGGTCACGTCGACCACGGAAAGACTTCACTGTTGGACTTCCTTCGGGACGCCAACGTAATCGCCGGCGAAGCCGGGGGAATCACCCAGCACATCGGTGCCTACGAAGTCAAGCTCGAAGACGAGCGCAAGGTGACCTTCCTGGATACACCGGGTCACGAAGCCTTTACGGCCATGCGTGCACGGGGTGCCAAAGTCACCGACGTCGTCATCATCGTGGTCGCGGCCGACGACAACGTCATGCCTCAAACCAAGGAAGCCATCAACCACGCCGAAGCTGCGGGGGTACCGATGGTATTTGCCTTGAACAAGATGGATAAACCTGCAGCTGATCCGGATCGTATCCGGACCCAGCTCTCCGAAAACAATATCTTGCTCGAAGATTGGGGTGGAAAATTCCAGTCCCAGGAAATCTCGGCCAAGTTTGGTACCGGCGTCGACGACCTTCTGGAAAAAGTACTGCTCGAAGCAGAAATGCTTGAACTGAAGGCCAATCCCGACAAGCCTGCCCGGGGAACCGTAGTGGAAGCCCGCCTTGACAAAGGCCGCGGTGTTGTCGCCACCCTCCTGGTCCAGGAAGGAACCCTCAAAGTTGGGGATGCCATGGTCGCCGGGATTCACTTTGGCCGGGTACGTGCCATGATGGACGAGCGCGGCAAGCGGATCAAGCAAGCTGGTCCTTCCACGCCGGTCCAGATCCTCGGTCTTCCGGGGGCGCCGCAGGCAGGTGACCGCTTCATCATCTACGAAGACGAGAAGCAGGCCAAAGACATTGCCCAGAAGCGGAACGAGCTCTACCGCGAGCAGTCCATCCGCCAGACCAAACGTCGTTCGCTGGAAGAATTGGGCCGCATGTCCAAGACCGGCGAAATCAAAGACCTCAACATCATCATCAAGGGTGACGTGGATGGCTCGATTGAAGCCCTGTCCGACTCCTTGTTGAAATTGTCGATGGAAGAAGTCGAGGTCAACGTGGTCCGGAAGGCAGTGGGTCAAATTTCCGAGGCAGACGTCCTCCTCGCATCGGCGTCCGAAGCCATCATCATTGGTTTCCAGGTCCGCCCGAGCTTGGGTGCCCGTCGCCTGGCCGAGGAAGAAGGCATCGATATCCGCCTCTACTCGATCATCTACGACGCCATCAACGACGTGCGCGATGCACTCGAAGGGATGTTGTCGCCGGATGTCAAGGAAGAGATCATGGGCTCCGCCGAGATTCGCGAGGTGTTCCGCATCTCCAAGGTCGGAAACATTGCGGGTTGTATGGTCCTCGATGGCAATATCACCCGGAAGGATCCCGTACGCCTCATACGTGATGGCATCGTGATCTACACCGGCAAGTTGTCCAGCCTGAAACGCTTCAAGGACGATGTCCGGGAAGTCAAGTCTGGCTTCGAGATGGGTACCTCCATCGACGGATACAACGACATCAAAGTGGGTGATGTGATCGAACAGTACCGCGAGACGGAAGTCAAGCGGACCCTGAATTGATCCCAACCCGATTAGAATACAAAAACGGACCCCGCGGGGTCCGTTTTTCGTTTATATCCTTTTTGAATTTTCGTCTTATTCTGCGTCCATTTGCTGCAAGGCTGTCTTCGCCGCTTTGAGCATGGCCGCCCGCAGGGGATTCCGCTTCTTGTCTGAGTGATCGATCAGATCCACGAGGTGGTCCCGGAACTCCAATTGTTGGGCGCGGGGCATCTCCATGATGAAATGCTCGATCAGGTGGGTATGCCAGGGATCATCTTCTTCGTCTGACAATACAGTTTGGATGCCTGAAACGATCATTTCGGGCGAACGGAGCAGAAGGGGCTTCAAAGCGAGGCTTACCGGCCAGGTCATGTCCCGCATCCAGATCAACAGAAAGGGCAACAAAGGCGCCAGCTCCTCTTCTTCCAATTCCGCCAATTGTTCCACCGTCTCCAAATCATCTTCTCCGGCGGGCAAAAGGTTCATTTGATCCATCGGCAATCCAAAGACATCCAATCCATAGACCTGGATCAAGTCTTCCTGCAAAGTATCTTGTTGTTTCATCTTCTCGGTTGGTCAGAGGTGCAATATACAAAGCCCGCCACTTTTGAAACGGTTTTTCGTTTCTCTTTGCCTCCACCCCAACAATTCAATCCGATTCCCTTAAATTTACAGGCCACAACCTATGACGATCAAAGAAATACTTGAGTTTGAGCTGATTTCGACGGAGAGCTTCCATTTTTCCGCTTTCAATCTCTTGATCCTCGTCATGATTTACGTCGGCGCAAGGGTGCTGTCCTGGACCTTGACCCGGGTCTTGCGGAGGCGGTTTCGGAGAAGGCGGCAAGTCGAAGAAGGACGGCGGTTTGCCGTGGTCAAAATCGTTCGCTATACGGTATTCGTCATTGCGGTCCTCCTCATGCTCGCCAATTCGGGGTTGGACATCACGGTATTGGTGGCAGGTTCTACCGCCTTGTTTGTGGGCTTGGGTTTTGGTTTGCAGAACCTCTTCAAGGATTTCGTTTGCGGGATTACAATGCTGTTCGAGGGCAGTCTGGAATTGAATGATGTGGTCCTGGTGTCAAATGAGCTGGGAAAAGTCACGTATATCGGATTGCGAACCTCCAAAATCATCACGCCCAATGGAGTCACGATGATTGTCCCCAATTCCAAATTCATCGAGGAAACGGTGGTGAATTTTACCAAGGATCACCTGACCACGCGCTTCAAGGTCAATGTGGGGGTGTCCTATGAGAGTGATGTAGAAAAAGTCCGACAAGTCTTGAAGGATGTTGCGGCCGAGGACGACCGGGTGTCCAACAATCCTGAGCCCATTGTGCGGTTTTTGGAGTTCGGAGAATCGTCACTGCAATTCCAGTTGATGTTCTGGACTGCCCAAAACTTCCTGATGGAGGATTTGCGCAGTGATATTCGGTACCGGGTTTGGCATGCGTTGAAAGAAAATGGCATCACGATTCCCTTTCCCCAGCGCGACCTACACATCAAAACCGTTCCCATCCGTCCCGACGGAAGTTCTCCGATGGACATTTCCCCCGCCGATTAAGCCCCGGCCTTTTCCCTTCGATCCCCTTCCAACATCGGGTTGTACATCATGATCGCGTGGTTCTCGACCACCGGCTCCTCCCCCAGCAATTCCCCATTCTCCCGATCCAAAATCCGCCGCCCAATCCGATTGTGCCGCGTATACCCCCAATATTCCTGCCGGAAAAGGTGGTCACTCTCGAAGACCTCGTACCGAACTTCCAGCGGTTCTTCGCCCCGCCATTCCCCGTGCAAATGGGTATCGCTCAGCCGCAGCCGGAGTTGGAACGCCTGCTCAGTATCGTTCCGCAACTGAAGGTCAATGTAGTTGTAGGCGCACGTGGCCCCGGAACCGAATGGCTGGGTCCGGCTCGCATCGGGAAATACGTCAAAACTATGCCGCCACCGCTCCACGATGGTCAATGGAGTGTGCATCGCCATCCAAAAAATCATATTGCTGAGTTGGCAGAGGCCTCCGCCGACGGCGGTTTGGACCTTCCCCTGGTGCAGTTGCATCCCGGGAACGTAGCCTTTTCGGGCGGTCGGGCGGCCCAGCACATACCAATAGGAAAAGGTCTCTCCCGGCCGAACCACGATGCCATCCATCCGCTTCAAGGCCCGTCGGAGGTTCTCGACCTTGTTGTGTTGCATCCACATATCCACCTCCTTCAGCTTGCGAAGCAGAGGAGTCTGGTGGTGCACAATCAACTCAGGAAGAGGCTCTGACAAGCGTTTTCGGGTCAAACGGGCCCCTCCAAACTGCCATTTCCACCGTCGGCGCAGGATATAATACTGCCTCCCAAACCACCGGCGGAGCCGGGAGCGGTGAATCGGACGGGGTACTTCAGCGTGGGGGGGTGTTTGCACCAACGAAGATAATGAACATTTCACCTTTCTTTCATGCTATTCATATCAAAACTTCGCTTACATTTGCGCCTTCAATTTTTTTAACCACAGAAAAATTATACCAGTATGTTCAACTTTTCGGATGTACTTACCGTTTCGCTGACCTTGTTCGCCGTGATTGATATCCTCGGATCAATCCCTGTCATTGTGGACCTCCGCAGTAAAATTGGCCATATCCACTCGGAGCGCGCCACGCTGATTTCGGGAGCGATCATGTTGGTATTCATGTTTGTGGGCAAGGAATTGCTGGCCTTGATCGGACTGGACGTCGCCTCATTTGCGATTGCAGGTTCGGTGGTCATCTTCATCCTGGCCATGGAAATGGTCCTGGACCGGGAATTTTTCCAGCCCCACAGCGATCCCCGCATGGGATCGGTGGTGCCCATCGCGTTCCCGCTCGTCGCGGGCGCTGGTACCTTGACCACCCTCATGTCCCTTCGCGCCAACTACGCCGATGCCGACATCCTGTTGGCCATCGTTTTCAACCTGATCCCCGTTTACCTCGTCCTCAAATTCTCCGGCCGCATCGCCAAGATGCTCGGAACCGGCGGAATTGCCGTTTTCCGGCGGGTATTCGGTATCATATTGCTCGCCATCGCCATCAAAATCTTCTCCCTGAACGTGGCCCTGCTCTAGCCGGTCCACAAAGAAGTCCTCATGGTAGTGATTGCGATCGGGATGCTTTATTTTTAAGGAAACATTCCGAAACGCGTATGATGCAATCGATTTCCATTTCTCCGGAAATATTGGAAAAATGCCCGGCCCTGGCTTTGGGGTGCTGGGAAGGAAATGTCGTGGTCGAAACGGAACGGACGGACTTGTGGGAACGGATCGACCGGGACTTGGAAGCCCTGGCCAGTCGGATGGAAGTTGCTGACATCCACGGCCTGCCCGAAATCCACGCCACCCGCAATGCCTACAAGGCCTGTGGAAAGGAACCCAGCCGCTACCGTCCGTCGGCCGAGGCCCTCTTGCGAAGGGTGCTGAAAGGAAAAGGGCTCTACCGCGTGAACAATGTGGTGGACGCCCTCAACCTCGTGTCGGTCACCAGCGGCTTTTCCATCGGCGGTTTCGATTTGGAACGGGTAGAGGGAGAGGTAGAATTGGGGATTGGACGGGAAAATGAACCCTATGCGGCCATAGGCAGAGGGGAATTGAACATTGCCCACCTTCCGCTGTTGCGAGACCAACAAGGAGCATTTGGCACCCCCACCTCCGATTCAAATCGGACCATGGTGCGGCCGGAGACCAAGCGCTTTTGGATGGTCATTTACGCTTTCGATGGCTCCGAGCGGGTGCAGGCCGCCCTCGACCTCGCCTCCGACCTGCTCGGTAATTTTGCCCAGGCCACCCACATTTCAACCGCTATCACGACTTCGCCATGAGTATTTGTACCCTGTTCTCCCACCGATCCAACCTTTCCCATCTCCCCGAAGAGTTGGAAAAACTGTATGGTCCTGGCTCCGTGGAACTCGAAGGAGAAGCTGACAACTGGACCCAACTGACCGTCACCAAGCGGAAGGTCCTCCGCAAAGTCGAACTGGTTCTCACCCGCAAGCAACGCGGAGGAGAATTGGATTCTATGCTGGCCAAGCTCAAGCATGTCGTGGGAGCCATTCCGGCTCAAAACGAAGAAGTGCGGAAAAATCTCATGCTCCAGATCGACCACCTGAATTCCGCGCTGGAAGTAGAGGCGAAGACGAAATTGGCGGGAGGAGAAGATGTGATTTTTGCGGTGGCCAAGCAGATGGAAGGGCTGATTTTTTACGAGGGAAATAAAATCCTGAACAAGAAAGGGGTCCTGGTCCTGGACTTCAAAGGCCGGGTCCACGTCCCGGAATTCGAGGTCCATACCGAAGGCGAAGAACCCATTGCGGTGGAAGACAATGGGGACGATGAGGCCCAGGAACGCAAGGCCCGCACGGAGATGTACCTGGAAGAGATGAAAATTCCGATGAACATTCATCTTCCGGTCATCCGCTCCTCCAAGAATGTCACGCTGAGGAGCCTGGAAGAGGTGATCTGGAGGGCACTCTGCCTGAATTTGGTGGCCCTCAAGGGCGAGGGGCTTCCCATGGATACGGTCAAGCGCATTGTCGTGGACCACAAGCTCAAGCCCCATTTCTCTCCTAATGAGGTGGATTTTGTGCGGGTGGCGGAAACGGAAGAAAGCGACCGCATTCAATTTGCGTGGCGCTACGAATCGCTGTTCACTTTGCTGTGGGCCCTGGGATTCACCGATGAGTTGGGCTATCCCGGCCACATTTGCGATGTCCAGGCCGTGGTCAAGCTGATCTACGACAGCGGCGGATTCACCGGGCTCGCCGAAAGCGCCAATTTACGCTCCAAGGAGGAAATTCTCGATGAATTGGACCGAATTTACCGCTTGCATTGGGCGGTCGTGGATGCGCGGCTTCGGGACGAACCGGCTCCCGTCGGCCTGGAGGCCGGGGTCGTTTACGAACGCCACTACGCCTTGAACTGGTTGACGGGGTATCAAAATGCCGATTGGGACGAGGTGCCCACGGAGACCTGAGCATTTCCCCTGCCACCGGTTTTTCCCCTCCCCGAAAAGAACTAGCTTTGCCCTCCCATGGCCCAGGAAAAACGCCATATTTTCATCTGCATCGATTGGTTTGAACCCGGCTACAAGGCTGGCGGTCCGATTCGATCAGTTGCCCATATCATTGAGGCGCTCCATCCTTATTACCAGTTCTCCATTTTCACCACCGACCGCGACCTCGGTGACAAGGAAGGCTATCCCGACATCCCCGTCAACGAGTGGATCGAACGGGACCACTACCGCATTTGGTACGCGTCCCCCGATCGCCGCTCCTACCGCAATATCCGCGGCGTGCTGAACGAGGGCAGCTACGATGTCCTCTACCTCCAGAGCATGTTCTCCTACCGGTTCACTTTCCTCCCCATTTGGGCCCATCGCGCGATTTGGCCGGAAACGCCCATCGTCCTGGCTCCCCGGGGCATGCTGCACCAAGGGGCCCTCTCGATGAAAAGTCGCAAGAAAAATTGGTTCTTGAAGCTGTGGAAATGGCTCCAATTGCCCAAAGACATTGTTTTCCAAGCCACCGACGCCCAGGAAATCAAAGACATCCAGTCTGTTTTCGGAGAAGTGGAAATTGAGGAGGTCGCCAATTTGCCGCGGATGGAATTGCCGGAGCGGGCGCACATTGAGAAGGAGAAAGGGGAGCTCAAACTGGTGTTTTTTTCCCGACTCACCGAGAAAAAAGGCCTTCACATCGCCCTGGAGGCGCTGCGCGGTCAAGATGCCGCCATTCAGCTGGACCTCTACGGGGTGCAAGATGAACCCGCCTATTGGGAGCGTTGCCAGCAAATCATCGCCGAATTGCCCCCACAAGTTACAGTGACCTACAAGGGAACCGTTCCGCCCCCGGAAGCGGCCGCCACCCTGATACAGTACCACGGCTTCATCATGCCGACCCGAGGCGAGAACTTTGGCCATGCCATTTTTGAGGCCCTGGCGGCGGGAATCCCCGTTTTGATCACGGACCAAAGTCCGTGGCAAGACCTCAATGCTCAATTCGCCGGAGCAACCCTGCCCGTAGATGCAGTCGACGCATTTGCGAAAAAAATCCGCCAATGGGCCGATTGGAACCAGGCGACCTTTGACAAATGGTCGGCCGGTGCCCGGAGCGTCGCCCAAAATTCAATCGACCAATTGACCCCGCTCCCCTCCTACCAACGCTTGTTTGACCTCCCCAAAAAGTCCTAAATTGCGGTCGACATGGATCAACCCCAAGGCAAGACCGACTTATCCCGCTTCAACAACGACTGGTTTGATGAAGGGGCGAGTAAATTCAAATGGGCACTGTGGTTCATTGCCAATGCCCTGTTTGTATGGGCGCCGTTGAATCCCTTCAGTGGACTTCGCAAGGCGGTTTTGAGGGCATTCGGCGCAAAAATCGGGGAAGGTGTAATCATCAAGCCGCGGGTCCAGGTCAAATTTCCCTGGAACCTTGAAATCGGCGACCATTGCTGGATTGGAGAAGCGGTTTGGATTGAAAACCAAGGCAAGGTCCGGATCGGGTCCCATTGCTGCCTGTCCCAGGGTGCCACCATCATGACGGGCAATCACAATTACAAGAAGCCCACTTTTGACCTGATCGTCAAAGATGTGGTGCTGGAAGAGGGGGTCTGGATCGGGTCCAAGGCCATGGTCACCCAAGGGGTCACCTGCCACAGCCACGCCGTCCTCGGCGTGAATTCAGTCGCGTCATCGGACCTCGACGCCTATACCATTTACGCCGGCCATCCTTGCCGGGCCATCCGCAAACGGGACCTGCAACCCGACTGATTGGAATCGCCATGAAAATCTCTGTTGTCACCGTTGCCTACAATGCTGCTGCCACCATCGAGGATACCCTGCGATCGGTGACGGAGCAGGACTACCCCGACCTCGAGTACATCGTGGTCGATGGTGCCTCCAAGGACGACACCGTGGCCATCTGCAAACGGTATGAACATGGCATTGCCCAGTTGGTTTCCGAACCCGACCAGGGGATTTACGATGCCATGAACAAGGGCATTCGCATGGCCACCGGTGATTTCGTCGGCCTGCTTAATTCCGATGACTTCTACGCCCACGCCGGGGTGATTTCCGCCGTGGCCCGCCAATTGCAAGAGAGCGACGCCGATACCTTGTTCGGGGACCTGATCATGGTCCACCCTGAAGATACCACCAAGGTTTCCCGCTATTACCCGGGCAAAGGCTTTGAACTCAAACGCTTCGAAATGGGCGATATGCCGCCGCATCCGACCTTTTTTGTCCGCCGGGAACTCTACGAGCAATGGGGATTTTTCAAACCTGAATACAAAATCGTAGCGGATTTCGAATTGATGCTGCGGTTCCTCTACCTCCAACGCGCCTCCTATACCTACCTCCCCGAGGTCATGGTCCACATGCGCACGGGCGGCAATTCTGGCAGTGGGGTGCGCAACACATTGCGGTTGAATGCCGAGATGAAAGCGGCCCTCAAAGCCAATAATGTCCCGACCAATACTTTGAAAATCTATTCCAAATACTTTCGCAAGGTGGGCCAATTGATCCGCCGTCCGGAAAAAGAAGATTAATTCGTTTCCCCCATTCCGCTTTTCACCTCTTTGTCCTACTTTCGAAACTATGCCCGGTGTTGATTTTTTTGAACCAGCCCAGATGAAGGTCCTTTTCTTCGGCGATGAAGACAAAGGGAAGGGAAAGAAGTCGGGGAAGAAAAAGGGCAGCAAGAAGGACAAGAAAAAGAAGAAGAAAAAACACAAGGATAAGAAAGGCAAAGAGAAAAAGGTCAAGGTTAAAAAGGTCAAGGTGAAGAAGAAATGCTGCGAGAAGTACAAAAAGAAGGGAAAAACCAATTGTCGGAGCTGTCCGCTTATCCATTGACCACCGAGCGGTAGCCTTCGTGGACGTGGCTGATCACCAAATAATTGATGAGCTGTTTTTGGAGCGCGAAAGGCGAAATGCGCAGCATTGCCCATACCCACCCGCGCCAGCGGGGATGGGCCAGGCCACAAAAGAGCCGGTCCTTGAGCCTTCCGGAATCAATCCGGTTCACCCAATACACTTCCTTTAGTTCCGGCCATTTGCGGACGATGTACGGCAGCCCCGTCGCACCGTATTCCTTCAATTGCGGGAGCGCCTCCCGCAAGGTTTTCGGCTGGACCGTCATCACCTTCGCCGCCGCATTGAACACATAACGCGGCTGGTACTCCCGAAAAATCCGGTAGCCCAACTCCATGTCTTCGCCCCCGTAGCGGTTGATGTGCTCATCGAATCCGCCTAAGTCCCGCCACCACTCGGTCGGCAGCGCGGTATTCGGCGTGATGAAATAATGAAAGGGAACCTCAGAACCGGGCGGATATTTGGCGACGCCCCGCTCGGAAGTATAGCGCACCCAGAGGTTGCTCGCCGAATTGCGGTAGTGGACCGGCCCGATGGAAACGGTGCCGCCGGCATTGAGTTCGGCGTGGTGGAATTGGAAGATCTCCGGCGGGACTTCCATGTCGGAGTCCAGAAAGAGGGTGTATTTCCCCCGGATGTGCGGCAGAGACAGGTTTCGGGTAGCCGAACGACCGCGGTTGGCGCGGTCGGGATGGTGGAGGACCTTCAGCTGCAAATCCAAGGCAGCTTCGGACAGCCATTCGAAGGTGCCGTCGGTGGAGCCATCCACACAGACCAGGACTTCAAAGTCAGGGTCCACGACCTGTTCCAAAGCGCCCAGACAGCGCTGGAGCTCAGAAAGGTTGTTGTACGTGGGAATGACTACGCTGAACAGCATCGCGCAAAGATACGGAGCGCGCCATTTGAAAAAAATGCCTTTTGATTGCTCCCAGTTCTGTCCCCCAACACGCAGAAAAAAAGGAGGAAAAATGCGATTCCTCCTCCTTTTTCAATCGGTTCAGATGCCCAGTTCTTTTTTCCGCTCCCGAATCAATTTGTCCACCACCACTTTCTTTCCCGCCAATTCATCCGTCACTTCCAGCAGCAGGTATTTCTTCCGCTTGTGAAAAAAGAAGATTTTTTGCCCCTCCTGTAAATCCACTCCGCTGTTGGACATGGGCGACAAGTTCGGATTCATCACGCCGGGGATTTTCAGGTAAATGGATTGGAGGGAGCTGTTGCGGAGGGTGAACGGAACGGCGTGGAGCCCGATTCCAAATGCGAACAGCAATACGAAAGTCAAGAATGTTTTCTTCATGGGATATTGTTTGCAGAAGGAACGGGGAAAGGGCAAAAATGTGCGGTCCAAGAGGGCTCAAAAGGAGTCAAATCATCATTTGGGCGATTTTGGAAGGGGGCGGGCAGGAAAAAAGGTCAATACGAGGGCCAACAACAAGATCCAAACTCCGACGCCCGGGCCTGCATTGGGAAGACGAATGGACGTTTTGAGGAGTGAAAAAATAAAGAATAAAACCAAGGCATTGCAGAGGATGACCGCATAACGCCGCCACTTGGCCGGCAAAAAGATGGCCCCAATTCTCGCCAGAAACAATCCGATGATCACCATTCCCTCTCCCTTCACCACCGGATCAAATCCATTGACCACGACCTCTTCCCCCACATACCAGGGCAACAAGGTCCCGACAATGGCCAGGAGTCCCGCACCGATCACCAGAAAGAAAGAGGCGCTTTTCACCTTTTAAACATACAAAAAAGGCTTCGACTAAAAAATGGAGCCGCCCCTGAGAGGGGCGGCTCAAAAAATAACAAATATTTATCTACTACTAGTTTAATGCTGAATCTGAATCTTACCGGATTCGACTGAATTTCCAGCCTGGACCCGATAGATATAAACACCCTCCGGAAGCTCACTCGTATTCAAGTCGATCAGCTGAGACATACCAGCTTCTACCTGACCATTGTAAGCCGTGGCTACTTTCATACCGGAGATGTTGTAAAGCTCAACGCTAACATTTCCGGTTTCGGCCGTCGTCAACTTGATGTTCACCAAGTCATTGGCCGGGTTCGGATAGGCCGATACTTTAAGGCCAGCTTCGACGATGGCAGTGGCTTGAGCACCTTTGTTTGTGCAATTGCCAACCGAAATGGTCTCAGAGCTGCTGAAGTTTCCGCCGGTCGGGCTGTTCGTGGTGACACCGTCATAGGTGACGCTCCAGTTGCCATTGCCGAACGTACAGCAGATACCGTCACCGAAGGAATCGAAGATGGTGACATCGTAGCAACGGGTCGGATCGACACAGAAGGTTTCCGTGAAGGTCATCTCGTCATCGTTGAAGGTATAGGCCTGAGATCCGATGACCTGGCCGCTGATCCGATCCACGAGTTCCCAGGAGGTCTCATTGGCGAAACGATCCGTGGTAACCGAAACCGTCAGGTCCACACATGCGGGCGGAGGAGCAACGCTCGGATTGGTAGCCGTGCAGGTATTGCCGCACGGGCCGATGAAGCTGACCTGAGCAAGGTGCGCAGGGACGGCGTTGGGAGAGATGCAAATCTGCTGGGGATTGCTCGGGTTGCCGGGAGGTACGTGGCAAACCGAAACCTTGTTGCCATTCTTGCCGCAGGAAACGTCAAAGAAGTTTACAGTCACGTCATCGGTGCTGGTACAGCCATTGGCGTCGGTCACCGTGACCGTATAGCTCGTGGTCTGACCCGGCTGGACGGCCAGGTTGGAGCAGGTGGCGTCATCTACCTGGAAGAAGGAAGGACCACCTGACCAGGTGAAGGTGTACGGGCCAACTCCACCGGTGACGCAGGCCTTCAGGAAGTTGGTGTCTCCTTCAACGGGCGCATAACCAACATAACGGCTCTGGCAATCGCCCGCGTCAACGACCGGCAAGCTGCCACCGTTGTCGATCAGGATCACTTCCGCGCCGATTTGCTCGTCGCCATTGTATCCGTCGACCTGGACATAGTAGGTCTGACCTGGAGTGAGGCAGTTGACCGAGCCCAAACCTGCGGACAGGAAGTAAGCACTGGAAACTACGTCGTCACCACCGTCATCGTTGGCAGCGATTTCTACAAAGCTGTTGTAGTCATTGCAATCGCCGACTTCGTACACTGCGATCTGAGAGTCGAAATTGGCACCCGTCGCGACCACGCCAATGGAACCACCGGCCGGGGCCACAAAGGTGAACCAAGCGGAGTTGTCGACGTCGGTTTCGAAGGAACACCAGCCATCGTCGGAGTTACAGGAAGAAGTTCCCGTACCGGCGCCCGGATCGACTTCACCCGCGTCAGCGGTCAATCCAAGGTGGTTGTAGGCATTGGAGCCAAAGCTGAGGGCGACGGCATCACAAGGAGCGTCGTTGGTGGTGGGAGAAATGCAGCTCAATTCCAGGTTAAAGCTACCGGAAGAGGAGCCGAATCCGTGCACCAGAATATAGTAGGTCTGGCCAACATTGGATTGGAACTGAACCTCGGACTGGAGACCACAGGCGTCGTCATTACCGGCGATACAGGTCAATGCACCACAAGAACCGGAGTAGACGGTCAATTTGGAGTCGTAGCTGGTACCGTTACAGAGAGAAGCGGACACGAAGTCTCCGGTTCCGAGGTACTGGTACCAAACGCCATTGGCGGTATTGGAGGTGCCACAGAAAGGAGCGTTGTCAGGCGTCGCGTTGGCGGTGGTGCCGGACATGGACTGGCCACAGGAGATGGACATGGCGCCGCCGCAGACATCGTTCCCGGAGGGAGGCGAGGAAAGGGAAGCCGTCAGGTCAAAGTTTCCAGTGGAAGAAAGGAATCCGTGGACCAGTATATAGTAAATCGTTCCCGGCTGGGTGACGGTACTGGCTTCGGAAGTAAATCCGCTGCAACCAGGACCATCGTCGTTACCGGCTTCGCAGACGAGGTTACCGCAAGAACCAGAGAAAATCGAAATCTTGGTATCGTAGCTCGCTTGGTTGCAGGTAGAAGCGGTGAGGGTTCCGCCGTTTCCGACGATAAAGTACCAAACACCGGGGGCAGAAATAGTGGTGCCGCAGGAAGTCAAACCGTCGGTCGTAGCACCAACTGTCGTACCGGAAATGGTTTGGCCACTGCTAATGGGGAATGCGGCCCCGCAGACATCATTGGGAACAAACTGGGCGTAAGCTGACCCGGAGAAGCAATACAACACCATACAGAGTAGTGCTGCTAATGTATATTTTTTCATAGTTTTCATGAATGTAGTAGTTGGTCGATTAACAATTCTTAAGTGATGGGCTACTATTCAATGTCGAAATAGGACTTTAGTGCCTCGTGTTCATCTTCTTCTTTTACCGTCATTTCAACGGTATTTGAATTGTGATCGACGTTTACACTCAATACACCGGGCTGGGCGCTCAGCTTGGATTCATAGGTCGTGGCGGCATCCTGGTTGGAGAGTTCCCACCCCAAACGAACCACCATGGTTTTCTCACCGTTGGCGATAACTTCAGACAGCAATTTGTTGGGAGCGACTTCATTGCCGGCCTGGGCCATTTTCCAGGCATCATAATTGGCGCCGGTCGTGGCGCGCAGGTCTTCTTTGGCCTGTAATGTGCTTTGGTTTTGAGCCGAAAGGCTTCCCACGCTCAGCACAAAAACGACAACCAAACCTAAAGTTTGGATTAGCTGGGTTGTTTTCATTTGAATTGATATTTAAAACAATTTCTTAGATGGATTAACAGAAAGAACGGTCACAGCCTTCCTGGACTGCGATCAGCATATCAAAAAATGGAAGCAACACTATAGAGTGCTACTGATTGATTTTCATACGGTTAAATAGAGGATGCATTTACAAGTCAGAAATAAGGTATGGAAAAAGGTCCCCAAAAGCAAATGATCTGTTACCCCTTGGTCAAAATAAAAAAACGATCCCTCGAGTGAAGGACCGTTCGGTAATTCGTATAAAAACTGGATTTAGGAGACGTGCAGCCACTCCTTTTTCTCCAGCAATTCTTCTTCGGTTTCTACGTAATCCGGATCGGGCACGCAGCAATCTACCGGGCAAACCGCGGCACACTGAGGTTCTTCGTGGAAACCTGTGCATTCGGTGCATTTATCCGGTACAATATAGTAGAACTCATCTGAGACGGGCTCTTGAGCGGCATCTGCATCCACAGACGAGCCATCGCCAAAGTCGATGGCACCATTCAAATCAGTTCCGTCGGACCAGCGCCACTCGACACCGGGCTCGTAAATTGCCGTATTGGGACACTCCGGCTCGCAGGCGCCGCAGTTGATACATTCTTCAGTAATGATAATTGCCATATCGAATAGGGCTTTATTTCGCTCTTATCAGGAAATGAAAGTAATACTTTTACTCAGAAAAACCGGCCCCGGCCGGTCTTTGTTTGAATTTGCCGCAAAAATAATCAATAATTCTCAATTAATCTCCCTCCCCCAGATACGTATACTGAGGCCTACCGAATCAGGTTGATGGTCCCGGCATATTCCTTCTCTCCCAATTTCAGGAAGTAGTAATACGCCCCCACCGGCACTTCATTCCCCTCCAACGTCGTTCCCCGCCAACCTTCCATCTTATTCCGCGTCTCAAAAATCATTTTCCCCCACCGGTCCCGCACTTGTAACAGATAGGTCCCTTCTCCCCTGATCTCCGGCAAGAACAGATCGTTGATGCCATCTGCATTGGGTGAAAAAACATTGGGAATGTCCACTTCACCCGCCAGCACGACAAATGGCCCCACCACCGTATCCGACCAGCAGCCATTGACATCCACCCCGGCCAACTCGAAGAAATAGGTCCCCGGAGCCTGGAAACGATGTTCCAAACGGCTCCCTCCGAAGCGATCGCCCCCCGGAACCGTCCAAATCCAATCCACCGCTTCTCCCCCTTGTTCCTCCAATTCCACTTCTACCGCCTCGTACCCATACCACAAAGTAATCTCCGCCGGATGATCCGGCGTACTCCGAATGTCCAATCGGGGCGGGGGCGTCACCTCCACCGTCAAAAAATCGGCGGTATCAGCACATCCCCCCGGCATCACCGCCAGCAGCTGAACCGGATAACTGCCCACGTCTGCGTATTCATGGATGACCCGCGAAACATTCATCGCCGGACTCCCATCACCAAAATTCCAGGACAAAAAGGTATTCGGAGGCAATGAATCCACCACAAAATCGACTTGAAGCGGAGGACATCCAACGGCATCGGTATGGGAAAAATTGATCTCGGGCCGGGGCAGTACTTCCAGGAAGACCCGCGCAGAGTCCAGACAGCCATTTTCCCGCAGGTAGACCGTGAACCAGGTACTCGTATCAGATGCCGCCATGGGCTGGGCGGCAATGGGTTGGTCAACGAGGTGGGAGGGCGACCAGAAGAAATCCGGGGTCAAGATTCCGCCGCCAGCGGTCAATTGGACCGAATCTCCCTGACAGGCCATCGCCGTATCGATGGAGACCACGGGATTCAGCCCGGGGATCACCGACACGTACACAGAGTCCTCCGTGGAACAGGTTTTATAATCCACTTCCAGGAAATACCAACCCGATGTAGTCGGTGAAATCACGGGATTCAAAATCGTCGAATCAGGAACATCGGCGCGCGGATTCCAATTGAAGTACAGCAAATTGGTATCCAGGGTGGTGTCGGGCTGGTTGAAATAATAGCTCCCATCCAGTTGACCGGAAGTCCCCAGGCATACATAGACCGAGTCACCGGCTTCGGCTTGGGGAGTGGGGTGTAGGAAAACGGTAACGGAGTCGAGCAGGCTCTCGCAGCCATAGTTCGAAATCACCGTGATA
This sequence comes from uncultured bacterium, assembly GCA_963923035.1. Taxonomy (GTDB): domain Bacteria; phylum Bacteroidota; class Bacteroidia; order J057; family JADKCL01; genus CAWUKT01. The sequence goes on from CAWUKT010000003.1 coordinate 151,834, forward strand.
TAATAGGTCGTGGTCACGGCCGGCGAGGCCACCGGATCTTCCAGGAGCGGATTGTCGAGCGCCACTCCGTTCCAATTGAAAGAATAGGTCGCCGTGCTGTCTCCGCCCGCGGTCCCATTGAGGCGGGCCGATTCCCCCAGGCAAATTTCCTGGTCTTGCCCCGCATCCGCGATGGGCAAGGCATGCACGCGCACCCGCACAGTATCCCCCAATCCCTGGCATCCGTCGGCGAAGGGCGTCACGGAATAGGTCGTCGTATAGGTCGGAGAAGCTATGGGCGTCGAAGAAGTGGGATTGCTGATGCTATTGGACGGGCTCCACTGGAAAGTTGAGGGACCAACGCCGCCCGTGGCCGTGGCCTGGAGCTGGATCGAATCACCGGGGCAGATTTCCACGTCGATGCCCGCATCCGCTACCGGAGCGGGGCGCACCGCAACTTCCACCTGGGCGGCGGGATCAATTCCTCCGGAATCGCTGCGGCAGCCCGTCAGCAGATTCGTCACCACAATCGAGTAGGTCGTGGTGGAATCCGGCGCAGCGCAGGGCGACAGGGTATTGGGATTGTTGAGGCCGGCGGCCGGATACCACTGGAAGGCCTGGGGAGGTCCCGGCTGTAAGGTCGGGCTGAGCGCGACGCAAGGCCCATTTTCGCAGATCGACGTATCCTGGCCCGCGTCTGCCCACGGCTTGGGCAGCACCTGAACTTGCAGCGAGTCGACCTCGCTGGTACAGCCATTGATGTCTGTCACCTCCACATACACCCAAATCGTACTGTCCGCCACCACCTGGGGATCATTGTCCGACAAACTATCGACCGCCCACGCGAAGGAAACCGTCGAGTCACACCACCAATTGTAGGTAAAGGGGGCCGTGCCTCCGATGACCGTTCCGCTGAGTTCCACGCCGGAAGTGCCTTCGCAGAAGCTCGTATCCGGCCCCGCCACCGCCTGAGGGGATGGGAACACATCGATGGTATCAATCTCCACGGCCAGACAGCCATCCAAATCGGCCGTCAGAATCACTTCTTTTGCCCCCTGATTCGCAAAACTGACCGTCGGCGTCAAAGAAGTCGAAGCCGGGGGCAACCCATCCTGGAAGCTCCATTGGAATTGGGTGGAAGGATCGTTGAGACCCGTGGTGAAGAAATTGAATGAATTCGCCGGGAAGCACTGTTGACTCGCGATGAAACTCCAGGAAGGATCGGGATCGGGTTTCACCACCACCATTTGGCTGTCCAGGGCACTCGCGCAACCATACTCGGAAATTTGCAAGGTCACCCAATGCGTATCCGGAGCCGAAAAGACGAGGTTGTTGAGGAAGGCCAGCGAATCCGTCGGCGCGCTACCTTGCGGACCGAAGTTCCAGTCATAGACAGCCGTAGAGCCATAACTTCCCAAGGAATACAAGCTGAAGTTGTTGCTACCCAAACACTGAGGAGCTACGGTATCAATTTGGGCAATGGGAATCGGATGGACCCAAATGGTATCCCGCGTCACCGCGGAACTACACCCTGCCTCCGTCACCTGAAGCGTGACTTCATGCAATCCGGGAGAGTTCCAGGTCACTTTGTGCGGTCCCACCGTCGTACTGTTCGCAGGAGCACCATTTGAAAACTGCCAATCAAAGGCCACGTTCGCAGCGCTTCCCCCGGCATAGGGAATCGTGATCTTGTCGCCGACGCAAGCATCCGTTGGCAGGGCAAAATTGCTGGACGGAATGGGCAAAATGGTCAGGGTCACCGAATCTGAGTCGACGCACTGGGTCAGGGTATCGGTAATGTGGAGGAAAAAGGTCTCGTTGATGGGTGTGGTCCCGGCCGGGGGGGGTATAAAAATGGGATTCGCCAGGGTAGAATCGTTCAAATTCGCTCCGGAAGACCACTCAATCACCCAATTGTTGGTCGTGGCCATGGAATCTCCCATGACGTACGGCAGACCCGCACAAATCGCGGTATCGATTCCCGCCAGGGCCACCACATTGTTGGTGAGGAACAGGGTATCGTCGATTTCAGCCCGGCAACCAGCTGAATCCACCACTTCGAGGTAGTACGGATAAGCGCCCGGTCCCGGGAAGCCCTGCGTCCAACAGGAATCCGTCGTGTTGATCCCGGAAGCCCCCGTCCACTGGAAACTGTACGGCGCTGTCCCCGTCAACGGCAAGGCACAAATCCCCGCCTGGCTACAATTCAGGGTGGTATCCAATCGTAGAATGTCCAGTTCCTCCACATGAAGCGTATAGGTGTACTGGTTGAACCCGTAGAGCGGACAGGCATCGTCGGTGATCGTAACGGTAAAGTTGTAGGTGCCGGGAGCCGGAGGCAGCCAACAGAATTCGGCGGTCTGGTTCGAACCCACAATGGTGTCCTGGACCGAAGGATTTCCAGCCAAAGTCAGCGTCGCTCCCAGTGATTTCAAGGATTCGTCCCAGACAATGGTCTGGGTTTGCCCGACGTCCGGGTCAATGGCTCGGACATACCAACAGACCTGCTGGCCGTAGCAGGAGGTCACCGTGAAATTGTTCGCCGTGCCATTTTGCACGTTCAGGGCCCCGGGAATCGTGGGCTGGGTATTGTTGGGACACGGGATCACCGTCAGCTGGATGTCCCGTTGAATGGTATTGATGAGGGTCGAATCCCGCCATTCCTCAACATAAATACAGACCACAGCGACCTGGGGGCTACCGGGATTGGGACCAGCTGGATTCGGCTGAATGCTCAGGTCGCCGGTATTGGCATTCAATTGCACATCCCAATCGGGACCCAGCGGCTGCTGAGGAGTGATCCAGGGAAAGGAAAAGACCGGCTGATTCGCATTGTTCAGGCAGGGACCCAGTACGTAGGCCAAGGAATCGCCGTCGGGATCGGTAGCGCCCTGGCTGAAGATATAGGATTGGCCTTCGCAGATATAGGGAGTGGGAGGATTGTCAAACGAGGGGGAATTGTTGCAGGGGGTCAGGAGCGGATTGATGGTGGTGCTGGCAAAAATATTCGTGGTGTTCGGGGAAACGAGCGTAGTGATGCTATTGTTCCGACAACAAATCGCCCAATTCACCTCGTAGTTGCTGCAATTTGCGGCACAGAAATCGAAATCTCCGATCCAGAAGTGCTCGGTGACTCCTTTGATGGCCGCCCCCGGCGTATTGCACTGGGTCGGCGTCCCCGGACAAACGGGTGTCACCTCTACCACGCCCACATTCAACCACGCCCCAATTTGCGTTGGCGCCACACAGCCCGAGGGCGTGATGATGGAGAGGGTATTGACGGGAGAAATGGTGGGAATGGAGGAACCACAATCACGATAGGCCTTGAAATTGACCCGGACCGTACAAGAAGCGATGCACTCGTAGGTAATGTCCACTCCGGAGGCATGTCCGGCCTTCACCACCTGCGGAAATGCAATTCCGACCCATACCACAAATAGCAGAAGGTACCATTTGGGCAAATAGGGATGCGTAGCCGATTCCCTTGTGGGTTGGTCAGTGGTCATTAGGGTACTCAGGGACAATTAATTGGCTCACCTGAACTACATCAAAATAACATTCCACAAGGGCTTTCCCAAATCAGTTCCGGTTGATCGGTTTCCTTTTCAGCACAATGGGAAACAAAAGACAATTGAATGGATAGGGCAAAAAAAATGGGCAGCCCAACGGCTGCCCTATCTGAAGATGTCTTTGGTAATCTGCTCTTAGAACGGGCTACCCAAACGGATCATCGCGCAACGGAATCCGATCATCGCGGAGGAGGAGTCGGCGTTGTAGAAGCGACGGGAACCCGGCGTGAGGAAGTAGGCGATGTCAGCCCAAGAACCACCACGGTAAACTTTTACGTTGTCGTAAACGCTGTTGTTGGGAGCGTTCGGATCGGGGTTGTGGAGGAGCGAGTTCCGCTGCTGGTAGGAGTAGTCATCCAACCAACGGTCGGGACGGATCTCGGTACGACCGCGACGGCGGTTCGGGTTGAGGTCTTCGACGTCCTCAGCGGAGAGGATCCGGTAGGTGTCCATGGTCCACTCACATACGTTACCGGCCATGTTGTAGGCACCGAAGTCATTCGGGTAGAAGGAACGTACCGGAGAGGTGATCATGTAACCGTCGGTGTAGTGACGGCCATCGCCACCAGCCCAACCAGCGTAATCACCACGACCGCGCTTGAAGTTGGCACGGAACTGACCGCGGGCATCGCGGAGAGACTTGCCTTCCCAAGGGTAGTTTTCTTGTTCGAGGAGGCCACGGGCAGCGTACTCCCACTCAGCTTCCGTCGGGAGACGGTAAGCGGGGTAGAGGACAGCCTCGGGATCGCGCTCAAGGATCGTCTTGTTGACGATGGCGGTCCGCCACTTGGCGTACTCGTTGGCCTGGTGCCAGTTTACACCAACGACGGGATACGTATTGAACGCGTCATGGGAGTAGTAGTACTGGGTATAAGGATCGTTGAAGGCGAGGTCGCGGAGCCATACCGTGGTATCAGGGTAGAGCGCCCGGTACATCACTTCACCGGAGTCTTTCAGGATGTAAAAGAGGAATTCTTTGTAATCTACGTTGGAGACTTCAGTCTCGTCAATGTAGAAGGAGTGAACGGTGACCTGGCGTTCGCGGTTGTCCATCATGTACTCGATGTCCTTCTCGCCACCACCCATGAGGTAAGTACCACCTTGGATGAAAACGAGTCCGGGAGCCGGATCCATTCCTTTGAAATCTCTAACCTGGAATCCACCTTCCTCGTTGTACTTGAGGCCGGTTTTGCTGGAGTTTTTCCCAACGAAGTTGATGTTTTCTCCGCCACATCCGGTTAGAATCAGTCCTACTGTAAAGGCACACAGCAGGAATAGCAGACTTTTACGATTCATCTTTCTTCAGCTTTTAGAAAATAGGATTACAAATAATGTAAATGCGCCTATGTATCCTGTCTAATTCAGACAGGTAACAAATATAGTAAAATCAGAAGCGGGGACAAGGCAAACTTCTATGTTTGAAGGTGTTTCGCTTGTTCCGCTCAAACTCCATGACGACCTGGATCTCGTGGGAACCTCCGGAGAGTCCGTTGGTGAGACGAGAGACTGTATAATCGTAGGAATATCCGACGGAGAAGATACCTTCTTTGAAGCCAATCAAACCGGCAACAGCATCGCTGGCGATGAAATCGCCGTTGAAGTTGTTGTAGTTGGTACGCCACCAGACTCCGAAAATCATCGGATCAATGTTGACGTAGGTACCCAGATTGACTTGGTTGAAGTTGCGTTGTGTCATGAAGAGGAAGGCAGGGGAAATGGTGACAGACTCCGGATCATTGACCGGCCCCGCCGGGATTTTGACGCCACCGGTCAAAGTGAAGCGACGTGGTAGCCGGTTCGCGGATGAAGGGGCGGCACCGAGGAGCGATTGGGTGGGCTCATTGAGGTGGTGAGCCGAGAATGCCAACCAAGCGTAGCGATTGTAGTAGGCAGCTCCGAAGTGTACATCTGCCCGGAGGTCACCGTTGGCCGGTGGCACTTCCTGTGTGGCACGGATAAATCCTTCGCGGGGATCAATCTGGTCTCCAAACCGCAAACGGGCGAAGTCAATGCTCGCCTGTTCTACGCCAGCGCCGAGTCCCAAACGGATAAACTGGGGACGGGCACGGGTTCCAAACTGGATCGCGTAGGAATAATTAAGATTGATAACTGTTTTTTGGAGGTTGCCTTCACCAGCTCGATCAGAGTGGATGATGACTCCCGCTCCGTGATTGGAATTGCCAATGGGTTGGTCGTAGGTGACAACCGTTTGGCGGAAGGAACCGGGAATGGCCACCCATTGGGCTCGGTATCCCATGGATACGCGTGGGCCGAGTGCCGCTCCGGTAAATGCAGGATTCAGTAACGGTTGGTTCGCATAGAACTGTGTGTACTGAGGATCCTGGGCTTGTGCTTCACCAATACCCACTCCGAAGAGCAGGCACAGCACCAGTAACCTGATAATGCCTCTGTTCATAACTCAGTGCCAAGTTTTTACAATCTATCGCCACGATTGGCTAATGGTTTAAAACCGGTCAAAGATTCCGCCCAGATATCTTCAATCGATTTCAATATAGTAATTTTTACGATAGTTCTGCGCCAGTTTTTAGGGGTGAACAAGATCAATAATCCTTTTTATTCACGTTCCTGGAGCCCCTTTTTACAGGGACAAAGAGCCTTCAAGATAAGTCTTTTTTTCGAAAATGATAGGACCATTTGATTTTTTACATCCCTCATCGACGCGTTTAAAAGCCATTGTTCTACCAGCAGACAGTCACAGGGCCGATTCTCCTTCACAATGTTAATTTTTTCTAACACCCCCCGGCCCATCCTTTTTATTGTGCTTTCCCGATTGCATGTCCTAAATTAGGTGTATGTCTGACCGTTCCAGCATTTTCGACATGATCGGTCCGGTAATGATCGGACCATCAAGCTCCCACACCGCCGGTGTGGTGCGCATTGGAAGGGTCGCCCGCCAGATTCTTGGTGAGCAACCCGATACCGCCCACATTACCTTCTACAACAGCTTCGCGCGTACCTATGAAGGACACGGAAGCGACCGCGCGGTACTCGCCGGCCTCCTCGATCTCGAAACCGACGATGAGCGGATTCGACGGACGCCCGAGATCTCGAAGAAGGTCGGTATGAATTACCAATACAGAGCGGTCACAAATGCCTCCGCATTTCACCCCAATACCATCAAGATCAAGGCCAATTCGGGTCGGGAATCGGTAGAAATTATGGGCATTTCCCGGGGCGGTGGGCTGATTTCCATCATCGAAGTCGATGGATTCCGCTGTAATTTTACCGCCCAGCAACATACCCTCATCGTTTCGGCCCAGGATGTTCCCGGCTCGGTCGCGTTTATTGCCACCGTTTTGAACTCAGAATCCTGTAATATTGCTACGATGACTGTGGATCGGCGGGGCAAAAGCGACCTCGCCCGCCTGGTGATCGAGATGGACTCCGGAATCCGACCGCTGGCGGTCAAGTACATGGAAAGCCAGGACTGGATTGCCCGGGTCATTTACATACCGAATATCACGATTTAAAACCATGCGAATTCTCCTCCTCGCAATCGGAATTTTTCTTTTACTCCCCTCCTACTCCACAGCCCAAATCAAGCTGAGCTTACCCCAATGCCTGGAAATTGGGGTGGAAAACAACCTGGGAGCCCGTCAAGGCATCAACTCCGTGACCAGCGCCGAGATCAACCTGATCCAACGGAAATTTGAATTTCTCCCTAACCTCAACTTTGGCCTGACCGCAACCCGCAACATCGGCCAGACCATCGACAACTTCACCCAGCAGATTGCCTCCTCGCCCACCACGGCGGTTCCGGGCATTTCCTCCTCCTTCACCCTCTTCAATGGATTTTCCCGCTGGAACAACCTGAAATCGGCCAAATACGACATCGAAGCAGCTCAGTACACGCTGGAGGATTTGAAAAATGACATTCGCTTGAATGTGGCCACCGCCTATTTTGCGACCATTTTTGCGAAGGAGTCAGAGAAAATCGTGCAGGAAAGGGTGGATTTGGTGGCCAAACAATTGGAGCGGAGCCAGCGGTTGCAGAAAGCGGGACAAGCCACGGAAGGCGATGTCCTCCTCGTGGAAGCCCAGTTGGCGACGGAACGGACGGCCCTCGTCAACGCGACCAATACCTACGAAAGTAGCCTCCTCAACCTGATTTTGGCCCTGAACCTGGACCCGACGGATACCTATGAATTGGCCATGCCCGATCTGGAAGGGGTATTTGTGGAACCGGGCATGCCGAACGTGGAATCGGTCCTGACCAGCGCCCGGGAGAACCATCCGGGCTTGCAAGCGGCCCAGGCCCGCATCCGTACCAGCGAATTGCAAAACAAGATTGCCCAGGCCGCCTATTATCCGACGTTGACTTTGTCTTACAATATGGGGTCGTTCTACTCCTCCAACGCCCGTGAGGCCACGGGCTTCGAGATCGACAGCCTTGAAGGCATCCGAATTGTCTATGGCCCCACCATTCCCCTGTTCACCCAATTCGGCAACAACTTCGGCCAGGGCGTTTCCCTCTCCCTCAACGTCCCCATTTTCAACCGCTACCAGGCCCGCAATCAATTTTTCCAATCCCGCCTCAACATCGACAATACGGTCCTTAACTACGAAATCGAGCGCAATGGCGTCTACCAGGAGGTCATGCGGGCCTACCAGGATGCCAAGGCCGCCAAAGCGCGCCTTGATGCCAGCGAAACCCAGTTGATTGCGACCCAAAAGAGCCTGGCCTACGCCGAACAAAGGTCCGATGCCGGGCTCCTCAACTCGTACGAATTCCTCGAAATCCTGAATAACAATACCAACGCGGCCAACGAACTCTTGCAGGCCCGCTACGATTACGTCCTCAAACGCAAGGTACTGGAACTCTACCAGGGCCGGAAACTCGAATTTGAATAGGGTATGAGCAAGCAAAAGAAAAAACGATCCCCGGTCCGCTGGGTCATCATCATCGGAGCCGTCGGTCTGGTGGCCTTCTTCTACGTGTTCCTAACGCGGGGAGAAGACGTGGTGCAGGTGACCGTAGAGACCGCCGAAATTCGGACTGTAGTGGCCTCGGTGAGCGAATCCGGCACCATCGAACCGGTGGTGGAAGTGGCCATCGCGGCGGATGTATCAGGGGAAGTGGTGGAAATGAAGGGGAAAGAAGGGGAAAAAGTCGAGCAAGGTGATCTCCTGGTGACCATTCGGCCGGACAATTACCAATCGGCATTGGAACAGGCCCGGGCTGCCGTCAATGGAGCTGTGGCCGGCGAATTGCAGGCCAAAGCCAGCGTGGAGACGGCCCGCAGCACCTACCTCCAGGATTCCGCCAACTTCAAGCGCAGCGATGCCCTCTACCAACAGAAAGTCATTTCTCAGGCCGAATGGGAAGTCGCCCGCCTCGCCTTGATGGTGTCCCGCTCGAATTTCAACGCGTCCAAAGCCAGCCGGGAAGCCTCCAAATTCCAGGTTGCCAGTTCCCGCGCCTCCCTGAACCAGGCCCGCAATAACCTCGACCGGACCAATATCTTTGCGACCATGACCGGCACCCTCACCCGCGTCAATGTCAAGCAAGGGGAACGCGTTGTGGGAACGCTGCAAATGGCCGGTACGGAAGTCCTCCGCATCGCCGACCTCTCGGAAATGCGCGTCACCGCCAATATCAACGAAAACGACATCCGGTTCCTGCGCATTGGGGATTCGGCCCATATCGAAGTCGATGCCTTCGGGGAACGCATTTTCAAAGGCACCGTCACGGACATCGCCTATTCTCCTGGCGGCGACGATCCCCTCGCACAGGCCACTTCCACCGATCAGATCACCAATTACGAGGTCAAGGTCCTCATCGAGCGGAAGTCCTACGCGACCGATTCCGATCTGATGCGGGAATTGCCCGCCCACCAAAGCCCCTTCCGGCCGGGCATGAGTGCCCAGGTCGAGGTCTTTACCGACCGCAAAGAGGGCCAGGTCGCCATTCCGATCCAGGCCGTGACCATCCGTCGACCGGAAGGTGAAGACGAAACCGCGGATCCTGAGGAAGTCGTATTCGTGTTTGAGAATGGTCGGGTCAAGAAGGTTCCCGTCAAGACGGGCATCAATGATGACAAGTACATTGTCGTGGAGGAAGGCCTGACAGCTGGGATGCAGATCGTCACCGGACCTTATAAGATGCTGAGCAAGGACCTGAAGGATGGGATGATGGTGAAGGAAAAGCGGGAGAAGAAAAAAGAGAACGAAGAGAAAACAGAAGGGGAAGAGGCTTCGGAAGAAAGTAAATAAGAAAGCATCTCCTTTAGAGAATAAAAAGGCGGCTCACCGATGTGGGCCGCCTTCTTTGTTTTTTCCTGATGTTAGTTCAGGATCATTTTTCGGGTCGCCACCACCTGGCCATCTGTCACCAGTTGGTAAAGGTAAAGGCCCGCGGGCAATTCGCCTGCTTCCAAGGAGATGCTTCCCGCATTCTCCGCCAACGCCACCTGGCGCACCACCTGGCCGGAAACGTCCAGGATCAGGAGGGAAGCACTGGCCGTCGATTCACCCAGGCGGTAATCGATCTGCGTCCGGTCCTCAAACGGATTCGGGAAGTTCTGGCCCAGCCAGATTCCAGACTCGAGGACAGGACTGTGACTCCACTTGGCGGAAGCGCCCGAGACCAGCAGGAAGCCATAATCCCCCAACTGGCTCCAAAAGCCATTTGTACCGGCATACCGGTAAGGTCCGCAGTCGGCCTGCGTCCGAATTGCCGTCAGGTAATAACCGGGGGTCAGGTCCGCCCCTTCCAATTGCACGGAATATTCGTCGTCATTGCCGTAGTCCGCATGGAACGTCATCGGCACCCAGGACCAGCCCCCATCGGAGGGCTGAAGGCCATTGCAGGAAACCGCCGAGGTGGCGCCACAATAGTGGTAGCCCAACCATACCTTGATCCCGCTACCGGGGCTGCCGACATTGGTGCGGCCATTCATCCATACCCGGCTGTAATAGTCAACCGATCCGTTGACATCCACCTGAGCCGTCCCAGGCCACTGCAAATTGGACCAGCCTACCGTTGGGGAGGCATCGAAAGTTCGGGCGTTGACCGTGAGGGTGCCTGAACCGGCGCCATTTTGCCCCCAGACATCGCCTCCGGCACCACTTTGGCCCCCGAACGTATACACGCCCGTACCCACCTGGAAGCGGCTCGCGAAATAGTAGGTTCCGGCCGAAAGGCCGGAGATCGTGGCCGCATATTCATCGTCGTTGCCGTAATCGGCATTGAAACTGGCCGGAATCCACGTCCAACCGGCCGCAATCGGCGCTACATTGGCGCTGTTGACGCCGATCCAGGCCTTGACCTGCGGATGGCCACCGGTCGTGGTATTGGTGAAAGCGTTGGCCCAGGCCCGGGCGTAAATCGTTGTGGCCCCACATTCGTCGATGGTGGCACTGCCCGGGAACTGGACATTGGCCCATCCCACCAAGGGATTCAGGCTGAAATCATAGCGGTAATTCAGGCCGTAGGCGGCGTAGCCGTACACTTCCACATCGAAGCCGGAAGCGGCGGGGTAGACATCGACACTGTTCGGCACATTGGTGCCGGGGATGTTATCGGTGACTTCGAGCCAAGAGCTGCCGAGGTCCACCGACAACCACAACCGCGGCGTATAGCCGGATGAATTGTCGACAGCGTTGATCAAGACCATGCCATCGCCATCGGCGGAGATGCATTTTTCGTAGAAAGACAAAAAGGAGAAGTCGAAGACCTCCACCCAATTGTTGGAGTTGACAGGCGCGCGCCAAAGTTTGTTGGTGGGCAAGTCAATGTTGAATTGCCAGCCTTCGACATCGGCCAGGTAGGCCTGGCAATTTGCCAGTTGAGGGCTCCCACAGGGATTTTGAAAAGTGGGGCTGCACGAGAAGGTTTGGTTCCAAAAGTTTTGGGCATTTCCCAGCGTGCAAAAGCCGAGAAACAGGCCCAGAATGATCAATCTTTTCATGAATTGTAGTCTTCGGGTGAAACTTGAATGGGTTGATAATGAGCTACAAAAATACGAACCAAATACTTCGTGTCAAAATAACACTTATGGGATTGGAGAATATGAGAAATGAATCGATTGAGATGAGAGAGGTAAGATCAGTCCCTAGGGAAAGTCGACATTTCGATAAATAGAGGACAGTGGGATGGAGAAACCAAGGGAATCCAATGTCAAGTGGGCCTCCAATCCGAGGTTAGAGCCAAAGACCCATATTCCTTCTTCGTTGAGGAAATATTTTTCAACGACAGGTTTCTCCTGATTCACCAGTATATACTCACGAAAAGAGGGAATGCTACGGTAGTTCTGAAACTTCTCGCCCCGGTCATAGGCTTCGGTCGATTTGGATAGAACTTCAACAATGACAAGAGGGTTAATTACGGTGTCATTGCGATCATCTTCATATTCTTCTCCTCCACAAATGACCATCAAATCAGGGTAAACATAAGCGTTCTCGGACTGGATTGCGCACCGAGCATCACTGGTTAAAATCGAACAATCTCCTTCTCCAATTCTGGTTCCTAGAGCAACGATCATGTTAGCAGCGAGTTTTGAATGCGCAACCGTCCCTCCTGACATCGCCACAATGCGACCATTGTGGTACTCCAATTTTTCCACCGACTCCTCAGCCATGCGGAAGTATTCTGCCTTGGAAATGAAGGGTGTCTTCTTCGCCGTTTCCATATCATTAAATATAGCGAAATCTAAACAGAAACCCCGGCTCGCGCCGGGGTTCCCTATAATTTCAGACAGACGTCAGTGCTTGGCAATCAGTCGATGAGCGTTGGTTGCTTTAAGTACTCTTTCGGCATGACCATTGTCGTTTGGTCATTGACTTCTTCTTCCGGCGCATTGTTCAGCGTCTCAATGGAGCTTTCCTGCGGGAAGGCCTGAAGGATATTTTTTGAACTCTTACCAATCTCTTCCAGCCAAGGGCCGGAGTTGAAACCGAGCCAGAACATCAGGATCACCAACGGCATCAGCACCGCGATTTCCCGGCCATTCAGATCGGTGAGCTTTTTGTTTTCTTCTTTGTCCAGCGCCCCAAACATGACCCGACGGAACATCCACAGCAGGTAAACCGCCGCGATGATGACCCCGGTAGCAGCCAGGATCGGCCAAGCATTGGAGACCAGTTGGGAATCGAAAGAGCCCATCAGGACGAGGAATTCACCCACAAACCCGTTCAGGCCGGGCAGTCCCACGGAGGCCAGCACCGTGATCATGAAGAAGAGGGTGAAGATCGGCACCTGCTTGGCGATGCCCTGGAAGTCCTTGATCATCCGGGTGTGGCGGCGGTCATAAATCATCCCTACGATGAGGAAGAGCGCGCCGGTCGCAATCCCGTGGTTCACCATCTGGATCACCGCACCATCCAGCGCGGCCTGGTTGAAGGAGAAAATCCCCAACACAATAAATCCAAGGTGAGACACCGATGAATAGGCCACCAGTTTCTTGACGTCCTTCTGTACCATTGCCGCCATGGCCCCGTAAATGATTCCGATCACCGCAAATGCACACATCAACGGTGCGAATTCCAGCGAGGCGTTGGGGAAGAGTGGGAGGCAGAAACGAACGAGTCCGTAGGTACCCATTTTGAGGAGTACCCCGGCCAAAATCACCGAGCCTGCGGTCGGTGCCTGGGTATGCGCATCGGGCAGCCAGGTATGAAGCGGGAACAACGGCACCTTGATCGCGAAGCTGATCGTAAAGGCGGCAAACAACCACTTTTCAGCCCCGGCAAAGGCCCCATCTCGGGCCGCGTTGAGAATTGCATTGTAATCACTGGTGAAGCTGGCGCCAGCAGCATACGCGGCCGTCTGACCGATGTAGATGATCGCCACGAGCATCAACAGTGAACCCACCAGGGTATAAAGGAAGAATTTGACCGATGCGTAGAACCTTTCCTTGCCCCCCCAAATCCCGATCAGGAAATACATCGGAATCAGGACCATCTCGAAGAAGATGTAGAACATGATCATGTCCAGCGACACGAAAAAGCCCAATACTCCAACTTCCAACACCAGCAACAGGGCATAATAGGCCCGCTCCATCTTGTTGACAGAGCCCCAGGAAAAGAGGAACGTCACCGGGAAGAGGAAGGTGGTCAAAAGAAGCAGGTAAATGGAAATTCCATCCAGCCCAGTGATGAACTTGATGTCGTATCCGGTGGCACTATTGAACCACCACGAACCGCTGTCCGCAGCCAATTGCGGGAAGAAATTGCTGTAGGAACCCGAAAGGTTGCCATCGACCGCGGCATTGGTGAGCGGAGAGGCGAGGTAATCCTGGTACAGGATGATGGACAGCACGAGGGGGATCAAAGACACGCCGAACGCGATGTACTTCGCCAAGTCCTTTTGCAAAAGGATGATGAGCAGCACCCCAACCAACGGAAGTGCAATCATCAAATTCATTAGAAGACCTGCGGACATAAGCTCTGAATCTTTTTTTAAGTCAAAATTCGAACGGTCGGCAAATTAATCAATGGAATTGGAAAGACGAAATAAAAGAAGCGGGGAATGAAGGAAACTGGGAGACCGAAGAAATGGAGTAAATGGCAGGATGAAAATGGAGGTAGAAAAAACAGAAACACGGAGCCGGGAAGAATGAAAAACAGGGCAAAACGGTCTTTTCAAACAGGTTTTTGATTTCCCCCCTTCCCCCAACTCCCCCATTGTGCTTCCCCACATTTTTCCCTTTTACCCAACCTCGTCATGCTCCTCCATCCTGATTTTCGTTAATTGTCGCGACCGAAGTATCAACATTTGAGTATTTCTCATGAAAGTCATTGCCTTAATGGTAGCCTTTCTGGCATCCACAATTTCCCTCTCAGGTCAGCTGCCCCACCTCGACTGGCCCGGCGAGAGCCAGGGACCATCTACCCAATACCCTCAGGAATGGCTTGACGCCCAGTCCCATCTCGCACAGTTTCGGACAGCTTCATCGGCCAAAACCGGCAGCGAGTGCTTTCCGTACGTGGTATACGAGTCCATTTTGGATACCGCGACCCAAACCTGGGATACCACCCGCTACCTGGAATATGCCCTCTCGGGAGACGCAATCGTAGGGACTCACTACCGGCGTTCCCTCGGTCAATCGGAATGGGAATCCCTCCTTCGTTTCCGAATTTCCACCACCCAATTTCCCTGGGGGAACGCTCCATTGGCATCTCTGACCACCGAAACCCTCGAAGAAGAAACCAGCCCCGGCGAATGGGAGCTCTATTTTACCACCCTCATCGGCCAAAACGATTCCGAAGACCTCCTGTACAAATGTCGACTGGCCATCAACCCCAATACCCATCAATTGGACACCCTGAACGTTTACACCCGGAAAGTGACGCTACGTCCGGATGGCCAGTCAGAAGCAATCTTCGACCAGACCAAAGTTTTCTACCCCGCCGGCAACTACCTTCGTACCGACGCCACTGAATTCACCTTTGAATACAACGCTCGGGACACCCTTGTCAAAATCTCTCGCACCCACTACGTGGACTACCCAAATGTAGATTCACGGACCGAAGCGGAATATTACGGTTGGCAAGACTACTCCAACTTGATTCCTGACTCGGTGTTGTACCGGTGGAACGACGCTGGAAGCGCAAACTCCCGCCAAACACGGAAATGGATCCATGTCCTCGAACATCCCGATCGGCAGATCAACATCGATACGGTATGGACCTTCACCGAAGTCAAAAATTCCTCCGACTCCATCTTTCAATTCCAGTCGGGCCAATTGTCGATTATTGATTCTACCCGAATCGTAAACGCCTATGGATTCCAACGGTACGACTCCATTTGCTATGATCCCCAGTCTGGTCCCCTTTTAGACAAATATGTCCTGGCCACCACGTGGGAATGGCACGACAACCAATGTGTCCTGACGCGGACCCGCAGGTCCGAAACAACGGACTTTGAAGGGCCCCGATCCAGCTTCACCCGAGCTGAATGGGCCTATGGCCCCCCCGCTCCTCCTTCGCCTCCAGGAGCTTCCTTCCGCATCACCCCCAATCCCTCTTTCGGCGAATTCGACCTGTATTTCCAAAATTTGCATGGTCCGGTCGAAGCCAGCATTTACGATCCCACGGGCAAATTGGCCCTCCAACGCCAGTGGCTCCTGGTGGAAGATCTTGAAATCCATCCCTTGTCCCTTCCAATTGCCAATGGTGTTTATCTGCTTCGGGTGGTCAGTGGAGATTTCAATGACGTTCAGCGGTTGTTGGTGCGGTGAACCATTCAAGATTTGATGCGGCCCGCAATGGGATGAAAGCGTGGTAGCTGAGATCGGGGCAAGCAATTAAAAGTTCCTTATTTAAAGACTCATTTCCCCCCACCCCAAACCAAAAAACCGCACCTCCCCGAAGGAAGGCGCGGCCATAACAATTTCAAACGCTGTTTCTTACTGCTTCACGATCCGACCGCTGAGGGTCTCTTCGCCGGCTTGAACCGTGTAGAAGAGGATGCCCGTCGGCAACTCCTGGCCGTCGATGGCGACACGCTGGAGACCGGCGCCGTAGGTACCTACGTGACGGTAAATCTCGCGGCCCATCATGTCGTGAAGGACCACGGTGACTTCTTCAGCCGCGTTGAGGGCGAATTCGAGGTTCACTTCCTGGCGGAAGGGATTCGGGAAGACATTCACCTGGGTCTGGTTGAAGGCAGCCATCTTCTTGACGGCACCGCCACCACCACCTACGAGGCAATCGCCGCCCGTGGTGAAGTTCACTTCGCAGAATTTACCATAGATGCCGTCGCATTCGATGGAGATCCGAACCGTGTACTCGGTGCAAGGATCGAGGTTCTGGAAGGGAATGAAGTTCTGGCCTACATTCACATAGTTTATGATCCACTGCATCGTGGTGTGGTTGTAGATCTCGTACTTGATGGAGTACGTACCGAACTTCTGACAATCTTCGAAGCCCGTCCACTGGACGAAGGCGATGTTTTCACCTACATAAGGTACAGTCACACCGTCGCAAGGAATGACCTCACAACCGATGGTATTGAAGGAACCATCACAGGTGATTTCCTGGCCATTGCACTTGATGGTAATCTCGTATTGGTAAACCGTGCAGGCGGTCAGGCCAATCAGGTTGTAGATGCTACCCGCAGAAGTCAGGCCGGTCAGGGTGACCCAGTTACCACCCGCTTCCCGGTACCGGAGATCGAAACCGAGGACGCCACCGTCGCGGCAGTCGTCAAAGCCATTGAGGACAATGTCAGCGGAGGTCTCGCCAATATTGGTGACCGTGATGCCACTGCAAGTGCCACACAGCGTGGTGAAGGTACCCGTGCAGACCGTCGTGGGCAGGCCGCCACAGTTCAGGTAGATTTCGTATTCGTATTCGGTGCAGGCGTCGAGACCCGTCAGCGGAATGGTACCGGTGGAGATGCCAGACGTGTAACCGGCAGGCCAGGGATCGCTGGTCTTGCGGAGGCGGTAGTGGTACACAAACTCACCGGAGGTGGGATCGGCACATGCCGTCTGGTTCGTGACGATAAGGTCTGCCGTGGTCGTGGTGACATTGGCGATGTTGACGTCGTTGCAATCGAGTTCCGGACAACCCTCGGTGCGGAAGGTGTCGATACATTCGCCGATCTGGGTGCCATCACAAAGTACCCGGACGCGTACTTCGTACTCGGTGCAGGCTGTCAGGCCGAAGAAAGCAAATGAGGTGGGGTTGCTAAAGGGCGAATAAAAGGGGTTGACCGATTGCCAGAAGCCTCCGGAGGCCGGACGGAAATCGATGTCGTAAGAAATGGTACCGGCGCAGCCGGTGGTCGTGGGGAGCCAAAGGAACAAGGCAGTTTCCTTCGCATCCCGGAGTTCATACGTGGAGCAGTCCACTTGCGCGAAGCTGGTCATGAAAAAACCGAGCATCAACGCCAAAGCAAAAAACTTTTTCATTGGGTATCAATTAAAGTTCGCGGCCTTAAGGGCCTATAAATCAGCTGTTGCATCCCACACGGATGATCGAACTGAAAAAAAGAATGTTTGATTACAATGATTTTGATTCCCAATACGTAGTCAGCGACGAAGTTGGGAATTTTATCTGGCATTCCCCACGCTTCGTCGAAGAAAAATCGAGATTCAGTAGAAAGGGGGAGGAGGGAAAATGCACCGGGGAGAAGGGAGAAAAAGGGGGAATAAAGAACCAAGCAATCCAGACCAATTTTCGGTAATGCAAGAAGGTGGGGAACAAACACTTCTGACCAATTACCGTCCTCGTTTCTCCAATCAATCCTTTCCGCATTAAATCAATTTCCACATCCAATATTCCCTTATCTTTGCGCCCAAATTCATTGCAAGAAAGAATATGAGCAACGAGAAATTGACCTTGGGCGGTGTCGTATGGTGGCCCCACAGTGGTGGCCGCTGGTTGTGCCGGAGCATTTTGAAAAAGCACAGCCTGATCCACGAAACAGCATTTACCCATCCCTGGCTGTTTTATTCCACCGACATGACCCTCGACCTGGACATCACCGCCCAGGTCCACAAGGCCCGCTCCCTCCCCGAGTTACGCCTCCACCTCAATGCCCTCAAGGCCAGTACCGACCACGGTCGGCGGGAAGGACTGCGGAAGTATTTCGATACCATCCGCGAGACCTACACCGAATACGACGGTGACTTTACCCATATCATGGGCGAAATGTGCCTCGGTTCCCCCATTCCCCGCCACATCGACCTGGAGTCCCTCTACGCGGCCTGCCCGGACTTCCGACTCGTCCACCTCGTCCGTTCTCCGCTCGAATCCTTCCAGTCATTTGCCATCCGCCACGAACTGGACAGCAACCCCGTCCGGGTCGCCGGCTCCTGGCTCTCCCTCAACGCTCAAATCCGTCATTTCTTCACGCTCCACCCCGAATTTGCCGACCAGGTCCACCTCGTCCTGTACGAAGACCTCCTCGCCGATCCCAAGACCCACGTCGCCAAAATCTGCGAATTCCTCGGTCTGCCCTTCGAAGAAGACATGATCGCCCACCTCGACGAACGCTGGGGACGTTCCACCAAACCCAAAACCCCCGAAGAATACCAAACCATCATGCGCCAGGTGGCCCGGACCGAACTCGATGTCTACGGCTACGAATAAATTGCCCCTATGCTGACTCACATTCCTCCTCAAACGCTGCGGGAACTGTTTGCCACCGCCAAATCTTTCTACCACGCCAAGCCCTGGGAAACCCTGGCCGATGTCGACACCTTCGGAATCGTGAACCCGGCCAGCGGGCAGAAGTGCTACGCTTCGGTCATGGGACAAGGCGGAAATTTCTACGGCCTGGCGCTCTACCTGGGCAAAACCGGCTACAAGAGCCTCCTCATGCTCCAGATCGAAGAAGAAGGCGAGCAAGCGGGCGATCCGGAAGAAGCCCTGTACGAGCAGAATTGCATCATGGCGTCCTTCGAGGCGCCCGATGAAATGGACCCGGAGGACAAGGCCCTGATTGAGGCTCTTTCCATTGACGTCAGCGGCATGGATCGGTGGCCGGCATTTCGGTCCTACCGTCCCGGCCAGATGCCCTGGGTCATCGACGAAGCGGAAGCGAAATTGATGATCGAAGCCCTTCCCCTCGTGCCCCAAGCCGTGCGGGAAGTGATGAAAGCGTATGAAGATGGGGACAATTTCCTCGTTCCCGGCGAGGACCATACCGGGAAGATGCGCTTTTTCGAACAGGGGGAAGTGGGAGAATGGGAAACCAAATGGCTGGAGCCGGATACCACGGTCAGCTTTTCCCCGATGCAGTTCAAGGTGAGTCCGGAAGTCCTGAAGGAAGCCAAGGCCATCCCGCTGAGCGATGATTTTTGGTTGATCGAGCAGTTTTTCCTGCGCGAGCCCGTCATGGACGAAAGCATGGACCGGCCGTATTTTCCGAAGGCCTTTGTGATGCTGGACCTGCAAACGCAGGTCTTACGCGGGTTGGACGCCGTCCATCCCCTCCGCATCGAAGAAGAAGGCGCTGGCACCTTGGTGAAGATGTTCGCTGCCCATGAGGTCATTCCCCGTCAACTCGTCGTCTCCAACAAGCACAACTATTCCCTGCTGCGGCCACTGACCAAAGCCTTGGATATCGAATTGCACCTGGATGAAGAATTCGATGTGATTGCCGACATCAAAGCAGCTTTGTACGAACAAATGGAAGGGTAATCCGCCTCAGGGAGCGGGGACAGGAGTGGTTGGCGCGGGCATGACCCGACCAGTCAGCCGCAGGGTTTCCAAGGGAAGCTGCTCTCCATTGATAAATACCGGAAACATTTTCTCGTGGGTGGTCGGCACTTCTTTGGCCTGGCCCTCCGTCGCAAACTTGACCGTGATCTCACTGATCTGGCCGGGGTTCACCTTTTTCGGGTAATCGACCGACAGGCAGTAGCAGGACTTGGCCACATTGTCAATGGTCACGGAGCGCTCCGAGACATTCTTAAAGGGGTACTTGGCGATGACCGTATCCCCGGCGACCACCGGCTGGAATTCCATGATGAAATACGAAAACTGAATATCGCCCGTCTGGCCTGGAATCAACTGGATATCGTTCTTGGGGGGCGGAGGCGGCGTATCCCCGGACGAATTTCCAGCATTGTCATTGGCACAGCCGGCCAGGAACAGAAGCCCAAGGACAGCAACGGGAACCAAAAGAAGACGTTTCACCATGATCATAATTTAAATTGGAGTGGAAATTTAGCTGATTTGGGGCGCTTCTTCAATAAATTTTATCGGAGAAGGAGGAGTGGAGGGAAAACAGGGAAAAAATGGGGGCGGGCTTTGTCGTTTGCCCTACTTGGAAGATGGAAAATGGCGCATACAGTTCTTCTTGTCCATTTTGGGATTATATTGCACCATTCCCCGAATCTGTTTAGCTTTATGCTTCCCAAAAAACCATAATTCAAAGATGAGGACTACGCTTTCTTTTGTACTTGCCCTGTTCACTGTTGCTACCATCTTTGTGGGGTGCAAGGAAAAACCGGTCACCACTCCTGAGGATCTGGCGGCCCCCGAAATATTCATGACCTCTCCCGCCGCAGTGGCGCCCGGTCAATTCAACAACATCGCGAATACCGACAGTTTTGCCGTTGACATCCGCTTCGAAGACGATATCGAACTCGCCCGTTGGGACCTCGAAATCCGTCGTCGGGAAGATGAGTACTTCAACAACAAGACCGATTCCGATGCGTGGACCCTCTTCCTGAATGGCGACTTGAGCGGTACCGTTGATGCCATCAACTTTTTCATCACCGTTCCCTTTGACCCGCTCGCCGGACCTTATGAATTCAAAATCAAGGTTACGGATGCGGCTGGAAAAACGGCTACCCAATCGACCTTCCTCTTCATCACGAACAGCGAAGACCTGATGGCGCCGATGATTCGGTTCGTCCAGCCCGACACCAATACCATCGATACCTTCCTGATCGGCAATGACCTCCCGATGCGCGTCAATGTCAGTGACGGCAACCAGATCGTCGATGTCTTTGCCCGCGTCCGTGACGCGTTCACCAACGAAGTCCTGCCCAACAGCGAAATCCAGGTTGATACCCTCTTCCTGTTCGCTTACCAGCTGGATACCTTCTACACCATCCCCGCCGGCGTTGTCCCCGGCAAGTACAAGGTAGAAGTCTACGCCAACGACCAGGTCGGTAACTACGGCTACAACCTCGACACCATCTATATCAAGCCGAACTGATCGGCTGATCAAAATACACTGCGCCTACGCGCAACCCAGATGTGACCCTTCCGCCCGAAGGGTCACATTTTTTTCACCCCAATGTGACCGATATCACCAAAAATCAGGTCCGAATGTCACCTTGCTCCCACAACTCATTTTGAGGGCCCAAACTCCATTTCGTAAATTGTTCCCATGAAGCATTTCCGTACCCACGTCTTATTGCTCCTTTCCCTCTTCACCGTTTCCCAGCTCATGGGCCAGGGCCCGCAACTGATCCGGGTAGACAGCGTAAACATCATCTCCAATGGATTTCCGCTGCACAATCCCTGGGCCGGAGGGCTCGACCTTCCCCAGTTCTCCCAAGCCGACCTCAACTACGACGGCATCGCCGACCTGTACATCTACGACCGGGCGGCATTCCAGTCCTACGTTTTCCTCTATACCGGCGGTGGATCGACTCCCGAATACACCTATTCCCCGGAGATTTCGGCCACTTTCCCCAAGGACATCTCGAACTGGGCCTTACTGCGGGACTTCAATTGTGATGGCAGCCCCGACCTGTTCACGTGCAGCCGCAAAAACAACTTGTATGTGGAGGTTTGGCAGAACGTAGGGACTGGAGGGGTCAATTCCTTCGTTTCCATCAACGACTCCCTGTTGAGCGATTACAAAGGCACCATAGGAACTGAAGGTCTGTTCGTGGCCTTTACGGACGTGCCCGCCATTGAAGACATCGATGGAGATGGCGACCTGGATTTTTTGACCTTTGATGGGGGCGGAAATTCAGTGGAACTGCACCAGAACATGTCCTTTGAGAACAACTCCACCTGTGGCCTGGAATTCGAGCGGATGGATGCGTGCTGGGGCAATTTTCAAGAGTCGGCCTTTGGAGAAGAAATCAATTTGAATATCAGCTGCCGGATGGCGCAGGGCGGGCCGCGTCACGCGGGCTCTACCGTCACGGTATTTGACGAAGACGGAGATGGCGACCTCGACCTGTTGCTGGGGGACCTCATCGTCAACCAGGTCACCTTCCTCCGGAACAGTGGCACAACCATGAACGCGTTCATGGACACCACTTATCTCGGGTTTCCCGCGTATGACTCGCCCATCAACCTCAATAAATTTGTGGGCACCTACATCATCGATGTAGACCTGGACGGCCGTTCCGACCTGGTCGCCGCTCCGAATGAACCCGGCGCCTATACCAATATCCAGAACGTCATCTACTACCAAAACCTGGACCAGAATGGCGGCACCCGTTTTTCCCAAACCACTTCCCGCTTCCTTCAGAATACGATGGTGGACGTCGGGAACATTTCCAAGCCGGCCTTCTTTGACTACAACAACGATGGCCTCCTGGACCTCGTCGTGGGCAATTTTACCCGTCTGGTCACCGATCAATTTCCCGAATCCCAACTGACCCTCTTCGAAAATACCGGCACTGCCACCGCTCCTGAATTCACGCTCGTGGATGAAGATTGGCAAAATATCTCCGGGTTCTTCAGCATCCCGGTCTATGGCTTTGCCCCCACTTTCGCCGACATGGACAACGATGGCGACCAGGACATGGTCATCGGCGGTGACCAGGGAGAATTGCATTACTTCGAAAATACTGCGTCCACTGGCCAGAACGCGTCGTTCACCCTGAGTCAGGCCGATTGGTTCAGCATTGACGTCGGCAACTTTGCCACGCCGGAATTGGTCGACCTCGACCGGGACGGGGATTTTGACCTGGTGATTGGGGAAATGGAAGGCAACCTCAATTTCTATCGCAATACAGGAACTGCTTCGGCGCCTGATTTCCCCTCCCAGCCTACCGATGACAATTTTGGCCTTGTAGACGTCCAGCCCATCTGCTGCGTCGGCAACAGCACGCCCTTCATCTATGAAGATCCGACGACCAACAAGTACAACCTGGTCTCGGGCAGCACCGATGGATGGATTTTCCTCTACGAAGACATCGAAAGCCAGAGCAGCGGCGTCTTCCCGTTGACCACTGACCGCCTCGGCAATATCAACCAGGGCCTCAACAGCGCTGTCGCCGCGGCCGACCTCAATGGAGACGGAAAATTGGAATGGGTCGTCGGCAACAAACGGGGTGGACTCGCTCTGTACTCGGAAACGGGTTCTGTCAGCCGTCCCGAAATCACACCGACGCAACTTGCGGTGGTAGACATTTTCCCGAACCCCTCCCAAGGCCAATTGACAGTTCACCTGGTGGATCGTGTTGGTAAGCGCCTCTCCGTTCAATTCCTGGACAGCCAGGGCCGCTTGGTTGCCGCTCAGGAAGCTCCGGTGGGCAATGGGTACGTAGAAATCATGACCGAAGAGTTGGCCACAGGATTGTACCACCTCCGCTTCGAACTGGATGGGGAGTATATTGGGGCAAAAAAATGGATCCTGACCGAATAATTTGGAATTTATTCGCCCCAATTATCCCTTCATTTGAGCAATTTTACGGGTATCTGCTGTACATTTGCCAGTAAGTGCCTCCTTGAAGGCTGGAACCTTGGGGAGTGTTTTCTTTCTTCGGGAAAACGCTTTAAATTTGATCTCTGGTTTACTTTGAAAAACACTGATTCGGATGCCACAAATTTTTATTGACGGAAAAGCATACGAATACGAAGGCAAGCACATGCTGTTGCAGTTTGCCCTCGATAATGGCATTGAGATTCCCTTTTTCTGCTACCACCCGGCCATGTCGATCCCGACCAACTGCCGGATGTGTTTGGTGGAAGTGGGATGGCCTGCCACGGATCGTAAGACGGGAGAGCCCAAACTGGATGACAATGGTCAGCCGGTAATCAACTGGGGCCGCAAACCCAATACTGCTTGTAATACTCCCATTTCCCCCAATATGGTGGTCAAGACCGGACGGTCTTCTGCCCAGGTGAAAGAGATGCAAGCTGGCGTACTGGAATACATGTTGGTCAATCACCCGCTTGATTGCCCTATTTGTGACCAGGCCGGGGAATGCCCGCTCCAAATCTGGACCTATAAATATGGTCCGGAAGGTTCGCGGTTCGAATCCATGAAGGTCCACAAGCCGAAGCGGATCGACCTCGGCCCCAATGTCATCATGGATGCCGAGCGCTGCATCAACTGTACCCGCTGCGTCCGGTTCACGGAAGAAATTTCGGGCACGGATCAATTGACCATCATTGGTCGGGGCGACAAGAACTATCCGGCGACCGCGCCGGGCAAGAAGTTCGACGATCCCTACTCGATGAATACCATCGACATTTGTCCCGTCGGTGCCCTGACAAGCAAGGATTTCCGCTTCAAGGCCCGGGTTTGGGAAATGTCCTATGCTCCGAGCATCTGCACCGGCTGCTCCAAGGGCTGCAATATTGATGTATGGGTCCGCGACAACCGCGTTGAGCGGTTGACTCCCCGCGACAACCTCGACGTCAACCAATACTGGATGTGTGACGCTGGCCGTCTCGACATCGACAAGTACAACGAATACCGGGTCTCCGGTCCCCGCGTCAAGGGAGACATTCCCGTCGAGTTTGAAGAAGCCGCCCTGCGGGCGCACAAACTCATCGGCGGCCTCGCCGAAAACCAGAAGGCCATTTTCCTCGGATCGGCTTACGCTTCCCTGGAAAGCAATCTGGCGCTGAAAAAGCTGGCCGAGGCCTACGGACGGGCCGAGCACCTCTATTATATCCCCCACGTCGAAGAAGGTTGGGGCGACAACCTGCTCCGCCGCGATGACCGCACCCCGAACGCCAAAGGCTGTGAAGCCCTCGGATTCAAGGCGCTGGACCTCGATGCGCTGGTGAAAGACTTCAAGGACAAAGATGTCAGCCTGCTGTACATGCTGGAAGACAATACTGCCTTTGATGCGGTTGCCAAGTATGCGAAGAAAGTACCGGTCATTGTCCACGCGACGAACCACCACGAGAAGTTCGAGAACTGCGAAGTGGTCTTCGCTGCCGCCAACGAAATCGAGGCCGAATCGACCTTCATCAATGGTGAAGGCCAGGCGCAGGTCACCAAGTTGGGCAAGGCTGTCACGCAGATGACGCCGGAACACTGGATGCGCATTCCCAAAAGCCGTCTGGACAAGGCCGCTGTGGCCCTGGACCGCTGGCGCGACCTGGACAATGTCCAGGACGTCATGCCCGGCTGGCAGCTCGTTGGAATGGTGGCCGATGCCGCCGGAAAAGGCCTGGGCTGGAACAACCACAAGGACGTTTTTGCCGCCTTGGTCGCGGACCTGGGAGAAGAAGCCCTGGCGGGTGCCAAGCACTCCTACCGGGTCCCCAAGACCGCTTTCAAGATGTCTCAATTTGACTTTGCGATCCGCTAAGCGGACCTCCAAAATATGACAGAGGTCGGGATATTCGTCCCGACCTCTTTTTTTATTGTATTTTTGCTCTTTACGATCAGTTTTATCACCACACCATGAAACAACAAAGACGTCTCATCACATTCGGCGCGCTCGGCGTCGGATTGCTTATCTTATTTGTCATTGCCCGCAATACCATGTTCATCACCATTGACGCGGGTTACAGCGGGGTAGTCTTCCGCACATTTGGCGGTGGTCTCGACAAAGACGCCGTTCTTGGCCAGGGCTTTCACGTCGTTGCTCCCTGGAACAAAATCTACCTCTACGATACCCGGATCATGGAAAAAACCGAGGAAATGGATGTACTGGCTGAAAACGGCCTGAATATCCACGTGGACCTTTCCGTCCGGTACCGTGTCCTGCCCCAGGAAATCGGTTACCTCCACGAAGAAATCGGTCAATCCTACGGAGAAAAAATTGTGATTCCGGAAATCAGGGCCGCCACGCGGAAAGTCATTGGTAAGTACCTCCCCGAGGAATTGTATTCCCAGAAACGGGAAGCCATCCAGACTGAAATCACCGCCGCCACCGAGAGCAATTTGTCTCCCCGCCACGTCACCCTCGACGCCGTCCTGATCCGTTCTGTTCGCCTCCCCGAAAAAATCAAATCGGCCATCGAACGGAAGTTGGAACAGCAGCAGCAGCGGGATGAATACGAATTCCGGATTCAGAAGGAACAAAAAGAAGCAGAGCGGAAAAAAATTGAGGCCCAAGGTATCAAGGACTTCCAGGACATCGTCTCCGACGGCATTTCCGAGCGCTACCTGAAGTGGAAAGGCATCGAAGCCACCAACGAACTCGCCAATTCCAGCAACTCCAAAGTTGTGATCATTGGCGGAGGTGACTCCGGACTCCCGATCATCCTCGGCAACGACTAAGACTTACCCGGTTTATACCCCAAAAGGCGGTCCTGCGGGCCGCCTTTTGCATTTTTCTACCCCCCGATTCGGCATTTCTCATTCCCCCCTCTCTCCTCGCGTGTTGCTTCCTCAAACCATTCCCATTAAATTGCATTTCCAATCCAACAACGTTCATGAGCGAAGACAAAAAAATCATTTTTTCCATGTCGAGGGTGAGCAAAACTTACCCTCCGAGCAAGCAGGTACTCCGCGACATTTCCCTCGGTTTTTTCCTCGGCGCCAAAATTGGTGTCATCGGGATGAACGGGCAGGGAAAATCCACCTTGATGAAGATCATTGGCGGCCTGGACACCGATTATCAAGGCGAAGTCGTCTTTTCACCCGGTTACTCGGTAGGTTATCTGGAACAGCATCCGGAACTCGACCCTGAGAAAACCGTCAAGGAAATCGTCGAAGAAGGAGCCGCTGAAATGGTGGCCCTGTTGAAGGAGTACGAGGACATCAGCATGAAATTCGGGGAAATGATGAACCCGGATGAAATGGAAAAACTGATCGCGAAGCAGGGGGAAATTCAGGACAAAATCGAAGCTGGCGACGGCTGGAACCTGGATACCCGCCTGAACATCGCCATGGATGCCCTGCGGACCCCTCCCGCCGACACCAAGGTCGGCCCCCTTTCCGGAGGTGAAAAACGCCGCGTGGCCCTGTGCCGCTTGCTCATCAAAGCGCCCGATGTCCTGTTGTTGGACGAACCGACGAACCACCTGGACGCAGAATCCGTCCATTGGTTGGAACAACACCTCCAAAACTATCCCGGTACCGTCATTGCCGTCACGCACGACCGCTACTTCCTCGACAACGTCGCCGGATGGATCCTGGAACTCGACCGCGGCCACGGCATTCCGTGGAAAGGCAACTACTCCAGCTGGCTGGACCAGAAACAAATGCGCCTCGCCCAGGAACAAAAGCAGGCTTCCAAGCGCCAAAAGACGCTGGAACGGGAATTGGATTGGATCCGGATGACGCCGAAGGCCAAGCAGGCCAAAAGCAAGGCCCGTCTGTCGGCCTACGCCAAATTGGCGAGCGAGGACGGCATGGAACGCGAACAGGAATTGGAAATCTATATTCCGCCGGGGCCGCGCCTCGGCGACATCGTCATCAATGCCGAGCACGTCGCCAAGACCTACGGCGAACGGGTACTGTTCGACGACATGAACTTCCGGCTGCCCGCCGGTGCCATCATGGGCGTCGTCGGCCCGAACGGAGCGGGTAAAACCACCCTGTTCCGCATGATTGTCGATCAGGAGCATCCCGATTCGGGTACCTTCGAAGTGGGCCATACGGTCAAGTTGGCCTATGTCGACCAGGAGCACGAGACCCTCAATCTGGAAGATTCGGTCTACGATGCCATCACCGATGGCAATGAATACGTTTCCCTCGGCAACAAGAGCATGAACGGCCGCGCCTACGTCAGCCGCTTCAACTTCTCCGGCAACGACCAGAGCAAGCAGGTCAAGCACCTCTCCGGTGGGGAACGCAACCGCCTCCACCTCGCCCGGATGCTCAAGAGCGGCGCCAATGTGCTCCTCCTTGACGAACCGACCAACGACCTGGATGTGAATACGCTCCGGGCCCTGGAAGAAGGCCTGGACAGCTTCGGCGGATCGGCCATCATCATCTCGCACGACCGCTGGTTCCTCGACCGCGTCTGTACCCATATCCTGGCTTACGAAGGCGATTCCCAGGTGCATTTCTTCGAAGGCTCCTACACAGAATACGAAGCCAACAAAAAACAACGGCTGGGCGACACAGGGCCAACCCGGGTGCGTTACAAGAAACTTACCCGTTGATCAGGTGTTATTGAAAAAAGAAAAAGCGCGTATATGAGTGATTCGGCTGGGAATATCGAATTGGATCTGAGCCAATTGGCTGAAAGTGTAGGCGGCGACATGAGCTTCGTGGCCCTCCTGCTGATGAAGATGATGGCGAATTTGCCGGCTTCGATAACCGAGATGGAAGAAGGACTGGCAGGGGAAGACTGGGAACGGCTGCGTTCAGCGGTCCACAAGGTCAAAAACACCCTCGCCTACCTGGGGTTGGAGGAGTTGAAAGTGAAGTACAAGGACATTGAGAATGATATCCGGGAAGACAAGGACCTTGACACCATGCCCTCCCGGGTGGGAGAAGCGGTCGAACAGGCCCGGAAAGTTCTGGAACTGGTCCAGGCCGAACACGCCAAGATTGCCTGATTATTCGAACGTGGGCCGGCGGGCGGTCACGAAGAGCGGTTTCCAATAGCCCGTATCCATGCGGTCAAAGCGGACGCCAGCACTGGTGCTGGCATGGATGAAGGTGATTTCTTCGCCTACCACTTGGGTGACCATGCCAACATGGTCGATTTGCCCGTTGTTCTTGTTCGAGAAAAATACCAGATCGCCCGGCTCCAATTTGTTCCGCTTGACCAGTTTCCCCTCTTTGGCCTGGTCGCGAGAGCTGCGCGGAAGCGCCACGCCCACCACCTGATAGCTCTTGTGCATCAATCCCGAACAGTCGATCCCATTCTTGTTGATGCCGCCGTAGCGGTACGGCGTGCCCAGGTAAGATTCCGCTTCCGCAATGGCCCGGTCCACTTTTTTCCGAAAATCGGTCTTGATCACCGGCCCTTCCGTTTCTTTTTCGTCGACCTCTACCTCAACGACCTCTTCCTTCGTAACCTCACTTTCCTTGATCAGGTAACTGTATTCATCGACCATAACCTTACGGCTCTTACAACTGCTCATGCCTACCCCAAAGAGAATGGCTCCTGACACGAGCAACAGAATGGGATTAAATCTATTCATCATCAGGAGGTTTAACTGTACTTAGTTGTAAACGCAACAAAGTTACAAGAGGTTACAGGGAAAAGGCAGCGCGCTTTTCCACGGCTGAGGATGAATGAAGGAGAAAATGGAGAGAAAAAAGGGCAATGGATGCGGGAAAAAGGACATTTGATCCCTAATGCGGTAGGTTATTCCCTCGGGGGGCCGGGACTCCCTCGGCCTCCTCCGGGTGATCGGCCCGGTACATTTCGAGGGCTTCCCGGGACAGGTTCCGCCGTTCATTGTAAATGGCGTCGGCATTGGCGTTTTCTCCGTAGGCCCAGGTTTCCGGGGGATCATAGCTCTTGATGATGATGCCCGGCTTCAAATAGTAGCGCAAAATGGCATCAGAGGCCTCTTCCACCGTGACGCCTTCGCGGGTCATCACCGTCCACGCCAGGCTGTCCGCCACGCCTTCCGGCCGGTCCAACTCGGAAACGGCGTAATCGACCTGCCCATCCATGTCGAACATGATGTCCAGGTTGCTTTTGTCGTAGCTGTCCGTGAAGGCTCCGTTCTCAAAATCGCCCTCCTCAATGCCAAACAAGCCGTCCCGACGGTTCCAGTAGGTCCATTGGGCGAGTCCTACCCCGCCAAACCCAGGATTGTCGGTCGCGAAAATATTGCTGCGCGGCTCCGCCACCTGCTCCGCCGTCCAATTCGTGATGCCATTGTTGTCACCGTCATTGTCGTAATCCGTGATACCCGTGACGCAACCGGTTCGGGGATCGCCCGTAGCCCCGTCCATTTCTTCGATCCGCTCGTAGCTCGCGTCAAAACTCTCATTCGAGCTGAACGCCGAGCCATAAGGATGGAAACAACTGGTCATCGGATCCGCCTCCGAGGTCCGCTCAATGCGGTTCGGAATCAGACCCGATTCATGGGTCAGGTTCCCGGCTAAGCCCGCCGCCGCTTCCGGCGACACTCCGTGCTCCTCGATCAGCCGCTCCATAACCGTATTGTTGCGCGTCTCCAGCGTGGTATCCTGCCAGTTGATCACCGGCCCAATCGCTTCGACATGCGCCAAAATGGTATCCCATTGCGGGTCCTGAAACAGACTGCTCCGGGACATGCCCGGATCCGCCTCGCCACCTTCTTGCAGGGCATGGCCATTGTTAATGAAGCGCTGGTACATGATCGCGTTGGCGATCACCGCATGGTTGAAGGGAGCCGTCGGCCCCAACTGGGCGGGGTTCGCCAACCCCGGATCGGTGACTTCACCGAAGGAGCGCCAGTTCCGAATGCGGTCCAGCTCGGCTTCGGTCAGGGGGCCGGCGAGGCTTCCGCCTTCCCCCTGGAATTGGAGCGCCGTTGCGCTGCGTTGGAGGGGGGCATTGCCTTGGTTGATGGCGCTTTGAAGCGCCTTCAACTGGGTCACCCGGGGGCTCTGGCTGGCCGCGGCCTGCATGGCCTGGATGGTCCCGGAACCCGGGCGGCTGGTGGCAAAGCGGAATTGGGCCGCTGAGGCGGCAAATCCCTCGAATCCCATGGACGCTTCATGGGACGCAGTTTCTTGCGTGGTTTCGGCAATGTGGCTCATAAACGGTAGGCAGTTTGAGATATCACAAGTCAATGACCTGTTATACCAATTTACTGAAATTCAATTATTCGACCAATACAAAAGCCTCCCTAAATTACTGACTTCTCTTTCCTCCCGTATATTTGCGGCATGAAGCAAACACGCTCGCTGAGGTGGATTCCTGCCGTCCTCCTCATGGTCGTCATTTTCCTGTTTTCCCACCAACCCGGAGGGGATTCCGGCGAACTGACCCGCATCATCCTCAATTGGCTGGCCGAGCAGGGGATCGATTTCAGGGCTTGGTTCGGGGAAAATGCCGGGATCGCACTCCGAAAAACTGCCCACTTCTGTGAATACGGATTACTTTGTTTGCTCCTCTATTTCCCCCTCTCCGCCTATACCAAATGGCCCCGTTCCGGACTGCTGGCCTGGCTCTTTGCGGTCCTGTACGCCGCCAGTGACGAATTCCACCAACTCTTCATCCCCAAACGCGTCGGCAACCTGATGGACGTCGGAATCGACGGCCTCGGTGCCCTGGCTGCCTTTGGACTCATTGCATTGCTCCGCCTACTCTTCCTCCGCCGCAAAACCAGCGTATAAAAAAAACTCCGCAGCCGTAAGCCGCGGAGTTTGATATTTACCAGATTAATTTGTCTTAGCGGACCAGCGTTACATCACCGGCGTAGTCTTTATCGCCAATGGTCACGCGGTAGTAGTAGGTGCCTTCCTGTACTTCTTCCCCAGCATCCGTCGTACCATTCCAACCCGCAAACTTGTCGCGGACATCGTAGAGCTTGACGCCCCAACGGTCGAAGATTTGGAGGTTGAAGGGCTGGCTTCCGGTGTACTCAACCATGAACTCATCGTTGATACCGTCGGCATTCGGAGAGAAGACGTTCGGGATGAAGAGGTCGGGCGTCATGATGATGAACGGTCCGTGGGTCACTTCATCCACACAGCCAATCGCGTTGGCGACTTCCAGGGTAACCATGTACTCACCGGCTACCGAGTAGCTGTGGGTCGGGTTCATGATCTCGGAGACAGCACCGTCACCGAAACTCCACAAGTAGGTCACGGCATCGCGGGAAGCGTCCATGAAGTCAACCGTGGTATTGGGCAGGGCCAATTCGACCGGATAGGCTTCGTTGGAGTTGAACTGGGCCACCGGAGGAGCCTGGACATCGATTTCCATCGAGCTGATCGTAGAGGCACAGCCACCACTGTTGACCGCCGTCAGGGAGACCACATAGGTTCCGGGCTGGTCGTAGGTATGGACCGGCTGCTCTTCGTTGCTCACTTCGCTGCCGTCGCCAAAGTTCCAGATGTAGTTGATGGCGTCGGTGGAAGCCTGGAGGAAGCTCACCGTATGCGGCGCACAACCTTGGGTCAGCGAGCTCAGGTAACCAGCATCCGGCGTCGGGATGATGTCCACCGTGATTTCCATGGTATCAATACAACCGCCTTCACCAGCGATAACCGTATAGGTCGTGGTCTGGTCGGGAGTCGCAATCGGAGTGGCGCTGGTCGGATCGTCGAGGCCCGCAGTCGGGAACCAGGAGAAGTCAGCCCCGCCAATGCCTGCCGTAGCAGTCAGCTGAACCGGGACGCCTTCACAGGCAGTAGAAGTATCGGATACCACATTCAATCCGACATCCGGGATGACCGTGATGAAGGTGGAGTCCGTGGTCGAGCAAACGCCCGTCTCTACCGTCAGGTAGTAGTAGCCGGAAGCATCGGGGCTGGCAATCGGCGTCGGAATGCTCGGATCGCTCAGGTTGGTTCCCGGAGTCCAGAGGTAGAAGATGTCGGCGACGTCGGCCGAGTCAGTCGTCGTATAGTAGTAACCACCCTGGAGTTCGACGGAGTTGGGGAAACAGATGGTCTGGTTCGGGCCAGCCTCCGCGATCGGCGTCGGCAGAACCGTCACCAAGGCGCTGTCAGGCTCGCTCTCACAACCCCAATCGGTGGTGGCGGTCACGTAGTACCAGGTGGTAGAATCCGGCGTAGCCGTCGGGTCTTCGAGGGTCGGATCGTCCAGTGCCAGCACCGGCGTCCAATCGAAGTTGTAGCTGGAAGTAGAATCGCCGCTGGCTTGTGCGTCGAGGAGCACGCTGCCACCCAGGCAAGTCTCTACATCAGGACCGGCATCGACGGTCGGAATGGTATGGACATTCACCACTGCGGTATCGCCGTAGCTCGGGCACCCATTCGAGTAGACCACCAGGACATATTCCGTGGTCAGGGCCGGAGAAGCCATCGGATTCGGAATCGTCGGACTGCTCAAGCCAGAGATGGGCGACCATTCGTAGCGGTAATCAGGTCCGGCTCCCGTTCCAAAGCCTTCCAGCTGGACCGAATCTCCGAGACAGACATCCCGGTCGGGACCTGCTTCAGCAATCGGCACCGGATTCACGTGAACCGTGATGGAAGACAAAGTATCGGTCGTGGTGAAATCACTGGTACAACCATTGGCTGCCGTGACCACCAGGGTATAAATCGTCGTGGAGTCCGGACGGGCACAAGGATTCTCAATCGTCGGGTCGTTCAGACCGGCAGAGGGGAACCAGTTGTAGATATAAGGTCCAGTTGCGTCGTTGGAATTGACAATGGTCGGGGTGAGGATCACACAGGGTGCGCTGTCACCACAGATGAAGATGTCAGGACCGGCATCGACAATCGGCTTCGGCAATACGGTCACGAAGACTGAGTCGATATTGCTCACACAACCGTTGGTGTCGGTGGCCTGGACATAGTACCAGGTGGAGACGGTCGGGTTGACCAGCGGATCATTGTCATTGATGGAGTCGATCCCGCAAGTGGGCAGGTTACACCACCAGGTGTAGTAGTAGCCGGGAACGCCACCCGAAGCAGAAGCCGTCACAATGGCTCCACCTTCGCCTTCGCAGAACTCAGCTGCAGCGCCAGTCGAAACGGTCGGAGGCAGCAATTCGCCTACGTTGACCGAAGCTACCACGGTACAACCCAACTGGTCGGTGACCGTCACGTTGTAGGTGCCAGCCGCGAGGCCAGTGGCCTGCTGATTCGTTTGGGTATTGGGATCATCCCAAAGATATGTATAGCCACCGTTGCCACCGGTCGGGAAGACGGAAGCAGTTCCGTTGTCGACCTGCAAGGCGCAGGAAGTCGGGGTGGAAGCGGTCGTCGCCGTCAACGGCGCCGGCTCGAGGATATCGATGGTATCGTTGATCGTACAGCCATTGGAGTCAGCGGCTACCACGATGTAGGTACCAGCGACCTGGTTGGCGAGGGTGCCACCCGTAGAGCCACCCGGCGTCCAGGTGTACGTATAGTTACCGACCCCACCGTTGGCCAGGGCGGTGGCGTTACCATCGCTTTGACCGAAACAGGAGACGGGGTTGGAAGAACTCGAAATGGAGAGGGGCGTGGGCTGCGTGACCTGGGCCGTGGCCGTCACCACACAGTTCTGGGCATCAGTCACCGTCACCGAGTAGGTACCGGCGGAGAGGCCCGTAGCCGTGGCGGTCGGCTGACCACCTGCATTCACGTCCCACAAGTAAGTGTATCCCTGGGTACCACCAGCAACGTTTACCGTGGCGGAACCATCACTGCTTTGGAAGCAGAGGGTGGGATTGATATTCGTCTGGGCCGTGAGTAGCGCCGGATGGTTGACATTCGTCGCGAAGACCGTCTGACAGTTGGCATCGTCCGTCACCGTGACCGAGTAACTACCCTGTCCGAGGCTGTTGATGTCCTGGGTGTTGGCAGTGAAACCACCGGGGCCTGTCCACGAGTAGGTGAAGTTCGGCGTACCCCCCGTCAGCAACAGATCGATGGATCCGTTGGTGAAGCCGTTACAGGAAGCGTCCACCACCGCTGCCGTAGCAGTGGCCGGAGTGGTCACGTCCACCTGGACGGTCGTGGTATCACCCGTACAGCCATTTTCCGTCACCACCAAGGTGATGTTCTTGATGCCAGGCGTACCCCAGGAGACTTGATAAGGACCTTGGCCCGAACCGCTGACCACGTTACCGCCGTCAAAGTCAAAGGTGTACGTTCCAGCCGCGGAAGCCGAACCCGTATAGGTGATGGTCGCGGGATCATTCACACAGTGGGGGCCGGAAGCCGTGAAGGGAGAAGTCGGAAGCGGATTGACCACGATGGTCTGGGAACCCAGCGGAGAAGTACAGCCGTTCTCGGTGACCGACAAGGTTACCGTGGACGTACCCGGTGTGGTATAGACCACGTTGTGGGGACCTTGACCGGTAGCGGTGGCAGGCGTTGCACCAGCACCGAAGTTCCAGGTATAGATCGCCGTGGTATCGCTGAATCCAGTATAAGAGATGGCTACGACATCTCCGTCACAGGTGGAGGGCGGGATGTTGAAGTTTGCGTTCGGGATGGGGAATACAGTTACCAGCACCGTATCAATGGCGATACAACCGGTCGAGACCTCGGTGACCTCCAAAATATAAGGTGTGATGGTCGGGGTGGTGCCCGCATTGGTCAGGGTAACCGTGGTCTGGGCGGCAGTGGTATTGGCGACCCCGTTTGTGGTCAGCCAGTTGTAGGTCTGACCAGGCTGAGCGGGGGTACCGATGGTACCGGAGCCACCGGAACAGAAGGAGATGTCAGGACCAGCATCTACAGCCACATTGACGTTCACCGTCACGCTGCCGGTATCGGTGCCCACACATCCGTTGGTATCGGTGACTGTCACCGTATAGGGATAGGTACCCGAACCGGGATAAATATGGGTCAAACAGGAGTCCGTGGCCCCCGGGTTGGCAGACAATCCGCCCGGTCCCGTCCACTGGAAGGTATAAGGCCCGGCGGGTATCTGGCCCCCGCCCTGTTGGGTGGGCGCGCACAGTGTCACCGTTCCACAGCCAGGGTTGGATATCGCTATCTGGGGGTTCACCTCACCGACATTGATCTGGACCGTAAACTGGTTCGTACCCAGAATCGGACAGGCATTGTCCTGGAGGGTGACGAGGAAGGAATACAAGCCAGCGGCCGGAGGCGTCCAGCAGAAGGTGGCACTCAGCGTCTGGCCGGGGCCGCCGCTGATGGTATCGGTAACCGTCGGGTTACCCGTCTGGGTGAAGGTAGCACCCGGGATATTCTGGTTCCACCACATCGTCAGGGACTGGGTGGTGTCGGGGTCAATCGCAGGAAGTTCAACGCAGAGGTTGTTGCCCAAACAGGTATTGACCACGAAACCGTTGGCGGTACCGCCGGTCGGGTTCAGCTGGGTCACCAGCGGAAGGGTGTTGGCCGGGCAGTTCAATACGTTGATCTGGACGTCCCGCACAATCGTGTTGATCAGGGTACCATTCCGATACTCTTCTACATATACACACAAGACACCAACTACGACGGCACCCGGGTTCGGGAGAATCGTGATGTCACCAGTGGTCGAGTTGATGGAGACGTTCCAGGTTGGCCCAAGTGGTGCGGTCGCCGAGTAACCGGGCGCATACTGGACCTGGGTCAGCGGCGGGCCGTTGAAGTTGTCTTCGAAGCACGGGCCGAGCGAGTAAACGAGGGAGTCGCCTTCGGGGTCGATGGCACCCTGGTTAAAGGTAAAGGGCTGACCGGCGCAGATGTAGGGGACAGGCGGGTTGGAGAACTGAGGGGAGCTGTTACAGGGCTGAATACCGGTGTTGAGGGTGGTCGAGGCGATACCCATACCTGTGGAGGACGCACCGGTGAGAGAGGTAATCGAGGGGTTCCGACAACAGCTACCCCAGTAGATGGTGTAGACACAGTTCGGGACGCTACAGATGTTGAAGTCCCGGAACCAGTAATACTCCTGTACCCCGTTGATGGCGGCACTGGAGTTGGTACACTGGGTTTGGGCCGTCGCACAAAGAGGGGTTACCTCTTCGATGAATGCGGGCGACCAGTTCGTGACCGCCGTTGGCTGGCCACATCCCACCGTCTGGGGGATAAACTGGATATTCGGGGTACCCGGGGTAATCCCCGAACAGTCCCGATAAATGCGCACATTCACGCGGATGGTACAACTATCTAAACATTCATAGGTAAGGTCCACCCCCTGAAGGTGGGAAGCCATGGCTTCCTGTGTGGCCACACCAACGAATAAGAGCATTACCAAAAACAGTGTTAACTTTTTCATACCTGTCTCAACAGCGGATTCTGGTTGATATTTAGCTTGGGTGCTTGTCTCTGTTTATCAGCCCGACACACAGGGACATAGCTTTTCCAGACTTCAAATTAATTATTCACACGCCTCTAAACAAAGCTGAGGAACTCAACTGCCTAAATGAACGCGTGAACGGTCGCCCCTACCGATGGGCAGTTCACGACCCCAGGCCCACGGACTTTCGCTCATCGTGGGGGAAGTCATTTCCCCATTTGAAAACAAAAAGCAGCAATAACTTACGTGGACCTACTTCGGACAAACTTCGAATTACTGAAGATTTTATCGATTGAAAATTGCCGATTCCCTCCATTAAATGCAAAGAAAAAGGGACAATTGTCCCGATTTTCCTACCATTGGAGCACTTTTTCCGCCTTTTCCTGTCTCAAATACAACCCAATGATCTGTCGCACGTCCCGGTTGTCCATTTTCGGGTCCAGACAGTGCTTCAACATGGCGACTTCATTTCCCAGCAACTCCTCCTCCACAAAGCCGTAGCCCAGGTACTTCCCATTCTCAATTCCCACCAAACTCTTCTCCCCCTCATGCCGCCCCCGATCCACAATCATCATGTTCTGGTGGGCCATTTTCAAGCGATCCAGCACCTGGCTCGCCCGCAAATTGTAGTCCTCCGGAGATTCCTCGTTGACACAGGCGCCCAGACACTTCTTGATATTGTAGTGAAAACAGGCGCCCTGCATCCGGTGCATCCCACAATGGGACTGGCACAATTGGAATTCCTCCATCATCCGCTCCAGAAAGCCCCGCGCCCCCTTCATCGTCGCAAAGGCCGCCACCGGCTGGGGTCCCTTTTTCCGGTACCGTTCCACCCAAAAATCAATATAGCCCGCTTCGTCCACGGTGGAGTGCAGGCCGGCCCGGTATTCGGTCCGCCGCTGGGCCCGGTTGAACCGGGGCTGGTAACGCTTGATCTCCTCGCTCTCCTTTAACAAGGCCACCAACTCGCTCCCGGTCTCTTCAAACCGGATATGGCGAATCTGCGAACGCATTTCGAGGGCCTTGGTCGTGGTATGGTTGGAAAAATGGCTGAGGACGCGGCTGCGGATGTCCACGCTCTTCCCAATGTAAATCAGGTCGTGGCGGGCGTTGAAGAAATAATAAACGCCGGTGGTATGGGGCAATTCATCGATGCGGTCCTTCATCAGGGCGGCCTCGGGGCTGGTCCGGGTCACCAGGGGCTTGGTCTCATCCAATGCCTTTTGGGTGCGAATTTCCAGTAGGCGGGTGAGCAAATGGGCCGCAGATTCCGCGTCGGCCAGGGCCCGGTGGCTCAGGTGAAAGGGGATGTCCAGCGCCGTACACACGTGGCCGAGCCGGTAGCTCTTCAATCCCGGCACCAACTGCCGGGCCAGGGCGAGGATACACAATTGCTCCCGTTTGAAGTCAAAAGCAAGGGCTTTGAAGGCATTTCGGATGAATTGGTAGTCGAATTTGGCGTTGTGGGCCACAATCGTCCGCCCCTCGGTCATCTCCACAATGGTCCGCGCCACCTCATAGAACTTCGGGGAGTCGGCGACCATCCGCTTGTCGATCCCGGTCAATTCCGTGATGCGAAAGGGAATGCGCCGCTGGGGATGGATCAGGGTCGACCAGGAACCGGTGATCTCCTTCCCATCGTGTTGCAGGATCGCAATTTCGATGATGGCATCCTGCTGGGTATTCCCCCCCGTCGTTTCAATGTCAATGACTGCGTACACAATTTGCAAAATACTATTTTTCGAGGTCGTTTTCCACTGGTAAAGGGGAATAAAAGCCGAAGTGGGTAAAAGGAGTGGGAACAAAATGTCCACTAATTGAGAATGGGCGGTGGGGATGTGGGTTAGATTGGGAGGGAAAAGGGTAATTTAGGGCAATGGAAGCACAACAACTGGAACTGCTGGGCAAATTGTTTGCGGAATGGGCGGGAAAAGAAGCGGAAAAAATTGAGCCGCTGCCCCGTTCGGGGTCAGACCGCGTTTACGCCCGCCTCACGGCGGGCTCCACCCAGGCCATTGGCGCCTACAACCCCGACCACGCCGAAAACCGCGCCTTCATCGCCTTTTCCAAGCATTTCCACCAACTCGGCCTCCCCGTTCCCGAAGTCTTTGCCACCCAACCCGAAGCCGGCATCTACCTGCAACAAGACCTCGGCAACCAGACGCTGCTCCAAACGCTTCAGCAAGAACGGGCGGCCACCGGCGAAGCATTTCCCGCCGCCGTCCGCGCCCTTTACCAGGAATCCCTCCAACAATTGGCCCATTTGCAGGTCAAGGGCGCCCAGGGACTCGATTTTTCCCTCTCCTACCCCCGCACCGATTTCGACCAAACGGCGATGCTCTGGGACCTGAACTACTTCAAGTACTTTTTCCTGAAGCTGTCCGGGGTCGCCTTCCACGAACAGGCCCTCGAAAATGATTTCCAGGCCCTGACCGACTACCTCCAAGCCGCCGAGCGCAGCTATTTCCTCTTCCGGGACTTCCAATCCCGCAATATCATGGTCCACGATGGTCGCCCCCATTTCATTGACTACCAAGGCGGAAGACGGGGCGCCCTCCAATACGACGTCGCGTCCCTGCTCTACCAGGCCCGGGCCGCCATCCCCCATGCGGACCGGATGGACCTGCTGGAACATTACCTGGATGCCCTCGGGACCATCCACCCGGTTGACCGGGACGCCTTCAAAACGCATTTCTTCGGCTTCGTCCTGATCCGCGTCCTGCAAACCCTGGGCGCCTATGGCTTCCGCGGCTTCTACGAACGCCGCCCCCATTTCCTCGCCAGCGTTCCCTACGCCCTCAAAAACCTGGATTGGATCCGCGAAAACGTCCAGCTTCCCATCGAGTTGCCGGAACTCTACCGCTTGCTCGACGCCATCCCCAAATCGCCCCAATTGGCGGCGCTGCAAAAAACATGGGACGCTCCCCAAACGCTCACCGTCCGGGTCGCCAGCTTTTCCTACCGCTCGGGGATTCCGGAAGATCCGTCGGGCAATGGCGGCGGATTTGTATTCGATTGCCGAAGCATCCACAATCCCGGCCGCTACCCACCCTACAAAAAACAGACGGGGCGGGACCAGCCCGTCATTGATTTTCTCCGCGCGAACAGCCGCATCGAGACCTTCCTCCAGGATGTCTACGCCACGGTGGACCCCGCGGTGGAACGCTACCTCGACCGGGGATTCACCCACCTGATGGTCAGTTTTGGGTGTACGGGGGGCCAGCACCGCAGCGTCTTCTCGGCCGACCAAACGGCCCGGCACTTGCAGGAAAAGTACGGCGTCAACGTTGTTTTGAACCACTTCGAACAGGAAAAGAAAAACTGGATCAATTGATGGAGATCACCACAGCCATGATTTTTGCGGCGGGCCTCGGTACGCGCCTGCGTCCTTATACGAATGACCGCCCCAAGGCCCTCGTGGAAGTGGGCGGCATGACTTTGCTGGAGATCCAGGTGCGCCGCCTCGCCCACTATGGCGTGCAGAAAATCGTGGTCAACATCCACCATTTCGCGGAATTGATGGAGCGGGAGGTGGAAAAATTGCGGGGCATCGGGCCGGAACTGGTGATTTCAGATGAGCGGAATGAACTGTTGGAGACGGGCGGGGGATTGCTGAAGGCCAAGGAGCTCTTGCAAGGCGATGGACCGATCCTGGTGGTCAATGTGGACATCCTGACGGATCTGGATTACGGGCTCCTCTCGGCGCAAATGGCCCGCACGAACGCCCTGGCCGTGTTGGCGGTGCGGAACCGGGAGACTTCCCGGTACCTGATCTGGAATGCGGCCCACCGCCTGGTGGGCTGGCGCAACCAGAAAACGGGGGAAATCCGCGGCGAACATCCTTCCGAAGCCTCGCTGTTGGCATTTTCCGGCATCCAACTCCTTCACCCGCACTTCCTGGACCTGATCACGGAGACGGGCAAATTCTCCATCATCGATACCTACCTCCGTTTGGCCCCTGATCATCCTATTTACGCGGTCCCCCACGACGATTCGCACTGGCTGGACGTCGGCAAGCCCCATAACCTGGACTTTGCGCGGGAGCATGCCTGGGAGAAAATGGTTTTGGGAGGGGGGTAAAAAAAGAAAGTCCCAGAAGGGACTTGTATGATATTGGTTA
Organism: uncultured bacterium; assembly: GCA_963923035.1. Classification (GTDB taxonomy): domain Bacteria; phylum Bacteroidota; class Bacteroidia; order J057; family JADKCL01; genus CAWUKT01. The sequence goes on from CAWUKT010000003.1 coordinate 192,861, forward strand.
ATTAGTTTCGGATCAGATGACGCTCACGCGCTTGATGCGGGACTTGTCTCCGTTGGAGATTTCGATCATGTACAAGCCTTTGGGGAGGCTGGAGAGATCGAGGCGCATCTGCTTGACACCGTCGAAGGGCATGATGTTTTCCTTCATCATTTCCTGGCCGATCAAGCTGTAAACCTTGAGGGTAAGGGGACCATTTACTTCTTCCATGGTTTCCAGGGTCAAGGTCAATTGACCGGAAGTAGGATTGGGGTAAACGGTAAACTCTTTCAGTAAAGGCGACACCATTTCGCCTGCCGCCGGCTGGTACGCAAAAGCCCTCAGCGCGAAGATGGAGGAGAACAATATGGTGAGTAGGACTTTCACAGGTTGAGTTTTTATCTATGAATAGATACGCTAATCTAGGCAAATTGTTTCAGAATGGAAAGAAAGCAGTGCAAAAAATAATACCTTTGGAGAGCAGGTTGCGCCACCGCATTCGTTATCAAGCGACTGAGGAAAGTCCGGACAGCGCAGGGCATCCCGCTACCTAACGGGTAGGCGCCCACTTCGGTGGGTGACGGCAAGTGCAACAGAAAGCAAACCAGTTCGCTTCGGCGAATGATGGGTGAAATGGTGGTGTAAGAGACCACCGGCGTCGGTGGTGACATCGGCGGCCAGGCAAACCCCGGGAGTTGAAAGGCCATGTAAACCGGCGCTCCCGCTCACGCGGGATCAGGGCGGCCCGTCCAATGTCGGTGGGTAGGTCGATGGAGCCGGCTGGTGACGGCCGGCCTAGATAAATGGTGGCGGCCCCGTCAGGGGTACAGAATCCGGCTTATAGACCTGCAACGTATACCGGGAGCCTTCGGGCTCCCGCCTTTTTTACCGGGCTTTCCATATATAGACCTTTAGCTTCCGGCCTACCCCTTCGAACTCCTCGCCCCAATTTTCCGCCGGGGAGCTGCCCCCTTCCGCCGAAAAAGTACGGCTTTCCACCCCAGCCCTCCTCTGTTCCGGTCCCTCACTCCAACGTTCCACCGGAGAGCTGCACCCTTCCACCGCCGAAGTGCAGTTTTCCACCCCGGAGGTGGACTCTTCCACCAAAAACATAGAAAGTTGGGCCCGATTTGTCGAAACTTCTACCAGTGACACTCCCCTATCGGGCACGATCGGCAGAAACTTCGACCGATCGGGTGGATCTTTCCACCAAAAACATGGAAGTTTCCACTGCCGAGAGACTGTGTAAAAACGCGTGCACAAATCAATTTATTTAACCCTCTGTTTTTGA
>CAWUKT010000004.1:0-189531 GCA_963923035.1 uncultured bacterium
CCCCACCCGGCGCCGCGGGCGCCTCCGCGGGCGGCCTACACCGCCCCGGCCGCCCGGGCACCGGGGGCGGTGACGGCCCGCGCGGCCAGGGCGGTCGCGGTGGCGGCGGTGGCGCCGGTGAAGGTGGTCTCACCTGTACCGACGGCGCCGGTGCTTCCGGTGGCGGCGGCGGCGGTGGCGGCCAAGGCGGATCCGGTGGGTCCGGCGGTTGGGGCGGTGGTAGCTCCTACCCCATTTACTTGTTCAACAATGGCGCTGGCGGTCGGTTTGACGATTGCCGGGTGGTCAATGGATCGGCTGGAAGCGGTGGTGCTGCCGGAGCGGGAGGAACGGGAGGAACAGGGGGCACCGGTGGAACCGGTGGCGGCGACGACATCAACGATTTTGAAATCGGATGTGGTGGAAATGGCGGTCGCGGCGGAGATGGCGGCGACGGCGGAAACGGCGGCGCCGGTCAATCGGGCCTTACGGCCCAGGTACGTCTGGACGGCGGAACCTCTCTTTCCCTTAGCGATTTCAATTTCGCCTTGCCCAGCCAGCCCACCATCTTCATGGAAAACATTGCCTGTACCAACTCCAATGTTAATTTCCTTACCCTGACGGCATCTACCTGGAACCTCGGTACCGGATCCAGTCCTACAACCCCGGCCGGCAACAATGTCACCACGGTCTATTCCAATACTGGCCGCAAAGACATTGTCTACTCCGGAAACTCTTATACTGGATTTGCCAATATCATCCTCGGTAACCCCATCATTCCCCAAGCCGGGACCACTGCTCCGCTGGTAGCGGGAGAGTTCCGGATTTGCGCCGGCGAATCGGTTGATTTCTCGGCCCTGAACCCCGGCACCAATTACGTTTACCAATGGAACATGGACGGTGGCGCCACTCCGAATACCTATTCGGGCCCGGCATTTGACGTGGTCAATGGCGTGACTTTCAATACCCCCGGCGATTACTATATTACCCTGAACTTCATCACGGATTGCTGTGGAGCCACGACCCTCGACTCCATTCACCTGTTCGTGGATCCGGTTCCTTCCATGACCATCGCCGGTCCGACGGCTTTCTGTGCGGATGATTCCGCCGGCGTGAATCTGACGGCTTCGGGGGCGAGCACCTATACCTGGGGCCCGGCCACCGGTTTGAGCAGCACGACCGGGGCCACGGTCAATGCGTATCCCACGACGACGACGACCTATACCGTCACCGGTGTCAACTCGATTGGCAATTGCTTCGACGATGCCACCGTCACCGTGACGGTCAATGACCTGGCGCTGACGCCTTCCAGTACTGACGCTACCTGTGGCGCGAATGGCTCGGCATCCGTTTCCGTAACGGGCGGCTCCGGCGTCTATACCTTCGATTGGCCCGCCACGGGCGGGACGGCCAATTCGATTACGAATGTGCCCTTCGGCAATTACCAGGTACTGGTGAGCGACCTCTTCACCGGTTGTTCGGATTCTCTGTTCATCCCGGTCAATCCAGGCCCGGCCACCCTCACGCCGTTTGTCTCGAATGTCACCTCCACCACTTGTAACAACTCGAGTGATGGGGCGGCTACGATCTCCTTGATTGGTGGGGTTGGACCGATCTTCCTGTATACCTGGATCGACACCACCTCCGGTCTCGCAGTGGGCGGCAATGCCGCCACCAATACGCCGCTGCCCGCCGGTACCTACGCCGTAACCATTTTCGACATCGGCAACCCAGCCTGCCCCGGAGCAGCGCTGGTCACCATTCCGGAGCCGACGCAGGTCGTGATTGGGCCGGTTGATACCCTGAGTCCTACCTGTGACACCATCCCGGACGGTACCATTGTGGGGAATGCCAGCGGTGGCACCGGTCCCTATGTGTATGAATGGCTCGGCCAATCGGTCACCAATGATTCCTTGATCAATGTGACCGCCGGTACCTATACCCTCGTCGCGACCGACGTGAATGGCTGCGACGATACCCTGGACATTGTCCTGGATGGCATAAACGATCCGTGTACTCTGCCGGTGGAATGGGCTTCTTTCGTGGCCAATCCCGCCGGGGACCATATCCAATTGGATTGGGAAACGTCCGCGGAAGCGGGGAACCTCGGATTCGAGGTCTGGCGGTCGCTGGACGGTCGCGAGTTCCAGAATATCGGCTGGGTGGATGCCCAGGCCAACGCCTTTGGCGGTGCCAGCTATACCCTTCCCGACCGGGAAGTCCTGCCCAATATCCGCTATTACTACCAGCTGAAGCAGCTGGACCAGGATGGTAGCTTCTCCTACTCGGAGATTCGCGAGGCGATGCTGCCGGGTAGCGAGCAAATGTCCATCCGTGTCTATCCCCAGCCGGTTCGGGACATCGTTCAATTGGAGTTTGCGATGTTGGAAGCGGGCGAAGTCTCGATCGAAGTGGTGGGCATGACGGGCCAACAACTTGGGCTGCGCCAGTCCTATGAGACGGAAGCTGGTCCTCAGAAAATCGAGCTCGACCTGAGCGAACTTGCCGATGGCATGTACTTCGGCCGTTTGGTCATTCGGGGGCAGGTCGCGGGAGTTGTGAAGTTTGTGAAAGCAAATTAATCGCTGGGCTCTCTGATCAAATGACTTAAACCCATCAAAGAATGGGAATCTAATTACCCGGTTGTCCTTGCAAGGGCGACCGGGTTTAATTTTGGCCTTGGGCGAGATCAGCGGCGAAAACGAAGCTGACATCAAGGGATCAAAATCGATTCTTTTATTTTCCCTTCATTTCTACTCCCCCATTCCGTTTCTTCTCGAAAAAATGAGTGGAAGATTCAGGTCAAAGGCAGGGCTTTCGGTGGCTGTATCGAGGAATCTTTTTTATATTTCCCTAAATCACTGGAAAAAGACAGTCCCCATGAAAAAGTACGCCTTGTTGATTGGTTTTTGCTTGCTGACTTTACCCCTCTTGAGCCAACAAAGCCAAAAGTATGTATTCCCCCGCTCTGCCACCGTCACGCCTTCTGAAATCGAGGAGGACTATAAGCCGTTGCTGCGTCGTCTGGAAGCGCCCAGCCCGGATGGGGAGAGCTACCGGGCATTTATTCAACGGAGAAAGCTGGAATTGGAGGGAAAAGAACGAACGGGAAATGCAGCCGCTTCGGGAAAAACAAGTGGGACTTCGGCCGTGGACGCTCCCAATTTGATCCATGATTTCCGGGGCAATACCTATATCAATGGGGTGCCCAATGACAATGACTTCGCCATCTCAGATGGCGGTCTGATGGTCTCGGTCATCAACTCGAACATGTTCTACTTCGACAGTACCGGGAATACCCTCGGCGACATTTCCCTTGACGCCTGGTCGGCGCCGCTGGGACTGCAAGCCCAGACCTACGATCCGCGGGCGGTATACGATCCGATCCACGATCGGTTCATTGTGGTCTGCCTGAACGGCACCCTGGATTCCACCTCGTTTATCATCGTCGGCTTCTCCCAAACCAACGATCCGACGGCCGGATGGAACCTGTACGCCCTCCCCGGCGATCCCAACAACGAATCGGTCTGGACCGATTACCCGATCATCGCCATCACCGAACATGAATTCTTCGTCACCGGCAACTTCATCCGCAACAATGAGCCCTGGCAAACCGGATTTGCGGGCAGCATTTGTTGGCAGGTGCGCCTGGAAGAGGGCTACAATGGCGACAGCATCCAGACCCGGCTCTGGGACAATGTCACCTTCGGTGGGAATTTTATCCGCAACCTGTGCGTGGTCCAGGGAGGAAGCCGGCCTTCTTCCGCGACCAATATGTATTTGCTTTCCAACCGCAATTTCGATGCGGTCAACGATACCGTTTTCTTCATGGAAATCACGGATACCCTCAACGGCAATCCGCAATTCCTGATCGATTACCTTCTAACTCCCACGCCCTACGGCCTTCCCCCGGATGCGACCCAGCGCTTCAATACCAAACTGGCCACCAACGATGGCCGCTGGCTGGATGCCATGATTGAAAACGACAAGATTCAATTTGCCGGCAACTCTTATGTTCCCGGGCTTCCCTCCCAATCCGGCATTTACCACGGCATCATCGACAATGTCTCGGGCACTCCCACGATCACCGGGACCATCATCTCGGATTCTACCCTCAACTACGGCTATCCGGCCCTGGCGTGGTGCGACCTCTCTCCCACTGGCAACGATGCCATGATCGTCGCGAACTATGCTTCTCCCACGGACAATCCCAGCCACGGCGTCATTTTCTACGACGAGGGCCAGGGATATTCTGATCTGGAAGTCACGCTGCCGGGCGCGGGCTATATCAACGTGTTGTCGGGAAATGTAGAACGGTGGGGAGATTATTCCGGCTTGCAGCCCCGCTACAACGAGGTCGGCAAGGTATGGAGTGCCGCCACCTTTGGCCGGTCGACCTTTACCTACGGAACCTGGATCGGAGAATGGACCAGTCCCTTCATCGTTTCCCAGGATGCTCCCCGCCCGACGCCGCAGGTCCAGGCCTTCCCCAATCCCAGCCAGGATTTCGTGAAGGTGCAATTTGAAATGGATCGGTTGGCGTTTGGAGAAATTCGCCTCGTGAACCTCAATGGTCAGGTCGTGAAAACGTTTATCCGGGACGGACTTCGGTCCGGGTTGAATGAGTTTGTCTTTTCCACGGAACCGTTGGAGAATGGGATTTACTTCCTCGAGGTACTGGCGGATGGAGAATCGATGGCGCGGAAAAAGATCGTGGTGGCCCATTGAGCCCCACAATTTCTAGAAAGAAAGGCCCGGGACTCAGGTTCCGGGCTTTTCTTTTGCTTTCAAAAGGGCGGTTTGCCAGCGCCAGGCATCGGCCAGGGCTTGTTCCAAACTGAGTTCGGGGGTCCAGTCCAATTGGCTGGCGGCGCCGGTGCTGGCGGCAAAGATTTGGCTGACATCGCCGGGACGGCGGGGTCCAACCTCGTGGGGGACCGGGACGCCGGTCGCTTTTTCGAAGCCTTCGACCACCTCCCGGACGCTGGCGCCGGTGCCGGTGCCGATGTTGGCGATGAGGTTGAAGGATTCGCCGGGCGTCTGCCCGAAAATATAGTCGAGGGCCGAGACGTGGGCCTTGGCGAGGTCCACAACGTGGATGTAGTCGCGGACACAGGTGCCATCGGGGGTCGGGTAATCGTCCCCGAAGATGGTGAGCTTGGGCCTTAGGCCCGCGGCTACCTGGGTCAGGTAGGGCACGAGGTTGTTGGGGGTGCCGAGGGGGAGCTCGCCGATGAGGGCGCTGGGGTGGGCGCCGATGGGGTTGAAGTAGCGGAGCATGGCGGCCCGGATGCCTTCCGGGCTGCGGTCCAGGTCCTGGATCAAGCGTTCGCAGACCTGCTTGGTATAGCCATAGGGGCTGCTGGCCGGTTGCCATGGCGTGGATTCGGTGACGGGATTTACCTCGGGTTCTCCGTAGACGGTGCAGGAAGAGGAAAAGACCAGTTCTTTTACATCAAACTCAGCCATCACTTCCAGCAGGGTCGTGAAGGACCCGATATTGTTCTCAAAGTACTTCAAGGGCTTTTGAACCGATTCTCCTACCGCTTTGAAGGCAGCGAAATGCAAAACCCCGGCTATTTTTCCTTCCGACTCAAATACCCGTCTCACTTTTTCTTTGTCCCGACAATCCACATCGTACCACTTCAGACTTTTCCCCACAATCTCATTCACGGCCGCCTCGACACTCCGCTGAGAATTGGAATAGTTGTCGATGATTACCGGCTCGTAACCTGCCTGGGCCAATTCGACCACGGTATGGGAGCCGATGTAGCCAGCTCCTCCCGTCACAATCACTTTTTGCATGGCCTCAATTTCATCGTGGGAGCATCAAAATCCAAATGGGGGACACCACTAAAGGAGTGGAAATGGGGGCCGATACAGCTGGATATCTGGACGAAATGTGACGGGCTGTTTGCTTAGGGTTCATTTCCGGGTAAAAAAATCGTCGGTTTCAAAGCAAAATTTAGGTTAATCCTTTGGAGATTTTTTTATACCCAAAAGATATTCGCAAATTGCAGGCAAGGATTGGCTATTGTATAGGTAATAGATGGCCGGATCGACCCTAAAAGATACCCGTAACCACTTTTTTTGAATCAACCATTGCAAATGTATTTAGGTGTGCTTTAAACGCATTGGTTGTTGGCGTGTAAATAAATTTGAGTCTGAATATGAAAAAAATGCTTACTACAAGAGCTCTAAAACTTTGCTTGTGGCTCTGTGCACAGTTCCTGGTGGTCTCCCAGATCAACGCCCAGGTACTGTCAGAGGGCTTTGAAGGCACATTTCCCCCTTCGGGCTGGCTGGTGACCGATAATGGTATCGGAACCGGCAATAACTGGACCAGTAGCACCAATGCAAATACTGGTTCAGGTGCTGCATTTACGAACTATGACTGTACGGTGGCTTCCAACTCGGAAGACTGGCTGATCACTCCGTTGGTAGCAATTTCTCCCGGAAACAACATCATCGAGTACGCTCACCGTCAGACCTTCACCACTGACTACGGTTCCATCTATGAAGTTCGGGTCTCCACCACTTCTCAGACGAACCTGGCCTCTTTTGTTTCGATTGATACGCTTACCGAAGCTCAGGTCCCGCTGGCCTATGCTCCCTATTCAGTCGACCTGAGCGCCTACAATGGTCAGTCTATCTACATCGCATTTGTCCACACGCAGGACTGTGGTGACGACTACTACGTCGACGATGTCTTGATTGGAACTCCTCCCTGTACTCCGGCTGCGGCCCTGGCTGCTGCCAACCCGACTCAGAACTCCATCGACCTGAACTGGACCTCCAGCTCCGGCCTGTCTGAGGTTTCGGTTGTACCGGCTGGTAGCCCTCCCTCTGGCGGCCCCTTGTCTACCACTGGTTCGGCTACGGTTGGCGGCCTCATGGGCGCTACTGGCTACGACGCATTCGTACGTGACATCTGCGAAGGCGGTTCTCCCCTGCTCATCACCGGCGTATTCGACGGTCCCTTGAGCGGTGGTCAACCCAAAGCCATCGAGCTCTACGCCCAGGACAGCATTTCTGACCTGAGCATTTACGCAGTAGGTTCCGCCAACAACGGTGGCGGTACGACGGCTCCGCTGGGCGAATTCAGCTTGCCTTCCCAGGCCGTTTCCTCAGGTACTTTCATCTATATCACCAGCGATTCCGCTGACTTTGTGACCTACTTCGGTTTCAGCGCCGATTTTGAGGATGCAGTTGCCTTCATCAATGGTGACGACGCAGTTGAGCTGGTCCGTGGTGGTCAGGTCATCGATGTCTTCGGTGTAGATACGGTAGACGGTACCGGCCAAACCTGGGAATACCTGGACGGTTGGGCTTACCGGAACAACAATACTGGCGCCAATGGCGGTGTATTTGTCGACAGCAGCTTCACCTACTCCGGCATCAATGCCGTAGATGGTTGCTCTGCCAACGGTACTTGTAGCTCCAGCTGGCCGATCGGCACCTACCAGGGTGTCTTTGATGCCTCCATCTGGGTAGGTCCTGTGCCCTTCGCAACCCTTTGCCCGCCGGTTATTGCTCCTTGGGAAGAAAACTTCGACGGCAACCAAATTCCGCTTTGCTGGACAGATTCGATTACGTCTGATCCCTGGCGCTTCAACACAGGGGCTGGCTGGGAAGCTGGTAACGCTGGCGACCACACCGGTAACAATGGTAACTACGCTTGGTTGGACGCTTCCTTCCATGATGACGGAGATGTTGCAATCCTCTTCTCCCCCTTCATCATCACCGACAGCCTCACGACTCCGGAAGCCTATTACTATATCTACTCCCGGAACACCAACGATACCACTGTTTACAACGAACTGTTGGTTGACGTATGGGACGGTGCTGCCTGGAACCGGATCGACAGCATCAAAGAAGACCTGGGTGCAGCATGGGTAGAGCGGACGGCTAACCTGTCCAGCCTCAACATTACTGGCCCCGTCCAGTTGCGCTTCACCAATACCGGTGAATTTGGCAGCAGCTTCTACAATGACATCCTGATCGACGACGTCGGGGTACGCGAATTGCCGACCTGCCCGAACCCGACCAATATTGTCATTGACTCCATCACCGATACCTCCGCGGTTGTTCTGTTCAACTCGGTTGCTCCTGGTGATACCTTCTTCTACTCCGTAGTACCCTTCGGTATGGCTCCGATGCCTCCTTACAGCCAGGCCAGCGGTAGCCCGATTGCCCTTACCGGCCTGATGCCGAATACGGTCTACGAATTCTACCTCCAGGAATTCTGTGGTGTAGGTGACTCCAGTGCCTTCCTCGGCCCGTTCCCCTTCACGACTGCTTGCCCGCCCTCTCCTACGGCTGACAGCGCTGCTGACGCAGAGGTCATCGCTTCTCTGCCGTTCTCCGGCACTGGCTCTACTGTCTGTAATACCGACGTGATTGGCAATCCCTCCAGTGACTACTGGTACGTCGTAACGGTTGATCCTTGTGCAACGGACCTGGATGTTTCGCTGTGTGGTTCGTTCTACGATACCTTCCTCCGCATTCTGGATGATTCCTTGAATCCGGTGGCCAGCAACGATGACAACGGTCCGGCTTGTAGCGGTACTGCATCCTCGATTTCGACTCCTGTTATGGGAGGCGGTACCTACTACATCGTAGTGGAAGGCTTCAGCACCAACAACGGTAGCTACCTCATCGATGTCAACCAGACGCTTGCTCCGGCTCCGGATGCCAGCTTCAACTACATGGCTGCCAGCTACTGTGAAGATTCCATGATCATTGCTCCGGTCATCACCGGCGATAGCGGCGGTGTATTCACGGCTTCGGCTGGTCTGGTCATTGACTCCGTTACGGGTGCCATCGCCATCGATATGCCTGGTAGCTACGTCGTTTCCTACACCGTTGGCATGGGTACTTGTATGGATACCGATACCTTCGCAGTTACGGTCAATGCCCAGGAAGTGGCTGACATCAGCTACCCGGTTGATTCCGTTTGTGGCGACGCAGGTGTCATCTCTGTGACCAACAACGGCACTACGGGTGGTACCTTCAACTCGCTGGCTGCTCTGGCTCTGAATACCAGTACGGGTGAAATCGATCCCTCTGGCTCCATGCCTGGCACCTACTCGGTTGAGTACACCACAGGCGGTGCATGCGCCGATACTGGTAGCACTACGATTACCATTGTTGCAGCTCAGGACCCGACCTTCTTCTACCCCGCTGATACCTTCTGCCTGGACAGCATGAACCCGACTCCGGGCCTCGTTACCGGTGGTGGCGTATTCTCCTCGACTCCTGGCCTGGTATTTACGGCTGCTGACGGTACCATTGACCTGACGAATACTCCGGTCGGTACCTATACGATCACGTACGACCTGGGTGGTTTCTGCCCGGCCAACTCCTCCTTGAACATCACCATCATCAGCTGTGCCGTAGGTCTCTACGACCGTCTTGACGATGTGAGCATGTACCAGGTCTATCCGAACCCGAACACGGGCCGCTTCAACCTCGTCAGCCTTGGCGTCGACAAGCAGGTTCAGGTTCAGGTGACTGACCTTGAAGGACGTATCATCCTCGATCAAAATGCTGAACTGATTCAGGGTCTGCCCACTCAGTTTGACATCGGCGATGTAAGCGTAGGAACTTACTTCCTCCGCGTGGTAGATGGCGAGAAAACCGCCAACTACAAGCTCTACATCCACCGGAACTGATCCCGGAACAACGCATAATCGAAACGACCGGCTCCATTGGGGCCGGTCGTTTTTTATGTTGGGATCCCGTTTGTAACGAGAGGGATTAAATCAAGGTTTTCAGTTCCCGAAGGTACCGCTGGAGGGCTTGGTGTTTGGCCGCATCAAAGTTGTAGCGGATGGTCTGGGTGAGGTATTTTTCGGCTTGGGGAATGGTATAGCCAAATTCATCCGCCCAGCGACGGGCCGCTTCTTTTCCGTGGGTCCTCCCCCATTCCAGGGCATCCCGCAATTTTTCCAACGCTCCCTCCTCTACGCAATCCGGCCAATACGCCCATACCGCGAAGGCAAAGGGCAAGCCGGTATAAGATTTCCACTCGGCCGAAAGGTCGTATACATATTGGAATTGGTCCCGCAAGGCATAGGCCTTGTCCCCGATGGCCACGCCAGCGGTTGTTCCTCCGATCTCATCAAAACTTCGTTCCCGGGGCGCTTGAAAGGTGACCTCTCGTTTCCAGTGGTTCTTCAGGAGAACGCGGGTCAATCCATTTGAACTTCGGGAATGGGGATCCAATCGGACTTCTTCGACCTGGGAAATGGGAAGTTGGGAAAACAAAAAGACGGAGTCGACGGGGCCATCTGCGCCGATACAGTGGTCCTTCATCAAGCGGATTCCCTCAAAATCGACCAGGGAGCCGACGGGAATCAAGGCAATGTCACACCGCTGCTCCCTCAATTCGGGGGCACAATCGGCCGGCGGCAACAACTTGATGTCGATTTCCTGGGGGGAGAAAAAGCGGTTGAGTCCCTCAATGAAGGGCTTGGTATTGATGTAGGAAACAAGGGCGGCTGAGATCATGCCAGGTGGGAAAGGTCATTCATCCGCTCTGCCAGCCATCGCCCATTCGTTTGCCGTACAAGAAGGTTCAATCCGGTATTTTCGTGGGGAAAAAGATTCATGTGTTGCATCCCGTAGCCAAGCATTTGGCTGAGGATGATCCGCATGAGGCGGCCATGTGTACAAATCAAGGCCTTCCGCCCCTCTCCGGTCTCTTCGATGATTTGTTCCAGACCAGGAACGGTCCGGGCCCACGCACTTTCCGGAGATTCTCCCTCCGGAATGCGGTAGGTCAGGTCACCTGAGCTCCAGCGCTCGTTGAGCTTGCGGTATTCCAGTCGGATTTCCGGGGACGCAACGGCTCCTTCCAGCACGCCCCAGCCCATTTCATTGAGCGCGTCCAGCCGATGGATTTCATGGCCGATGCCCTCAAAACGCCGGATGGTCTGGTAAGTCCGCTTCAATCCCGAGCAGTATACCCGGTCAAATCCCAGGTCCCGGTATTGTTCGAAGAACAACCTTCCCTGGCGCTCTCCGGTCTCATTCAAATCGGAATCGATTCCACCTCCCTGGACGATGCCCCGGAGGTTGTAATCGGTCTGTCCGTGGCGGATGAAGTACAATTCTGGCATCAGGATGCGGCAGTTTCGGGTTCAGGAACGAATTCTTCCTTGGAATAGTCGTGGAGGATATTGTAGAGGGTATCCCGCTCAATGGGCTCATAGCCGGCCCGCTGGATCAGGTCGATCAGCTGGGGGGTGCTCATCTGGGGATTTTGTTCCTCGGAACCGGCCATCGAGTAGATTTTGGTGGTATCGTCGATGGTCCCATCGATGTCATTGGCGCCGAAGGAAAGTGCCAGCTGAGCCGTGCTCTTGCCAATCATGGGCCAATAGGTCTTGATATGGTCGAAGTTATCGAGGTAAATCCGGGCCACGGCGTACATCTTCAGGTCTTCGATGACGGTCACCTCGGGCAGGTGTGACATTTCGTTGTTCTGGTTCCGGAACTTCAGCGGAATGAAGGTCTGGAAACCACCGGTTTCATCCTGCAATTGACGCAGGAGGTCCATGTGGTGAATCCGATGCTGGTAGTTCTCGACGTGCCCGTACAGAATCGTTGCGTTGCTGCGAATTCCGTAGTTGTGGGAGATGCGGTGGATGTCCAGCCATTGTTCCGTCGAGCATTTTCCCCCGGCAATTTCTTTTCTCACTTCCTCATCAAAAATTTCAGCTCCTCCCCCGGGAATCGAATCCAATCCCGCGTCGATCATGGCTTTCATTCCCTCTTCATAGCTCACTTTGGCCTTCTTGAAGATATAGTGGTACTCGACCGGAGTCAGCGCCTTCACGTGCAGCTCAGGCCGGTGCTCCTTGATGGCCCGGAAGAGGTCCTGGTAGAACTGGTAATCGTATTGCGGCAAAACGCCACCCACGATGTGGACTTCCGTCACCGGCTTACCGTCATAGGCTTTGACCTGGTCCAACATCTCGTCGAGGGTGAATTCCCAGCCTTCCTCCCGCTTCTTGATCTTGCGGGAATAGGAGCAAAATGCGCAGTCGTAGATGCAAACATTGGTCGGCTCCATATGGAAATTCCGGTTGAAATAGGTCTTGTGGCCGTGCTTGCGCAGGCGGATGGTATGGGCCAGGATGCTCAGGAAGGGAAGGTTGTCCATTTCAAAAAGAAAAAGCCCTTCCTCGGGCGTAATGCGTTCTTCCTGAATGACTTTTCTGGCGATATATCGGGCCTCTTCGGGGAGGTCATTTTGATCTAGAAAATCTATCAACGCTTTGTTGTAGTTCATTCGGCAAAAATAACAAATCTTCTGTTTATCCCGGACTCCCTAAGGGTGAATCCGGACGGAAGGTCACCGCAGAACGAAAGCGGCTACTCCCGGTATTCAAAGGCGCCGATGTCCGGTTGGAGATCACGCATCCGATCGTCCTTGTCGATCGCGACGTTGAGGTCCTGGCCTGCATTGACCGCGGGGCTCTCAGCCTCCAGGCGGTAATCCCGTTCGGCTGGGTCGGAAGTCCGTCCGAGCACAAACTGGGGCAGGTCGGGATCGTTGCCTTTGGTAATAGAGGAACCCTTTACCGGCAAGGTTGTTCGAAGAAGTGTGTTTTCAAAGGTGATGTCAAAGGTGGAACCGGGGAAAGTGTCTTGTACAAACTCCTCCTCCTCCGAACCCCAGATGATACAGTTCCGGAAGCGGGCCTGCACCGGCAAGATTGTCAGGCTGTTCGCATCGTAATTGTCGACCCAAACCTGCGGGGTATTGCGGGTGAAATTGATGGAATAGTTGGCGAAGGTGCAGTGGTCAAATTCGTAGTAGCCGCCGCCAAAGGTCCGGAAATTGCTCTGGCTCGAATTGTGGATGAGGCAGTTTTCGGCCCGGATCATGGGAAATGGATCCAATTGGGAGACAAAACCGACCGACAGGATGCCGTAGGCGCTCATGTTGCGGATTTCCGTCCGGTCCAGGAATACCTTGGGGAAGGGCGTGGGGTTCCCGAACTCCTGGTAGACCCCAATCAGGGCATTTTTGATGAGGGCGTGGCGGATGATGTTCGAGGAAGAGGTGCTGAAAAAAGCAATTCCCCGCCATTGGTCGGGGGTTTCTTCATAGCGATACCCAAAACGGGTCTGCTGGAACACGACTTCATTGCCCAACTCTCCATATACCCGCAGCGTCCCGAATACGAGAATAGACGACGTCAAATTGAAGTCAGAATCTTTGCGCGGGGTAAAATACAGCTGGGTGCCGGCCGGAATGATCAGGGTCACGCCCTCGGGCACCGCCAGAAAGCCATCGATGATGTACTTCTCATTCGCATCCAAAGTGATGGACTGACCAATTTCAGGAGACAATACCGTGTCCCGCAGCAAAATCCCATCAAAAATATAGGCTTCGATGTCGACGTCCTGGGTTTGGTCCCCGACCGAAAACAACAGCTTATCGCGCAAGAATTCGTCGCGGATTTCGGAGGTGAAATTGACGAACGCCACCGCAGAATCCCCGTCCGGCAATTCATAATTTTCCACCACATTCCCCGGCAACCCATCGAAAATCATCCCAAAATCACTCCCATCCTGGAACTCAATCCTCCGGATCAGCACATTGTTGCCCGAATTGTTGCGGACGGTCACCCGCTCGGTGGGCGAATCAAAATTGGTGAAGATGGAATCGAAGTAAATGGTGTCGACCGAAAAATCGAGGCTGCCTTCCTCCACGAAAAACATGGGCTCCCGGTTGCAGCCAAGAGCCAACATCAGAGCGAGGAGTGCATATATGCCAATGATTTTTCTCACGCTACAAACCTAACGGAACCTCGGGGGAAAAGAAAGGGGCAAAATTCAGGATGCACTATTCTGCCGGCAAGCCGATACCTACGCCGCCGTAGACACTCATCCCGCGGGCTGCGGAAGGAGCCAGCCAGCCGATCAGATTGTCTGATCCCAGCAGGATGTCGATCCGGGTCGAACCCGCCGCGAAGCGGTAATTGCCCATCAGGCCCACGCCGTACACGTCCACGCCCCCGCCGTAGGCATTGGCGCCCAGGGTGAGGCCATCGATGACTTCGTGCTGGTAAGTGACGTTGACCAGCGGAAGCGGCGTCACGGGACCCACCGACAGCGGGCTGTAGATGATGGTTCCGGAAATGGAGTTGTTTTCGCCGAGGCGGTAGGTATAATCGGCTCGGAGCCGTACGGGGCTCAGGGTCATATAGCTTTCCCGACTGCTGTCGGGGACTACGAGGTTCGTCAGAGAGTCGACTTCGGCATCGATCAGCGGCTGGAGGCTGTCTTCGAGGATATTTTCGATGAAAATGCCTTCGAATTCATTCAGCTCAATCACCCGCTCAAACTTGTCCGTGGTCCAGGAAACGAAGCCCAAATCCGTGACCGCAAAAGCCACATCCATTTTTTCATTCACTTCATAGACCAAACCCGCCTCGACCGAAGCTCCAAATCCGTTGAAGCCAAACAAGCCGGGCGAACCAAACTCAGGCGTCGAGCGGAAGGCGTAATCTGCGTTCAGGTCGACCTGGGTACCATTGGTGGAGGTGAATAAACTGTATTCAGCGCGTTCGACCTCGAAGAATTGACGTCCTTCGAGCAGACTGAGGCCAACACCGAGGTGCAATTTGTCGTTGAGGTCGAAGACCGTACTCGCTCCCAAGGCCCGGACATTGTAGACGGCGGCGTCGATGTCATTGTCAGAGATCGTATCGCCGGCGTAGGGGCCATTTCCCCGCAACAACAATCCCAAGGTCCGCGGAGCCCCAAAGGCAGCGGTGGCGGAGAATTGTTCCCGCAGGTGGAAGCTCACTTTCTGGTCGCCAAATTGGGTGCTGACCTGGGCCAGGTCCAATTGCAAGCCGCCGTTGAAGCGGTTGTCGCCATTGGCCATTTCGCTCACCAGGCGGATCGACGTCTCGTCGGTGATCGTATTCCCCTCGACAAAAATGCCTTCCAGGGTCGCCCGGTTATTTCCCAACCACAATGCGCCCGCCCCACTGTACTCAAACTTGGCGAATTCGAGGTAGTGGAGGTTGGCAGGGTTGGAGGAAATGGAAAATGAATGGTCGCGGAGCATCCCCGACTGAAGGTTGTACTGAGCGGGGAGTTGGAGGAACCCAATCCCGAACAGGATGCACAGCAGCAATCGAAATTTCATATCAGAGCAGTGGATTATAGTCCAAGATTGTAGCGGAAGTCTCCGACCAGCGTCATGTCAATGCCGTAGGTCGAATACAATTTCACCGGGATGCCATTGGGTTTGGTATCAAGGGTGAACCGGATGATGGCCTGGGAACCGAGGATTCGGAGGTTGTCCAGTCGATTCTGGTCGAAAGAAGCCGCCAAAGTCGATTCGGTCGGCGTCATGACCACCCCATTCTGGTCGACCACTCCCGCGGGCACCAGCGAAGGACCATCGGTGAACAAGCTGTCAAAGGCATTGCCTCCCGCATCCTGGAAATAGATTTGGATTTGGGCATCGAAGGGGAATTGGTTGGCCAGTACCAGCTTCAAGGTTCCATCGGTCACGCCATCGGGTAGGTTGGCCTCGGTGATGTTCACCGGAACGGTGTCCTGAAGCGTGAGACCATTGGCGGTGCCGTGCAAGGGCACTTCCATGTCCAACAGGGCCGTGATACGGCTGGTATTCGTGGCGAAATTGTCCCGCAATTCCGGGTTGCCATTCTTGTTGACCGCCACATTTAAATCGAAATCAATCCGGTTGGGCAGCATCGAGATGATGTCCCGGATATTGCTATTCCCTTGATTCAATTCCACCTGCGTCACCAAAGTCTGCCCCACATTCGGAAGCCGGGGACCCAGCACCTCAATGGGCGTCGTCGTAATCGGGCCACTCAAACTTCGAATCTCGCCCCCCGCATTGTACGCCGTGAAATTATTGATTTGGAATTCGCCATCCACCCCAATCGAGTTGTAGATGGTTAGGCCCACTTTGGGATCTTCCAACGACACCGACCCTCCCAAAATCGAATTGAAGAAGTCCAGTTGGATGGAATCTTTGAAAGATAGATCCTGTTTGCCCAGATACCCCTCGATATAAGATGGTTTGATCTGAAACAAGCCGTAGAAGACGTCAATCGAGTCGCTCAGGTCCATGGTCTGTTTCACCCCGGACTCCAGCAAATCACCGGTCAGGATATAGGGGAACAGGTTCACAGAGTCCCCGTTCACGGTGAGGTCGATGTAATAGTCCTCAAGGTCAAATACAATGTTGGCGCCGGCGGTATCGGCGACGGTATCCGGGATGAGGCGTTCGGAAACGCGGACCGGCTGGCCGTTCCGCAGGGCCGTCGGCAGGCGGTAGTCAAAGACAATGGTGTCCTGGATCGTAGAGAAAGCCCGGATCCGCAATTGGCCGGACTCGACCTGGAAGCGGGTAATTTCGATTTCGTCTTCGCCGAAGTCATAGCGCACGCGGCTGCTGTCGTCGAGTACCCGCTGCGCGGGGAATACTGCCGTCGCCCGGGAGGCGCCGAGGTCCTTCACGATGATCCGCAAGCGGATATAGTCCTGGTGGTTGATCGTCCAGGAGCTGAAGGCATTTTGGATGTCCAGGTTGGCGAGCTGCCCGGCCAATTGGCTCTCCACCGTGAGACCGCTTAGGTCCGAAGAGTCGCTCCGGGTCTGGTAGGCCGGGATGAAGGGAATGGTTTTCTGGGCGAGAACCGTATTGAGGACGCCATTGTTGGTGAGGACAAAATCAACGTTGGAGAGGTTAAAGGGCGTATTGTTCTCAATCTCAAAGACGAGCTTTCCAGAAATCAGGTCGGCCTCATCAAAAAATTGGGAGGCGTCGATCTCGGTGGTATCCGAATTCAGGCCACTTTCATTGACCGGGAAAAAGACGGTTTGACCATCGTTGGAAAGGATAATGGTTCCCAAAACGTTGCCTTGCTCATCCAACTGGGTTCCAATGTCGAACATGGTGATGTCCTGCTCGAGGGTATCGGTGGCCAATGAAAGAGAGTCCAGGGTGATCTTGTTTCCGACGGAGGTGTCGGGAATGACGAGGTACTCGTCCAAAGGCAGATCGGCCAGGGTGTCGCGGTAGACCACGCTCAGCGAATTGTCGGTCGCTTCGCGGATATTGGTGGTATCGTTCAGGGCATCTTTCAGAGAAAGGCGGGATTTGACCAGGGGAGCGACCAAATTCTGTTCCCAATTCAAACCATCTTTCGGTTTGAACCGGCAACTCCCCACAACCAGCAAGAGGACCAAGGCCAGTAAGAGATTTCTGCGAACCATATAAGGTGGCGTATATTTTTTTCGGAAAGTCTAAATATAGCAGAAAAAGCCGTTCTTCTATAAAATAAGTCCCCTAAATGGCGCCTCCGACACTCATCTAAATGCAAAAATTCTTACGTATCCAAGCGAATCAATCCTCGCTCCAGCGGTAAACATCCTTGGGAGAAAGGCCGACCATGTCCAGGGCCCGGTGCACGACGGTATCTACGGCTTCAACCATGTTCTTGGGCCGGCTGTAGAAGGACGGGGAGGCGGGCATGATAATCGCCCCCGCGCGGCTCAGGGTGGCCATATTTTCGATGTGAATCGGGCTGTACGGGGTCTCCCGCACCATGCAGACCAAGCGGCGGCGCTCCTTGAGGATCACGTCGGCGGCCCGGGTGGTCAGGTCGTCGGAGATTCCGTGGGCGATGCGGCCGAGGGTCCCCATCGAGCAGGGGACAATGAGCATATTCATGTAGCGAGCGGACCCGCTCGCAAAAGGCGCAAAATAATCCTGGCGATCGTAGACCTTGAACGGAATGTCCATTTCCTCCCCCAATTCCTGCTCCCATACCGTCGGCGCATTCCGGCTCATGACCACCCCCACTTCGACATCGTCCCGCTGGGCCAAATAATGGAAGACGCGCTGCGCATAGATGCTTCCACTCGCTCCCGTCACGGCCACTACAATTTTATTTTTTTCCTTCATCAAAGCATTTCCTATTTTCGACCAAAATAAACTGGAAAAACCGGCGTTGAAACTTCAGAAACCCAATGTCTCATGAAGATCAATAGGTTCTTTGGCCTGGTGGTTTTCCTAATGTCGATGAACTGCCTGGCCGGCCAAAATGTTCAAATCTCTCTCAATTCAAGCTCTTTGACGACCGATGACATGTTGGTCGTCACGGTAGAGGTGACCAATTTCAGTGGTCGCATTCGCCAGCCCGCCTTCCCCAATATAGAAGGTTTTAACCGGGTCGGCCCCTCTACGAGCCAACGCTTTGTGAATGGCCGGAGCTCCATTGGGTTTTCCTTCAATTACTCCCCTACCCAAGCTGGTACCTTCACCGTTCCCAAGATCAACTACGAACTCAACAACAAAAGGTACACTTTCGGCCCCAAAAAGGTGACCGTCAAGAAAGGTACGGGCCGCCCCAAGCAACAACGCTCCCGCGATCCCTTTGCCGATATGTTCCGGGACCCGTTTGAGGACTTTTTCCGCGATCCCTTCGGCGGGGACGACCGGCAGGAGTCCCTCGAGTTCCAGGAGACGAATGCGGACTACTTCATGAGCTTTGACCTGAACAAGAAGGAGGCTTTTCTCGGGGAACAAATCATGGGGGAAGTGCGGCTGTACATCAATGAGCGCGATGCGCGGAAGGTGGCCGTGGATGGGATGGCGATTGTGGAAATGCAGCAACGGATCAAGAATTCGGGCTTTTGGCAGGAGGTTTACGATTTCAAAACCATCCCCATGAGCCGCGCCACGATCAATGGCAAGCGCTATTTGGTCTATACCCTGTACCGAACCTTTCTCTTCCCCCTCAAAACCGGCACCATCGAATTCGAGGACCTGTATCTGGACGCCAAGAAATTGTACGTGGCCTCCAATGCTTCCCTGAAGCAACGGGTGTTTGGGCAGGACACCAAGTTCCAGCCCATCCGCATCCGGGCGCCCCGCCGGGAGCTGAAGGTCAAGCCCCTCCCTCCCACCGATTTGCCCAATGCCACCAATGTCGGCGAATTTGCCCAACAGTTCGATCTCAATGCCAAGCAACTCAATACGGGTGAGGTCCTTGAACTCGAACTGAAGCTCCAGGGCAATGGGAACATGGCCATGGTCTCGGATCCGGTCATTCAGATTCCCAAATCCTTCAAGTCTGACCCCGCCGAGACCCGTCTGGAAACCAAAGTCACGGAATTGGGGGCCTCGGGACAAAAAGAATACTACTATACCTTTATCCCCACCCGAAACGGAAGGTATGACCTGGGACCGGTTAAGTTTTACTACTTCAACCCCGAGCGCGAAGTTTACGACAGCCTCGTGGTCAATTCAATTCCGATCAAGGTGACGGGAGAGGATTTGGAGAACATCAAGTTGAAGCAAAGCAAGAAGGACGATTTCTATCAAACGGCCTTCAGTGAAGCCGGCACCAACCTTGAACAAGACCGCACACCGGCCTGGTGGATGGTCGTCGCGCCGGTCCTCCTGTTGATCGGGGTGACCGTCTTCGTGACCGTCCGCAACCGGAAGCAGGAAACCAGTCCTGAAGAGCCTGTCTCCTACAATCCCTTGGACGATTAGGTTCAGGAATCCTTCAATTTATCGAGAATTTTCAGCCACAATTGCTCGTAGGGAATGATCTCGAGCGTGGCCAGGCTACCGCTGTTGTAGCTGAAGCGGGAGGTCTTGAGCTTCGAGAAGTACTTCTCGGCAATTCGGCTGGTGGCTTCCTTGTCAAAATCCTTCTTCTCCATGATCAGCACCATTTTCAGGAAGCAGTTCGAACGGAAATCTTCGTCCCGCTTGAGGTAGCGGGAACAGTATACCTTCAGGGCTTCGGCCCGTTTGATGATGCCGTCGTAGTCCTGCCGGTCCAGCAGGAACAAAACCTGGAGGACAATGATCGCGATGTTCAGGCCGCGCTTGTCCTTCGAATAGATCGGCACCTCGTTCAGGAACTTCCAGATGTTGAAGCGGTTGGCGGCCACGCTTTCCGGGTTGTCTTCTTCCGCGCCCATCATGTATTTGAGGAAGCCTTCGAAGATGCGCCACTTCTCGCGGCGGTTCTCGTCGAGGTGGACGAAGCGGGGGTGCTCGACGACCTTTCTGAAAATGTCGGAGGCCTTGCCGTAGTTCCCGGTGTGCATACAGAGCAGGAAGTAGTATTCGAGGAAGATGGCCCAGTTGACCGAACCCTCGTTGAAGAGGTGTAGGGAGCGGGTTGCGATGGCTTTGCCACCTTCGTAGTCACCGAGGTGCAGCAGGCCGATCATCCGCTGGAAGGCACATTCGCCGTAGCGGATGGGCATGGCCAGCGGCGGGTTGGTATCGAGGAAGTGCTCGGTCTCCTCCGCATTGTGGAGGAGCTCGTCGTAGTCCTGGAGGATCTGCAAGCAAATGGCCCGCAGGCGGAAGTAGAGCAGGTCAAAGTTGAGGAGGCGGAAGTCGAGGTCTTTGTTGGCCACCCGCAATTCTTCAATTTCCCGGAGGTAGCGTTCGGCATCCTCTTTCATCTCCGGCTTTTTCGCAAACGACTTCACAAAAGGCAAAGTCAGCAAGCTCATGTACTCCTCGGCCCTCAATTCGGCCTGGTAGACCTGCATGCACTCTTTCAGCTGGTCGTTGTAGCGGTGGAAATCTTTCTGCCGCCCCAGAAACGCCGATTGGTAGCGCAGGGTCCGCAGACATTCCAGCGCCACATCGGAGAGGCCATACTTGATCGCCTCCGTCAGCGTGCTGCGGTACAGGGACAAACTGGTGTTTTTGGCCCCGTTGATGATGAGGATCTTGGAAGCAATCAAATTCCGATTGATGCGGTAGTACGCCTGCATGTACTTGGAATTGTTGGCTTCGAGGAAAAACAAGCTGTTGATGAGACGGGACTTGACCCGGCTCTTCAGCATCAAGTATTTCTTGTCCGAAGGCTCACAACCAAACAATTCATTTGCCGCTTCCTTGTCAGTTTTAAACCGTCCTTCCTTGATCCCCTTGTAGAATTTGTAGTATAAATTATTGCGCTGGGTAGGGCCGCCCTCATTGAAAATTTCAATGCGCTTCAGCCGCTTCCGGTCAATAACCCTTACTATTTCTTGCAATTTCTTCATACACGGTTCTCCGCCTTTCATTCAAATATAACAAGATCATGGACTATGATTCAAGCTGTTGAGCAATAAGATACCCCCATCAGGTTACAGTGTTACCAGTGATTGTAAACTGTTTCCACGTTCCAGAGGCCCGATTTCTATCATTGCAGTGTATTCAAAATCAAAAAAAGGAAAAAATTATGGACTTTATCATTGCAATCTTCGTCTACCTCGGTATCGTAACTTCTGGCGCTCAAGTAACCCCTGACATGATCGAGCAACATCCTGGCATCGTGGAAACGTACCAGCACGATCCTGGCTTCATGGAATTCTACGAAGAAGAGTACAAAGATGAGAAACAAGCTGGCACCGAAACCATCGGAGTAATGGACATCTACGATGGCAACTGATACATTTTTACTTCAATCTCCACTCCAGCTCTATTCTCCACAACAGCTCAAGGTTGATTCTGCAGACTGATTTTTCCTTTCTTTCAAACCACCTCGTTTATCTGAAAAAGTAGCTCACCCGCAGGGTGGGATACGGCCGGAGTTCCGTTGTTCGCTGCCTCAGGTCGCTCTCAAAGTAAGAAGCACCAATGACCTGAACGCCCTCTAATTCCGCGAAACGGCTCTTCCGGACCTGATATTGCATCCACAGCAAAAAATCTATGGTCGATCGACGCCGATCCCGGTAGCCAATGCTGATCTGGGGTCCTGTCTGAAGGGTAACCTGCCGAAGACTGATGGTCTTTAGCAGGTTATCTTCACCGACCATCGGTGCCTTGAACTTCTTCGACTGGTTGAAGTGGCGGTAACCGCCCATCACGAAGAGCTTCGCTGATTTCCCTCCCAGATCAAATTCGTACTGGTTTTGCTGGTCAATATTGAGCAGGATGACCGTGTCCAGTGTGGTCTCAGTAAACCGCGCCCAGTCCAGATAACTCTGGTGGGTCTCTTTGCGCCGAAACTCCACCTGGGACCGAAACTTCTGCCCCGGCCGCCAAAAGCCCCGCAAGTTCGTCTCCAGGTTCCGGGTGGAACGGTCTGTCTTGTTGAAATCGGTAAAATCCTTCACGTTGTAGGTCACATACACGCCGTTGTCGCCTTCCAGGCGCAGGAAAGGCGTGACATCCCACCCAAACTTGAAATCCAGCCGCAGCGACCGCTGCTTGTAATTGTCCTGGCTCTTTTCGGACAGGAGGAAAGCGTAGTGCCGAAAATTGCCCGACAAGCCCAACTCCGTGAACAAACTTTTCCGCCACCGCGCCTGCCAATCCAACGATCCCAGCCAGCTCAGCTCGTCCCGGTCATCGAAATTGGCCTCGCTCGGCGAGTCGTATTGCAGGTATTGGTTCACCAAACGGCTCCCAATGCTGTGCAGGGGACTGATGTCCCGGCGCGCCATGAAATCCCATTTGTGCCAATTCTTGAGAAAATCCTTCTGCCGCTCCTGTTCCTCGCGGGCTTCAAAGTCGGGCTGGTTCAGCCCCAAATCGTTTTCCAGCCGGTATTTGCGGGAAGAATAGATGAATTCATAGGCCGCGTAGGTCCGCCAATCTCCCTTGGCGTAGCTGAGGCGTTGGCGGGTGGCGAAATTTAGCCCGTCGAAAATCAGGTCATTCTCTTCGGGATCTTCCTGCACGATGTTCTGGAAGCGAAAGGCCCGTCGATTCAGGAGAAATTCGTTCTCCGACCGCCATTCCAGCCCTGGTGCGAAGGTATAGGAAAGGTTGAAGCGGGGCATGATGGAATCGGACATGATGCGCTTGACCGAATTCGCCTGGTAATCGTCGAGTTCGTGGGCACCGGCCCGGGCCCCGACCTGGATTTCCACGCCCTCCTGGAACTTTTTGCTCCAGTATTGGAAGGCCACGAAGTTGTACTGGCGGCGGGGATCGATGAATTTGTAGCGGGCAAGGAGGCCCGATTGGACGGCGAGGTTCTGGTCCTCCCAAATGTACTGGCTTTCCAGCAACAGGGCCGGGGTCAATCCCTGGTCGACTTGGATGAAGGGCTGCGAGCGCCCGAGAATGGCCGTCCGGACGTCCCAGGCGTACCCGATCAGGGGCGTCACCCGTACCGACGGGTGGGGACTCCAGCGCAAACCACCGTACAAATTGACTTTTTCGTTGCGACTGTCGAAGTACTGGTCGGTCTCGATCCATGAGGCCAGGGCCAGCTCATCGCTCAGGCGGTAGTGCTGCCAGATCGAGGAGCGCATGTACAATTGGACGAAGCCATCGCTGCCCTGGGAGAGGTTGTAAATATTGGTATGCCCAAGGTTGATGTCCAGGGAATAGTTGCCTTTTTCGTAGAGGTAGCGGGTTTGGAGGGAGGTGGCGAAGGTAAAATCGTTCTGGCGGGAAAAATTGAAGAGCAATTGCGGACGGACTTCCTGGGCCAACAGTCCCGCGGGAAGAAAGATCAAAGCAAGCCCCAACCATGCGAAAGTACGTCGCAGCATATCCTTGGTAAGATAGCGAAAAAGAAATACGACAATGGGGGCATTCGTCGTACCTCTTTAAGGAATGTCATTTTCATTGCACAACTCCGCCCCTCTCACCCACCGACCGCCGCCCCCGACGGTCCATTCCGTTTGTTTCCCTGCCCCATTCATTTCCTAATTCCCCAAAAAATCCGATTTTTGCACGGCTTACGCGCCGCAATAGCATGAAAGAACTCTTAAAAAAGGTCCGCAAACTGGAAATCAAGACCCGTCGCATGGTGGAAAACACCTTTGCGGGGGAGTACCATTCTGCGTTCAAGGGCCAGGGATTGGAGTTTGATGAAGTGCGTCTCTATCAATTTGGGGACGATATCCGCTCCATCGACTGGAATGTGACGGCAAAAACGGGCGAGGTCTATATCAAGCAGTTTCGGGAAGAACGAGAGCAGACGATGTTTGTCCTGTTTGACATCAGCGGCTCGGAAGACTTCGGCCACGCGAACGAGAACAAACTGCTGGTGGGAACGGAAATCGCGGCGGTGCTGGCGTTCTCGGCCATGAAAAACAACGACAAGATCGGGCTCCTCACCTTTTCGGACCAGATCGAACGCTTCTTTGCCCCGAAAAAAGGCCGGAAGCATATCCTGTCCATCATCAAAGGCTTGCTGCAAAGCGATCCGCAGAGCCGCCTCACGGACATCAAGAACGCCATCGAATTTGTGCGGAAGACCATCCGACGGCACAGCATCGTCTTTGTCATCTCCGATTTCCTCGATGAAGGCTACGAACGCGCGCTCACGCAGCTCTCCCGGAACCACGAAGTGATCCTGATCCGGCTCTTCAACCCCGACGAGGTGATGAAGCGCGGCATCGGCACGATTCCGGTCCGGGACACCGAGACCGGCCGCACCACCTGGCTCAACGCCGGCGATACCGGCTACCGCAGCAGCATCCGCAAACGCTTCCAGGAGATCGGCGAAGAACTCGAAAGCCTGAGCCTGCGGAACCGCATGGACCTGCTCGAGATCAGCACCGAGTCTGATTACATCGTTGAATTGGAGAAATTTTTTCGGAAGCGCAATGCGAGGAAAAAACGTGGCTAAATCAACGGCATCCCTCCTCCTTCGTACCGGAGCGCTCCTGCTGCTCCTGTTCGCCAGCACCGTGCTGTCGGCCCAACCGAATTCCGGGCCTGTGACCGGCAACCTGCGGGCTGGCGCGGAATTCATCGAAGTGGGACGGCCCTTTCCCGTCGAACTGGAAGTCCGCCACCCGGCGGACATGGTGGTGATCCTGCCGGATACGGGGCTGGACTTTGCGCCGTACGAGTTGGCGGGACGGCAACCCGTGCCTACCCGCACCGACGACGGCGAGTCCGTCGATTTCGTGACGTACGACCTGCGGTCCTGGTCCATCGATTCATTGCAAATAATCGCCCTGCCCTTCGGCTACGTCGTCGATGGCGATACCCAATTGACCTTTTCCACCCTCGATACCGTCATCCTCATGCCGGCCATCACGACGCCCATCGATTCGCTGGACGTGATGACCATCGACGACCTCGCGCCGGTACGCGAGCCCTGGGATTGGCGCATCACCGCCATTCTGATCGCCGCTCCCCTCCTGTTGCTGGCCCTGCTGTTGGCCATCCTGTGGAAGCCCATCCGCCGCTACTTCCGGGAGCGCCGCCTCGAACGTCAATACCAGAAATACTACCGCCGCTGGAATGCTCTGAATACCCAGCGCGACGATACCAAATCATTCCTCCTCGACCTGGCCCGCGTCTGGAAAGACTATGTGGACCTCGACCTGGGCATTGGCTTGTCGTCCCTGAGTACCCGGGAACTGAGGGGACAAATCGAAGGTTTGATGCAGTTGGATGAAATCAAACGAAAAGCCTTGCTGCAACTGAATGAGACCTGCGACCGGGTGACGTACGCGGGCGGTTCGATCCAAGGAAGTGAGTTGGAAAACTTCTATGTCATGGTCGGACGGGTATTGGAAGGCGAATTCAACCGGAGAAAGGAGGCGATGAAAAATGCTTGATTATATCGGAAGCGAATTTCAGGAACTGCTGCTTTGGATTGTCCGCCAACTCTATACCTCCGTGGACACCTTCAAGAGTCCCGGCTACCTCATCCTGTTGTTGTGCATCCCCGCCTACCTCTTCTGGTACGTCTGGTGGTATGCACCCCGCCGGCTCATTGTCCCGCTGAGTTACGATCCCCAAAAGCTCACCAAAAAGCGCGGTTCCTTCGGTATTCTCCGCGTTTTGCCCCATATCCTCTCCAATATTGCCCTGTTTTTCCTCATCATTGCCCTGGCCCGGCCCATCACCCGCAATGAATTTACCGAGCGCTATTCGGAGGGGATCGACATCATGCTCCTCCTCGATACGTCCGGGTCCATGGAGATCGATGACTTCGAACCCAACCGGCTCGAAGTGGCCAAAA
Source organism: uncultured bacterium (assembly GCA_963923035.1). Lineage (GTDB taxonomy): Bacteria > Bacteroidota > Bacteroidia > J057 > JADKCL01 > CAWUKT01. Next base: position 25,953 of record CAWUKT010000004.1, read on the forward strand.
AGACCGCCATCGAGTTCGTCAACGGCCGGGATGGCGACCAGATCGGCATTGTGCTCTTCGCCGAAGATGCCTACGGCTACGCGCCGCTGACGCTGGACTACGACCTCCTGCGGGAATACCTCGAGAAAATCGACGCCGACATGATGCCCAAGGAAGGCACGGCCATGGGCTCGGCCATCGCTGTGGGCATCAACAAAATGTCCGCCCACAAAAGCCCGTCCAAGGTCATGATCCTCCTGACCGACGGGGCCAGCAACCGGGGCGAAATCGATCCGATCACCGCCGCCAACCTCGCCAAACGCGACGACATCAAGATCCACGCCATCGGCATTGGCAAGGAGGAATATACCCGCCGCTCCATGTTCGGGACCCAGACCGTCAAGTCCGACCTGGACGAAGAGACGCTGAAGGAAATCGCCAAGATCACCGGCGGTCAGTTCTTCCGCTCCGAGGATGAGGGGCGTCTCCAGGAAATCTTCAGCCTGATTTCCCAGATGGAACGCATCGAAATCGAAGGCCAATCCATCACCGAAGAGCGGGACCATTACCAGCCCATTCTCCTGACCGGTTCCATTTTCCTGGTCGTGGCCCTTTTGGTGGCCCTGACCTTTGTGTATAACCCTTTGGAGGGTTGAGCAGTTGAAGGAACAATGACCGAAGCAACTCCACGTATCCATTTTGTCCTATGATTGCTGAAAACCTGGCGGAAATCCGCGCGGCCATTGCCCGCGAAGCTGAAGCGGCCGGCCGCTCCCCCGAATCCGTACACCTCATCGCCGTGTCCAAGTTCAAGCCGCTGGCCGCGATCCAGGAAGCGGTGGAAGCGGGGCAATTGGACTTTGGGGAGAACCGGGTCCAGGAACTCGTCGACAAGCACGCGGCCCTGCCGGACGTGCGCTGGCACATGATCGGGCACTTGCAGCGGAACAAGGTCAAGTACATTGCGCCCTTCGTGCACCTGATCCACTCCGTGGACTCTCCCCGCCTCCTCGCGGAGGTGAACAAGCAGGGCGAGAAGCACGAGCGCATCCTCAATATCCTCCTCCAGCTCAATATTTCGGACGAAAACCAAAAGGGTGGCATGACCGAGGCCGTCGCCGCGGACATCCTGCAACGCATCGAAGAATACCCGTTCCTACGGGTCCAGGGCCTCATGGGTATGGCCGAATTCACCGACGACATGGCGGTGGTGCGGGAGCAGTTCCAACGGCTCGCGCAGGCCCGCGACGCCTTCGTCCAGTACGAAGGCGACCGGATCACGATGGCCCATCTCAGCATGGGCATGAGCGGGGACTATCCGGTGGCCATTGCCGAAGGTTCGACGATGGTGCGCGTGGGCAGCGCCATTTTTGGGCGTCGGGGTTGAGGAACTTCTCCTTAACTTACCGCCATGAGCTACTTCCGTCTCCCCCAGACCGACCTCGAACGTGAAATCGCCGGGTGTACCATTTGTGCCGAACACCTCCCCAATCCTCCCAAACCCGTCGTACGACTCCCGGAGACCGCCCGGGTGGCCATCATTTCGCAGGCGCCGGGCCGACTCGCCCACAATTCGGGGATTCCCTGGGACGATCCGAGTGGGAAGCGGCTGCGCAAGTGGCTCGGCGTGGACGAAGCTACCTTCTACGAATCGGGCATCTTTGCGATCCTCCCCACCGGATTCTGCTTTCCGGGAACCGGCAAGAGTGGTGACCTTCCGCCCCGGCCCGAGTGCGCGCCCAAATGGCACACCCTGGCCTTGGAAGCCCTGCCCAATTTGGAGCTCAAGCTGATCATCGGCGCGTACGCGACGAAAAATTACCTGGGCAAACGCCGCAAGAAGAACCTCACCGAAACCGTACGCCATTTCAACGAATATTTGCCCGATATTTTCCCCCTCGTCCATCCCTCTCCCCGCAACATGATCTGGGAGCGCCGCAATCCCTGGTTCCTCGAAGACGTAGTGCCGCCCCTCCAAGCCATCATCCAAGAATTCCTGCCATGAGTTCCATCGACACCCACCGGGTCCAAGGCATCGTTTTCGACCTTTTCAATACGCTGATCCACATCACCGCGAAGGTCGATCCCTACCGCCGCCTGCTGCGGGAACTCGGCTTTACCTACGGCCAAATCGAACGGCGGCGCGGCGATTTGATGAGCCAACCCATTGGCGACAAGACCCACATGACCCACTGGTTGGCCCCCGAACGACCCGTTCCTGGCTACGACTTCGACCACGACCTCCTCGTCGAATTGAATTCCTGCCGCATTTACCCCGATTCCCGTTCCACACTCCGACATTTGTCCCAGCGCCTCCCCATTTTCCTCCTCTCCAACATCACCACCCACTACAAGGCACCCTTTTTCCGCCTCGGCCTCGAACCCTATTTCCAACAGGTTTTCTTTTCCTGCGACCTCGGCTTCATCAAACCCGATGTCCAACTGTTCCATCTCGTACAAGAACAAACCGGAATCGCGGCTGAAAATTTGCTGATGGTCGGCGACAGTCCCCGCTCCGATTACGAAGGCGGGCGCAAGGCCGGCATGCAATCGGTGCTACTGGATCGGACGGGAAGGTGGAATGAAGGGGTGCGGATCAATGACCTGGAAACGCTGGTGGCGTGGTGGCCATGATCAATCGAAATCAATGAAACAACCGATGGGCTCGATGTAGGCCGTCCCAATGGATTCGCCCGCCAGGATGGCCTGGACGGCATCCTGCAGGTAATTCGCCGTCGCCCGACGGCGGTGGCGGCCCAGGGCGTAGTAGAAATTGTTGAGGGCGCCCTGGTAGCGGATTTGGCCATCGGAGTCGATCACCAGGACCTCGGGCGTCACCGTCGCCCCGAAAGATGCCGCAACCGAAGCGGTAGAATCGTGGAGAATGGGAAAATTGAGAGCGAAATCTTCCTTAAAGCCACCGAGGGCGGTACCATCGGTTTCGGCCGACACGTAGATACCCGTGATGGAGAGGACCTCCTCGGGAAACGAATCCCGCAGCGTCACTACGTGGTGAACCATGTTTTGGCAGGCCGGACAGTCCTCGATGAAGAAAAAGAGGACGTTGACCTTGTGGTGGGCGAAATCGGCGCGCAAGGCGGCCTCGTCCAGGTCCACGACCTGGCCCCAGGCTCCCTGGCTCAGCAAGAGGGCCAGTAGCAAAGCCGCGATATGCCGTCCATATTTCATCAGAAGACTTTGACGGGATTGAGGGCCTCATCGCCCGGCTGGTAGGGCGTCCCGTACAGCAAGAAAACAAGCATTTCCACATCCGCCGAGATGCCAAACCCGACGTCCACCGGAGGATCGTTGGGTTGGGTGGGATTGTCGACCGTATTGTCGTAGACCACATCGAAGAAGACCGTGCTGCCGCCGGGAATGAAAATGGGATGCTCAAACATGAACTTGTTCTGCCAGAGGTAATCCCAATCGTCCATTTGGAGGATTTCGATCTTGCGGCCGTACTTTGTGATCGCGTAGGCGTGCGCCCGCTTGGCCATGAAGTGCATGTGCGGCATGACCCCAAACAGCGAAAAATCCTCCGCGATGTACCGCTCAATCGACTGTGTCACAATCGAATCCGCCGGCACATCCAGTTCCTCATTCGTATTGATGTCCCAAATCACCGCGCGGGTCTCCGGCTCCTTCGTCTCGTACAGGCGCACCGTCCGTAATTCCTCGTGCCCTTTGAAGCCCTCCGCATAGTGGACCTGAATCAGCAGGCTCGACCCCGCCGGGATATCGTAGGCAAATCCTTTCGTATAGCGCATGGGCCGATTGCCCTTGTTCCACGTATCCAGTGTCAACCAACCCTCCTGGAGCCGCCCTTCATGGCATTCCATCCCCTGCGACTGCCCATTCAGATAGCCCCTCGGACTCACAAAAATGGTCACATGGTGGACCGCCGCGATATTGTCCGAAATGAACTCCACCATGCCCACCTTGATGTCCTCTTCCAGGCCCAGGTCCAGCGTAAAGCACTGGTACAGGTCGCCGTTCTCGTAAATGGTGAAGGGCTCGTCCCAGGTATATTCGTGGAGGATAAAATCGTTGACGTCGCGGCCCGTTTCCGGGTCCACAATTTCCGCCTGCATGTCTTCCCGCGGTGCCTCGGCGCCCTGGTTCAACCACGACACGATCGCCTCCTTCTCCCCCTTCGTGATCTTGGGCGCGTTGGCGAAGTGTCCCTTCTCACTCACCGCCGTCCAGGGCGGCATGATCCCTCCCTCGATGGCTTTCTGCACCGTTTTGGCCTTGCGGCGGACCTCTTCGTAATTGGTCAGCGAAAAGGGCCCCGGACCGGAGGGATTGTGGCAAGGCGCGCAGTGCTGGAAGACCAGGCTCAGGGCCCATTCGGGAGAAATGCGTTGGTTGACGGGCTGGACCGTGCGGTCGCTGTGGTAATCCATCCGGGTGGCCCGGTAGATGTCCAGCTGTTGGTGGGCTTCCGCGCGGTGAATCTGACGTTGAGCGGCAACGACCTCTGGCGCCTGGGCATTCACGCCCATCGCCCATCCCATGCCCAGTAACAGGCTCCAAATCACCGCTTTCGTCATGGTTTCAAAATAGAGCATTGCCCACCAAAATTCAAATGACGGGCCTCAATTTTAGCGGATTGGCCGCGGAGGGGGCCTTTTGAGGATCAGGGCGGTCCCGGCAGCTCACGCGGCCGGGCGGTCCCTCCGGCAGTCGCTCCGCTCACGCGGGAGCTCCACAACCGCCTCCGACACCTACCGCAAGCCCGCTTCGCTGGAGACTGGGCGCGGTCCGCGCGGGGGGGGGCAGGCTCGCTTCCTCAGATGGGCAGTCCGCTTCAGTTGGAGGCAAGCTCACTTCTCTCGAAGGCAAGCCAGCTTCACTTCAACCTAAGCCAGCTTCGGTCAAAGGCAAGCTCACTTCACTCCGAGGTAAGCTGGCTTACCTACGGGTTAGGACCTCCTAAGAATATTTAGAGATCACTTCAAATCCAGATCATTTATTTCCCCAATTCTCCATTTCACCCAATTTTCATTCCCCACCCTTTTTCCTCTCTTCCGTCCTCTCCACTCCTCCCCCCCTTTTTTCATTTTTTCCGCAAAAAAATCCCTGCGAACTGTAAGAATCCATTTTTCCATTGCTCTAACCCAATAAACAACCCCACACAAAATGAAGAATAAGAAAATCATACTGCTGCTCATCGTCCTCTGGGGCATCTTTTGCACCTTCGGTTTTGGCCGGGGCTTCGAAGTCAAGGTCCAGGGCCAAGGTCCCGCCCTACTCCTCATTCCCGGACTGACTTGCTCGGGGGAGGTCTGGAATGAAACGGTGGACATGCTGAAAGACCACTACGAATGCCACGTGGTGACCATCGCTGGATTTGCGGGGGTCGAACCCACCGAGGCGAACCGTAAAGCCTTTCTGGAATCGGTCCTCGGAGACCTGGAAAGCTATATCGGGGAACAGGACGGGCCGGTCTCTGTCATCGGACACAGCATCGGAGGCTTCATGGGCATGAACCTCGCCGCCCGCCTGCCCAAGCAGGTTGAACGAGTCGTTGTCGTGGATTCCTACCCGCAGTTGGCGGGCTTTATGATGGGAGAATCGGTCGACTACGACCTCCTCCGCCAACAGATGAGCGCCAGCCGCCCCTTCATGCTCGGCATCGCCGATTCGCTCTACGCCGCCCAGCAAACCGAATCCATGAAGGCCTCCATTCTGGATCAGGAGAAGGCCCTCCAGGTCGCCCAATGGGGCATTGACTCGGACCGCGCTACCATGCTCGCCGCCTACGAGGAAGTCCTCCTCGCGGATATTCGCCCCGAATTGCCGCAAGTCGAAGCCCAGGTCCTCGTTCTCCAATCCTTCAACCACCTCCCCCTCTCCAAAAAGGAATGGAAGCAGTTGAACGAGCGCCAATTCGGCCAATTGGAGGGGGTTCAAATCCACCGCAACCATGAGGGCGGCCACTTCCTGATGTACGATGTCCCCACCTGGTATGCCAATGAAATCCGTACCTTTCTGCTTTGAGCCAGGACCTTCACACCCGATTCGCTGCGATCTACCAGTCCAACAAAGACCGGGTCTACCGCCTTTGTCGGAGCTATCTGGGCCCGGTTCCGGAGGTGGACGACCTCTTCCAGGAAGTCTTCCTCCGGGTCTGGGAACACCTGGAAGGATTCCGCGGCGAGGCCCAGGCCAGTACCTGGGTCTATCGGATCGCCGCCAATACCGCCCTGCTGTGGCGCAAGCGCCGCCAACGGCGCCAGCAACAAGAGCTGGTCTCAGATGACTTGCCCCTGATGGTGGCCGAGGATACGCCCAGCGAAGCGCCTACGGCCCAATTGGAAGCCTTGTACCGGGCCATTGCCCGGCTGAAAGACATCGACCGACTGCTGGTCGGGATGGCGCTCGAAGGGCTGACCTACGAAGAGATGGCCGAGGTGACCGGCCGCACCGTCAACTCCGTCGGTGTCAAGATGAACCGCATTCGCAAACGACTGAAAAAATACATGGAGGCCCCCCATGCCTGAGTTCGAAGACCTACAACAACTGTGGCAATCCCAGTCCGCGCCGGTGGAACTGGATGCAGCAACCCGGGAAGGCATTGACCGGTTTCACCGCCGGACCCGCATCAGCAAACGGGTCCTGTACATCACGATGCCGGCCACCGTCGCCTATCTGGGGCTGATGATCTACCTCTACGGCAGCTTTTGGTATACCCTTGGCATTGTGGTGACCATGGCCGCGATTGGCTTTTTCCTGTTTGCCTTCCAAAAATACCAGCGTCTCCTCCGTCCCATTCACCAACCCAAGGATACCCGCGCCTTTGCCCTGGCCCACCTCGACCAACTGGAGGCTTCCGACCGCTTTGCCCGCCGCACCTTTCCCCCTTATGCCCTGATTCTGTTGATTGGACTGAGCTTGAGTATCGTGGGATTCATCGAAGACCGGACCCTTGGCGAGCGGATCCTGTTCCATGCCGTCTATGCCGGAGGTCTGTCGGCCTTCTTCTATGGCATCTGGTGCGTGACCCAACGGCGTTGGAAACGGAAATTTGGGGGCTTGAAAGGGCGACTGGAGGCTGTTCTGGCGGAGGAAGAGGGAAAATGAGTGACGGAAAGCGAAAAAAACTGTACCTTTCTTCGACAAATAACCCCTGAACCTATGACCCGTGTTACCCGCCGCCGCAAACGCCGTCGCTTTGCCTTCCTGACCATCCTGGTGGTCCTCGTTGGAACCTATTTCCTGGGGCCCCGGATCAGTTTTGAGGCTGTTGATCCGACAATTCAGCCGGTCGCGGTCTCGTTGGCGGACCTGGAAGGGTATATCACGGACAAAGAAGGCAAGGTGGAAGGCCTGCGCCCCGACAATACCAGCCGGATCATCTGGGCCAACGATACGGCCCCGGCCCTGACGGAATACTCGGTGGTCTTTCTGCATGGGTTTTCGGCCAGTCCGGAGGCGGGCGACCCCGTGGTGCCCGACTTTGCCAAACGCTACGGCATGAACGTATATATGCCCAGACTGGCTGGTCATGGCTTTGTGACCAAGGAGTCATTTGCCGAGTTGACACCAGCGGCGCTGGTGAATACCGCCAAGGATGCGCTGGCCATTGGCAAGGTGATGGGCAAGAAGACCATTGTCTTTGGGTCGTCCACAGGATGCACGCTGGCCATGTACCTCGCGGCCCACAATCCTGAATATGTCCACAGCCTCTTCCTCTATTCTCCCAACGTAGAACTTGCCGACCCGAACGCCAAGCTGCTCACCGGCCCTTGGGGCGAACAATTGGCGCGGCAACTGATTGGGGATTACCGGAAAATTCCGGAGCCATACAAGGAAGGCTACGCTCAATACTGGACGACTGAGTACCGGGTTGAGGGCCTGTTTGCCCTCCAAGCCCTGTTGGACATGACGATGACCGAGGAGACCTTTTCCAAGATTACCCAACCGACCTTCATGTGTTATTACCGCCAGGACGAGGAGCACAAGGACGATGTCATTTCCATCCCCGCCGCGCGGGCAGCCCTGGCCCAGTTCGGCACTCCTGAGGGGCAAACGTGGACGGTCTCCCTATCCGATGTGGGTTGTCACCCCATGTTGAACCGTTTCCTTCCCACCACGACAGTGACCTTGGAAAAGCAGACGTACGCTTTTGCGGAAGAGGTCTTGGGGCTGGAAGCGCCGGTGCCGGTGTTCGAGGAACCGCCGTTGGAGATTGGGATCATCGCCGATTGAGGCACGTGTAATTTCCGCCCCGTTTTTCCCCTTTGCCAAACCCGCCATTCTTCTTAACTTCCCTCCTTGTTTGCTAGGAAAAGATTTTGAAACTGCGCGGTATCCATATTTTCACCTTGGTGGCCCTCTTAGGGCTGTTTGTGCCGGCCTGGTCCCAGGATCGTCTGGAGTCCATTGTGCGGCGGGTGGATGCGCGCTTTTCCAAAATGGCCGATCAGGATGGCTTTTCGGGGGTGATTTATGTGGGGAAAGGGGAAAAAGAGCTGCTGAACAAGGGCTACGGCTGGGCCAATCCGAAGAAAAAAGAACCCAATTCGCCGGAGAAACGGTTTATGATTGCTTCGGTGAGCAAGGCCTTCACCGCGGCGGCGATCCTGCAATTGCAGGAAGCAGGGCAATTGGACGTCCACGCGCCCATTGGCACCTATCTTCCCGACTATCCTCACTGGAACGGTGAAAACATCACCCTCCACCATTTGCTTACCCATACCTCCGGCATCCCCGACTACATCAACGACTTTCCCCTCGAATTCAAAATCCGTCAGGTTCTGGGTTGGACCCCGACCAAAGACGACCTGATCAGTACCTTCCAGGACCGTCCGCTGAATTTCTACCCCGGCGAAGGATTTAAATACTCCAATTCCGGCTACGTTCTGCTGGCCAAGGTCATCGAGAATGTCACCGGCGAAGATTACGATACTTACCTCTGGAACCATATTCTGGAGCCGCTCGGCATGGAACGTTCCGGTCTGGGCGATTTCAACCTGATTGGGAACCGCGCCGTGGCCCACCAGGGCAGCTCCACGCGCCACAAGGTCATCAACAATTTCAAGTACCAGTGGATTTACGGCATGGGCGAAATGTATGCGACCGCCAGTGACCTCCACCGGTGGTTGGTTTCGTTCCAGGACGACCGCATCCTGTCGGATTCGTCCCGGAAACAGATGTTCACGCCCTTCCACAACAACTACGCCTACGGCTGGCATATCCTGGACGCCCACGGCCACCTGCAATATTCGCACGGCGGCTACCTCCCCGGCTGGAATTCGTATGTGTTCTACTACCCGGAGGACACCTTGTCCTTGGTGATCCTGAGCAACAATGACAATACGAATCCCCTGGTCATGGGCCAGGAGGTGACCGAGGTCCTGTTCCGCAACGAGCTCCACCTGCTCGAAGAATTCAGCGCCCCCGGACAAATCGCCGGCCGCTACGCCCCAGTCGAGGCCCCGGCTGCCCCCGCCCCCATCGAGGCCGAAATCCTCACCGTCAATTCCCACCAGGGCAACCTGGAACTGCGGACGCCGGTGGGCGAAACCCTCTACTTTATTCCCAGCGACGAAGGCTGGAAGGAAGAATCCAATGGCGGCCTCAACCTCAGCTTTCAAAACGACAACAATCGCATCCTCCTCGAAGTGACCAAAGACGGCCAGCACTGGCAGTGGCAGAAGCTGAGGGGGGGATGGGAATAGAATTTGCACCCACACCAACTTACATTTCATGCCCACCAACAACCCCTACGAAAGCCGCCCCTGGCACCAGTTCTACGGCAATGTACCCCATGAGATTGATCCCGAGAAGTACGGGACCATGATCGATTACCTCCGCCATTGCTTTGACCAGTTCAAAACCAATGTCGCGTTTGAGAACCTGGGCAAAACCATCACCTTTCAGGAACTGGACCACCTCAGCCGGGACTTCGCCGCCTGGTTGCAACACAATGGGCTGAAACAAGGGGACCGCATCGCCATCCAGATGCCCAATTTGCTCCAATTTCCCATCGCCCTCTTCGGGGCCATTCGGGCGGGGCTCATCGTCGTCAATACCAATCCGCTGTATACGCCCGAGGAGATGCGGCACCAGTTCAAGGATTCCGGGGCCAAGGCCATCGTCATCCTGTCGAATTTTGCGGACAAGTTGGAGCAGATAATCGGGGAAACGGACATCGAAACGGTGATTGTGACCGATATTGGAGACCGGTTGGGAACGCTCAAGGGCAGCATTGTGAATTTCGTGGTGAAGAGAATTCGGAAAATGGTCCCCAAATACCGACTCCCGGGCCACCTCCGATTCAACGAAGTCCTCCGGGCGGGACGGGGCAAGGTCTACGAAAAACCAAAAGTGGACATCAACGATACGGGCTTCCTCCAGTACACCGGTGGGACCACCGGCGTCTCCAAGGGCGCCTGCCTCAGCCACCGCAACATCATGGCCAACATGATGCAAATCTTCGCTTGGATCCAGCCCGTCATGCAAGAGGGCAACAAGGAAACGATCATCACGGCCCTCCCCCTCTACCACATTTTCGCCCTGACGGTCAATTGCATGGCCTTCTTCGGCGTCGGCGGGCACAATGTCCTCATCACCAATCCCCGGGACATCCCGGGCTTTGTGAAGGAACTCAAAAAGCACAAGTTCACGGTCTTTACCGGCGTCAATACCCTGTTCAACGCGCTCCTCAACAACAAGGACTTTGCCTCCGTCGACTTCAGCCACCTGCGCCTCAGCATGGGCGGCGGCATGGCGGTCCAGGACGTGGTCGCGCGGCGTTGGCAGGAGACCACCGACGCGGTCCTGATCGAGGCCTACGGCCTCACTGAGGCCTCTCCCGGCCTGTCCGCCAATCCATTGACCGGCACCCACCGCATTGGCTATATAGGGGTCCCCATCCCGTCGACCCAGCTCCTCATCGGCGACGACGATGGCAAGCCCGTTCCCGTTGGCGAACGGGGTGAGATTCTCGCCAAGGGCCCCCAGGTCATGTCGGGCTACTGGCAAAAGGACGAAGAGAACAAAAAGGTCTTTGTGGATGGCTGGCTTCGGACCGGTGACATTGCCTTCATGACCGAGGATGGCTTCTTCAAGATTGTGGATCGGAAGAAAGAAATGATCCTCGTGAGTGGCTTCAATGTCTTCCCGAATGAAGTCGAATTCGTGATTGCCGAGCATCCCAAGGTGCTGGAAGTGGGCGTGATTGGCGCCCCCCACGCCAAATCCGGCGAAGTGGTGAAGGCCTGTGTGGTCAAAAAGGACGATTCTCTGACCGAAGAAGAGGTCATTGAGTGGTGCCGGAAAAAGCTCACCGGTTACAAGGTTCCCAAATACGTCGAGTTCCACGCGGAATTGCCCAAGTCCAATGTGGGCAAGATCCTGCGGCGCAAATTGAAAGAAGCCAGTGATGCAGCCTTGGCGGAAGCGTAGCCTATTGTGCTTCTGGCTTCTGTTGGCGGGGACTCCACTGTTCTCCCAGTATTTTTTTGGACAAGGGCAGGAAAATGAAGCCCGCAAAGTCATCCAATCCGAGGATGGCTCGTGGATTGTCGTGGGCAAAACCCGCCTCACCGACCAGCACGACCTGGATTTGGCGGTGTGGCGCCTGGATGCGTGTGGGAATTTGATGGACGAAAAGCGATTTGGGGGCACCAACCAGGATGAAGGCTTGTCGGTGACGGCCAGTCCCGACGGCGGCTATCTGGTGGCCGGGTACCGCTTCAAGGACCGGGATGGCTTCGGACGCCACGACCTGTACCTGCTGAAGTTCTCGGCCAAGCATGAATTGGAGTGGGAACGGCTTCACGGTCGTCCGTGGCGAGAAATTCCCTTTGTGGTCCGGCCCTTGCCGGATGGCTACGTCCTGGCCGGCTATACCAAGAGCCAGGGACTGCACGGCGACGTCTACCTCGCCCGCCTCGACCTCGCGGGCAATCTCCTCTGGGACCAATTTTACAAATCCGATTTCGTGGACCTCGCCTTCGATGTCCAGCCCCTCCCCCACGGTTTCCTTGTACTCGCGACCGAATCCGGCTTTTATTTTCCCTCCCAGGCCAACCACCACCATCCCGACGCGGACATCATGCTGATCGTAACCGATACGTTGGGTCAGGAAATTCGGCGGGTACAATTGGGCGGTCCCCGCCACGACTTCGGGCGGCGTCTGCTCCCCGGTCCGGACCAGGGTTGGTACGTCCTGGGCAGCACCCAAAACGAGTCCCACGGGAGCTTTGACATGTACCTCCTCTACCTCAACGCCGATTTGAAGGTCGTTTGGGAAAAACGCTACGGGGGAATGAATTGGGAATACGGAGAGGACATGGTCGGGTTGGAAAATGGAAACTTTGTCCTCCTCGGCAGTCAGGGTCGCAATTCCGGCCGGTCCCAAGGCTTGGTTCTAAACCTCGACGCCAGCGGGAAATTGTTGTCCGAGACGTCGTTGACGGACCTCATTTCCCACGAACTGACCGGACTGACCCTCCTGCCCAATGGATCATTGCTGGTGGCTGGACGGAGCCGAGACGACCTTTTTTCCAATGCCTGGGTCCACCACCTCAATCTCCAGGGCTTGCCCATTGCCCCCTGCCCTTCTCCCTCCATTTCTCCGAACATCCAATCCGCTGCTCCGATCTCCTACACTTCCGAATTGTTTGTCCCCGGCACCGCTGGCTCCGGCCAACCGCTCTTCCAAAACACCGATTTCTCCGTCTCCGAACTCCCTCCGGGCGAATACCAATACAATGTCTGGCTGAACCAGCTCTGGAAATTGGGGGGCAAGTACCGGGTCTACTGAGCTTTGGTCGGCAATTCATTCAGCGGAACGAACTCCCAATTCAATTCCCGTTGCTGGGGAAGGTGGTGGAAAATGAGCACACTGTCTTTTCCCGCCTTTCCGTACGACTGCTCCTGGCCCGTATAGCGCGTATTGTCGATGCCGCAGGCGAGGTAGCGAATCCCATCGGTGGACGTCTTATCCATCGTTTTGCGGTGAAATCCCAGGTCGCCCGACACGTTGATGACCTGGATGCCCCGGGCCTGGACGTCCAGGAACAAAGTGTAGAGGGAGCCGAGGTAGGATGGGTCGGGGGAAAAGCAATTCGAGTCCCAATGGTAGTAGGGCCAGTTCGCGTAGTACCAATTGTCGGGGAGGCCGGGGACGCGGGTAGCGATGGCGTGGTGGTGGAAAATGAGGAGGTGGCTGGATTGGGAAATGGTATCGCAGACGTTGGCAAGCATGCGGTACTGGTCGTTGAGGGCGGCGCAATCGGCCGGATTGAGGGTCGTATTGAGGACTACGGAGACAATGCCGTCGCGGGAATGGGTGAAATAGCTCTTGCGGCCGGTTCGGCGGCGGAGCCAGAGGAGGTTGCCATTGCGGGCGTCGTGGTTGCCGAGGACGTAGTAGGTGTTGGGGCTGCCGAGGTCAAAAATGCTGTCCAGGTACCGTACGGTACTGAGGTCGCGGGTGGCTTCGGAACAGACGTCACCCCCGAGGACGACCCGCTCGTAGCGGGTAAAATCGAGCGCTTCGATCCGGGGATCGACGCGGCGGCCATCGGATTTGTGGTCGTACAAGTGGCCGGCGAAGAAATAGTGCAGCGTGTCCCCACGAGCGTTCTCCGGATCGGTTTTCACCTCAGCAGATCCAAGGTTGCCGCCGGTTCCCAGCAGATTCAGCCAAATAATGAGCCACCACATGGAGGTAATTTAGTCAATCCCCTGCCCCACGGAATAATTTTTTCCCGAATTTTCTTTTTCCCATCAAATTGTTCTTTTTCTGCCACTTCACTTTCCAACTGTTTTGCTTTCATTTCCGAAAGAATATTTTAGATTGGAAGGAATGGCCGAAATTTCAATGAAAAAACAGGCTGGCGTTGTTAAAAAATATTTAACTTTGCAACGATTTTTAAAGATCACTTGAACTGAATTTCACGTTATCATCACAATTTTGGTAACAAATGAGCGATAAAGAAAAAATTAAACTGCTGTTTCCGGTCGACTTCTCCGAGCACACAGACAACTGTTTGCCGACGGCAGAGTACCTCGCAAAAATTTACGACGCAGAGATTCATCTGCTGCACGTTCTGGAGGCCCCGGCGGGTCCGATGAAACTCTTCTCGAACTATGACCTCGACGATGCCCGCAAGAAGGCACTCGGCATGATGGAGAAGATTGTTGAGGGTTCCGATCCCAGCATCGAATTCCGCAAGGTGGTGAAAGAAGGCCGTCCGTACCGCAAAATCCGCGAAGCGGCGACCGAAATGAATGTGAATGCGATCATCATGGGGACCCACGGCGCCAACGGTGTCCGGGAACTGATGGTCGGCACCAACGCAGCCCGTGTCGTTCGCACGGCCAACTGCCCGGTGATTACCATTCGCAAGAAGCCCGCCGACAAGGGATTCTCCAGCATCCTCCTCCCGCTGGACCTGACCAAGGAAACCGGCGAGAAGCTCAAGCTCGGAATCGAGTTTGCCCAAAACTTTGGCGCCAAACTGACCCTGCTGAGCGTATTGGAACACGATGACGAAGAAAGCCGCGCCCGCATGAAGAAGCGCATGAAGATGGCCAAGAACCACGTGCTCAAGCACAATGTGAACGTTGAGACTTCTACCCTCGTGGCCAAGGGCAATATCGCCGACACCGTCATCAAGCACGCCCAGGATTCGGGCATTGATTTGATTTGCATCATGACGCAGCAAGAGCTGGACTTCAAGGAAACCTTCCTGGGCTCGAATGCGACTCATATCGTCAACCACTCGGAAATTCCGGTGGTGTGCATCAAGCCGGAGCGCGAATACGCCGAGACCCGCTACGCCGGTTCTCACTTCGGCTGATAAGACTTATTATCCGTAAAGCACGTTGACGGGGCCCATGAACGCGCGGGTCCCGTCCCTTTTTTAGGGGAGCTGGTAAATCAGTCCTTATTCGACCGTGCGACGAGCTTTGAGTTTATTGTTGATCAGCACAAAGAACCGAATTCCAAGCAGGAAATAAAGGAACGAGCTGACTACGTACAAATAGAAATAGCCCTTGTCAATGCTTAGGTAGGCCACGATTCCCATGACAATGGCCTCGAACCAAAAGAAAAGAGGCAAGACCATCGGGCGCCGTTGCTCAATTCGGGTGTGAAAAACGGTATAGAACAACATGATCAGTCCCAAGAACCCGATTATCGCACCCAACACATACTTCTCGTGGGAAATTTTATCAAACGCTTTGACGAGTGTTTGCCCGGTCGCCAAAATATGCAAAATGGTCAGGCGGCGGTGCTTGTGATGGGAAAAAAGGGACATTTCTTTCTTTATTGGTCTATCATCAATATACAAGATTTCCCCAACTTCTCTACTATCACAGCCTTCGAGAACTGGGGGCACCGGTAAATCCTGACCATTCACCTTCTCCCATTTCCCGCTTCCCAATCCCCTTCCGAGTGCCTATCTTGAAGCCATGAAATTTGGCTATGTCATCCTGTACGTCCCGAGTGTTCCGGCCACCCTGGCCTTCTACGAAGCTGCCTTTGGGTTCCAGCGCAAGTTCATGACGCCGGAAGAGGATTATGCAGAATTGGTCTCGGGCGAGACCACCCTCGCCTTTGCCTCCGTCACCCTCGGCAATTCCAATTTCTCCCGGGGCTTCACGACCTCCCAGGCCGACCAAGCGCCCTTTGGCGTGGAGATGGCCTTCACGACGGAGCAGATCGAAGCTGATTTCCAGCGGGCCATCGATGCGGGCGCCACGGTTTACGAGCCTCTCCAGCAAAAGCCGTGGGGGCAACAAGTCGGCTACCTGCGCGACCTCAATGGCTTTTTGATCGAGCTTTGCACCCCAATGGGCTGAGTGGTTTCGGATGAAGCCCCCTCTTCAAATCCAATTTCAGAACCGACGGAATCCCTCGGCTTCGTTCGACATGCTCCGGTTGGAACGCTTGCTGAACCGGAAATTCACCGATCATCGGCCCTATGAGTTTCACCGGGTGGATTTTTACCTGTTGATCCTGGTGGAATCGGGGAACGGGCTGCATACCGTGGATTTCCACGATTTTACGTGCCAGGCGGGGAGCGTGCTGACGATCCGCAAGGATCAAATCATGAAGTACTTCACGGATACGGATTTGAAGGGCTCCATTCTCCTGTTTGAAGAGGAATTTCTGATCAGCTACCTCAGCGAAACCGAGGCCCTCCGCTCAATGCAACTCTTCAATGATTTCCTGGCGGCCCCGCTGATCCAACTGACTGCCGAGGAGCAGGGAGAGATTTTTGATGTGGTGGGTCGAATGCAAAAAGAGTACTTAACCATCAACGATTCATTTTCCCAGGAAATCATCCGCAGCGAGCTCCAAATCCTCATTTCCAAGCTGTCCCGCATCAAAACCAAGCCTATGCAGGAGTCGCTGAGTCCCAAATACCTGTCCCAGTTCATCCAATTTCAGGGTTTGGTGGAGGAGAAATGCCGGGAAAGTCGCCAGGTCAATTATTTCGCTCGTCTCATGGGCATCAGCGCCAAAACGCTCAATACCATTGTCCAATCCATCGTCCACAAAACGGCCAAGGAATTCATTGTGGAGATCAGCATTCTCCAGATCAAACGCCTGCTGATCAATACTTCGCTGTCCATCAAAGAAATCGCCTATTCGTCCGGCTTCGAGGAGCCCACCAACATGTTCAAGTTCTTCAAGAAGGCCACAGGAACCACCCCGGAGCAATTCCGGGAACAATTCTGATTTTCCCATTTTTACAGTCATTCGGAAAATTCGGATAGCCATTCCCCCCTCTCATTCCCTCACCTTTGTTGCATCGTCTTTTACAGCAGAACAATGAAGATATCATTCATTATGGCGGCCGTACTGCCTTTGATTCTCTTGAGCAGTGCCTGCCAATCTCGTAAATCTTCCCACTCAAAATCTCAAACAGCTATGAGCAACAAAGAAAAAGTCGTCGCCCTGTTGAACAGTTTTAACACTGGTGACTCCACGCCCATTTCCTATATCAATCCCGAAAAATATATCCAGCACAACCTCGGCGTTGGGGATGGCTTGGAAGGCTTTGGCAAGGTCATGGAAATGGCGCCGCCCCAGGGATTCAGTGCGAAAGTGGTCCGGGCCTTCGAGGATGGCGACTTCGTCGTGACACATACCGAATACGATTTCTTCGGCCCCAAGGTCGGCTTCGACATCTTCCGCTTTGAAGATGGCCTCATCGTCGAACACTGGGACAACCTGGCGGAAATCACCCCACCCAATCCCAGCGGCCGCACCCAACTCGATGGCGCCACTGCCATTCAGGACCAGGACCAAACCGCCGCCAACAAACAGCATGTACGCGGGTTCGTCGAGGACGTCCTTCTCGGCGGCCAGGGCGACAAGGTGCCGACTTATATCAATCCGGAGAAATATCTCCAGCACAATTCCGCGGTCGCGGACGGTTTGGATGGCCTTCAGGCTGCCTTCCAATACTTTGCGGAGAACGGCATGGTGATGGAATATGAGCAGGTCCACCAGGTCATCGGGGAAGGCAACTTCGTCCTGACCGTCAGCGAAGGGAAATTCGGGAAGGGCGACCACGTGGCCTTTTACGACCTCTTCCGGCTTGAAGATGGCCTCATCGTCGAGCATTGGGACGTGATCGAAGCCATTCCACCGCAAGCAGAATGGCAGAACCAAAACGGTAAGTTTTAAGCACTACCAGTCTGAAATGTAAACTCCCGGAAAGCGCTTGTGCTTCCCGGGAGTTTTGATTTGCAAACGTTCCGGCTCAGTAGGCCTCCCATACCTGCATGGGCGTTGTCAGGGCTCCACTTTGGATTTGGTCGACCAGCTCGGGGCGGTCGGAGAAGAAGTCGGCCAACAGCTTCTTTTTCAATCCGAACAAGCCCTGGGTCGCCCGGACCAGGCGGGGGTTGTCCTCTCGCTTGAAGAAGGGAATGTCGAGGATCATGGAATTGTCCTCGTCGGTATACTCCTGGTGGTACAAGGTCAGCGGTCCCTCCGCGATCACCTGGTAAAACCGGGGCTCTCCCCCCTCCTCGGTCACCCAGGTCTCGGTTTTGAAGAAATTGGTGCGGGAAACGATGCGGAGGGTAACGTAGCTGGAATTGCCGCGCTGGTAGGAGTTGATCTGACGGGGAGCAAAACGACGTTTTCCACCGCGGTCGGCCTTGAGGCGGATGCGGTCGTAGAGGCCGCCGAAGGGGCCGGTGTCCCGGTCCCGCACCTGCCCGTACAGGGTATCGCCCTGATTCGTGACCACATATCCCGGCAGCCAATCGTTCGATTGGGCGGAGAGGGTACCCGAAAAACTGGTGGAAAGGATGAAAATGCTGAGGATGGAGAGGAGTGTTCGTGGCATAGATCAAAGTTCAATGAGACGGGCATTCAGCCCGGTTTACTGATTTGTACGCAGAAACCGAAAAAGGGATCAGCCAGTGTCCTTTTTTCTGACTCCATTTTGCTTCTTTTGTTCACTTTCCTCCACCCTTCCATTTCTTTCCTCCCCCCCCTCAACGCCATCTGAATTTCAACCCATCCTTCTCAACCTCTCAAGTCCTACTGGATAAACGGATCGCTGTATTTGGGTTCCGTAGCGAGCCCGGGATCGGTCAGGGTATGAAGAAAGGCCACCAAAGCGTCTTTTTCCACCTGGCTGAGATTCAGGCGCACCGGAGGCAAGCCCAAGCGGCCGTCATCGTTGTTTTCGACGCTCAGCCGCGGGTGCAGGCTGGTATGCGGCTGGATATTGTCGCTGTAATGGTCGACGACTTCTTCCAGGGTCTTGAAGCGGCCGTCGTGCATATAAGGCGCTGTCAGGCCGACATTGCGCAGGGAGGGAATCTTGAAGACGGCATTGTGCGAAGGATTGCCGGTGATGTCGCCCTTCCCGTTGTCCGCGTAGTTCACAGACAGGCCATTGTTCCGGGCATCCTCAATTGAGAAGACGGCCGTCTCGTGACAGTATTTGCATGTGGTTTCGCTGCGGCCATTGTAGAACAGGTCTTGGCCGAGCTTTTCCTGCTCGGTGAAATTCCGGAGCATGGGCATGCCATCATCCGCCTGCGGATAACCTTCCAGGGCGATCCCTTCGTCGAATTTTGAACCAAATGAGTAGATGGACCGGACGAACTGCGCCAGTGCTTTGGCGGTGCGGTCCGCGGTGACCATCGTGTCCCCGAAGGCGTAGCGAAATAGGATCGGATAATAGTCCAATGCTTGCAACTTGGCTTCCAGAGCCGGTAGCTCCATGCCCATTTCGACGTGGTCCTTGATCGGAAACAGCACGAATTCTTCGAGGGTCGACGCCTTCTCGTCCCAGCCGAAATGGCCGTTTTCGTAGAACTTCACATTGGCCAGCGACATCGAATTGCGGCGGGTCTTCCCGCCATCAAATCCGGTGCTGAACTGCTCGGGATCGGAGAAGGCCCGCGACTGTTGGTGGCAGGAGGAACAGGAAATCGTATTGTTGACCGAGAGGTTCACGTCGTAGAAAAGGACGCGGCCCAGGGTGGCACCCATATCCGTGGCCCGATTGGTTACGGGCGTATTGTCCATCGCCTGCAATTCATCGTCGATGTGCCGGGGAAGCGCCGGATTCGCGTAGTTATAGGGTTGGGCTGTGAGGGTCAAACTCTGGTTCAACACCGCCAGATCAGCATCCGTAAACTGAGAAGGGCCCACAAAACTGGGAATAAATTCCTCCTCTTCTTCATCTCTGTTACATGCACTCAAGACCGCCAACAAGCCGATCAATACCCAAATTTTTCTTCTGTCCATCATACCTGTTTTCAATTAATTGGAGAAAATTCACCGAGAAAGCATATCTCCGTGACGGACAGCGCGGACTTTACCCTACCCCCCTTTCAGATTTTTTTCGGAACATCGTGGCAGGACGTCCACAGAGGATCGAACAACTGCGGTTTATGCCCTTCTGTAAAGGATGGATTTTGGGGAAAAGAAGTATAAGGGAAATGAAAAAGTGGATGAAGGAGGGTGGATTGGGCAAATCAATTCTCACAGGACTAGTTCCGCTCCCCAAAAATCTACTTTCCCGAGTCTATTTAGGGTACGAAGGCTTCAAATGGGTGACACCTACCTCGAGGCTCAAAGGGCGGCCGATATGGAGAAGAAAAAGCCGTAAACAATAGGTTTATTTCACCAACAAATCCCGCACCTGCTTCGGCCGGGTGATGCCCAATTGCTTCATGTTGTTGGTCAGGTCCTCAACGAAAATATTCGTCACGTGCTCGCCGCCCCGGGTCCCCAAGGCGGCAGTCCCGTACATATAGGGCCGCCCGACGAAGACGAAGTCGGCCCCCAATGCCATGGCCCGCAGGATGTCCAATCCACCGCGGATACCGCTGTCAAACATCACGGGCACCTTCCCGTCTACCGCCTCAACGATCCCTGGAAGGGCTTCAATGGCGCCCGGCGCCCCGTCAAACTGACGGCCCCCGTGGTTCGAGACCACCAGTCCGTCCACGCCCGATTTCAAGGCCAGTTCTGCGTCTCCCGGGTGCAAGAGCCCTTTCAGGATGACGGGTCCGTCCCACAGGTCCCGCACCGTCTGGATATAATCCCAATCCAAGTCGCCGCGAAATTCAAAGCGGGCGTAATTGGCGGCGGATTTCAGGTCTTTCTTCGGGCTGAAGGATTCAACGAAGCGGAGCCGCGGCATGCCGTGCTTGAGGATTTCCAGGCTCCACCAGGGATTGGCGATCCCCTCCCAAATCATTTTGAGGTTGATGCGCGGCGGGACGGTGAGTCCGGCCTTACGCGAAACCTCACGACGGCCGGGCGTCGGCACATCGGCCGTGACGATCAGCGTGTGGAAACCCGATTCCTGGGCCCGGCGGAGCATCGATTTCCGGATTTCGGGGTCTTTCGGGGGGTACAATTGGAACCAGCCCATGTCTCCCACTTCCGGGCCAATGGTCTCGGGCGTTTGGGTGGCGACCGTGCTCAAGGTATAGGGAATGCCCGCGTTGGCCGCCATCCGGGCGAGGTAGACCTCGGTATTCGGCCAGACCAGGCCCGAAAGGCCCATGGGCGCGATCCCAAAGGGAGCGGCGTAGGTCTTCCCGAACAATTCGGTTTTCAGGTCGACGTCGATTTTGCCCTGGATGAAGCGGGGCAAAAAGAGGATTTGGTCGAGGGCCGCGCGGTTGCGGCCCATGGCTTGGTCGGCCCCGGTTCCGGGTTCCAGGTACTGCCAGGCCACATTCGGGATTCGACGGCGGGCGCGCCGGCGGAGGTCCGACACCATCGGATAGGCGTCCATGATCCGGGCGAGGTGCTTGTCTTCAATATTGTTGTAGCGACTCGGCAATGCACTGAAATTTGGGCAAGATTACGAAGAAAAAATGAAACGGTCAGGGCGGGAATAGGTTTTGCGAAATGGGAGATGCGTTGGTATTTGAGCGGATGGGGAGCTTGTGGGGACGCTTTTTTCCATTTTCCTCTCCTCCAAGGCATTCAATTGACCTGTTCTTCTTCCGGAAATGGGGTGAATTGAGGCCACAATAATACCCGGCCCCATTTCGTTACATCCACATCACCGCCGCGCTATAGATCAACTCCATGAAATCAATCATCTGCCTCCTTGCCCTGGCTGTATTTGGCTTGCAACCTGTATTTTGTTTCGGACAAAACCCTGACGACGAGACTTCCCAACTCATTTCCATTGGCACCAAAGAAAAGCTGTACTCCAAGGTCCTGGAGGAGGAGCGGGAGATTTGGGTCCACGTTCCGGAGCCCATTGACGACCAGGACAAATTTCCCGTCCTGTACCTGCTGGACGGCGAATTTAACTTTGAGACGGTGGTCGGGGTGATGAAAATGAATGTGCTGAATGGCCTCATCCCGGAAATGGTCATCGTCGCCATTCCCAATACCAATCGCTTTCGAGACCTGACGACTTCGCACGTCGGCGACGCCACCAATCCTTCCGGCGGCGCCGGGAAATTCACCCAATTCATTGAGACCGAATTGATTCCCTACATTGACCAGAAGTACCCCACGATTGGCTACCGAACCATCATTGGACATTCGCTCGGGGGTCTGGTCGTGGTCAATACGCTCATTCACCATCCCCACCTCTTCAGCAATTATATCGCGATTGATCCGAGCCTTTCCTGGGACAATGAAGGCTTCATGGAAACCGCGACCTCCACGGTGCGGGAAACGAATTATGAAAACAAGGCGCTCTATACCGCCATCGCCAATACCTTGCCAGGTGAGATGAGCTTCGAGGAGGCCCTCGAAGACACGACGACGCATACCCTTCACCTCCGGTCCATCCAGGAATTTTCGAAGGTGGCCCAATCCAATGAACAGCTGGTGTCGGATTGGAAATACTACGAAAATGAGGCCCACGGAACCCTCCCGCTGGCCGCCGAAAACGATGCCCTGCGGTTCCTCTTTTCCTGGTACAAATTCGACGAGTGGCGGGAATTCTTTTCTCCCGAATCAGAGCTGACCGGTACTGAACTGGTCGAGCTGATGGTGGGGTACAACGACAGGATCTCGGAAAAAATGGGGCATCAATTCCCGTTGCGCGAGGAAGAGGTCAACCAGTTGGGCTTTATGTACCTGGACATGGGCAACTTCGAGCGGGCCCGGCCGTTTTTTGAGTGGAACCTCGAGCAGTTCCCGGAAAGCGCCAATGCCCATGACTCGATGGGGGATTATTTTGCCCGGAGCTCAGACACCCCCAATGCGATCAAGTCCTACTCAAAGTCGCTGGAATTGGGAGGCGTGGAAGGGACAAAGGAAAAATTGGAGGAGTTGAGGGGTCAAAAAGACTGATTAGGGCTTCCGTTTGCTCCGCATCGCTTTGACTTTTTCTACCGATTCGTCCTGCTGAAACCGCTCATATTCCTCCGATTCGCGGGGGTAAATCGCCACCCGGCCCTGCCTATCGCTGTGGACGCCCCAGCCGTAACGCTTCGTCAGTGGCGACGCCCGAAAACAAGGCTGCCCCTTGGAAAAAAACTGCGCTTTCGCCTCCGGCCGCTCTTCCGCGGTCAAGTCCTTGCGATCAGCAAAGACCTGAAAGAAAATTTCATCAGAGGTAAATTGATAGGGATTCGATTTCACTAACTCGAATTGGTGATTGGCGACAGACTTCTTTTGGCCCCGCATAGGAGGCTCAGTACCCACTTCCGCAGGACAATCGTCAGCGACTTCGATGAACGTATTGAAATAGTTGGTGGTATGGACTTTCATGGTTTTGGACAATGCTAAAGGAAATTTTTCCCTCACCCTTCTTCCAACAATTTACACACTTCCCGGTAAAGCCAGGCATAAATCGCCGTGTGACCCGCTTCCTCCAGGTTCACTTTGCAGGCTTCCAGCTTCTTCTTCCGGCGAGCCGGCAGGGACGACAGGGCATTTGCCGCCCGCTTCAAATGCTGGGCGTAGGGCAAGTACAACTGGTAATTGGCCTTCCCGATATGGGGCCGGTTGCGTTTCAGGTACTTCAAAAAGGTCTCGACCGAGCTCGACAGCCAATCCCAATCCGCGAGGTGCCAGAGGGAGCGGATCAAGAAGACCCTCGCCGCGATCTCAATCGCAGTATTGTCAAATTTCCCGATGCGGTTGTACAGCAATTTCAGGACCGTATCGTATTCCCGGCGGTAAAATGCAACGACGGCACTGTTGAAGTGGTAGGCCAACTCCAGGGGATCGTTGGTGACGCGCTGGCGGAAGACCTCCAGCACCGATTGGGCCCAGGCGGGATTCCCGGACTGGCAAAACAGTTGGACGATATTCTTGAGCAGCATCGACGACAGCTTCCCTCCCATTTCCAACAGCCCCAGGTCCAGCATACTTTCGTACAGTTCCTTGAGGTCCGCCAGGTATTCGCCCTCGCCCCGGTGGTATTTCAGCACAATGAAGTTTTGGACACAAGCAAACAGGTCCCGGGTCTCTTCCATGGAAAAGGGGATCGGAGGTCGGAACAAGGCAAATAATTCCCGGTAATGGCCCACTGAATCGGGCAGGCCCAAAATTTCCGCTTCCAGCATCTGGCTGGCCCGGAGGTAGGCCTTCACCACCGGGATTTGGATCAAATCGGGGGCTGCGGCCATTTCCTGGACGTACAGCA
Organism: uncultured bacterium; assembly: GCA_963923035.1. Taxonomy (GTDB): domain Bacteria; phylum Bacteroidota; class Bacteroidia; order J057; family JADKCL01; genus CAWUKT01. The sequence goes on from CAWUKT010000004.1 coordinate 50,015, forward strand.
AGCCCTTCAATTCGAGGGTGGGCCCCGCAAACAGGCGGTGGTTCAGTTCGCCGCAGGCGAATTTCAGCTTCTGGATGACATAGTAGATGTCGAGTTCCTCGAGAACATCTCCGATGCCCGTGTCCTGGCCGGGTTCACTGGTTTCGTTGAGCAATTGGGTGCGGATCAGCCTGGCGTCGAGCCGCTGCCGGGTGGACCCGGCGCTGACGGTCGTCCCCACCCGACGCAGGGTCCGGCCGAAGGCCTTTTCCAGTTGGCCTTCCCAACCGCGGGCGTGGATGCCTTCGAGCAGTAGCTGGTCCCGGGTGCCGGGACTTTGCTGGTAGCGCCGGAAGGCGATGAAATCCAGGATTTTTTCGTGGAACTTACTGAGCCGAACCCAGATGTACTTGGTTCGGGCCGGATCAAAAGGTTGGTCGGGAAAAAGAGCTGCGTGGAATTCCTCTGCCGAGCAAGAATCTTTTCCTTTGTCCAGCACCTCCCCCACTACAAAATCCAACAATTGATGGAATTGGGGGCTGTTTCCGAGGAGGGGACTGCGGAGGTAATCGGAAAAGAGCGGGCGTTCTTCCGGATCCAATCGCCTCAGCAAGTCAATGATTTTCTTGCCCCGGCGGGGCGCAGAAGCGGAAGTTGGGGAAGCAGGGGACGCCGACATGGGAATTTATTGTAGCCTAATTATCTCATCCCAATATAATTCTTTCCAACGAATACCCAATTCAACGGCCTCAACAAACAAATGATATTACCTGCCAGTATAACTTTCATATTTATTGTCCCTTTAATTTTTTCTCCCCCTCTCTACCTTGCTCCTGTCAACAATCAAAACGTTACCATTTTTTCACATGTAGAAACGGATCAGGCTCAAAATTAACGGTGCAACAAGCCTGATCTACACTTTTCCAAATCAACCATCCACACTCTGATAAGCGTTTTGGCGGCGGATTTCCCGACGCCAACGGGACTACTTATTACACAACAAAATGCTTTACACGATGAAAAAAAGACCTACCTATTCGCTTCGAAACAACAAAGTGCTGACCACCCAAACGCTCGTGGTCGCCCTGGTCATGGTGCTGGCCCTGGGATTCATGGGACAAAAAGCACAGGCCCAATTCTATATCGCGACCAATTCCGGTTTGCCGGGACTGGCGAATTGCTCGGCTGCCTGGGGTGACATCGACAACGATGGCGACCTCGACGTGGCGCTGGCCGGCCAACCGGACGGAGCGGCCGGATTCGCTGGCATCTTCATCAATAACAACGGCTCCTTCGCCGCCGTGCCCAGCGGAAACTTTAACTTCAGCCCGCCCCCACCCGTCTCCAGTGCTGCCTGGCACCTGCTCGAATGGGGCGATTTCAACAATGACGGCCGTCTGGATCTCTATATGGTCGGTACCGATACATCCGGATTGTCATTTGCCAAGATCTACCGGAACGATGGAAACTATCAGTTCTTCAACATTTTTGATTTTCCTCCCGGAGACTGGTACGACGTTGAAGTGGGTGACCTCGACAATGATGGCGACGAAGACGTCCTGCTGGTGGGGCGGGAATCCCTCACCGATTCAAGTGTCATCTGGTACAACAATCACAATCAGCTTTCTGCTACTTACCAGAAAGGGCCCCGCTTCATGACCGCAGATTCAGGAGCCGCCGACCTGGGCGATTACGATGGCGATGGCGACCTCGACATTGTTATGCAGGGCAAAAACGGCAGTGACTATGCCACCCGGCTCTTCAGCAATGATGGGGAGAAGAACTGGTCCATTGTCGCAAATACCAACTTCGAAGGCGTAGCAGAAGGCGACCTCGATTGGTTTGACATGGAAGGCGACGGCGATCTCGACCTGATGCTCACTGGTGGCAATGCCAGCGACGTCCACGCATTGATCTACCTCAATACCCCCGGAGCCGCGACTCCTTTCGATACGGTAATCAATGACCTCACCGGGATCAAAGGCAGCAGTACTTCTTTTGCCGATCAAAATGGTGACGGAGCTCCCGACCTCCTGGCTACCGGAGATAGCCTTGGTAGCGCTACCCTCATCCAGCCCTTGAGCATCATTTACCAAAACAATCCTTCTCTTCCCGCTATGGTGCAAGAGCCATTTACTACAGGTGATATTACGCTCAATCAGGCCATCCGGGGCACCGCCGAATTCATTGACTTCAACCAGAATGGCGTCATAGACCTCTTTGTAAGCGGAACCAAGGCCAACAATGAAAAAGTTGCCGTCCTCTACCTAAACTTCGACACTGCTTTCGTGAATCAGCCGCCGGCCGCTCCTACCAATATGGTTGCCAGCCCTGGATCCGGCACCATTGATTTCTCCTGGGATGCCCCTACCGATGACGTAACCCCTTCCGCCGCATTGACTTACCAATTGCTCATTGAAGAAACAAGCAACAGCTTTGCTATGTCCGCACCGCTCGCCGATACCGCCACCGGCCGTCGGAATGTTGCCCGCGCCGGGACCATTGTCGGCACCAATTGGAGCCTGAGCGGAGCTGTAACTGGCCGCACCTACTGCGCCCGGGTCTCCGCCATCGACAACTGCAATGCCGGTTCTGCCTTCTCGGCCAGCTCCTGCTCCGTCGTCCTCGGCACCAATGGCCCGAATGAGTTCCACGCCCTCCAAGCCTGGCCCCAACCCGCTGTTTCCAACGTCAATGTCCGCGTCGAAGGCCTCACCGGCTCCGGCCAACTGGACCTGATGGACCTCAACGGACGGATCCTGGCAACCATGGACATGGACCTCTCGGAAACCATTTCCCTGGACCTCGACGGCTATACCCCCGGTCTCTACCTGCTTCGCCTCCAAAGCGACGGCCAGGATGCGCCTACCACTTTGAAAATCATCAAACAATAGAACATAAAGGGACTATGGATTGTGTGTAATTTAGTAGTACAATAACCCCATTTTCAAGGAGAAGCCTCACCGGCTTCTCCTCTTTGGGGTTTCAGGGAAAAACTTGTTTCATCTCCGCAGCTTCCCCAAATTGTAACCGGAATCCACCCTTTAGTTGTGCGTATTTAGTTTTTGAATCAAGCTATCAGGATCAGTTGTTATGCGTTACCTATCATTTGACTCTTTGAAATGGGGCCGCTTCGGTTGGCTCGCCCTGTTGACCTTTTCCCTTTTGTTCACCGCCTGTAACCGCGAATGCAATGACGTGGGTTGCCTGAACGGAGGCATCTGCGAAGACGGCGATTGCCACTGCCCGGAAGGATTTTCGGGACCCCGCTGCGGCATCAATGTCCAGGACCTGATTGACGATGCCCTCGGCGATTCGTTGTTCCACTTTGAGGGGCTGGGTTTAGGGTATGATGTGGAAAAAATCAGCGCCATTCCGCTGTACGTGGCACCTCTGATCGGTCCTTACCTCCTGCCCAGCCAGGTCGACCACAGCGATTGCATGCCGCCCGTGCGCAACCAGGGGAAGGATGGCACCTGCACCGCATGGGCGGCGGCTTACTACGCGATGACGGGGATGTACTGCATCGACCATCGGATTTCGATGGCCGAGGTGGGCCAGGAAGCCTACCAATTCAGTCCTGCGAATGCCTTCCTGGCCACGCACGACCGCTCCCCCGGATGCCGGGGGGCCAGTTTTGAAGCGGTCGCCCAGACCCTGCACCTGCATGGTTGTGCGAGCATGGCGACGGCTCCGTTTGTGGCACCGCTCGATTGCGAGGCCTTGCCGAGCGCCGCGGCCGAGGAAGAGGCCCGCCTGCACAAGATCGCCAGCTACCGGCGGGTGGACTTCGACGAGTACTCCGTGAAACGGGCGCTGGCGTCGGACCACATCGTGGTCTTCGGGGCCAAGGTCGCCAAGTCCTTCCAGGAATATACGGGCGGCGTGGTCAGCAACATGACCGGCTCCACCTTCGGCCACAGCATGGCGCTGGTCGGCTACGACGATGCCCGCAATGCGTTCAAACTGGTGAACTCCTGGGGAACGGAATGGGGTGAAAATGGCTACGCCTGGATCGATTACAGTTTCTTCTTCAGCGACTTTTGCCACTTCGAACATACCTTCGTCCTGAACAACGACGATGTCCATTTCTATCCCCCGGAAGAATACAATGCCTCGGGGCCGAACCTGACGCCGTGGGTGTTCACGGACCATTCCACCCACAATCCCGCCAATAACCTTGAGCGGGAACTGGTCTACGACCTCATGAACTTCGGGGACCAGAACCTGCTGGCCAGGCACGAGCACGAGCTCGTCTATATGTACGTCAATTCCCACAATCCATTGGATTTCGGCATCCTGATGAAGGACCACTTCACGGCGGGCATCGGCGCCGATTCTTGTGCTGGAAACGAATGTTTCTACAACCGGGACATCCCCGTTAACGCGAGCCTGGGCGAGCAGGTCAACTTTTTCCGGGGCATCCAAAAGACTTACGACATGCCGACCATCACGGGCAGCTATTACCTCATCCTCTTTGCCGATCCCAGCCAGGAGGTTCCCGACGAATCCAACCGGAGCAATGACCTTTTCTTTGTGTCGGACCACCACGCCATCAACTTTACGGGCGGCTATTCCAACAAGCAGGGCGCGCCATTTGACTATGTCAATGCGCAGCCCCTGCCCTCCCCGCTGGCTGCGGGTCAGGACCACAACCTGGACCGGAGTGGGGTTGAATGGAATGGCTATACGACTGCCGAACTGCGCATGGCCTTGCGGGAGGCCCGCTCGAGCGGACTTTGGGCGGAAAAGGAACAGGAATATGCGGTGCGGGAAGGCCGGCGGAGGGCACAGATGACACAGTGAAATTAGGCGGGACGGAGTTCGGCTTGCTTGGCGTCCAGCCAATCGGTGAGGATCGCCGGCCTGAGGGCGGCGAGCTTGGCTTCCAATTGGTCGGGGCGCTGCTTCTTGACGGGCTGGTCGCGGTGGTCGAACATCATCCGGGTGGCCTTGAGGAAGTTCTTGCGCATCCGGACAAATGAATCGGGCAGACCTTTTTTGCGGTTGATGAAGCGGGCAATGGTGGGGTGCAAGGCATGGAAGCCAATGGCGTCTTCCAGTTCGTAGTAGACGCGCAGGAGGAGGAGGTCGTTGATGAGCTTGTAGTAGAAATCAAAGTAATCCACCTTCAGGAGATGCTTTTTGGCGGCGCTGAAGCGGCGCTGGTTGAAGGCCAAGCGGGCCAGGCCATTGTGGTAGATGTTTTCGCGGAATTCTTCGGGGAGCCGTTGGCGGGCTTCGGCGAGGATTTGCTCCGCCCATTCGTATTCGCCCAGTCGGGCGGAGATGGAGACAATGTTCCCGCAGGTGGCCACGCTGAACATCCCCTGCCCGAAAATGAGGTCGCGGGCCGCCATCCGCTGGTAGTTCTGGAAGACTTTGAGCCGGCTATCGGGCTTTCCCTGGCTGAGGTCAAGAAAAAACTTATTGTTCAGCAGCCCAAATAGGTTCACCAGATCGGACTTCTCCCATGTATCTCCCCCCTCCTCTACCATCCGATACAGGTCCTCCACCAATTGGCCTTCGTTTTCCTGCCCTCCCTTCATTAACTGAACCAAGATATAATAAGGCCCCACGGCGGGGTGCTCTTCCAGCTGACTCCGTTTGACGTGGCTCAGGGTGGCCTCAATGTCTTCCCAGGGCAGGGTTTGTTGCTGGACATAGGAATTGCCGATGTGAGAGGCGAGGACCCGAAGTTTGTGGGACAGCGAAAAGATGTCCAGGCTGGTCAGGAGGGTGGAAAAATCAACGGGTTTCAGGCGCGTAGAGTCCCGTACCTGGAGGTCCAATGCACTTCTCTGGAGGTAATACTGGTGCTCCGCCAAATCGGGCGAGCTTACCTCCGAGGCCTTGTTCAACGACCGCTCCATTTGCTGGGCGGCATCTTGCAACAGGTTTCGATTGGCCAGGCTGGTCAGCAGCGATCGTTCCTGGTAGAGGGCGTCCTGTTCATATTCCAATTGGACGAAGAATTTCCGCACCAGCTTGAGCAAATAGGATTTGAGGATTTTCAGGCGGGCATGATCGTAGGGTCGGTTCGGAAATGCTTGTTCAAAAACGATCTCGTCCTCGTAGGTGAAGTCGGGGAAATGGGGTTGAAGGGCTTGAAAAAACTCCCTGGTCTCCTGGTGGGTATTGTGGAAGGGAGAATGGACCCAGGCGATGAACTGGTTCCATTCCTTGGGAGACAAAGATTTCAGGTGACGATCTAGCTTGGACTCCTTATTCAATTCTAACTTTTTCTATCCTAAAACCCCTAAAATACGAATAAAGCAATACTAACCATACCAAACCCCAACCCTTAACCTAACTTATCAACGAATTTGACTTTCTCCGACTCCTCCCCAACCCCCATATTTGTCTCAAACAACAGAAACAATTATGGAACCAATTTCCTGCTTCAACCCCTCACGCAATTTCACCTCCCCAGCCACTATCTTGTTGCTGTTGGCCCTGATAACCGGCTGCGGGAATGGCCGCCCTCATGCTCCCCAGAATTGCATCGGGACGCCGGCCATCAAAGCCTTTTCCTTGTGCGAGGATGCCGGAAATGGAACCCTATCCTTCCAATTCAATCCCCCCTCTATGTCCCCAATTCTTCCCCTCCAAGCTCAGATTCTTCGAACCGACCAAAGTGCGCCGGTTTCCGGTCCCGCTTGGGAGGTCTACTGCAAGTCTGGACCTGATACCATTCGAATCAGTACTTTTCTTCCGCAAAATGACTGCGAAAGTCAAAACCAGAAAACTTTCGAATGGAACTCCCAGCAAATCAAGGGGATCGTAAAGGGTGGTGGAGGGCTCCTGGTACTCGTGCTCGATGACGGAGGCGATTTCAACATTTCTGATTTCATCTACGTCATGTCTTACCGCGATGACCAGTTGAGGTACAATCCTGGAGCCCACCAGGTCGAAAAAAGGGATTGCTCTCCCCGCCCTTGACCGTCCAACCTTCTCCCGACCCTAGAACCATCCCTCTTCTCTATCCCCGCGGATTGCCATCTCGCAAGTCAACAATCCGCCCCTCCTTATCCCAACCTTTTTACTAGCTACGGCAGTCCCCTGAAAAGGCCGTTTCAAATAGAGTAAGGACCAACTACAAATTCCACTCACTATGTTTTACTCCATCTCACAATTGGACCTGGGAAAAGTATGTTCCCACTTCACCAGCCGTCTCCTGATCCTCGTAGCTGTGATCGCCTTTGCCCACCTTGCCGGAACCGCGGCACCGATGCCCTCCGGCTCCGGATCCTCCACCGTCGTATTGCCCGCTGAGTTTAGCGCTGGAACCACCACCCAGGTCTTCGAAATCGAAGGGAATGCCCAGGTCTCAGTCCAGCTTCAAATGGAATCCTCCGGTCTGAACATGTACGTCAGCGCCTCAGAAATCGATTCTGACCTGCCCGAGGGAACCGTCCTCGCCACCATTACGGTGACCGATCTGCCCGTCCAGGCCGTCTACCGGGTAGAAAAGCACAGCGGCTCCGTGCTGGTGGTCCTCGCGGACTTATAGCCGGGGTCCCCCTTCCAACTTCCCTGCAAGCAGGGAACCGCAAATTTTCCGCCTCACCTCGGTTGGGCGGAATTTTGCCAAATCAAACCACTCGGATTCAACCTGAAACCAGGCCTCTCCCAGGCAAAATTCAAAGGCCCCAAACCCCATTTCATTGGCCTTATGCTCCTAATATTCAGAATCATTTGCCTTTTTTCTTTTTGCAATTCAACTGCATATTTGCATCCGAGATTAATCGACCAATAGAAATCTATGATGAAAACAAGATCAACCATTCAGGTCCCCCCATCGGGTTCCATGCTTCGTTTCTCCCTTTTGATGCTGGCCCTGTTGTTGACATTCAGCTTGAATGCCCAAAACCGCCGTCGGACCGTCCGGTCCTCGGAAAGTACTTCGACGCCCAAATCCATGGAAGCATCGCCCCAGGTCCGGACAGGAGGAACCGTATTTTCCTACCAGAAAAGCTGGGGAAGCGAAAACGACCTCCAATTCAGGTTCAACCCTGCGGATGGGGCCAGCTCGGCCACCTTATCGATCCGGGTACTTCGTACCAACAGTGAAAAGTCGGTGACCCGCCTTCCCATCAACAGCGTCAATTTGAAGTACTCGGGTGGCAGCCTCAACTTCATCAAACAGGCCAGCCCCAGTTGTGACGAAAATGAAGAAGTCTTCGAGTTGGGTTCGGGAGAGCTCGACGCCATCCTCAATGGTGATGGCGGAGGCGGACTGATGGTCCTCGTCCTCGACGACGGTGGCGGAGAAGATGCCGTTACGGCCGGCGACTTCATTTACGAGCTGCGCTTCGGTTCCGAAACCTTCACCTACAATCCCAGCGGCTTGACCGTCTCGGCCGCCGATTGCGACTCCTACGAAGGCGAGCACGGCCACCATTAAGCCCTTCCCCAAGAATCACCCTCTTTTATTTTTTCTCTCCCCCCTTCCTTTTCGTTTTCCATCCCTCTCCCCTTCCAACCCACTGGGAATGACGGAGCGACGACCCTTTCATTTCGTTTTCAGGGCGCATTTTCCTATCTTCCAGAGTAATTGTAGAAACGACAGGAAGTATGGGCAAATCAATTAAGTTACCGGGTCACCCGCTCCAGCGGGTTCGTCAGCACCTTTGGGCCGGCATTTTACTCTTTGGAATCCTCTCGCCGATTCCCCTCCGAAGTGCCACGTTCATCGTCTCCAACCTCAACGACTTCGGGGTCGGCAGCCTCCGCGATGCCATCACCAGCGCCAATGCCACCGCCGGATTTGACGACATCGTCTTCCTGACCAGCGGCAGCATCCTGGTGAATACTCCCCTGCCGGCCATTACCGATCCGGTCTTCCTCAATGGCGCCCTCGCCCCCGGCTATGTTCCCTGCGGGCCGCCTGTTATCGGCATTGACGGGCAAGGCGGCGGCGGCAACGGCATCCAACTCGTTGCCGGGGCCTCGGGATCGCGCATTGCGGCGATCAATGTGCGCAACTTCCAGTTCAATGGTATCCAGCTGATTGGCGCGACCAATTGCCAGATTGCGGGGTGCTATGTCGGCACGAACCTGGCCGGCACGGCGGCAGCGGGCAATGGCCAAAACGGCTTTCAACTGGAAGCGGGGGCCAACAACAACAAGATTGGCGGGAGTGTGGCCTGTCTCGGCAATGTCATCTCCGGAAACGGGGGCTCCGGCATCAGCGTCGTGGGCGGCAGCAACGATACCATTGTGGGAAATATCGTCGGGTTGAACGCGGCGGGAACTGCGGCCATTGGGAATGCGAGCTTTGGGATTGGCGTGTTTGGCGGCGGGAGTTCCAATATCGTGGGAGATGGGACGGCGCTGGGGAGAAATGTAGTTTCGGGAAATGGGACTTTGTTGACGGGAAATGGAATCGACATCAATGGCAATACCGACTCTCAGATCTCCGGCAATTATATCGGGCTGAACGCCGCGGGCACTGCGGCCATTGGCAACGCTGAAAACGGCCTCTCCCTGAACAATGCGCAGAATTGCCTCGTCGGCGGACTCGGTACCGACGCCGGCAACGTCATTGCCGACCACAACTTCCACGCCATCGTCCTCAATGGCGGCTCCAACAACTGCTCGATCTTCGGCAACAAATGCGGCACCGACGCCGCAGGAACCACCGCCTTCGGCAACGATGACTCGGGCGTCATCGTCATCAACTCGTCCGATGTGACCATCGGCGGCAATACGGCAGCCCACCGAAATATTTTGTCGGGCAGCCTCAGCGAACACGGCATTTTCCTCATCAATGCCGACAATGCCACGGTCCAGGGCAATTTCATCGGAACCGATGTCACCGGGACGGCTCCCCTGCCCAATGCCGACAATGGCATCCTCATCCTGGCAGGGACGGTGAATGGCCTCATCGGAGGCAGCGGCGCCGGTGAAGCCAATACCATTGCCTTCAATGTCGACGATGCCGTCGAGTTGATCTCCGGCGCTGACCGGCAGATCCTGATCAGCCAGAACAGCATCTACTGCAATGGTGGGGTCGGCATCAACCTGAACAATGCCGGCAACGACAACCACCCTATGCCAGTCATTCTCGCGGCATCGGTTACCGGGGCCAATGGGACCTCCCAACCCAACAATTTCATCGAATTGTTCTTCGATACCCTGTGCCCTCCTGGCGGGTGCCAGGGACGGACGCATATTGCGACGGTGACCGCCGACGCAGGAGGCAATTGGTCCTATGTCGGAGCGATCCCGCCTACGGCCTTGCTGTCGGCGAACGCCCGTGACGTAGGCCCCCCGGCGACCAATGCGGGGAATACCTCCGAATTTACGTGCTTCACTGTGCTGCCCGTTGAGGGCCTGACCTTCTCGGCTTCCCTGGGAGATGAGAATGATGTCCTGCTCGATTGGAGTACCACCGACGCGGTCCAGCTTGGCCAATTCGAAGTCGAACGCAGTTCGGATGGACAGCTCTTCGAACAGATCGGTCGGGTGGCGGCTTCCCTCCCGGGGGATTCCTACCAGTTCCGGGACTATGCGGTGGAGGAAGGCATCCAGTACTACCGCCTGCGCGTCCAGGATCAGGATGGCCACTGGGACTATTCTGACGTCGCCGCGGTCCAGGTCGGTTTTTCATTTGTCCACGTCTATCCCCAACCCGCCCAAACCCATTTCTTTGCCCAGCTCTCTCCCGAAAGCCAGGGGGAACTGATCGATGAACTGGGGCGCATCGTCCGGTCCTTTGGTGCGGCCGAAGCCAAACAGGGGGTCTCGGTCGCCGATCTTCCCGACGGGATGTACTACCTCCGCGTCCGAAATGCTACCGGCAGCTACCGCCTGAAGGTGCTGGTGGTTCATTGATCTGAGCTTAGCCCCCAAAATGAAAACGCCCGGAGCCCACCCTACTCGGTCGGCCCCGGGCTTTTTCCTGCTCCAGCCCCCTCAAAACAAGCCATTCGAGTTTCTCACCTTCCCGCCGGTGAGCCAGGCGTAGAAGCGGAAGAAACCTTGCACGGGTTGGATCGCATCCCAATGCTCCACGATGCGGCCTTCTTTGACGCGCCAGGTATCCGAAATGATCAGGCCCTTGCGGTCATTGCCCCGGTGCTTGGCCTTGAGTGTCACGTGGGTATGGAAAACCACATAGTCACCGCTGGCAATGATGCGCTTGACGTCATAGCTGTAGTCGGGGCTGCGTTTGACCACTCCCTGAACCGCTTCCAGCACCCCGGGAATGCCATCGATCATGCTCTGGTTGTGCTGAACGTAGGGATGACTGCCAAATGTCCGCTCGATATAGTCAAAATCGTGGTCGTTCATAAGGTGCTGGACAAAGTCGATGACGACCTTGGCATTGTTGGTTTCCGTTTGGCTCCATCCCTCCTCAATGAAATCGTCGAGGCGGACTTGCGGCGTGCTGGAAGAAGTCTGGGCGGGGCTGCTGATTTGGGTGGCCATAATGATTGTGATTAGAATGATGATGCGTTGCATGGATTTCAATTCAATGGTTGAACTGAAGCAAAGGTGGCGGAGAAGGGCCGGGGGAAAAATGAACTGGATTACATAAAATCTTGAACTGGTTCAAGAAAATGGGGCGGGATATCAAATGGCGGTGGGGTCAGGAAGAGGCTTCCATCAGCTTGCGCCGAATCTTGCTCAGGTATTCCTGGGTCATGTTCAGGTAGGAAGCGAGGGCATGGCGGGGCACCCGGCACTCCATTTCGGGGTAGTCCCGCAGAAACTCGTGGTAACGCTCTTCGGCCGACTTTTGCAGGTTTGCGATCATGCGCTTCTGGGCGTAGGCGAAGCCACTCTGTACGGTGATCCGGGCGACCTTTTGCCATTCGGGATGGGCATCACGGAGCGCCTCGAAGGCTGCCTTGGGCAGCAGTGCTACGACCGAATCCTCGAGGGCCTCCACATAGAGGGTGGCCGGCTCGTCCGTCAGGTAACTGCGGGTATCGTTGATGTACCATTCGTCGATGGCGAACTGAATGGTCTGCTCCTTGCCTTCGTTGTCGATGAAAAATGCCCGGAAAGCTCCGTGCACAACATAGATCTGCTCCCGACAGGGAAAGCCCGGCTGCACCACGTACTGCTTCTTCCGAACCTGCCTGAATTGCAGGATGTCCAGGTACGATTCGATCAAATCGTCGGTCAGGGGGATGGGCATCCGCTTGCGGATGCGGTTCCGGATGGTCGATATGTACTGCTCGGTATCCATGCCTGAGGCCGGGGTCTAAAGATAAGCACTTCGCCCCATTCCATGCACGGAAAAACTGGACCGCTTGGCATTTCCCGGCCTCCATTTCTCCTCCTACCCCACCGCAAACTTCGAATGTAGGGCCAGCCCACGCGCCACACTCGTAAAGGCATCGTTCTCCCGAATCTTCTCCTTACCGAACACCGAAGCAATTACTTCCCGGACGGGAATCACCGCCGAGGAACCTCCGGTCAGAAAGACCGCATCAACAACACCGGGATCCACCTGGGTCTGTTCGAGCAGGCCCACAATGGTCTCGTTCAACTTCTTCATTTGGCGGGTGATGTAGCGGGCAAATTCGGGTTGGGCGACGGTTTCGTGAATCTGGATACCGGCCTGGTCAAATTCAATGCTGGCCGTGGCCTGGGCCGACAGGGCGATCTTCGCACCTTCGATGGAGCGGAACAGGGAATAGCCCAGGTTCTGCTGGATGATCTTGAGGAAGTCCCCGATTTGAGGATGGAAGTGGGTCCAGCGGTGAAACTTCTCAATTTCCAGGACCGTCTGGTGGGTGTTCAATTGGAAATGGTTCTCCCAGCGGCAGAAGGTGCGGTAGTGATGGGCGGAATGGGCAATAACTTTCCCCGGCCAGTCGAATCGTATTGCAGGCCGAGCCCCAGGTGCTGCACGACCTTGCCCCAGGCCAGTTCCGCGTCGAAATCATCTCCGCCCACGCGCACGCCATTCGTTCCTACGATGTCCTCAAGCCGGTCCCGGTCGTCCCGATCCGGCCCCAATTGCATCAGCGTAAAGTCCGCCGTGCCTCCCCCGAAGTCCCCCACAAACACCAATTCGGGTTGGGTGATCTGGTGTTCGTAGCTGAAGGCGGCCGCAATCGGCTCCATTTGGAAAGTGATGTCAGTGAAACCGGCAATTTCCGCTGCCTTCAGGAGTCGGGTCTGCGCCAACTCATCAGCTTCCGGATCGGGCGAAAACCGGGCGGGGCGGCCCAACACCACTTTGGTGGGCCGCTCCCCGATAATCCGGGCCGCCTTCTCCGCCAAAAAGTCCAGGTAGAGGCCCACCAGGTCCTCGGCATAATACCGCTTGCCGTTGATATAGGTCTGTTTGAAGGACTTCCGGTGCAGCACGGACTTGATGGACCGAATGAACCGCCCCTGCATCCCGGATTCCACGTATTTGCGGACGGCTTGCTGGCCGATGTGGTAAATGGGCTGGTTGGATTCTTCAAAGAAAATCACCGTGGGTTCATACTCCCCGACGACGACCTGGTCGGTCTCGGGGAAGTAGACGGCCACCGCTGAGTTGGTGGTGCCGAAGTCGATGCCTACCACGTGCATAGGTGCTGGTTGAAGAAGTTGAATGGAAAAAGGGAGTCGAAGTTGGGACGCGTAATCTCAAAATGCAAATCGGAGGGGCAAATTCTGACACTTCGGCCGGAGAGATCGGGCAGATCTTGTTTTTACTTTCCAGGGAAAAAAGAATGAGCCTCAATACACTTTCTTTTTGATAGTAACCTACCTAAAACACCGTACCCCGAACAAGACCTGTAATTCACATCGATATTACCATTTCAGAAATAGATAACCCATGTAACTGACAAACCAAGTTTGTCTAACTTTAGCCCACAAAGGTCCAACATACCTGTGATCAATCGGCACGGGTTCATTACTAAGAATTAAGACAGTCCCGTATTGGGATATAGCAGCAAAAAGGAAAAGCCCCCCTGTGGATCAGGGTATTGGGAATGGAGCCGTTTTTTTGGACTGGAAAGAATGAAGTGCAACGTGAACAAGAATCTGACTATGAATACGTACGCGAGAATAGAGATGGATGCCCCCTTGGAGCGGGTCGCTCTGGTATTTGAAGGCCAGCAATTTTCGTACCGGGAATTGTTTGAACTGGTCAACCGGACCGCCGAGTACCTGCGTATCCAAGGCGTTGGGAACAATGACCGGGTGGTTATTCTCTTGCCCAATATCCCCGAGTTCGCGATCCTTTACCTGGCTTGCCTCAAAATAGGAGCCGTTCCGGTATCGGTGGGGATTGCGTTGACGAGTGTTGAAATCGAGAAGGTGCTTCGCGATTCCAAGTTCAAAATAGCGTTTACAGAGCAGGAATTGGCTCCTAAGTTGCAGGAGGCCTCCCAAAGTCTGAACCAGCAAGTCCATGTATTTGGGCAACATCTGGAGTTGGATTCCCTTCCCCCTCTCCCCTCCGGGAAGCCACCAATTGCAACGGTTCCCAAGACAGAGGATGACCCCGCTGCCATCCTGTATACATCAGGTACAACGGGAAGTCCCAAAGGTGTTGTATTGACCCACGGCAACATTAATTTTCATTCCGCGGCAGTCATCAAAAACACCCCCATTGGCCAGGATGACAAATCTTTGCTTTTCCTTCCCCTCTTCCATTGCTTCGGTCAAAACTATATCCTCAATGCCAATCTCCAGGCCGGGGCGACAGTTGTCCTACTCAAGCGGTATGATTTTGACACTATCCGGGAATTGGTAAAGAAACAACTGGTGACCCTCTTCTTTGCAGTCCCCACCGTTTACTACAGAATTCTGGATGCCAAGATTGCCCCGGAAACCCTCGCCTCGGTGAGGTACTTTTTCAGTGCCGCAGCGCCTCTGAAAGAAAATTTAGCCCGGGCATGGCACGCTACTTTTGGGCATCCGATTCACCAGGGATACGGGCTGACGGAATCCTCTCCCCTGGCCACCTACAATGCCATTCCGGCCTCAAAGCCCAAGTCCATTGGCCGGCCAATTGAGGGAGTCAGCATCAGGTTGCAGGACGAAAGTGGAGCGGAAGTTGGGCCGGGTGAATTGGGAGAATTTGTCATCAAGGGCCCCAATGTCATGCAGGGATATTTCAACCGGGAGGCTGAAACCGCTTTGGTTTTGAAAGACGGTTGGTTGAGGACCGGAGATGTGGGCATGTACGATGAAGACGGGGACTACTATATTCTCCAGCGCAAAAAGGAGATGATCAATGTCGCCGGGTTCAAGGTTTTGCCGTCGGAAGTTGAGGTCGTGGTTTTAAAACATGATCAAATTGACGACGTGGCCGTTTTTTCCTTGCCCGATCCAGAACGCGGAGAGGTCGTAGCGGCCTTGGTGGTTTCGAACAATGAGAAACTCAATGAAGCTGGGTTGAAGATTTACCTGGCCCCATTCCTCGCCAAATACAAGGTTCCGGAAAGGGTTTTCTTCACCGAAAAGATCGAACGGACAGATACGGGAAAGCTCAACCAGGCCAAATTATCGGAACTGTATTCGTCTGAAAAAACGCCCCTGACTTGAGAGAGATTGCTCTCTGGCCCTCACCTCTGTTCGAAAAGCAATCGGGATTCAATCTGACAATATGTACTCAACCTCACCTGAAGTACCGACCAGTCCGGTACCACCGGAGCCTGCTCACCCTCCAAAACCGCCGCATTCTGTGGCTGCCACCTTGGTGAACAACTTTGAGATGCTGGGGGCCAAATTCGCCTTCGGGGTTTCGGGGGGAGAAATTGCCCCCGTCTGGGAAGCGTTGGAATATAGCAATATCGAAACGCTCCATTTCCGGCAAGAAACCCACGCCGTCTTCGCGGCCTGTGAATACAGCATCGCAACCGGCGAGCCCGTCGTGGTGTTTGTGACCGGGGGACCTGGAATCGCCAATGCCATCAACGGACTCATTGCCGCCAAACAGGAAGGCGCCCGGATCTTATTTGTGGCCCCTGCTTCGGATCCGAAGCAACGGGGCAAGTACTCCGTGCAGGAGTCGAGCCACGAACATTTCCCCAGCAACCTCTTGAGCACTTCAAGTGTATTTAACCTCTCCCTGGTCGTTGAATCTCCGGCCCAGATTTCCAATGCCATTCTACGCATCTCCAATTTGCTCAATACCCCCGGATCCAGCGTGGCAGGCCTGTTTCTCCCTCAGAATGTGCAGAGAATGCCCTGTCCCAAATTCGACTTTCGTCTTCTCCGGGAGCCCTTGTTGGTTGCCTGCTCGGATAAGACGCTGGAACAATGTGTCGAGAAAATATCCAATCGGAAATTGCTCATTTGGGTAGGCTTTGGGGGGCGAGAATCAGCGGATTTGGTGCGGGAATTGGTCGAAAGGAGCGGCGCCCTGGTCATGTGTTCTCCGAGGGGCAAGGGGATATTTCCGGAAAAGCACCCCAATTTCATTGGGGTAACTGGCCTGGGTGGACAAGATACTGTCCAACATATCCTCCATCAATTTCAACCGGATATCTGCCCGGTTCTGGGAAGTCGATTGGGCGAGCCCACCTCTTTTTGGAACCCTTCACTGGTTCCGTGTGAAGAGATCATCCACGTGGATACCAACCCCAAGGTCTTCGGAATCAATTATCCCGACCACCAAACCCACGCCGTCCTCTCGGACATCGGCAACTTTCTGGAGCGCTTGATTCCCCGCATTCCCCCCCAACCAGCTCCTACGTTTCCTGTACCCGGACCGGACAATATCCAGGCAGTCGAATCCTCCAAGTCATCTTCCCTGGCCCCTGCCAAGGTCATGCAGGCGCTTCAAAGGGCCATCGATGACGACGACCGAATTGCGGTGATCGCGGAATCGGGCAACTCATTCGTCTGGGCCAACCACCTCTTACAATTCGGAAGGCCGACCTATCGAATCAGCTCGTATTACGGATCGATGGGCCACGCTACAGCAGGAGTTTTGGGGCTTTCCCTGGCCGACCCGAAGCGGAAAGCCATTGCCATTGTCGGGGATGGTGCCATGCTCATGAGCGGTACGGAACTGAGTACCGCCGTCAAATATCAAATCAACGCTCTGTGGGTCATCCTGAATGACAGCTCCTACAATATGTGCCGACAAGGGAGTGCCCTTTCGGGGATGAAGGAAATAGACTGTGGGATCCCTCCCACCAACTTTGTGGCCTTCGCCGAAAGCATGGGAGCCATTGGATACAGGATCGAAACGGAACAGGAGCTGTTCACTTACCTGAAACTAGGACTCGAAAGTGTCCGGCCGTGCGTGCTTGACATTGTGATCGACCGGGACGCTTTGGCACCGATTGCCGCCCGGGTCTTTTCTTTAACCATGAAATAATGACGGACATGAAAAATCCGATTGGGATCGCTGGTATTGCAATTGAGTTTCCGGAACAAATCAGAACCAATGATTTCTGGCGAGAAAATTATCCGGAACTGGTCGAATCAAGAAGTGCTTTGAATCCATTTTCGAGCGCCGAAGGAACTGAAAACCTGAGCAACTGGGAGGCGGCGGTTCAAAAATACAAGAGTGATCCCTTTGCCGGGGGAAAAGAGCGCAGAATCCTGAAACCGGAGGAATCGGTCGTTGATTTGGCTTGCAATGCCGTCCGAAAACTACTGCATGCCAGCCAAAAAACCCTCGATGACATCGAGATGATCATCGTCAGCTCCATGTTTCCTGAGCACATTGATGAAGGTGACTCGGCCTATATTGCCGGAGCCCTTGGCTATCAAGGCATGTGTTGGAGCCTGAATTCGATGTGCGCCTCATCCCTCATGGCACTCGAAATCGCGCACGGGCTGGTCGAATCGGGGAAGTATGAAAACATCATCGTCGTGGCCACCTGTACCTACTCCCGCTTTTTCGATGTCAGTACAAGTTCATCCTTCATGGGGGGAGACGGAACCGGAGCTTACCTGGTCAAAAAACTCAAAGAGCAGCAGGGCGTACTCCACTCGAAATTTTTGAATACCGCGGAAAGTAGAAGTCTGTTCTACAATGAAATTGACCTCAATATGGAGTCAAAACGGGGTATCAAATTCACCAAGGGAGCCACCGACCAGGTTACCTCTTTGACCCAAAGGTTTCTGACCGATCTTACCTCTGATTTTTTTGCCGAATCCCCCCATTCCATCGAAGAAATTGACTTTTTCATCTCCTTCAACGCCACCGCCTGGTACCGGGATTTTTTCTGTGCGGAGCTGGGGATTCCCGCCCATAAAACCATCGATGGGTATCCCCGCTACGGGAATATTTCTGCGGTCTCCATGGTTGCTGCCTTGTACCACGCCGCCGAAGAGCAAAAAATCAAAGAAGACGATCTGGTTCTGGTCTATAACCACGGATTTACGTCGAACTCCGGCATGATCCTCATGAAATGGGGGGATGTCGCGGTGGGCTAGCCGGGTGACCGACCTGTAAAATCGACCAACAATTACCCATTGCTTCAATTCCAATAGAAGGTTTGATGAACAACAGCATAGCATTTGGAAAGGATAGAATTTCCATCGAGGACATTGTATCCATCTCGGAGAGAAGGAGTTCCTGCATCCTCAGTCCTGATCCCGAATTTGCCCGGAAAATCGATCGTTCGATTCTCTTTTTGGACAAGCTATTGGCCAACCAGGGGCATATCTATGGCGTCACCACGGGGTATGGAGACTCGGTTACAGTTCAGGTCCCTGAACCTCTCCTCGGCCAACTGTCGGTGAATCTCATCCGCTTTCTGGGCTGTGGTCTGGGGGATTTTTTTTCCAAAAAGCAGGGAAGGGCGATCATGGGCGCAAGATTGGCTTCTTTGTCGCAGGGGTACTCCGGGGTAAGCTGGGAACTTCTGGAGTTGTTGAAAGAGATGTTGGAAAAAGACATTATTCCCGTCATTCCGGAAGAGGGGTCGGTGGGGGCAAGCGGTGACCTGGCCCCTCTCTCCTATCTGGCCGGAGCCATGATTGGAGAAAGAGAGGTCTACTGGGGAGACAAAATCATCCCCAGTTCGGAAGCATTGGCACTGGCCCATCTGGAGCCCCTCTTCCTGCGTCCCAAAGAAGGGTTGGCTTTGACAAATGGCACCGCGGTCATGACCGCGCTGGCCTGTCTGGCATTTGAACGCGCCGAGTACCTGACCAGAATTGCCAGTCGTATCACCGCCCTGACTTCCCTCGCGTTGTTCGGCAGCAGCAACCATTTTGACCGATCCTTTAACAAGGAGAAGTTGCACCCAGGACAACAGGAAGTCGCAAATTGGATTGAGAACGACCTTCATGTCAAACCACAGTCTGCTCCTCGGATCTCTAGTCGCTATCCCATCCACTCTGCTCCCCATACCATCGGAGTGCTGAGAGATTCGCTTCCATTCTTCCGAACCCTGATCGAAAATGAGCTCAACAGTGCCAATGACAATCCGATCATTGACGGGATCGGGGAACAAGTACTGCATGGGGGCCACTTCTACGGCGGCCACATCGCGATGGCGATGGACTCAATGAAGAACTGCGTGGCCAACCTCGCCGACCTGGCCGATCGACAGTTTGCCCTGCTGTTGGATGACAAGATGGACGGCGGCCTATCCCGGAACCGTAGCGGCGGTCACCAGTCTCAAACTCCCGTGCATCACGGGCTCAAAAGCATGCGAATTGCCTGTTCAAAATGGGCGGCAGAGGCCCTCAAACTCACCATGCCCGCCAGCGTATTTTCCCGCTCCACCGAATGCCATAACCAGGACAAGGTCAGCATGGGCACCATTTCAGCCCGGGACTGCCTCCGCATCCTCCAATTGACCGAACAAGTCCTGGCCAGTACCCTGCTCGCAGCGGTACAAGGCGTCTGGACAAGAATCAAGCAGGGGAAACTCCCCACCCAAACCCTGGACCCAGCTGTGAACAGTTTCCTGGAAGAAATAGGCACTTTCTTTGATCCGCGCCAGGGAGCTCACCTCACCGACCAGGTCTTAAAGGAAACCATCACCCGAATTCAGCAACGGATATGGGTGCTTTACGGAGAAGCCAGTTAAGCGCTCCTGCCTCCCACCCGCAAGGGAACCAATTGCCACCACCGTGACCAACTTAAAAATGAGAAACATGATCCCAACCCTTGATCCAGACATCGACATTTCAACCGATGAAAGTCTGTTGTATCAAATCTTGATGGGCAATTTGCCCCGAAATATCCTGATCCTTGCCGATGAAATTGGGCTGTTTGAGCTCATCGGCTCCCAAGGCATTTCCCAGCCAGAAATTGGTTCCGCACTGAACATTTCCGACCGGGCCGCCAAGGCGGTTTTGTCGGTATTGCAATCCAATGGCTTCCTGCATCTCAACGACAGAACCTATTTCCTGAGCCCTGTATCCAAGAAATACCTACTCCGGGAAAGCCCGTACTATTTCGGTCCTTTTATCGAATCGGTAAAGCAAATAGGAGTTGACCAAATCGGATCCTATGAGGGAATGAAACACCTCATTCTTACCGGAGAACAAAAGTATCCATCGTTCGATACGTTTCATCAAGACCCGGAATACGCGGCAGCATTTACCTCTCAAATGCATACCATCAGCATGGCTCCAAGTCAATGGTGGGTTGAAAAGATCGACCTGTCCGGTGGCCTTCGGCTGTTAGACATCGCGGGAGGCAGTGGTGCCCATTCCATCTCGGCCCTGCAGCAATGGCCCGATTTGGAGGCCATCGTTCTGGATATGGAGCCGGTCTGCAAGGTGACGCGGGAATATTTTGAACGGTATGGCCTGGCCGATCGGGGAAAGACACAGGTCTACGACCTGTGGGAAAGCGAACTCCCTCCTGCCGATGCCCATTTCTTCGGCAATATTTTCCACGATTGGACCTACGAGCAGGGCAGATTCTTGGCCCAAAAGAGCTTTGATGCGCTGGAAAAAGGAGGTCGAATCATCATCCATGAGGGATTGTATGATGATGACAAAAAAGGTCCTGCGGGCATCGCCAACTTCAACCTGGGAATGCTGCTCTCCATGGAAGGACAGCAGTACTCCGGACTGGAATTCATCAATCTGCTGACCAATATCGGTTTCCGAGACATCGAAGTCATCCCCACCAATGGATTTTGGTCCATTGTCACCGGGATCAAGCCCTGATCCAAATCAAGCTCCGAAGATTGCCACGGATAGAGCCCAATCGTACAGGAACAGGTTGAGGGAAATGAACGGGTGAACGTCTGGGGCAATCAAAAGAAAATCGAATCAACACCAACTCAAAAAGTAATCCGAATGAAAAAACTAGCCGGAAAAGTGGCCGTCATCACCGGCGGAAACAGCGGCATTGGCTTGGCAACTGCCCACCTCTTCCGAGAGGAAGGAGCGACCGTAATTGTGAACGCCCGCAATGCGCAACGCCTCGCGGAAACCAGGGAAATAGTCGGCGAGGGGATCGAAATGCTGGTCGCCGATGTCACCCGAATGGACCAACTCGATGCTTTCTTCGAGCAAATTGGGAACCAACATGGCCAGATCGACATGCTCTTCGTCAATGCGGGGCTCGCCTGGCCCTCACCCTTTGAATCGGTTGAAGAATCAAATTTTGACCGGACCTTCAATGTCAACTTCAAAGGCGCCTTTTTCAGTGCTCAGAAGGCACTTCCGTGGATGAAGGATGGCAGCACCATCGTCTTCAATACCTCCATTGGAAATAGAATGGTTTTCCCCGACATCCCCGAAAGCGTTTACTCGGCCACCAAGGCGGCCCTGCGTTCGCTTACCCGCAGTCTGGCCGTAGAGCTAAGCCCCCGTGGCATCCGGGTGAACGCCGTGTGTCCGGGCCCCATTGCGACTCCATTTGGCAGCAAAACCAATATGTCTCCGGAAGAAGCCGAAGTCATTTTCCCCAAGATAATCGACTCCATTCCCCTCAAACGCATTGGGGCTTCAGAAGAAATCGCCCAAGCGGTCCTTTTCCTCGCTTCTTCCGACAGCTCCTTTGTCCTGGGCACTGAGCTCTTGGTGGACGGAGGATTGACCCAGGTTTAGCAGGATACCCAAAATCGATTGTGAACCTCAGATCAGCCCGTCTCCGGGCTTTCTCCATAAATTCTTAACCCCAAAAATTATTCAACATGAAAAAACTAGCAGGAAAAGTAGCCGTCATCACCGGCGGGAACAGCGGAATTGGCTTGGCAACCGCCCAGCTCTTCCAGCAAGAGGGCGCCACCGTGGTGGTGACGGCCCGCAATGAGCAACGCCTCGCGGAAACGAGAGAGACGGTTGGTGAGGGCATCGAAATGGTCGTGGCGGACGTTTCTCAGATGGATCAACTGGACGCCCTCTTTGAGCAGGTCGGAAACCAGCACGGCCAGATCGATATCCTCTTTGTCAATGCCGGAATGTCAATGCCCACCCCATTTGAAATGGTTGAAGAGGAGAATTTTGATCGGGAATGCAACGTGAACTTCAAGGGTGCATTTTTTAGTGCCCAGAAAGCCCTGCCGTGGATGAAGGAAGGAAGTACCATTGTCTTCAATACTTCCGTTGCCAATGTCAAAGCGATGACTTCTCTCAAGGTCTCCGTTTACTCGGCCACCAAAGCGGCTTTGCGCTCCATTGCCCGAAGCCTGGCAGTTGAGTTGGCGCCACGTGGCATCCGGGTCAACGCCGTGAGCCCCGGACCGATCATGACTCCATTTGTCAGCAAAACCACTCTGACCCAAGAAGAGGTGGAAAGCATGGGGGCGCAAATCATGGGTTCGATCCCCATTCAGCGAGTGGGGACCCCGGAGGAGCTTGCCCAAGCGGTCCTATTCCTCGCATCCAACAACAGCTCTTTTGTCCTGGGCACCGAGCTCGTCGTGGATGGAGGCTTGACCCAAATCTAGGCCTTGGCGAACGCCATCCGAATTCCAAAGCAGCAATTATCTGGAATTTGTATCCATGGCTTTGCCATCCCCCCATTAATTTGGCCCCATCACCCAGCGTGTAAGAACCACAAGAACAGGCAACTACACGGTTGGGGGAAGAGGAGAAACGGACTGATCAAAGTCTTTTCCTTCTGGCGAGACGGCTTTTTTCAGCTCCACTTCACTCCTTAGCCCATTGGGAACCGGCTGCCGAAGCGCATCCGACTCCCAGGAGAACAATTTCCAGTTCGAATAGGGTCAGTATGCACCCAATGGACGGGGTAAATTGTTTGTCCCGGATAAAACAAAATTTTAAAAAACTTAAAGTTAATCTTACACCCAGAAATTCAGCGTGAAGATAAATCAGCCCGCAAACTGGTACGAGGCACACGCCCCAAAAGCCTTTAGGGCTCTTTTTGTTCCCTCAGCCTACACATAAAGGCGTATCGATCCAGAAAGAGCACGAATAAGGACGTAAAGTATTACTTGATCAAAATCGACAAAGCCAGAAAAATGAACTTTTTTAGCTATAATAGTTCATGATTCAAATTTTCAATACTCTGTCAACCTTGTCTGTTTTTCTTCCCTGAGGGAGAATGAAAGGTTGATGGCAAAGGGTAACTAAACGTGTGCTTACCGTGAGAACTTCACCATAGGGCTGCTTTCACATACGCTTCTGTCAAGTCATAACCAGGCTCTCCGGGGCCTGGAATGAAAGATATTCTCAAAAGAGAAGGGAATCCTCTTGCCAAGAAGCTGGAAAAACTCTTTCGGAATCGCTCCGGAAAGTGAGTTCGGGAGCGGCATGGAATTGCTGGTCGAACCACAGATCCCAAATGATGACCTACCAAGGGTTGAAATGGGCTTTGGTTCCGATCCCATCTCCGCTTTCCAGCCCAATAAAGTACATCACCAGAATAGCTTCAAAATGAAAGATAGATCAATCACCTACTAAAATTAACGACTATGAATGAATTCCTTTTTAGAGGCAAACTCTACTATAGCTCAGTGGAGTTTGCGCTGCACCAGATAGGAGGAACCTGGAAAATTCCCATCATCCGAAGTCTGGAGGGCAAAACGCTTCGTTTCAGTGAAGTAGGAAAGAAAATTCCCCGAATTTCCAATACGGTTCTGGCGTCTCAATTGAAAGAACTGAACCAGAATGGATTCATTGATCGAAAGGTATATCCGGCCGTCCCCCCCAGGGTTGAATACACACTCACCCCCAAAGGAGAGTCTTCAATTCCGATCATCGAGGTAATCAGTGACTATGGACTGTTCCTGATGAAAGATTACAATGACAAAATCAAGTACATTGAGCAAGTCGAAGAGAACACTATCTTTTAGATAGTAACTACCTATACAAATTGTACTCTCATTGAGGAGGGTTATTCATGCAAAAATCACTTTCTTAGAAAAGGATAACCCATCCCCTGAGTACCTCAATTTTGTCTAGCTTTAGCCCATAAAAATGAAACAACACTTACAGGATTTGGAGTGAGCAAAATAATTCCAACTTCGATTTGTCCTCATTGGGATAAATGAAAGAATCAACCAGAATCCTCTTAAAGCCAGGACATCGGAATTGGGTTAGAATTATTTAGGACTGGGAAGGATCACATACAATCGAATACAAGTCTCACTATGAACACATATGCGAGGATAGAATCGTATGTCCAATTGGACCGGGTCGCGATCATCTTTGAAGATCGGCGGTACACCTATCGGGATCTGTTCCAACTCGTCGACGGAACGGCACGGTACCTGACTCAAGTAGGTGTTCAGACCGATCAGCGTGTCGTCGTATTCTTGCCCAATATCCCCGAGTTCATCGTCCTCTATTTGGCCTGCCTCAAAATCGGAGCCATTCCAGCATCTGTCTCCATCTCCCTGGCAAATGTCGAAATCGAGAAGATCCTCAGCGATTGTCAGGGGCACTGTGTCTTCACAGAATCCTCACTTGCCGGCAAATTGAACGAGATTATTGGTATTTCCAGCGATAACCTTCACGTCTTCGGACAGCACCTCGACCTCGTATCCCTCCTCCACCAGCATCCGCCGGGCCCTCCCCTGCCCACCGTCGCCAGGCAAGACGACGATCCAGCCGCCATCCTCTATACTTCCGGTACAACCGGAAGCCCCAAGGGCGTCGTCCTTACCCACGGCAATGTCCATTTCAATTCGACCTCCGTCATTAATTGTACGCCCATCAACCAAAATGACAAATCGCTGATATTTTTGCCCCTATTCCATTGCTTTGCCCAGAACCACATTCTCAACGCAAGTCTGCAGGCTGGCGCCGCCGTGGTATTGCTCCGACGTTATGACTTTGACCACATTCTGGAGCTGACCGAGAAGGGGTTGATCACCCTCTTTTTTGCCGTACCGACCATTTATTACCGCATCCTCCAATCGGAAACAACGCCGGATAAATTTGCCTCGGTCCGCTATTATTTCAGTGCTGCCGCCCCCCTGAAGCCCCATATCGCAGCGCAATGGCAACAGACTTTCGGCCACGCCATCCACCAGGGATATGGATTGACCGAATCCTCCCCCATGGCCACCTACAACCCTATTCCAGAACAAAAAACCAACTCGGTCGGGACGCCGGTAGAAGGGGTTCAAATCAAATTGCTGGACGAAGAAGGAAAGGAGGTTCAGGTGGGAGAACCGGGAGAAATCGTCCTAAAGGGCCCCAATGTGATGCAGGGCTATTTCCGAAAAGAAGAGGAAACCGAACGTGTACTCAAGGATGGCTGGTTGAAAACGGGAGACATTGGCAAGCGGGATGTGGAGGGTTACTACTACATCCTTCAACGAAAAAAAGAACTGATCATCGTTTCGGGTTTCAATGTGCTGCCCTCCGAAGTGGAAGCCGCGGCCCTCGAACTCTCGCAAGTGGCTGACATTGCGGTGTTTGCCTGGCCCGATCCGGAACGGGGCGAGGTGGTGGGCGCCTTGGTGGTCCCCCGAAGCCCAACATTGACCGAAACACAGTTGAGGAACCACCTGCTTCAACGGCTCGCGAAATACAAAGTACCGGCCAAAATGATCTTCCGGGAACGCATCGAACGATCCGAAACGGGAAAGCTCAACCAAGCCAGGATCAAAGAATTGTATTCCCTGGAATCCGTCCCGCCACTTGAACCATAAATCGCCTCTGATCCAAGTCCAGCACCTTCAAAATAGAAAGCAAAATGTCCACCAACTCCATTCCAATGAGCAATGTAAAATCCAAGCAAGAAGACCTGGTCAAGGAAAAGCACTCCTTGTCAGTCGTTCTCAGCCAGCGCTTTCACCAAATGGGAGTGAAATATGCGTTTGGAGTTTCAGGTTCAAAAATTGCCCCCCTCTGGGAGGAACTGGAATGTAGTCAGGATATCGAAGTCCTGCATTTCCGGCATGAGGCCGGAGCTGTATTTGCCGCCTGCGAGTACAGCATTGCTTTTGACGAACCGGTGGTGGTCCTGGCCACCTCCGGGCCAGGCATCGCAAACAGCACCAATGCTTTGATCGCCTCCAAGGCCGAAGGAGCCAAAATCATCTTTGTTTCTCCCTATACCAGCTCCAAAATCAGGGGAAAAAATTCCTTCCAAGAGACTACGATCCACGCCATTCCGAGCGATTTGACCCATTCGGAATTGATTTTCGATTACTCCACGATCATAGAGTCCAGTTTGCAGTTGGGAAATGCCCTCAATGCGATCTACTCCCATATCGCCCAGGGGGGCTCTTCCATCATCAGCCTCTGCCTCCCCACCGACCTTCAACGGGAGCTCATTGAACCTGTTGGATTTGGATTGTACGAGGTCGCGCGGGGAAATACGCTGTCGGAGGATCAAATTCAGCGCATTCAGGGGCTGCTCACGGACCGGAAATTCGCCATCTGGGTAGGGTCTGGGGCCAAAAAAGCCCGAAAACAGGTCATTGAGCTGGCCGAAAAAGTAGGGGCTCCGGTCATGTGCTCCCCGCGGGCAAAAGGAATCTTCCCCGAGTCCCACGACCTGTTCATCGGCGTGACGGGATTCGCAGGCCACAACTCAGTGTACACCACACTGGAAGAATACGCTCCTGATTACCTCTTGGTATTGGGTACCAAATTGGGAGAATTGACCTCCTTTTGGGATCGAAACCTAATTCCCGAACGTGGAATCATCCACGTAGACAGGAACCACGAGGTCTTCGGGGCGAGCATCCCCACTGCCCCCACCTTTGGGGTGGTCAGCGACGTATCAGATTTTCTCGCCGCCCTGACCCCCAAATTGAGGGCCCAAACCGCCCAAAACGCCTTTGAAGTACGCTTTGATGCATTCGTCGCCGGGTCAGACCTCCTGCACCCGGGGAAAGTGGTAGAGGCCATTCAGGAACTGATGGTAAAGGAAAAGTCGCTTCCCTTCATTGCTGCTGCCGGCAATTCATTCGCCTGGGCCACCCATTATTTGCAATTCGATACGCCCCATTACCGACTCAGCACCACCTACGGTTCGATGGGGCATGCAGTCTGTGGAGTCATTGGCATGGCCATGAAGGGCAAAGCAGTAGCACTTGTAGGCGATGGGGCCATGCTCATGAGTGGAAACGAAGTAAGCACTGCGGTGAAATACAGCATTCCTGCTATTTGGATTGTCTTGAACGACAGCATGTACAACATGGTGCTCCAGGTCAATTCGCCGCTGGGATTGGACCAAACCGACTGCCTGATTCCCCCAACTGACTTCGCCCAAATCGCCATTGGAATGGGCGCGGTCGGGATCTCGGTTGCCAGTGAAAGCGAATTGGTCGCCGCGCTGAACACGGCATTGGAAGAAGCCGGGCCCTGTGTGATCGATGTCAAGATTGATCCCCAGGTTCCTGCGCCAATCGGCAAGAGGGCCGAGGTATTGCAAAGCATTTTGAAAGATCAATAAACAACAAAAAGAACAGTCATGAACGTTGGCATAGAAGCACTTTCAGTCGTATTTCCGGAACATATCGTTTTCAGCGATGAGGAAATTGAGCACTTGAAAAAAGATGGGATCAACCAGCCGGAGAAGAAAACGGTCAATTCATTTGCCGGTCAGTCTTCTACCACTAAACCAGTATCCGGAGGAAGCTCCAGCGCCCAATCCCGGTGGAATGAACTCTCCCAAAAGTACAAGAGCGATCCCTTTCTGGGGGTGAAGAAAAAGCATGTGCTGAAGGAAGAAGAGTCGATTTTGACCTACGCGTGTGATGCTGCGCGCCGCGCCCTAAAGGCCGCCGATCTTACCTTGGAAGACATCGATATGCTCATTGTGTCTTCCATGTTCCCGGAATACATCGATGAAGGAGACGCCTCCTACCTATCGGCCATGTTGGACTTCAAGGGGGTCGCCCTGAACATAAGCGCCATGTGCTCCGCTCCCTTTGTAGCGCTGAAAATCGCCGGAGATTTGATTGCGGGTGGAGCCAACCAAAAGATCATGGTCATTTCCACCTGCACCTATTCCCGTTCTTTCAGCGGCTCCTGGCGGGTTTCAAAAATGTCCGGTGACGCTGCCGCCGCCTTTATTGTGGGGGAACTAAAAGACGGACAGGGAATCGTCGCCACCCGCACAGTCAATTCCCACAAGACGAATGGCATCTTCTACAATACCATCGAAGTCACCGAAGAAGGGGTATGGCGGCGCCAAACCAAGCACGTCAAAAATGCCGGGGAGCTTGTTTCCCATTTTTTCCCCCAGCTGTTTCAGGAGACCTGCGTCGATTTTCTCGCAAGTGAAAAGATAGATCCCGAGAGCATCGACTTCTTTACCTCCTTCAATGCCACTGGCTGGTACGGCGAATATTGCCTGGAGCAATTGGGCCTTCCGGAATCCAAATCACTGGACCTCTTCCCCGAGTACGGCTTCATTTCCAATGTCTTCTGCCTGGCCACGCTGTTCGAGGCGCAAAAGAGGGGGCGAATCAAAGAAAATGACCTGGTCCTGGTCTACAACCACGGCTTCACCTCCAATTGCGTCTCCATGCTGATGAGGTGGGGAGACGTGGCGCTGGGCTAATGGAGCCTTACATCTGTCAGAAGAATTGATCCAACTCCTAAAATGATGAAAATGGTCCCCCAACACATGAATATCGGCATTGAAGCACTTGCAATTGAGTTTCCCCCTCTGGTCATAAACAGTGACTTGAACAAACCTGAGTATGCAGAAACGGGCATTGAAAAAAGTTCAGATTTCTTCATTCAGGAATTCTCAGGGAAGAAAAACACCAATTCACCCAGGGAAACACATTCTATCTCCGACAGATGGAATGAGCTGGCTCAAAAATACAAGAATGATCCCTTTTTGGGGGTGAAACAAAAGCATGTATTAAAAGACAACGAATCAATTCTACCCTATGCATGCAAAGCTGCCCATAAAGCTCTAAAGGCAGCTGGGCTAACAATCAATGACATTGACGTTCTGATCGTAGCATCAATGTTCCCAGACCATTTTGATGAAGGAGACTCTGCATACATCTCCCAGGAATTGGGATTCGATGGATTGGCGTGGAACCTCGGGGCGATGTGTGCATCCCCTTTCGTTGCATTGCTGTTAGCACAGGACATCATTTCCGCGAATCCCCATAGGAAAATCATGTTTATCTCGGCGGTCAGCTATTCCAAGTTTTCCGAAAAAACTTCCCGTTTATCTATGATGACTGGAGATGGAGCCGCAGTCTTCATCGCGGGCCAGCAAAAAGAAGGTCAGGGAGTGTTGGCCAGCAGAACCATCAATTCCCGGGAAACCTGCGGCGTCTTCTTCAATAGCATGGAGTATGACGAGAAGAGTGGAAAAATAGTTCGTAGGATCAACCCCAGCAAAGGAGCTGGTGAGCGCGTAGCGTATTTGTTCCCCAAACTCTTCAAGGAGACTTGCCTCGATTTTATCAAAGATTATGGGATTTCGAGTGAAAGTCTAGACTTCTTCATTTCCTACAATGCTACCGGTTGGTACAGCGAATATTGTCTGGACCAATTGGGACTCCCCCCGTCTAAGACCCTCGATATCTATCCCAATCACGGGAATATTTCAGCAAGCTCTTGCCTCACCACGCTTTATAAGGCTCAGAAAAGGGGCCTGATCAAAGAAAATGACCTCATTCTTATCTACAACCACGGCTTCACCTCCAACTGCGTTGCGATGCTGATGAGGTGGGGAGACGTGGCGCTGGGCTAATGGTCCCTCCTACTCCGAACCTTCTGAATAGATCGAACCCAAAAGCAGAAAAAATCAAAAACCAATCCCAATTGACATGAGTGCGATACCCCACATCATTCCCGCCTCCTCGCTGCAAGCAGTCGAGGCTCCCCCTACTCCCTCCAACGGAACTGTGGCCGAATTCTTGGTCGATTGTCTGGAAAAGATAAACGTCAGGTACGCCTTCGGCCTGTCCGGAGGGACCATCGTCCCGGTCTGGGAGGCATTGGAATACAGCCAGATCGACACGCTGCATTTCCGCCACGAAAATGGCGCCGTCTTTGCCGCTTGTGAATACAGCATCGCGGCCGATGAACCCGTCGCCGTATTCGTGACCGGCGGACCCGGCATCGCCAACTGCATCAATGCCCTGGTCGCCGCCCGCTGGGAAGGCGCAAAAATCATTTTCCTCTGCCCCTATACCAATTCCAACCAACGGGGTGGATTCGCTTTTCAGGAAACCACCGCCCAATTGTTGCCCCAGGACCTGATCCTGTCTTCTTCCGTCTTTGATTTTGCCGAAGTCCTGGAATCGCCCCATCAGCTCAACCGGACCCTTTCCCGGGCCTTGAACCTGTTCCAGAAACCCGGTGGGTGCATCGTCAGCATCAGCATTCCCCATGACGTCCAAACTTCCCCGGCGGCAATTTCCGATTGGGAGCCCGCAGAACCGGTATCCGTGCCCACCTGCTCGCAGGTTGACATCAAGGACTGCGCCCGGAGACTGGCCGGTAAAAGAGTTGCCCTCTGGCTTGGATTTGGGGCTCGGGGAGCCGTGGAACTGGTGAAGGAGTTTGCCGAAAAGGTCGGAGCCGCGGTCATGAGTACCCCCCGCGCCAAGGGCATTTTTCCCGAGTACCATCCCCAATACCTTGGCGTGACCGGATTCGGGGGACACTCTGCACTCTTCGAACGGCTGCAAGATTTTGACCCTGAAGTCGTCCTGGTACTCGGCAGTAAACTGGGAGAATTTACGTCCTTCTGGAACGATCAATACGTCACGGCAGAAGAATTCATCCATGTTGACCTGGACAGGAAGGTCTTTGGAAGTGGGTTTCCAAAAAAAAAATACCAGGGACTGGTGAGTGAGATCGGTGTTTTTCTCAAGCAACTCCTGCCCGAAGTATCTCCCAAATATCCTCCCCGGTTTGCTCCCCTCCCGACTGAATATACCCCCGGAAGCGGCGAGCGGCTGTGTCCCGGAAAAGTCATGCAGGAGATTCAAACTGTATTTGTGGACGAGCATGAAATCAGTCTGATGTCCGAGGCCGGGAACTCATTTGCCTGGGCCACCCACACCCTCTCGTTTGGCCTGCCGCACTACCGGGTGAGTACAGGTTACGGCTCGATGGGACATGCGGTATCCGGCGTCATCGGCATGGCCCTGGCCCATCCCGAACGAAAGGCGATTGCCCTGGTGGGAGATGGGTCCATGCTCATGAGCGGAACCGAAATCAATACTGCGGTGAAGTACAATATTCCCGCCATCTGGATTGTGCTCAACGACGGCTTCTACAACATGTGCCGCCAGGGGAATGCGCTCTTGGGGGTCAAGTCGGTCGATTGCGGGATTCCTCTCGTTGACTTCGTCAAGGTCGCCCATGGTCTGGGCGCGGATGCGATGGTGGTTTCGGACGAAAAATCTCTTCGGAAAGCATTGGAAGCAGCGAAAGAAAGCCCCCGTCCCATCGTCCTCGATGTGCGGATTGATCCCGAAGTCGTACCGCCGTTTGGACAGCGCATCAGCAACCTGAAAACAACCCACGAAGAGGAGGTCGCATCATGAAACGGACACCTGGCATCACTGCCATTGCAGTGGAATTCCCCCAAAAGGTCCGCACCAACGCGTATTGGGTCGAAAACCATCCCGACTTGATCGAAAAAGTCGCCACCAAGAAGTTTTGGGCGACCTCAGAAGGTGATTCGATCTGGGAGCAGGAATACGCAAAGGCAGGGGGAAATCCTTTTTTCGGACTCAACGAACGACGGGTGCTCACCGAGAAGGACTCTATCGTTTCGTTGGCCTGTACAGCCGCCCGCAAGGCGGCAAAGGCAGCCGACCTGGAGATCAATGACATCGACATGATCATTGTGGCATCCATGTTTTCAGAGAACGTCGACCTGGGCGATTCCAGTCCTATTTCCAGGGAATTGGACTACCACAATTTCTGTTGGAGCCTGAATTCCACCTGTGCGGGAGGCCTCGCAGCGCTGGAGATTGCCTGTGGAATGATTGCGGCCCACCGCAGCCAAAACATCATGGTCATCACCACCTGCTCGTACAGCCAGTTCTTTGATACCTCAGAGATCCCCTCCATTGGAGTTGGCGATGGTACTGCCGCCTTTGTCGTAAGTGAATTGGACCAGGAAGATTTCCTGCTCCATGCAAAGAAAACCAATTCATTCAGGGCGCTGGGGGCGTTTTACAATGCCATGAAGTATTCCCCGGAAAAAGGGGTTATCAGAACCATTGATTATACCCGGGATGCCGGCCGACGCTTTGGCATCCTGACCCCTCAATTCTTCCGCGATACCTGCGTTCAACTCCTCATCGAATCTGAATACTCCATTGAGGACATTGACTTTTTTGTGTCCTACAATGCCACCGGTTAGTACAGCAACTACTGCGTACGGGAGCTGAACCTACCCCCCGAAAAAACCATTGACATCCTTCCGCGGTACGGAAACATCTCGTGTGTCTCCACCATTGCCGCGCTCTACCATGCGCAGGAAGAAAATAAGATCAAGCCCGGAGACCTCATCCTGTTGTTCAACCACGGCTTCTCCTCCAACAACATCGCGATGATCCTAAAGTGGGGAGATGTGAAGCTGGGAAAATGGAATCTCGAGAAGTCCTGACCTCCCAAGAACCACACAATCAATGTTTTCAACCCAAATGACATGAATAGCCTACCACCAACGATACAAGAGCAGTCCAAACGCTCTAACGAATCCCATCCAATTCCGTCGAAGGGGACCGTCGCCGAGTTCCTCGTTGATTGCCTCACAAAGATGAATGTCAGGGTGGCCTTCGGGGTGTCTGGGGGGAATATTGTGCCGATTTGGGAAGCCTTGGAGTACAGCGAAATTGATACGCTTCATTTTCGCCATGAAACTGGGGCCGTCTTTGCCGCCTGTGAATACAGCATTGCTACCCGGGAGCCCGTAGCCGTATTTGTCACCGGTGGCCCCGGGATCGCCAACAGCATCAATGGGCTGCTCGCTTCCAAGTGGGAGGGCGCGAAAATCATTTTCCTGTCTCCCTATACCGATACCAAAAACAGAGGCCGATTTGCCCTGCAAGAGACCTCCGGCAACCTGTTTCCCCGCGACCTGCTGGTCTCGCCTTCGGTATTTGACTACGCCGCTGTCGTCGAATCACCGGTCCAACTGAAGGTGACCCTGAACAGGATTCACAATTTGATGCAAAAACCGGGAGGCCGCGTCGCCAATATTTGCATTCCCCAGGACATTCAGAAAGCCCCGGCGTCCCAACCGACTTGGACTCCTCAAGCCCCGGCTTGCGCTCCGACCTGTTCCCGTGAGGTCATCGAAACCGTGGCCCAAAAATTGTCTGGAAAAAAGATTGTCCTCTGGCTGGGGTTTGGTGCGCGGGAAAATACCGAACTGGTGCGGGCATTTGCGGAACGAACCGGATCGGCCGTCATGAGCTCTCCCCGGGGCAAGGGAATTTTTCCCGAGTCTCACCCCCAATATTTGGGGGTCACAGGTTTTGGCGGACACGCTGACCTGTTCGAAAAGATGGACCAATTCGCCCCGGATATCGTTCTGGTCCTCGGCAGCAAATTGGGTGAGTTCACCTCTTCCTGGAACGACCGATTCTTCGGAGGCAAGGAAGTCATTCACGTGGACATCGATGAACAGGTCTTTGGCGCCAGCTTCCCCCAGCAACATTACTTTGGCGTCCTCAGCGACATCGGAGGGTTTCTCAGTGACGTTTTGCCCCAACTCCCACCCCGGAAACCCATCTCCTTCCCACCGAACGAATTCGATTTTGTCCCGGGTAACCGAGATCGTTTGTGTCCGGGCACCTTGCTCAAGAAGATTCAACGTTCACTCATCGAAGATGCTGCCCTGCCTTTGTTTGCAGATGGCGGCAATTCAATGGCTTGGGGAACCCACCTCTTACGGTTTGACCAGCCCCACTTCCGGATCAGTACCGGCTACGGATCGATGGGCCACGCCGCTTCGGGCGTGATTGGGATGGCCCTGGCAAATGAGAAACGAAAAGCGGTCGCCTTGATCGGTGATGGCGCCATGCTGATGAACGGAACGGAAATCAATACGGCGGTGAAGTACCGCATCCCGGCCATTTGGGTGGTGTTGAATGATGGCCTCTACAACATGTGTCGGCAAGGAAATGCCCTTCAGGGGATCAAGGAAATCGATTGCCATATCCCTCTGGTGGATTTTGCGGGTTTCGCCCGTAGCCTGGGGGCGGAGGGCTTGCTGGTCACGGATGTAAAATCATTGAAAGCGGCCATTTCCCATGCCCAAACCAGTCCCCATCCCTGTGTCCTGGACGTCCGCATTGATTCCAACGTTCTCGCGCCCATTGGCTCGAGGATCAAGACCCTGACCAAAACATAAGATCCATGAAAAGAAGTGCAACCATTTCCGCCATCGCGGTTGAATTTCCTGAACAAGTTCGCACCAATGATTATTGGCTTGAGAACTACCCCGAGTTGTTCACCGCCGACAAGAAAAAACACGCGACCATCTTCAGCGACGGGAAAAATACCGACCAGTTAAGTAACTGGGATGAAGAGGTGGCGAAGTATTGGGATGATCCCTTCGGCGGAGCCCAGGAGCGGAGAGTCATGCAGCCCACGGATTCGGTTGTGAGCATGGCATGTTCGACGATCAGGAAGGTATTGACCGCCAGCAATAAGCAGCTGAAGGAGATCGAAATGATCATCTCCACGGCGATGTTCCCGGAGCATGTGGATGAGGGAGACGCCGCCTATATTGCTGGTGAACTGGGCTACCAGGGAATGTGCTGGAATCTGAATTCAATGTGCGCATCGCCCATGATGGCGTTGAAGCTGGCGGCCGGATTGATTGATTCGGGACAACATACCAGTATCCTCATCGTTTCCACCTGCTCCTATTCCAGAATGTTCGCAGAACACAAAAGTACTTCCTTTATGATCGGGGACGGATTCGGGGCTTTTCTGGTGGAAGCAACAGAAGAACCAGCCGGAGTCCTGTATTCCAAATTCATTGGGACCGCTGACAGCAGAGGGTTATTCTACACCGCCATCGATCCCGATGCCCAGCGAAGGGCCCACTATACCCCCGGCTCTTCCAAACTGGTAGCTGAATTGACCCAGCGATACATGAAGGAATTGATCGCCGCATTCTTCGAAGAGCATCCAATCACCACGGATGAGATTGACTTCTTCATCTCCTTCAATGCAACAGCTTGGTACAGTTCCTTTTTCGCCAAGGAGTTGGGAATTCCCCCCAGTAAGACCAACAATATTTTCCCGAAGTATGGAAATATCTCCGGGGTCTCTGTGATCGCAGCCCTTCACGAGGCCTGTCAGGACAACCAGCTCCAAAAAGGTGATTTGGTGCTGATTTACAACCACGGATTCACTTCGAATTCCGGCCTGCTCTTGCTGCGGTGGGGGGACGTGGCCTTGGGCTAATCCTTCCCCTCTATTTATCACAAAAAAAACAAATACCAGATGTCCTACATAGACTTGTCTCCAACCAGTTTTCCCCCTGAAGCCATCTCTTTAAAAAAGCAGGAGTGGACCGTTGCTGAAATGGTCGTCAAGAGTTTGGATATCTTGGGGGCAAAATACGCCTTTGGCGTCTCAGGGGGAGAAATCGCCCCCATTTGGGAAGCACTGGAATACAGCAAGATTGAAACGCTTCACTTCCGACACGAAGGTGGGGCCGCTTTTGCTGCCTGCGAGTACAGCATTGCCACCGGAGAGCCCGCCGTCGTATTTGTGACCGGCGGCCCCGGCATCGCCCATGCTCTCAACGGCCTCATTGCCGCGAAAAAAGAGGGGGCCAGGGTCATCTTTCTGGCTCCTTATTCTGACTCCAATAAACGGGACAAGTTTGCCTGTCAGGAATCCACCCACGAACATTTTCCCAGCAACCTGCTGATCGCTTCGAGCGTCTTTGATTATTCGGTGATCGTAGAATCTCCCGCTCAGTTGCAAGCGGTATTTACCCGGTGCTCGAACTCGCTGGCTACCCTGGGTTCCAGCGTCATCGGCCTGTTCATTTCGCAGCGATTGCAAAAAAGTCCCTGCCCGGAGGTCAACCTCCGGGTTCGCCAGCATCAAATCAAGTTGACCTGCTCCAGTGAAATCATCGAATACTGTGCCGAATTGATGGCGAACAAGAAGCTGCTGATTTGGACCGGTTTTGGGGCGCGTAAATCAGCGGGGCAACTGCGGGAATTCGCCGAGAAAACAGGAGCGATGGTGATGAGTACTCCCCGGGGGAAGGGGGCAATGCCGGAGGATCATCCCCAATTCATTGGGGTGACTGGATTGGGGGGACAGGAAGGATTGCAAATAAAAATCGATCAATTCCAGCCGGACTTGACCATCATCCTCGGAAGTAAACTGGGAGAACTGGCTTCATTCTGGGACCAAAAGCTGATTCCTTCCCCGGAGATCATTCATGTCGACATCAATTCAAAAGTGTTCGGCATTGGCTTCCCGAAACAGGCCACTACCCCCGTTCTGGCCGATGTCGCATTCTTTCTGGAGAAAGTGCTGCCATTGCTCCCTACTGCAACCCATTCCTTCCAACTCAGACAGATGGATCATCATCACCCTCCATCCACCGGACTTTCCCCGAGTGTGGTCATGGAGGCGGTACAGGCCCAACTCAACCTGCACCCTCATACCATGGTCATCTCAGAAGCGGGAAACTCGCTGGCATGGGCCAATAACCGACTCCGGTTCCCCCACCCGACCTACCGGGCAAGTATGGGCCATGCCTCGATGGGGCATGCCGTGGCCGGTGTCCTTGGACTGTCACTGGCCAACAAAGACCGCAAAGCCATCGCCATCGTTGGAGATGGGGCCATGCTGATGAATGGCACCGAGGTCAATACGGCGGTCAAATACAAGATCAATTCTATCTGGATCGTGTTGAACGACGGCGGCTACAATATGTGTCGCCAGGGAAACCGCCTCCAGGGTATGAAGGAGGTGGATTGCGACATCCCTCCGGCTGATTTTGTCGCCTTTGCGGAAAGCCTGGGCGCCCGGGGCATCCGGGTAAAAGATGAAGTCGAGCTGATCGCTGCCCTGGAAGAAGCCATGTTGGCGGAGGTCCCTTACGTGCTGGACATGGTCATCGATCGAAATGTGCCCGCTCCCATTGGGGCGAGGGTGTCGAGTTTTAAAAAAAAACAAGTGAACATGAAGGAGAGAAATGCAATTGGAATCGCTGCCCTGGCGGTGGAATTCCCGGAACAAGTTAGAACCAATGATTTCTGGCTTGAGAATTATCCTGAAGTCGTTACGGCCAAGGCAACCACCAGTCATTATGCCAATCCTGATCCGGGTGAACTGGTCAGCAACTGGGACCGAGCCGTTCTGCCATTTCGGAACGATCCCTTTGGAGGAGCAAAAGAGCGGAGGGTTTTGAAAGACGGAGAATCCATCCTTGACCTTGCCCAAAAGGCTG
This sequence comes from uncultured bacterium, assembly GCA_963923035.1. GTDB lineage: Bacteria > Bacteroidota > Bacteroidia > J057 > JADKCL01 > CAWUKT01. The sequence goes on from CAWUKT010000004.1 coordinate 87,693, forward strand.
TGAACAAGGTATTGGCAGCCGCAAACATGTCCCTCGATCAGATTGGAATGATCATCGTCAATTCCATGCTCCCAGAGCATGTCGATGAGGGCGACGCCGCCTACCTGGCCCGAGAACTTGACTTCGGTGGCCTGTGCTGGAGCTTGAATTCGACCTGCACCGGATCTCTGCTCGGTTTAGAGATGGCCCGCAACTCCATCGCTTCTGGTCTCTATGAGCATATTCTGGTAGTCAACACCTGCTCCTACTCCCGATTCATGGACAAAAGTACCAGCAAGTCTTTTGCGATCGGAGATGGGACGGGAGCATTTATAGTCTCTGAATTGAAGGAATCTCAAGGAGTCATTGCGTCGAAATTTTTGAATTCCCACCGAAGCCTGGGGCTCATCCACAATGACCTGGGGCTCACCCCGGCGGGGGAACCTGAGCGAAAAATCGTGTTTACCCGGGGAACGGGAAGCAAGGTCGCAGATCTCACCCAGACCTATTTGAAAGAAATGCTCGACGAATTTACCGCTGAATACCGCGATGAATTGGGCGATATCGATTTCTACTTCTCCTTCAATGCTACCGGTTGGTACAGCTCCTTCTTTTGCAGCGAACTGGGCATCCCCAAAGAAAAGACCATTGACGTATTTCCCCGCTACGGCAATGTCTCCGGGGTTTCTTTCCTGGCGTCACTCTTCCATGCCCAACAAGAAGGGAAAATTCGAGAAAACGATCTCATCCTGGTCTATAACCATGGATTTGCCTCCAACAACGGAATGATTTTGATGCGGTGGGGAAATGTGGCTTTGGGCTGACCTGACACCTACAAACCAACCAACACTTAATGAATCAAAAAAAGAATGGAAATGAAAAGTAACGTAGAATTTGGGAAGGGAAGAGTTGCCATTGAGGACATCGTAGGATTGTCTCAGAAGAAGGTGGGTACAAAATTGAGCGATGACAGCGGGTTTACCCGCAGAATCGACCAGGCAGTGCGCTTTTTGGACAACCTCCTCGCGGAAAATGGTCATATCTATGGCGTCACCACCGGTTACGGGGACTCCGTCACCGTAGAAGTTCCCCGAACCTTGATCGAACAATTGCCCGTCAACCTTTCCCGCTACCATGGCTGTGGTTTGGGAGAATATTTCAGCAAAGAAGAAGGCAGGGCCATATTGGGCGCCCGGCTGACCTCCCTGTCCCAGGGCTTCTCAGGAGTCAGTTGGGACCTGCTGGGCTTGCTCCGGGACATGCTCGACAAGGACATTGTTCCGGTCATCCCCCAGGAGGGATCGGTTGGCGCCAGTGGCGACCTTACCCCCCTTTCCTATGTGGCCGGTGCCCTGATCGGAGAACGGGATGTCTATTTCGAAGGCGAAATCATTCCGAGCTCGGAAGCATTTGCCCGAACCGGACTCAAACCCATACGGCTACGTCCCAAAGAAGGACTCGCCGTCATGAATGGGACCGCGGTCATGACCGCGCTGGCCTGCATGGCATTTGACCGCGCCGAGTACCTGACCCGGCTTTCCAGCCGGATCACCGCCCTCTCCTCGCTGGCCCTGCTCGGCAACAGCCACCACTTCGACCAGTTGCTCTTTCGGGTCAAGCCCCACCCAGGTCAGCAGGAAATCGCCAAATGGGTCCAAGCCGACCTGAACCACAATGCCCATCCCCGGAACATGCCCCGGCTCCAGGACCGGTACTCCATTCGCTGTGCCCCGCACATCATTGGCGTGCTCAGGGATTCCCTTCCCTTCTTCCGGACCCTGATCGAAAATGAGCTCAACAGCGCCAATGACAACCCCATCATCGATGGCATCGGGGAGCATGTCTTGCACGGCGGGCACTTCTACGGCGGACACATTGCCCTGGCGATGGACTCGATGAAGAACTGCGTGGCCAACCTCGCTGACCTCGCCGACCGGCAAATCGCCTTGCTCGTGGATGTGAAGATGAACAATGGCCTTCCCCGGAACCTCAGCATGTCGGGGCCCGAACGCGCGTCAATCAACCACGGATTCAAGGCCATCCAAATTGGGTGCTCGGCGTGGACCGCAGAGGCCCTCAAGCTGACCATGCCCGCCAGTGTATTTTCCCGCTCCACCGAATGCCACAACCAGGACAAGGTCAGCATGGGCACGATTTCGGCCCGGGACTGCCTCCGCATCCTCCAACTGACCGAGCAGGTCATCGCCGCGACCCTGTTGGCAGCGGTCCAGGGGGTCTGGGCTCGAATCAAACAAAAGGAACTCAAAGAAGAAGATTTGAGCCCCCAAATCCGGGAATTCCTGAAGGACATGGAAGCATTTTTTGACCCGATTGAGGAAGACCGCCCCACGGACCAACTGCTGAGAGATACGGTTGGGTTTATTCAGAATCAACGCTGGGACTTGTACAAACACCAATAAGATAAATCAAACAGATAAGATGAATCAAACAGATAAGATGAATCAAACAGACTCTTTGGAAACTACTCAGGATACAAGCGTAGGTGAAGGCGTACTCTACGACATCTTCTACGGGATGATTCCCCGGTATGTCCTGATTACCGCTGAGGAACTGGGGCTATTCGAATACCTCAGTGAAACAGGAAGGGAGCGAGAAAAAATTCAGGAGCATTTGGGCATCTCGGCCCGCTCTGCCCAGAGTGTGCTCTCGGTTTTACAATCGCTCGAACTGCTGAAGGTGGTTGCCGGGAAATACCATCTGACGCCGGTAACCAGAAAGTACTTCCTCCGGGACAGCCCTTTTTACAGTGGTCGCCTTGGTAAAATGTTCCAGGTCATTGAGAAGGTCTACTCGTTCGAAGCCGTTCGGAAATTGATCCTGACCGACGAAAAGCATATCGACATCTTCGATCTTGCCCGCCAAACGGACGAATTCGCGGGGCACATGACTGAGACCATGCACAACATGAGCTTTGCGCCGAGTAAGTGGTGGGTGGAAGCCATTGACCTGTCGGCCCATACCCGCCTCCTGGACATTGCCGGGGGAAGCGGGGCCCATGCCATCACGGCGATGCAAAAGTGGCCTCAGCTGGAAGCCACGGTATTGGACATGGAGACAGTGCTTCCCCACACAGAGGAGTATTTCTCTCGGTTCGGATTGAATGGGCGCGGAAAAACCGTGCAGTATGACCTGTGGGAGGGCGAGCTGCCTCCAGCCGATGTTCATTTCTACTCCAATATTTTTCACGACTGGTCCTACGAGCAGGGACAGTTTCTGGCTGAAAAGAGCTTCCACGCCCTTGAACCGGGCGGTAAGATCATTATCCACGAGATGCTGTACGATGATGACAAAAGTGGTCCCCCTACCATCGCCAACTACAATTTTGCCATGTTCGCCACGATGGAGGGGCAACAATATTCCGGGCCAGAGCTGAGGAGCCTTCTGGGCAACGCTGGATTCACCGACATCGAAGTCATCCCCACCCAAGCCTACTGGTCCATTGTCACCGGAACCAAACCCGGCGAGAAGGCCATTTCCCTTTGAATTCACCTACAAAATCCATCAAATCCTTAATCAAAGATAGTATGCCCACCCGTGAATTAGACATTGCCCATCACCTTGACGAAGGAGTCATATATGACCTTCTTATGGCGAGGATCGCCACCAATACTCTGATTATTGCCCATGAACTGGGATTGTTCGAGCTGATAGGCGCAGAGGGAATTTCCCCGCCGGAAGTGAGCTCTCAATTGGAAATTTCTGATCGGGCGACCATGGCCATACTTTCGGTCTTGCGGTCGAATGATTTATTGGAATTGATTGATGGCGTCTATTTCCTAAGTCCCCTGGCCCGGAAATACCTGGTCCGGGAGAGCCCTTACTACTTTGGGAGCGTGATCGAAGCCGTTAAAATAGTAGGGATCGAACAAATTGACTCGTATGAGGGGCTCAAACACCTCATCCTAACCGGAGACCAAAGGTTTAAATCCTTCGATACGTTTGAGCATGACATGGAACGGGCGGCATGGTTTACTGAAAACATGCACCAAATGAGTTATGCGCCCAGTAAGTGGTGGATCGAAAAAATAGATCTGTCCGGCGGGCTCCGATTGCTCGACATCGCCGGGGGCAGTGGAGCCCATGCTATCTCGGCCCTGCAAAAATGGCCTGATCTGGAAGCTATGGTCCTGGACCTGGAGCCCGTCTGCAAATTGACCGAGCAATACTTTGAACAGTACGGCGTGGGCGACCGGGGCAAAACATTGGTCTATGACCTATGGAACAGCAAACTCCCTCCTGCCGATGCCCACTTCTATTCCAATATTTTCCACGACTGGTCCTACGAGCAGGGCAGGTTCCTCGCGCAAAAGAGCTTTGATGCCCTGGAATCAGGCGGACGAATCCTGATCCATGAAATGCTCTACGATGATGACAAAAAGGGCCCCAAGTTGATCGCCAACTACAACGCTACAATGTTTCTCACCATGAAAGGACAGCAGTATTCCGGCAAGGAATTGACTGATCTTCTATATGACATCGGGTTTAAGCAAATCGAAGTCATTCCCACCCAAGGATATTGGTCCATTGTCACCGGAACCAAACCTTGATCCAAAACAATTCCCCCCGGAATCGACATTCCTCCACAAATATTCACCTCTAAACATTTTCCTCATGCCAAAACCACCGATGCTTAGCAAAGCAAAGCCCATCTTCGGACACATGGGCGAATTCACCAAAGACCGGTTTCAACTCTTTACCCGCGGATTTGAAGAGGCCGGCTCAATCTTTTCCATCCGACTGGGCCCAAAGAAGGCAGCCGTTCTCACCCATCCGGAGCATGTGAAGAAATACTTCAAGGAAACGGATAAGTCGCTGAACCTTCAACGTCCCAACAAGCATTTCCGAAAAGTTGTTGGTGAAATCGGCGTTCTGATGGACAACGAAACCTACCTCAATGAACGCCCCATGCTCTATGCCTCTTTTACGAGGGAAAAGCTCCTCTACTACCTCGAGGTAATCAATTATGCGGTCCAACTCTGGTTGGACAAATTGGGGACAGCAGGAACAATGGATTTCGCCCGCGAGATGGAATATTTGGCGCAGCAAATCATCAGCCGGTGTATCCTCGGCAATAAAACTCACGAATCCATTGGGGAAGAGTTTTGGGAACATTTTTTTACCCTCGGCAGGAACATCGACCACATGATTCCACCGAATCTCCCCCACCCCAAAAACTACCGGCGGAACAAGGCCCGAAAAGCGGTTGCCAAGGTCCTGGCTCCGATCATCAAGGCGCGCCGGGAACATCCCGAACAGTACAACGACATCGTCAAGGAACTTGTCAATGTTCCACTCAAGGATGGTAGACTGGCCAGTGATGAATTGTGCCTCTCATACGTGCTCAACCTGCTCCTCGCCGGGCATGAGACCACTTCCGCCCAGGGAGCCTGGGTCATCATCCATTTGCTCCAACACCCGGACTACCTCAAGCGGGTCCAGGCCGAAATCGATGCAAAAATGCCCTATGGCACTGGCATCACGGCCAAAAGTATGGCCCAGATGCCCTACCTGAGGTGGGCCATTGACGAGACCACCCGGCTGAAGCCCTCGGGGGACATGATCATGCGGATGGCCGATGCGGAGTATGAAGTCGATGGCTTTACCATCCCCAAGGACTGGATGGTGATCCTCTATCCGGGGGTGCTCCATCGCCATCCCGACTACTTCGAGCATCCCCATGACTACGACCCCATGCGGTATTCTCCGGATCGCCCCGACAAAGGAGCCAGCCGGAACCTGATCTATGGATTTGGAGGCGGGGTACACAAATGCGCCGGGATGAGTCTGGCGAAAAACGAAATGACTGGCATCGCCGCCCTGCTCCTGCAGCAATATGATTTGGAGTTGGTGACCAAAGACCCCGTTCACTCCTACGGTGCCGGCTTTCCCCGCTGCGGTCCTGCCCTGATCAAATACCGCCGCAAAGACCTCTCCCAGGTCATTCCCCAGGAAGTTCAGGAGGAAGCCGCGGCCGCCGGTTGTCCCCACTTCAATCAGGAGTGATTTCACAACAGTAAGAAACGATCTATCCCCTTCAGGGGGAATCGATTCTTACTGCCAGGACAGTAGCATTCACATCTAAACATTTTCTCCATGCAAAAACCATCCTTTGTCAGTAAAGCGCTCCCTGTACTTGGTCACCTACCTGAGTTTCAGAGGAATCGATTTAAGTTGTACCAACGGGGATTCCATGAGTTTGGTTCCGTATTTGCCATCAAACTTGGTCCCAAGAAGGCCGCTGTCATCGCTGATCCTGAGCTGGCGGGCAAGTACTTCAAAGAAACGGATAAATCCTTGAACCTCGCCCGGGCCCAGGCCTATTTCCGGAAGGCCATTGGAGACATTGGGTTGGTCATAGATCCCGAATCCTATGTCAATGAACGTCCCATGCTGTATGCTCCATTTACAAGGGAGAAACTCCTCCATTACCTGGAAGTATTCAATTACACAGTTCAACTTTGGTTGGACCAACTCGGTGAGGAAGGAACGGTGGACCTTTCCCGGGAAATGCCCAAGGTCACCCAGCAAGTGATCAGCCGGTGTATCCTCGGGCATGAAAACCACGAATCCATCGGGAAAGAGTTTTGGACGCATTTCAATACACTGGCGCGGTCCTTGGATCCTATTTTACCAACAGGACTTCCTCACCCCAAGAATTTCCGCCGGGCAAGGGCCCGAAAAGCCATTGCCAAGGTCCTGGCTCCTATCCTCAAGGAACGAAGACAGCATCCTGATCGCTACCACGATGTTCTACAGGATATTTTGACCGTCCCCTTCAAAGACGGGAGTAAGGCCACCAACGAACAAGCCCTCGCCAATGTAATGTCCATGCTCCTCGGAGGACATGAGTCCACCGCCAACCAGACTGCCTGGGTGATCATCCATCTGCTCCAACACCCGAACCACCTCGAAAAGGTGCTGGCCGAGTTGGGGGAAAACTTGCCCTACGGGCAAGGCATCTCCATCAAAAGCATGGTCCAGATGCCCCACCTGAAGTGGGCCATCGATGAGTCGGTTCGCCTCCAGCCCTCAGCCGATCAGATTTTCCGCATGACTGATCGCGAGCTCCAGATGGGACAGTTCATTATCCCCAAGAACTGGACCGTTATTCTGGGAGTTGGCATTCTCCAACGTCACCCCTCCTATGTTTCCCAGCCTGACGCGTATGATCCCTTGCGGTTTTCTCCCGACCGGGCAGAACACCGTTCCCACCGAAATCTGATTTGTGGTTTTGGCGGGGGCGTACACAAATGTGCTGGAATGAGTTTTGCTCAGAATGAGATGATGACCATTGTCGGGTTACTTCTCCAACAGTTTGAGCTGGAACTGATCACGGAAAATCCGGTTCAAATATTTGGCAAAGGCCTTGCCCATCCAGCTACCACCATCGTCAAATACCGCCGCAAAGACCTCTCCCAGGTCATTCCCCAGGAAGTTCAGGAAGAAGCCGCTGCCGCCGGTTGTCCCCACTTTCAGAACATTGGAACCAAGGCTGGAGAATGAAGCACAACCCAACGAATTGTTTAGAAAATAACATGGATTGATAAATGCGCGACTGAACATGCCTTGAAATACGGATTCCCCTCCTGGAACGGTATCTTTGGACCAGATTGAACAAGCTCTGGGAATAGTCAAATAATAGAACGTAAGTACATGAGTCAGCAATTTCCCTCTCAAGAGCTGGTTGTTTTATGGATGCTCCTCTTGCTACTGCCCGGGATGGGGCAATCCGTGGCGGCCCAACAGGGTGATTTTTGCGGAACAGCCGAACGCGATGCCGCTTACTTCCACCAACACCCGGAAGAAGAGGCCGATTACCGGGCTGTCCAACGCCAATACCAAGACTTTATGGCCACCCGTCCCGACACTGCGGGGACCCGCAACGTCAAAACGATCCCCTGCGTAGTGCACGTCATCCAGTCTTCCATCGTGAATGAACTTTCGGATGCCGACATCCAGACCCAAATCGAGGTACTCAACGAAGACTTTCGGAAGATCGCCGGCACGCCGGGGGACGGAGCCGGAGTGGATACCGAATACCAATTCTGTCTGGCCAGCATCGATCCCCAAGGCTGCGCGACCACTGGCATCAACCGCATTGTCAACCCCGGCCTCGCCTCCCATGACTTTGCGGACCAGGCCCTCCTCAAGGGATTGATCCAATGGGATCCCAACATGTACCTGAACCTCTGGGTACCCACAGAAATCGTCACCCAGGCCCAACTGGGACTGATCGTGGGGTATGCCACTTTTCCCGACCAATTGCCCTCCCAGCCGGAACTGGATGGTGTGGTCGTCGGAGCCCAGTATTTCGTGCGGAGTCCGGTTTCCGCCGGGCGGACCGCAACGCATGAGGTGGGCCATTGGTTGGGGCTCTACCATCCCTTTCAAGGGGGCTGTTCGGGGGTGAATGCCAGCGACTGCTCCTTTTTGGGAGATGAAGTATGCGATACCCCGCAATCAAGTGACCCCAATACCGTTTGTTCCGGGAGCCCCAATACCTGTATCGAGTCTCCGGTTGATCTCCCCAATCAAGTGGACAACTACATGGACTACGCCATTGGGTCGTGTGTCACCGGCCAATTCACCCAAGGTCAGAAAGACCGGATGGACTTCTTTTACACAACCTACCGCTCCAACCTCAGCTCGGCCGCGAACCTGTCGGCGACAGGTTGTGATGGGACCCTTGCTTCTACTTGCCCCCCAACCTCCAATTTCTCTGCCGATGCGCGGACAACGTGTGTCGGGCAGCCCGTTACCTTCTCCGACCTGAGCAATGGCCCTCCCAGCAGTTGGAACTGGACCTTCCCGGGAGGCATTCCCGCCACTTCAACCGATCAGAATCCGGTGGTGACATGGGCCCAAACGGGCACTTACAGCGTGGGCCTGGAGGTGACCAATGCCAAAGGAACCGATTCCCGAACCGAAACAGCGTTCATTACCGTTCAGGAAACCCAACTTCCTCCCCTCAGCGAGAACTTTGACAATGTCCCCGACTATCCGGACGGCTGGTACCCCGAAAACTTGGCGGATACCTTGAACTGGCGGAAGAGCAACGAGGCTGCTTACAGCGATGCCTTCAGTATGCAGTTGGAATTGTTTGGGAACCCTAACCAAGGCGCTTTCTACAGCCTCAACACCGCCGCCTTTGATTTGTCTGGCGTTGCGACGGCGAATCTGAGCTGGAGGTATGCCTATAAGCGCTTTAGCGCATTCAACAATATTGATACCCTGCAAGTCCGGGCCTCCGTGGACTGTGGTGCGAACTGGAATCTCCTCTGGCAACGCGCTGGCACCCAATTGGCGAGTGTGGGCGGAAACGGAATCAACGCCCGGTTTGTGCCTGCCGATAGCTCTCAGTGGTCCTACGTGGAAATTCCAGTGGATACATATGCCGGTCGCACCCAGGTACGCTTTCAATTCAGGGCGATCTCCGGGGGTGGCCAGAACCTCTGGCTCGACGATGTCAACCTCAGCGCCCTCGTCAATGCGGCGGAAGTTTCGGAGCAGCTTTGGGGCCTCGAAGTCTATCCCAATCCCTTCCGGGAGGTGCCCACCGTGGCGTATAGCCTCGCCCAAGGAAGTGAACTCTCCTTCTCCCTCGTGGATTTACAGGGGCGTACCCTCTTTCAATATGATGTCGGCCGCCAAGCTCCGGGGGAGTACGTGCTGGCCGCAGACCCGGATATCTACGCGACATTGCCCCCTGGCATATATTTCCTCCGGGCTGAAAGTGAGTTCGGAAATGCCACGAAGAAACTGATCAAAATGGCCCCTTAGCTCCAGCCGGTGAAAGTCCGGTGGGTGATTGCTCCTGCGTCGGTCATAGGTGCTGGTGGAGGAGAATGATTGAAGGGAGAAATGCAATGGAGGGGGAAATGGCGGAAAAATGGGTGCCGTAGGATATTTGGCAAATGGGTTCGATTGAGAAATAAAAGCACTGGATTCTGAATGATCTTCAAATATAGGTGGGAGGTCCCAACGCGAAGGTAAATTGGCCCTACGCCGAGGCGAATTAATTTGGGTGCCGACCCGAATTAATTCGGGTCCGAGGCGAATTGGCCCGGCCCGTTTGTAAATTCATTTGGGTCACGACCCAAATTGGCCCAGCGCCGAGGTAAATGATCCCTACGCCAAGGCAAATGAATTTAGGTACGCACCCAAATGAGCCCAGCGCCGAGGTAAATTCGCCCGGCGCCCCGGTAAATTCATTCGGGTGTCTACCTGAATGAATTCATCTCAAGGCTGGGAAAACCCTACGGGTCCATTGGGCACGACCACCTGAAGGGCTGGGCGAAAGGACCGGATGCCAGGAATGGTTCCACAAAGCCCTTTTCCTGCCTCCTTCCCATTCATCTCCATTTGCTTCTCCGCCCCATCCGTTCCTCTACCTTCCAAATATTTTCTACCCCGGGGTAACAAAACTTGGGCGAAGGGTATCAATCTACGGCCCCCACTTCCTGACGGGTCGTGGGGTGACCGTTCGTGTTCAATTCAAACGTGACCTGGGTGGGCTCCGGGGCGGATGCAGGACCGAAATGGTCCGGCTATCTGAGACCTTGGGCCCAGCCAAGACTTAGGCCGCGTCACCTGGAACGGGATTCCCGTCCGGGCGCGGAGCCGTAGCGGGGGGTGGTTTCCCCCTACGGCTGAACCTTGTGTGCGAATCCCCCCGGCCGGTTGCTGGGGGGCATTCGTGCGTTGGAGACGGTTCAAATTGGATGGGGGAAAGCAGTACAATGCAATGGAAGCAGGGTCGTTTTTGGGGGCAATGGGGAACAAAGCAAGAGGATCAAGGGAAGAAATTGAAAATCATGGAGCGAAAACTGAGTCACTGAACGGGTAAGATGTTCGGCGGTGTCCCTTTCATTTCCCCGGAACTTTCCCCTATTTACCTCCCCGCGCCACAACAGGACTATTTGACCCTTCTTTTTCACTTCCCGGCTCCCGATTCCACCCGGCCCAGTGAAGAAGTGACGCAACCTCAAACCTCCATGAACCAACGTTTTTTGCTCTCCCTCTTTGCCTTGCTGTTTTGTTCATTTCTCTCCGCTCAAAATGGAGTCCTCGCCGAAATCGCCGCGTTGAATGTCTCCCCTGCGTTCGAAGTGGCCCTCTACGGAGACCATTTGTACGTCAATCCCGGCTTCTCCAATATCCAGATTTTCGACCTGAGCGATCCGGCCAATCCCCAGTCCCTGTCGTCGGTGGGGTACGGCGGAAACTATGCCAACCGCATCGATGCCGAGGGCGATTTCCTCTTTTTGACGGGCGGCCCCGACAATACCTTCCGGATATTTGACCTGACCGACCCGGCCATCCCCAATGCGCTCGGAACCGCTCCCATTCCGGTCGCCGGAGTGCAGCACGTGGTCCACAGCACCGACTTCAGCTATATTTCCGCCGGCCAAAACCTGTACGTCGTGGACCATGCGGACAAAAACAAACCCTTCCTTTCCGATTCCATTGTCCTCCCCACCCCGGGTCCGTACGGTCTGCGGGAATTGGCGATCCACCAGGGGGCCCTCTATATCGCCACGGAAACGGGTTTCCACATCCTCGACCTCAGCAACCCCGCCCTGCCCAGTTTCGTGCAGAGCATCAACGGGGCTGCATTTACCCTCGCCCTCGATACGGCCCAAGACCGGCTCTACACCGGCCAGCCCTTCCCCAGCAATGGCCACTATGCCTACGACATCAGCAATCCCTTGGCGCCCCTCCCCTTGCTCGCCGGGTCCGGCGGGACGAGTACGTCTCAGGACATGAGCTTTTCGCAGGGCATCGTGCTGCAAACCGGACCAGATATTCTGCCGTCGCAGACGGTCAATGCCTTTCGCGTGGCCAATGGGACGAGTACCTGGCTGGAGGAATTTGACGGCTCGAAAGATTTTGCCGTCACCGAGATCATCTCACGGGACTCCCTGTTCATTGTCGCCAAGTTTGGCGGGATTGAGATCCTGACGGTCTCCGAATTGGTCAGTAACGAAGGTCCGATTGAAGCCATCGGACTGGACCTGTGGCCGAATCCCACCCGCGGCCAGTTGCGGGTGCGGATAGATGCCTCCTTGGGCGCTCCTACCCTGTTGGTCCGGGACCTCACCGGCCGGACGCTCCGGCGAATTGAGATGGATGGGATCGAAGGGGAAATGGATCTGGGCGAACTGTCGGCGGGGGTATACCTCGTCTCGGTGATCGGCGACGGAGGAATTCTGGCGACCCGCCGGATTTGCATTGAGTAAGGCCATCGGGAATCTTCTATCCGCCCGGCGTTGAAAAGTTCCTGCCCTTGGTTGGCATACGCTCCGTAATTTTCCGCTTCTGCTGCCCCGGCTCTGTTTCGGACCGAGGCCCATTGACTTCACCCATTCTCCACCATTCAATTATTCTGGCATGAAAACGAAAACACTGGTTCGCAAAGGAGAGGGAGAAAATTACGATTACTCCCAGGACCACTGCTTTGTCAAGGTCTCTTCGCGGGAGACCAACGGCGAGCTCTGCATGGTCGAGGACAAGATCAAGCCGGGTTTCCACCTGAAGCGCCACCACCACAAGGTGATGACAGAGGTCTTTTATATGCTGGAAGGGGAAATGGAGCTCATCTTCGACGATGAAACGGTCCTCCTCGGCCCGGGCGATACCATCACGGTCTTCCCGAATGTCTGGCACGAGGCGAAATGTCCTGGGGGCGGCAAGATGCTGACCCTTTTCAAGAACGGTCAGTTCGATCAGTTCCTGGAAGCACTCTCCACCATGACCAAAGAAGACTTCGCGGCCCAAGGCGGGATAGATGCCTTCAAAGCGAAGTATGACATTTACGAGGAATAGATTTGGGGATAGGTGGAGGGAAAATGAGGGGAACATAACGCAACTCTCCCGTCCCTGTCCACACGAACAGAGGGAATTGCTACCCGGTCGTAGCAATTCCCTCTTTGTACACAATGGCCTGCATTGTCAGGGCTGTCGCCCGGTGGCAGAATTCCTTATTCCACCACCCGCTTTTCCGTTTGGAACAGCTCACCGTCCTGCCAGTACTGGACGATCAACAGCTGCTGCCGCGGCAATTGGGGCGGAATCTGCTCCAAGGTAGCCGAGGGGGAGTCTCCCTCCCAGATCAAGCGGCCGGTCAGGTCGTAGACCTTGACCTGGAGCGGACCATCTACCAACTTCGGTTGGGGAACGGCCTTTCCGGTGGGACAGCGCTGGCCCAATCCATTCAGGATCCAGACGGAACCTTGGTCCGTACCGCCGTAATCATCGTGCCGCATCCCGACCACAATGTCAGCGATGTTGTCGCCATTGATGTCGCCCATATTGGTGATTGACATGCCAAAGCGGTCGATATTGTTCAGCGGCCCCACAAATCCCCCTTGGTTCTCGGCAATCTTCCAGTGGCCGTTGGCGGTGCCATTCGGGTTGAGATTGATCATCCACACGGCGCCTTTGTCCGTGCCGCCATCGTCGTCCCGCCAGGCTCCCACTGCCAATCCAATATGGCCGGTACATTCCAGGTCGGGCATGGGATAGACACCCAATCCAAAGTTGTCGTAGTTGTCCAAGGCACCGAGGAAATTGCCCTGGGTATCCGAGATCTTGGCGTGGTGGTGTACATGGCCGGTGGGTTCGAGGAACAGGACGTAGACCGCTCCGCGATCCGTTCCGCCATCGTCGTCGTTGGGTGCCGAGACCACCATGTCCGGGAATCCGTCTCCGTCCAGGTCACCAATGCCGGCCACCTCAGACCCAAAGCGGTCGTTGTTGTCGAGGATGCCCAGGAAGTTGCCCTGCGTATCCGAAATCTTCTGTTCGGCGATGACTTTGCCGCTTTCATTCAGGGACAGGATATAGACCGCTCCACGGCCACTGCCCCCGTCGTCGTCGTGGTTGGCTCCGACGGCCACTTCGATGAAGCCGTCCCCATCCAGGTCACCAATATAGCCCACCGAACGGCCGAAATCATCGTTGTTGTCCAATGGCCCCGTGAAGCCACCGACCGTGCTGGAAATCTTGGCGTGGCCCGCCACATTGCCGTTCGGCTGAAGGAAAAGGACATAGACTGCGCCCCGACTGAAGCCACCGTCGTCGTCGCCGTCGTCCCCCACTAAGATGTCCGGCGTGCCGTCCTTGTTGAGGTCGCCAATGCCGACCACCGACCGGCCAAAATTGTTGTTGCTGGCGTTGAGGTTGCCGGTGAAGTTACCGGCGGTCTGGGAGATTTTGTTGGTCCCCATCACGCTTCCGCTGGCGTCGATAAAGAGGATATAGACCGCCCCTTTGTTGGAGCCGCCATCGTCGTCGCCTTCGGCCGATACCGCTAAATCGGGGACGCCATTGCCGTCTACATCGCCGATGTTGGCGACGGCTTTCCCAAAGTAATCGGACGGATCCAGGACGGCCGGGCCGCCATTCAGGTTTTCGGCGACCTTGGTCTGGCCGCTGATCCCGTACAGGGAGTACTGCGCGAATGCCCCGACCGGCAGCAGGGCCACGAGGCCCAGGGCGAGGATTTTCCAAAGGTTGGAGAAGAGAGGTTTTTCATTCATGGTTTTAGATTTTAATCTGAATTCTTCTCCAACTACGCCACAATTCTCCCTTCCGTCGAGCCATACGTCAGGGGCGGCAGGTTTGGGGACGGAAGTGGTCGGTTTCAGGTAAAAAGTGGTGGCAGGAACTCAAAGCCGGGCGAGGCGGTCCAGAAAGGCTTTTTTCCGACGGCGGGCGACTTCGACCTCGGTCCCACCCGTGAGGGTGACAATGCCGCCTTCGCCCTTCTGGTACCTTTCTACGTGGTAGAGGTTGATCAGATGGAGTTGGTGGATGCGGGCAAATCCATAGGGGGCCAGTAGGATTTCGAACTCCTTCAGGTGGCGGGAAATCAGGTGCTTCTGTCCATTCTGGAGGAAGATCCAGGTATAGCGGCCGTCCGAAGCGCAGCGGATGATATCGGCCAGGTGCAGGAACATGAGGCCATCCCGCACGGGAAAGGCCATCTTGGTATCGCGGGGGGCGCCGGGCAGAATCCATCCCTTCATGGCGTCCACGACTTCGGGTCGGGCCATTCTTTCTTTTTTCCCGTGCACCCTCCCCACTGCTTCTCCCAACTCTTCCATTCCGATCGGCTTCAGGAGATAATCCAGGGCGTAGAATTTGATGGCGTGGATGGCATAGTCGGCGTGGGAAGTGGTGAAAACAATCTCAAAGTCAATCTGCTCCAGCCCTTCCAGGAGGTCAAAGCCGCTGCCTCCCGGCATTTCGATGTCCAAAAACAACAGGTCAATGGCGTCCTGGTCGAGCGCAGTCCGGGCCTCGGCGACACTGGAAGCGGCAAAGACCACCTCCACCTCGGGGCACTGAAGGGCCAGGAGACGTTGGAGGGTGTCCAGGCTGTGGCGCTCGTCTTCTACGATACCTGCCCGCAAGGGGCCTTTGCTTATGCGTCCAATTGAGTTTGCCATATGTCTACTCGGGTTCCGGTTGCGTTTCCGTGTTCGTCCTTCAGATCCAGGATTTCCATCTCCAATGTGATTCCCGGCAACTTGTTCAAGGTATTGATTTGGTTCCGCACAATCTCCAATCCGTGGGAGCGCGGTTGTTTGCGGACCTGCTTGATGCGGGCCGCGGCCGCCCGGCCAATCCCGTCATCTTCCACCTCGATGAGGATCCCCTCCCCTTTTTCCCGAATCCGCAGATAGAGATTTCCCTTCTCTTTCCTGTTGCGCAGTCCGTGCAGGATCGCATTCTCGACCAGCGGTTGGAGGAGAAAGTTTGGGGTCAGGGTCGTTTCCGGGTCGATCCGGGGAGAAATATCCAGGTGAAAGTCAAAGAGGTCGGGCATACGGAGCTGGGACAATTCGATGTACTTTTTCAGCATCTCCAATTCTTCCTCTAAGGACAAGAAACGCAGGTCTGCATGATCCAGATAGCTCCGAATCAGCCCGCCAAACTGCACCAAATAGCGGTTCGCGAGGCGGGTATCGTTGTTGAGCATGAAGCTCTGGATGGCATTCATGGCGTTGAAGATAAAGTGCGGGTTCATCCGGCCTTGCAGGGCTTCCAGTTTCAGGGCCGCCATCTGCTGGTGCAGCTGAAGTTTCTGGCGGCCCCGGTAGCGGACCCAGGCCAGAACGCCCAGGCTGAGCAGGACCAGCAGTACGAAGCCGCCCCCGATGGCCTGTCCCGTCGTCCACCAGGGCGGCCGAATCTCGAAGCTCCAGGTCGCGGGGACCAGGCTTTGGTCGCCGGTGACGGATTCGGCCACGACCTCGAAGGTATATTCTCCCGGCGGCAGGGCGGCGTAGGCGATTTCCCGGTGGACCGTGGTACTCCACGCTTCGTTGTGGCCGCGCAAGCGGTACCGGTAATGCAGCTGCCCCTGGCTCAAATAGGACCGCGCCAGAAACCTGAATTCCCATTGGTTCTGGCGGTGGGGGAAGCGCCGGGGATGATCGGTGGTGGGCGGCTTTCCATTGACCAGAATCTCGGTGATCTGGATGGGCGGATGGTTGGGTTGACGGGACAATTGATCCAATGCAAGCCAGCTCAGGCCGCCCCGGCCACACATCAGCAGGGTATCCCCCCGGAAATGCAAGCGGTCGAGCTTGTTGTCGGGCAGCCCGTGTTCGCTCCTCAGCACCTGGATTTGGTCCGTTTTCTCCGGGGACAAGGGCAGCACTTTTAAGCCTTCGTGCGTGGCGAGGTAAATCTTGCCTTCCCGGACCTGGATGTCGCGCACGATGGCATCTTCTGTCCCCGGCCATCTCGCATGGCGCCCCGTTCGGATGTCCAGCCCCCACAGGCCGTTGCCGTCGGTCCCCACCAGGAGGTGGTTGGGTAAATCGGTGGACAGGGCGAGGATCACGCCCTCCTCCCAAGGCCAGGAGACCACCTGGTCCTGGTCGTTTCCATTCCAATAGACCAGGCCGTTCATTCCACCAAACCAAATCCCGCCCTTCCCGGGGACCAGGGCCTGCACCCGGGTCAGGTACCGGGTCGGAAAGCGCAATTCAACCTGCTGCTCCGGCGTGAGCCGGTAGAGCCGGGAAGGAAGCGCAAACCATACGGCTCCTTCCGCATCGACCCAAAAAGTCTTGATCGCGCCTTTCAGCCAGTTCCCTTCCACCTCATTCAAGGAGTCCCGGTGATCCCAGGATGCCGCCTTCAGTTCTATTCTTCCGGACCTCAATTCATCCCTACTTCCCAATTGGATCAGCCCCTGGTCCCCACCGGCAAACACCTGTCCCTGCCCGTCCAATCCCAATTGGCGCAGGTGGCTGATCGCCCTGTTTCCCTGTTCATCCACCAACTCTATTTCCCTTTTTTCTCCCTTCTCCCACAACCACAAACGCCCCTCCAGGCTACTCACCAATGAACGCTCCGCATCCAAGCTCAATACGTCACTGACCGGCCCCATCCCGGGATCCTGCCGCAGTTGCAGGGCCTGGGGCGGGATGAGCGATAGCCCCCCTCCTTTCGTCACAATCCAATAATTGCCTTCCCGGTCGCGGATTCCAGATATCGGCGACAGCGGCAACAAAAAGTCCCATTCGTGGGTCAGCTGCAATCGCTGGTCCACTACGGCGGTCTGCTTCTGGGTCATCAGCAGGTAGGTACCCTCGATGAACGGGACGATGTGGACGTATTTTAGGCGGGGGGTAGAGGGAAAAAACAACTTGAGTGGCTGAAGGCGAAAGATTTGCTCCCGGGGCGAAACGAACATCAGGGTGTCCCCGCGAAGCGAGACCTTCAGAAAGAAAGTCCCATTGGGAAGGGCGCGGGCCATCCAGGTTTCAGAGAGGTCGTGGGGGGCCGGGTGACGGGTCAGTTCTCCGGAAGCGTCCAAGGTGCCCCAGCGGGAAAAGAATTGAGGTGGGCCCTCTGAATTGAAGCGGAAAAAGGGGGAATCACGGGGGGTGTCGATGGCTATTTGTTCCCAATTGTTCTGGCGGTCGAGGCGGTAGGTGGCGCCGGAAAAGGTACACCAGATGCTTCCTTCCCCGTCTTCATAGAGCCCCTGAAGGTGATTTACCGGGCCGTCATTCAATGTGGGGAAGGAAAGAATGCGTTCTCCCTGGATCACATTGATTTCGTTCGCATGGGAATTGAGCCAAATCCTTCCCTGGGAATCTTCCCACATCTCGAAGACGTCGTTGGTGGCCAAGCCGTCGGACGTCGTAAAGGTCTGGAATTGGTACCCATCGAAGCGCGCCACTCCTTGTTCGGTGGCCACCCATATCATGCCCTCCTGGTCGAGCAGGACCTGGTACACCCGGTTGCTGGGCAATCCATCGGCTTCCCCGTAGGTCTTGGGTACCAGCGTTTGGGGGCTGGCCGGGCTCAACAAGGGAAGCAGGCAGCAAAGACATGCCCACCAGCCACAGCGACTCCCAGGCCACCTCCAGCCCAAAGTCCAATAGCGGTCCCAGGCCCCTCTCCTCGGTTGGGGCTTCATGTCCTTACAGCATTATGTTCCATGCCAGTTTCAGATCTGTTCTCTGGTTTGCTGGGTAAAGATGGAACATTTTGCCTAAATGTCGGGGGTCAAAAAAAGTCCTCTGGTGACGGGGTTGAGGAGCTGAAGCCGTGGCTCAGGAAGCTGTCAGATCACTCCAGGAACAGGATCAACCGGTTACGGATCCTAAGTCCCCCTCTCCCGAGGGGGAACTGGTCGACACAATTGGATCATTGGTTGGTTAATTTGCCAACCACGCTTCGGTCCCTCACAGCTTTTTCCAAAAGACCACTTTGTCCTCTCCGGTCGTGTAAAATTCCCGGATGGTCGCTTCGTGGGTATACCCCAATTTGAGGTAGAATTCGCGGGTCCGGGCAAATTCAGGGAGGCTGGAGGTCTCTACGATCAGGATGCGGCCGCCGATGCCCTTGGCCCACGCTTCAAAATAGCTCATCAGCTTCTCTCCGATGCCCTTGCCCCGTTGACTTTGGGCCACCGCGATGAGGTAGACGTTGTAGGTGCCTTCGGTCATCCGCTCGGGTGCGCAGTAAGCTATGGCCACCGGCTTGTCCACCGCGACATAGGTGATCCAATGGTCGGTGGAATTGGTTTGGGTGAAATAGTCCTCCATCATTCCGTCGAGGAGTTCAGAGGGAAACAGTTCGGACCCGTCGATGACCGCTTTCAGGCGGGGCAGGTCTTCTTTGATGACTGGGCGGATATTGGGATGCATGTTTTTTCGGCAAAAAGGCGGTTTCAGGTGACTTATGCTTGTACGATCCTGCTGTTGTAGATGCGGGCGGGGCTGATGCCCATCATCTGCTTGAAGGCGCGCCCAAAATGGGCCTGGTCGTAGAAACCGCTGTCCAGGGCGCAGGCCAGCAGGGGTTCCTGGGTCTCGAGCGTGGTCAGAATGGTTTGTTTCAGGCGGCACCAGGTCATGAAGCGCTGGGGGGAAATGCCGGTTTGGTTGGAAAACAGGCGGCTGATGCGGCTGGCGGAGAGGCCGGTGATTTGTTTGAGGTTGGCCATCAGGGCATCGTATCGAATGGGGGTGGTTTCGAGGAATGCGATGCACGCCTCCACCCGCGGGTCGTATTCGTCGGCGGGTGCTTGCTGGGTGAGGGCCGCCATGATGGCGGCAAAGGTCTCGGCTCCTGCGTCAGCCGGAGGCACCACGACCAGGCCTTCTTGTTCCACCCAGCCCTGATCTTTCACCCATTTTCCCCACTCGCTCTGCTTTTTCTCCACCAATACCACCTCCAATTCGGCCTCCGTGGCCACCAAACGGTGGGAAATATTCGCACCTACAATTGCCAGTCGGCAGCCCCGGGCCTGGCGACCGAGCGTTTCCAGGTCAAACGATCCCTGGACCGCCCGGATGATTTCGAGGGCGGGATGGGCATGGAAATCGGTCTCCATCGGGTCCATCTGGAAGTGGTAGCACCCGCCCACCGGATCAAATTCTTTGACAAGCATGGGGATAATCTCGGAAAAAAGATTGAAACAGTTCCCAAACTCCTAACTTGCATCCGTAACAAACTGAATGACTACTGTGAGCCTTTCTATCATGATCAAAACCAACCGGATTTTACTGCGAGAAATTGTAGAAGCTGACCTCAAAAATGTTTTCCAGGGACTCTCTGATCCACAGGTCATCCAACACTACGGGGTGAGCTACCAGACCTTGGAGGCGACCCGGGAACAAATGGACTGGTTTGCCGCTCCCGAACAACAGTGGTTTGCGATCTGCTCCGTCGAAACCGGTATATTCTGGGGTGCCGGGGGGCTGAATGACATTTCCAAGGAAGAACACAAGGCTGAAATTGGGTTGTGGTTGCTGCCGGATTACTGGGGAAATGGCATCATGGGGGAAGCCATGCCGCTGATTTGCCAGTACGGATTTGATGAATTGGGACTGCGCCGGATCGAAGGCTTCGTCGAGTCTGACAATGTGAACTGCAAACGGGCGATGGCCAAATTGGACTTTGCCTACGAGGGGACGATGAAGGATTGCGAACTCAAAAATGGGGTCCCCATCAGCCTCGATACCTACGCGAAGGCCAAGCCCTGAGTCTCCCCTGAGAAGTGTTGTCGGCCGTCATTTCTCTGCTTACAACTCATTCTCATGTCCTCTTTTCTTCCTCAAAGACAGGAATCCGGAGTTCGTCCCCTCGAATCAGCGTTTTGTGTTAGTCGTAGCAACTCACTTTTGGTACTTTTTCGGTCCACAAACGGAACATCCATGTCCTTCTTCACCATCAATTCCATCAGCCGCCTGCACGAGGTCTTCAATTACCCCAAACCCAAGCATCCACTGATCACGTGGCTGGATGCCGCGGACATGGAGATTCATCCCGAGCAGGTCAATATGAAGGTGACCAGCAATTTTTACATGGTTTCCATGAAGGACAAGAGCTGCGGCCTGGAATACGGGCGCAATTCATTTGATTTTGAGGAGGGGGTGGTGACCTTCTCCGCTCCGGGGCAGGTATTGAAATCCACGGAGACGATTCAGAAGGGCAAAATTCAGGGCTGGATGCTGCTTTTCCACCCCGATCTTGTCCGGAATACCCACCTCGGAAGCCAGATGGAGTCGTATTCTTTTTTCAATTACGATGTGGTCGAGGCGCTGCATGTGTCGGAGGAAGAGGAAACTACGATCAATGCCACTGTGGGCAATATCAAATCGGAATACGAACGCCGGATCGACAACCACAGCCAGCGGGTGATTGTGTCGAACCTGGAGCTGCTGCTGAATTACTGCCTCCGCTTTTACGAACGGCAGTTCCATACGCGGAGCCACCAAAACAAGGATGTCATCTCTCAATTTGAGCGGGAGCTCCAGGCTTATTTCAAGGGCGGCCAGCACCTGGAATCGGGGCTGCCGAGTATCCATTACTTTGCGGACCGGGCCCATCTGTCGCAGCATTATTTCAGTGATCTGATCAAGAAGGAGACTGGGCGCAAGCCCAAGGACCACATCAATGATTATGTGATTGAGAAAGCGAAACATCTCCTGCTGTCCACCGAGCAATCGCTGAGTGAAGTCGCCTATGACCTGGGCTTCAATTATCCCCATTATTTCACCCGCCTCTTCAAATCCAAAACTGGCCTCACCCCGGTCGAGTATCGCAACTCCAACTGACCCTGCATTTTGTGTAAAGCCTCCTGCGTTTAGTGTAATTCCCCCGTCCGACGATGCGGTTTCTTTGTTTCAATTCTCCAACAAAAAAATCGCACCATGAACGCATCTACTTCCTCCCAATCCCATATTTATATTCACCCCAAGTCCGAGAGCTTCACGTCCAGGCTCTTCAAACTCGTCCTTCGTTTGGGTCGTTTCAAGACCCGGCTCGGTCGGATCATCGCCAGCGGCAAATTCAAGAACGAACCGGCTCCGCTGCCCAAATCCTTCCCCAAAAAGTACAACGTAGAGATCAGCACCTTTGCCGGGCGCGAGTTGTGGGTGCTGGGTCCTAAGGAATCGGCCAGTGACCAGGTGGTCTTCTACATTCCCGGCGGCGGGTACGTGTTCAACCTGGAGAGCCTCCATTGGACCTTCGTCGGCAAACTCATCGACCGCACCGGAGCCACGGTCGTCATGGCCAACTATCCGGTGGCGCCCAGTGTGACGGCCGCGACAACCTACGACTATATGCACCAATTGTATCGGAAGGTCTTGCAGGACTTCTCCGGCAAGGAAATCATTTTCATTGGAGATTCCGCCGGCGGCGGACTGGCACTGGCCTTTGGCCAGGAGATCCGCGACCAACAACTCCCGTTGCCCTCCCAAATCATCACCTTGTCCCCCTGGCTGGACGTCACCATGACCAACCCCGACATCCCCGGCCTGGAACGGGTTGACCACGGCCTCAATGGCAGTTCGTTGCGGAAGGCTGGCAAATTGTACGCGGGAGATATACCCACCACCGATCCCAAGATCAGTCCCATTTACGGTGATTTCCAGGGCTTGGGCAAGTTGTCGATCTTCATGGGAACCCACGACTTGTTCGTCGCCGATGCCCGCAAGCTGCGGAAGCGCTTGGAACAAGAGGGCATTCCCTTTCGCTACTATGAGTATCCCAAGATGATCCATACCTGGATGCTCGTCCCGACGGGCGAGGCCAAAGCTACCCTGGAGCAGGTGGAGGACTTGATGAAAGGATAGGTTTCGGCATCCTGGACAGGGTATTTGACCGGCGATCCACTTCCGATTGGGAGGGGGATCGTCGGTTTTGCTGCACGATATTCTGCTCGCCGGGCACATCCTGAAATCCGTTATCTTCGGCATTCGGAGGCCACACGATTCACGGACATGAAAACGTATGATCTGCACAAACATGGGATAGGCAAGCTGCAATTCGAGCAGAAGGACATGGAGCCCTTCTTTTTGCGGAACCAGGAGAAGGCCACGAAAGCCCATCGGCACAGCTTCTTTCAGGTGCTTTGGTTCCGGACCGAGGGCCAGCATTTCATCGACTACGAAGTCATTTCCCATCCCGCCAATGCCATTTTCCTCGTCCATCCCCACCAGGTCCACTATTTTTGCCCCGATTCCGCCAACCAAGGCCTCATTTTCCATTTCAACGACTCCTTCATCACCAAACACAATACCCAGGTACTTTCGCGGTTTTCCATCTCCATTTTCAATCAAATGGGGGACGGTTTTCTCCGGATTGATGACCGTCAAGCGGCCGTTTTGGAAGGTCTTGCGGAAGCCATTCGGGTGGAGTTGGGGGAGAAAATGGAGAACCATTCTGAAATCATTTTCCACCAGTTCCTGAGCTTTCTCTACCAAATTGAGCGGATCAAAAAGGAACAATCGCCCTTTGACCTGGACAAAAACTCTGATTTCGGGAAGGTGGCGCGGTTCAAAGAAATGATCGTTAATCAAATTGATCAACACAAGGGCATTGATGACTACGCCGCCCAACTGAATCTTACCCCCAAGAAGCTGACCCAACTGACCAAGCAGTTTACCCAACGTACCCCCGCCAACCTGATCCAGGACCTGAAGATTCTGGAAGCGAAAAGGATGTTGTCGAACCAACACATCTCGGTCAAAGAGGTCGCCTACGCATTGGGTTACGACCAACCCACCTATTTCACCAAGGTCTTCAAAAAGGCCACGTCCCTGCCCCCCAAGAAATTCCAGCAGTCCCTGCGGTAATCTACCCTTCTTCGGCCCTATTCTACCATTTTCCGCCCCCCGGCGGGCCTAGCTTTGTCCCATCACTTTTAAACTACAGATTATGAACGCACAAGCAATTATCGTCGGGGGTACCAGCGGAATGGGAAAGGCCACCGCGGAGCTGCTGTTGAAGGAAGGCATTGAGCTGATCATCCTCGGCCGGGACGACGACCATCTCCAATCCGCCCAAGCTGAATTGGGAGGATTGGGGACTGTCACCACCATCGGGCTGGACCTGTTTGATTCGACGCAATTGATCGATTTCATCTCCACGCTCGGTTCCGTGGCTCCCCGCGTGAGGTACCTCGTGAATGCGGCCGGCTATTTCAGTCCCAAGTCTTTTCTCGAACATACCGAGGAAGATTACGACCTCTACCACCGCTTCAACAAGGCCTTCTTTTTCATTACGCAGGCGGTGGCCAACCTGATGAAGGAAAATGGGGGCGGGTCCATTGTGAACATTGGTTCGATGTGGGCGCGGCAGGCGGTCAAGGCGACGCCGTCGTCGGCCTATTCGATGGCGAAGGCGGGCTTGCACAGCCTCACCCAAAATCTGGCGATGGAATTGGCAGAATTCCATATCCGCGTGAACGCCGTCGCTCCGGCGGTGGTGGTGACGCCGATCTACGGCGCCTTCATCGAAAAGGACCAAATCGAATCGATGCTCCAGGGATTCAACGATTTTCATCCGATTGGCCGGGTGGGACGCCCGGAGGACATTGCCCAAACCATCCATTTCCTCCTGACCGACCAGTCTTCCTGGGTCACGGGAGCCATTTGGGATGTGGACGGCGGGGTCATGGCGGGGAGAAACTAGACCGGGATTGAGGAAAATGAAGTGGAGCAAAAGGAAAAAACGGGCTCATTCGGTGGCGAATGGGCCCGTTTTTCGTAGAAATCGATCGGAGCTGGATTTTTCCTAACTTTCCTTTGCTATGGACATCACCTTCAAACGCCTCCACCATATCCAGCTCTGCATTCCCATAGGAGCCGAAGCGCAGGCCCGGGAATTTTACTGCGGGGTACTGGGACTTCTGGAAATTGAAAAGCCAGAGAATCTGCGCAACAAAGGAGGTTTTTGGCTTCAGATCGCGGACATTGAGCTGCACATTGGGGCCGAGCCGTATGAAAACAAGTCCAAACGTCACCCGGCGTTTGAGGTCGAAGGACTGCCGGAAATCCGGGCCGTGTTGGAACAACAGGGCATCCGCATCCAAGAGAACAAGCCCCTCCCCCATTTCAACCGCTTTTCCTTCTACGATCCCTTCAACAACCGGATCGAATTGCTGGAAGCACGGTAGCCAAGGGCTGTGCCAGACCGAATCTGGTGGGTAAAAGCTAGGCCTGCTGGACCAATTGGAGGTAATTCCCGTTGGTATCGTCGAAGATGGCCACCTTCACCGTCCCCATGTCGGTGGGAGGCATTTTGAATTCCACCCCGAGCCCTTTCAACCGCTCATACTCCGCGTCGATGTCCTGAACGTCGAATTGGGTATAGGGCATTCCGGCCGCAAAAATGGCTTCCTGGTAGACTTTGGAGGGTTCGAAGTGCAAGGGCGCGGGCTCAAGCAACAGCTCGGGGCCTTCCGGGTCCTCCGGCGAAACCAGGGTTAACCAACGGTTGCCGTTCCCCAAGGGAATATCATGCTTGACGACGAAGCCAAGGACCTCGGTATAAAAGGTGCAGGCCTTTTCTTGGTCGGAGATGGGAATACTGATGAGGCTAATTTTCATGCCTGAATTTATAAATTAATTCCAAAAGGTCAGGAAAAAGTGTCTGAGACTTCCCAAAGAATGGGTCGAAATGCTCGGAGCAGCCCCTCATTTTCTCCCGAATCCTTTTGAACCTCCCATTCCCCTAAAAGCCTATTTTTTCCCCTTCCCAACAAAAAATCCCTTCAAAATGGCCCACGCAAAATGAATTCTCTTTTCTTTGTCTTTGGTGATAGCAACAATGCCTCCAGCAGGCGCATAAAGATCATGGTCAAGTTTATTCTCTCCTTTTTATCGTTGGTCGGTCTATTCCTGACGGCCCAATCTCAAATGGCCTCCAATTTGGTGCCGCTGAATTCGGCAACCCATACCGCCGTCCAAAATGGCTCCTGGTTCGATCCAAATACCTGGGATGCCGGCTCCGTTCCCGGGGACGCCGCCATTGTGGTCATTCCCTTCGGCACAACCGTGACTTACGAAGGCCAATCCACAGCGCATATTTTTGCGATTCGTGTAGATGGAGTCTTTGAGTGCCAACAATCCAATGCGGCTGACACCACCCGATTGCGGTTCGATACCTTTGTGGCCGGGCACATGTCCTGGGTCCGATTTGAGGCCGATGGTCCATCCGATGGCAATATTGTGGTGGAAATGGCTCCATTTCCCATCGAAGCCCACAAAGCCGGAACCAGCGGTTATTCTCAGAATTGGAATGCGGCTGCTACTTCCCATTTCACCGATGGCGATTCTGTTTTCCAGGTCACCTACTCGGTCGGCCCTGACAACCGGTTCAACTCCTACACCGATGCCCTCGCGGGCAATACTTCAGTGACCGAAACCAGCCGGATGCAAGTCGACGATGGCCCCGGGGTCTGGGGACGGTACCAATGGGACTCCACCCAATTGTCGCTGGGTATGGTCGTGATGGGGCAAATAGAAATTCGGGGACAGGAAAAATTGAACATGGCCCGGCTCTCCCAAGATGCCCTGCGCAACCAGGCGCTCCTCCAACTCGATTCGTTGCCCTGGGGCTGGGAAATTGGCGACTCGTTGGTGGTTACCCGAGGCGGGAATCTGGGGGCGTCCCAGAATGGCAAGGACGTAGTCGCCATTCAATCCATTTCGGGAAGTACAGTCACCTGCACTTCCAATCTCAACCGCAACCACGAAGGCCGCTTGCAGGACGATCTGCACTGCTACGTCGGAAATTTGACCCGCAATATCACTTTTCGTTCCCTCCAACCCGATTCCATTACCCACCGCGGCCACTTCATGGTGATGCACAACGATTCCAATGTTGTGGTGGAAAACGCCAGTTTCCGCGACCTGGGCCGCACCGACAAGTCCCGTTTGCTGGACGATATGGTCTGGAGTCACTGGCTGCAACCAAAGGTTTTCCGGTCCAAGATTTCGGCCCTGGGGCAGGAATGTGCCGAGATGGCCCTGCTCCCCCACCGGGACGTCACCAATATGCGCGGCCGTTACTCCATTCACCTGCACAAAACCGGCGCCACTTTCAATTCCAAGCTGGTGGAGGTCACGGGCAATGTGATCTGGGGCAATCCGGGCTGGGGCATCACCCACCACGACGCCTACGCGGACGTCTCCCGGAATGTGGTCTACCAGGTGACCGGGGCGGGCATTGTATCGGAGTCGGGCAGTGAAATGGGATTTTGGGATGACAACCTGGTCGTGGACGTGCAGAAGGGCCACAATACGGATGTGTACGAAGCCGCTTTGTTCCACGACGATTACCTGTATTCCGGCCAGGGATTGGGGATGAAAGGCCGGGCGGTGGTGTGCCGGGGCAATGTCATCGCCAATGCCAACCAGGGCGTCGGTGTCCTGAACATGAATCCCTCAGTCAACAACCTGGACCGGGTCGATCCGGTCGCCCTGGCCCATTTTCGGCCGGGATTCCAGTTCGATCAGTTTCCACTGGACCAGAATGGGTACAGTGTGGAGGGCGACGGCGTGATGCCGGTCGAGGTGGCGTTGATCATGGAAAATACGACGGTCATCAATTGCTACCAGGGGCTCCGCTCGATCGAGCGGGACATGGGCGTGAACCACGAATCGCGCTCCATCTTTGATGGCTACCGTTGCTGGGGCATCAGCCAGGGCCTTTCGATCACCTACCAGGCCGATTATTCGTTCAAGGACGTCTTCATTTCCGGCCGGAATTCGAATGCCATTGGGGCGTTTCTGTGGAAGCACTCCCACAACCACGTCTTTGACGGGATCAAGATGGTGGACCTCGCCTATGGGGTGACGGTCTCGAAGCTGGTGGAAAATGGGAACAACCAAAAGACCCGTAACAACGGGTTCACGCCCTGGTATTTCATTGACCTGGACACGGCGAATGTGGGCCAGTTCTACGAAATCCTCAAAGAGAACACCTCTACCTCAACCGTTTACGACGAACACGGCGACAACCCGATTCACCTTTCTTCCCAGGACCTTGTTTCCCGTCCCACCACCTTTACCATTCTGGACTCCTCCCAGTTGGCCGTCGATGTCGGCGGCGGCGACCTTCAATTCGAGGTAGACGGGGTCGTCACGGATGATCTTGGCAGTTATGACATGGGAATCAAACAGGCCTGGGCCCAGGGCACCTTGCGGCTGGATTATCCCCAACGCATCTACGAATTTGCCTCCCTGCCCAAGTTTGAGGAATATCTCCAGCAGCACGGCGTGTACAAGGACACCAGCAACAACGACCAGTTGTACTTCATCGTGGACGAATGGCTCCCGAATCGGCGGTCCTACGATTATACCCGCTTTCCGATCCGGATCAATATCCTGAACGCCCCGGCCACGGGCGTCTATGCCAATCCCATGATCGAGTCGCCGCCTCAGTTGACGCCGCAGTACCGGCTGGTCAGCCGGATGGCGAGCGCATCCCAGAGCAGCACGGATACCACGCTCCAGTACCAGGGCACGCCCATCGACGCCGGGGCCTGGAAGGCCACCGACGGCAACAACAACGGCCGCATCAATGTCCAGTTTTACCAGCAAGGGCTGGTTCCGGTGGGGAGCTTTGCCGCCACCGAAGTCGAGCTGGAACCCTGGTTTGACCTCGACCTGGGAGAGCTCAGCGACATTGAATTCATCGACATCTGGAACACAGTCGAGTTGAATGGGGCTGATATTGAGCAACCTTCCCCCCATTTCCGCAATTTCTACGTCCTGATTTCCGATTCTGCCTTCATGGACTCCACCCTGTCCCACGCGCGCCTGCAGGCCAGTCATGAATATTTCAAGGATTCCATTCCCAGCCGGAAATTCTCCTTGAACCATTTGGGTGCCGTGGGTCGGTACGTGCGGATCATGGGCGTGGGAACAGGAAAATTGGCGATGGCCGAGGTGGAGGTAGTCGGGAAAACGTATATCGATTCGACGTGCATCCCCATTCCGGTGGGGACCGAGGTGGTCGTCGCGTGTGATTCCTTTACGTGGGGCAATGGAACCACCTATTATGCGAGTGGCCTGGCGCAAGATACCTTGGTCAGCAGCTTAGGCTGTGACAGCCTCGTCACCCTGGACCTCACCATCCAACACCTGGATGCCCAAATTTCATTGACAGGATCCAATTTGGAGGTGAATGTCCCCGGCGATTCCATCCAGTGGATCGGTTGCAATGGCAATCTGGCCATTGCCGGCGCCAATGGCCAGATGTTTAGCCCAGCCAGTAGCGGAACTTATGCCGCGGTCGTCTATGAAAATAGCTGTGTCGACACCAGCAACTGCCTCACGGTGACTATTACCGGCCATTCCTCCGCATTGTCCGAATCCATCAAACTCTACCCCAATCCCAATTCCGGGACCTTTTTCCTTGATCTCCCGGCTGAAATGGAGGAAGCCAAGCTGACGATTTACGATGCCAGGGGATTGGCCATTTCCCCCTCCCAAACCCTTGTCCCCGGAAAGAATGAAATCCACCTGGACTTGGCTGCGGGGGTCTATTCGGCAGTGGTCCACGGCCGCTACCTCCACAAGGTCCTGCAATTTATCGTCCAAGCAACAGACTAAAACCAGGTTAAAATCGTCCTGATTGGTAACCCCTGCGCATTGGTGGAGGTGTGGCAGTTCCCTATGAATTTCCGGACCGAACGCAAGCGATGGCATGGGGACTTGGTGCATTTTTTTACACCTTTGCATCCTTCTAAAATCAACAATCCTTCAATCAAACTGCATGACGAACGGGAGATTCTCTTTGTACCCCACCCTCATCTTGTTCCTATTTCTCGGCTCCTTTCAATCCACCCTGGCGACGTCCCCTGAATTTGCCCGGCTGGACTCCATTTTCAAGGTCAATTCCGGGGTCTATCCTCAGGAGAAGTTGGAGAAAATGGTCTTTGAAATGCGGTCCCTGGCCGTGGAGCCGCTTGAAATGGGCAAATCGGAGTTGCATACCAGCACCTTTCACCTGAACGGCAATCGGATTGGTCTGGCGTTGATCACGGCCCAAAAAGCGGTAGACATTTTCGACTCCCTGGACGAGGAGGAATTGACGGTGCTGGCCCTGATCCAGGAGGCCCGGATCCACCGAAAACTGGGCGAAATGGGGAAAGTCGATGAGATCGAGGCCAGGATCATGCCTGTGGTGGAGTCTCTGCCCGACGGGAAAGCGAAATGGCTGGGGTTACGCTTGCGCAGCGCCAACGGGATTGACCACGGAAAATTGGATTCGGCCCATGTCTGGATCCGGCCGGCCATTGAGGTCGGAGAGCGGCTCGGCGACTCGATCATGATCGCGGGCGCCCGCTACGTCGATGCTGTCGCGTACCAATTGCAGGGCAAGCAGAAGCGGTCGCTCCAAATTCTGCGGGAAATCGAGCCGCATATCCAGGCCACTCCGGATTACAGCATGCAGGTCCAGTTTTACAATTTTTTCGGCATGGTCTATATGTCGGTCCAACAAAATGAAAATGCCGTGGCCTGTTACCGGAAGGCCATTGCCATCTCCCGGGACCACCAGCTGCGCTGGCACGAAGGCACAGCGCTCAACAGCCTGGCCATTGGGCTGAAGGCGCTGGGCGATACGGCCGGGGCGATCGAAGCCCACGAAGGCGCGCTGGACATCTCCATCGAATACAACCAGTTCAGCAATATCTCCTCCATCTGTTCGGGCCTGGCCGACATTTACATCGGGTTACAGGATTGGGAACAGGCCGGAACCTACGCCCAAAAGGGCCTCCGGTACGCCCGCGAGGCCAGAATGGCCCGGATGGAGGCCTATGCGCTGATGCGCGTCGCCATGGTGGACATGGCGCAGGAAGACTATGGCCATGCCCTGGACCAATTGGCCCAGGCCGATTCGATCACCCGCCTCAGCGGAAATTGGGCCCGGATTCGGGACATCAATGAGATGCGGGCGGAGGCCAGCGAACAATTGGGCGAAATGGAGGCCGCGCTCCATTTCCAACGCCTTGCGACGAGTGCCCAGGACAGCATCGAATACATCAGTGCGAAGATGTATGCCGATTCTTTGCAATTGAGTCAGCCGGTGATTGTACAGGCGGATCCTTCTACGTCCAAGGACAGTGGATTGCTCTGGGCGCTGGTCGCTTTTGCCGGGATCGCCGTCGGAGCACTTTTCTTCTGGAGGTTCAGAAAGTCCTCTCCTCCGCCCGCACCGGAGCCCGCTGCGCCGGAAACTCCTCCCGCCGTGACGGCGGAGCACATCACCGGGGCCATCGAATCCCTCAAGGCCAATAAGGATTGGACCCAATTCATGCTCCAATTTGACCGCATCTACCCCGGTTTGATGGCATCCATGGCCCAACGCCATCCCGACCTCACTCCCACCGACGTCCGTATCCTCGCCCTCTCCCGCTTGGGACTGAGTGCCGACGAGACCGGAGAGATACTGGGCATCTCCACCGAGAGCGCCAAGAAAGCCCGCTACCGGACCCGCAAACGGCTGGGGCTGGCCTCCGATCAGAGCCTGATGCAGTACATGTTGCAGGGATAATTTTTCAGTTTGGGAATGGGGGCTTGGAAATGGGCGCGGATAATTGGGGGATGGTCCGATTTGGAGCCCGGACAATAGGGGGACAGACCGGGGATTCCGCCCTAAAATGGCCCATTGGCCGTTTTTCGTCCTTTTCTCCCCCTTGATCTCCGCATTGGGATTGGTCAATATTGGGCATGGGAATTCCCCATTTCAATCTATCACCAAACCCTCATTTTCATGATTCAATCCCTCAAACGTACCTGTTTGCTTATTGCTTTGTGCCTGGCTACCGGTTCTATGTTTGCCCAGTACGAACCCGCCACTGCTCCCGAAACCATGTACGACAACCTGATGCCTTCCTCTTGTTCTTTCAACGATGTCGGGACCGATACCCGCGACGGCAACAGTGGGCTGGGGTACGGCTATGGAAGCCCCCACTACGCCAATTACCTCAATGTCACGGTCAACAGTTGCATCGGTTCCATGGGCACTCCGGGCTTTTACTGGAAGAGTAGCCACGGCACCAATGGCAGCGACAGCCTTCCGGTAGATGCCCAGGATCCCGATGTGGTGCTGGTCTCCCCGGGTGGCGATGCCCTTCCCAGCGATATTGACGATGTCTGGGCAATTGCAGTGTACTATTCGGCCTCGAATGGCGGCTATTGCATGAGCGTCGCTGAATTCATCCCTGGTGTTTGGACCTTTACGCCCCTTTCCCCTCCTATTCTCATTCACCCCTTTGTTCCCGCTGGTTACGAACCTCATATCAACATCGATTCGGATCATTTTGGTCGGTATGCGGTTGTGATGCAGGAAAATGGGGGCATCGTCAGCAAGACGCAGACCCTGTTTTCCGTCCCCACTGTCCCCACCAATGCGGCTTTCCAGCCAGGACTCATTGAACCGGACATTGCCTGCCTCCACAATTCTGCCTACCAATCGAATATCGTGGCGTTGACGGAGAGCCGCAACAAGTACCGGGCCTATACCCGGGAATATCTGGGCACCATCTGGAGCCCTTATTTTTCCCCGGTCATGCCGGAACTCTACGAGCCGCGCATTGCCGCTCCCTCCAGTGGCCTGCTTAATGAATACGCGGTGACGGTGGGCCGGAAGTATCCGGTGGGCCCGGATGTCCATTTCGACATCATCTTCCAGGTGGACGAGGGCCCCATTTCCTACGCCAATACCGGCGCGGCGGGCTTTCCTCCGGCCATCAACGTGAACAACAGCAATGTTTTGCCCTGCATCACCTATACCTACCACTGGTCGGGCGGCTCCCTGCTCGAACAGATTTCCCTGGGTTGGCATGTCGAGGCCATCGATGGCGTCCTCCCGCTGCCGAACCAACCGCGCACCTTCGTGGGCCTGGACATTGCCCCGACCTCTCCCTACTCCCCCACCACGCCCACCGAATACCTCGACATCTCCAATCTCAATGGCGAGAACAACGAATCGGTCATGGCCATTTCGGGGCGCTATACCACCTGGGCCAAGTCGGCGGCCTTCACCTACGAAAACAATTATGTCGGCTTTGGAGAGTACCTGATGTGGAAAATCCAATCCGCTGGTGCTCCCAGCTGGAAGACGGCTCCGTCCGCCGAACTGGAAGCAGATTTGAAAAATGACCTTCAGCTGTACCCCAATCCCGCCGATGACCTCGTCCATCTGAAGATTGACCGTGGCGCTGACGGCTACCGGATTGAGGTGACCAATCAATTGGGGCAGGTGGTCTTGCGCCAGTCCACTTCCGCGGATGTGACGGCCCTTTCCGTGGCCGATTTACCCGCAGGACTGTATACGGTGAAGCTCACCGATCCGGAAACGCAGGTGTCCCACCACGCGAAGTTTGTTCGGCGATGATTCTCAGCTGATCGGACTTTCGATGAGTAAGATTCCCAATGGCCGTTGTTTTGGCCATTGGGAATGCTCGTTGCAAGGGTGAGATTGGGTCGGAATCCCTCCCTTCCAGGCTCAGGTATAGGGCAATTCAACCAAAATAAAAGTCCCTTTGCCCGGCTCACTCTTCAACTCGATTTTTCCTTCCAGCACCATGAGGTATTGGCGGATGGACGCCAGCCCATTGGCCTTTTGAAAGTCTTCCTTGTTGCCTCCCTTTCCATTGTCCTCGGCCCTGATCGTGAGGGTCCCACTGTTCTCGATCACTTCCAGCCAGAGTTGGCTGGCTTGGGCGTGTTTCAATGTGTTGGTCATCACTTCCTGGACAATCCGATAGGCCAGGGTCCGCGCGTTCAACGGAAGGGCGGAGGGAGATGGGTAGTGGTAGTCAACCTTCAGGCCTTCGGGAGTCCGGTTGATCAGGTTTTGGAGGGAAAGGTCCAAACCGGCGGGATCGCTGAGGCTGCTGGGCATCAGGTCGTAAGAAATGCTCCGTACCTTTTGGATACTGTCTTTCAACAGGTTCATAGACAGGTAAATCGCCCCCCGAATGCCCTCGTTGACCCCCTGGGCCGTCTTTGCCTGGATTCCCATCAGGGAAAAACGAATCGAGACCAGCAAGTTCTGCACTTCGTCGTGGAGTTGCCGGGCCACCAGCTTTCTTACATTTTCCTGACTCGCCCAAATCTCACGGCTCATTTCACTCTTCAATTGCTGCTGTTCCTGAAGGTTTCGAATGATTTGCGCCTGTTTTTCTGAGTTGGCGACTTTCAAGTTGAACACCTGACGCCCGAGGGCATAGGACAGGATCACATCGCTGAGAACGGTCCCGATAAAACGCGACAGGATTTCAGCAATTTCCCCCAGGTAAATGAGGTTGGCGTGGAGGAGGGAATGGACAATTGAGCTGAGGCCAGTGGCGAGGGTCCCGATTCCGTAGTAGACAATCAGTGGGTATTTGATTTGGCTGCTTCGGTAAATGAGATAGCCGGTGAACAAAAGGCCCCATACCACCATTCCCACCACGAGAACAAGGGCGAATTTGAGGTAAAAAAGGGAAATGATGTAGACCAATGTCACCGGGATCAATTGGAGGCACCACCACCTGTCCAGCCGGGGAAAGTGAACCGGCGTTTCCAAGAGGTCCCGCACCATGAACAGGACAAAAACGCACAGGAGGTAGTTCTGGAAGCCCAGCGCATGGCGTTCAAATGCTGGCAAATATTCCCACGTACCCAATAGCGGACCGTAAAAGCCGGCGGTGCGAATCGTCTCTAAGGCCACCAGAAAGACGGTGATCAAGTAGAATCG
This sequence comes from uncultured bacterium, assembly GCA_963923035.1. Classification (GTDB taxonomy): domain Bacteria; phylum Bacteroidota; class Bacteroidia; order J057; family JADKCL01; genus CAWUKT01. The sequence goes on from CAWUKT010000004.1 coordinate 122,214, forward strand.
GTACCGTTTCTCCCGGACGGAGAGGTAGAAAAAGAGGTTGTAGATGAAAATGAAGAATAAAATTGTGAGGATGACCAGGTTGATCCCGGCGAGCAGGTATTGGTGCTTGTTGGTGGCGTCAAGGGAACCGTATTTTACGGAAACAAAGCGGGGGGACAACCCGTCCAGGTCCTGTTGGCTGAGCCTGGCCCAGCAGGTCTTGCGCTCCTTCGGGGCGAGGCTCAGGCGGATCAGAATGCTGTTGAAGAACGGGAAATCCCGCCGGCCGTAGGGGATGCTTTGCCCGCTTTCCCGGGGTTCCTCCTCCCCGGCCACAAAGAGCTGAACCAAGGTCCAGCGGTCAAATTCCAGGACGACCTCCCGGGCCTTTGGATCGGGGTTGACCAGCTCGAATCGCAGCCAATAAGCCGCGCCGTCACCGGCGGGAATGCGTCCGCCGCTTCCGGGTTGGAAGCGGGCCGAGGTTGGTGGCTCAGCCACCTGCTCCCATGACAGGGCCCCGGTGCTGTCCACCAAAAATTCAAATTCTTGTAGCGCGTGGATGCCCTCAGGTGCGAGGACATTGGCAAGCAGCTCCCCTGGGGGCGAAAGCAGCCATACGAACGAACACACGAGGGTTACCCATCGAATTCTATTGAAAGCCATATACCTGAATGATTTAACCTTGAAACGCTGGCAATGATTACCTGTCCTCCAGAATACCGGACCTTTGTTAAATTACATTCGCCTTGCTATTTTCCCTACAATGGGGGCAAAAATATCAAGCAATCACGTGAGGAAAATCTTTCTGGTGGACGATCATCCCTTATTGAGGGAGGGACTCCGCACCGTCCTCAACCATGAGCCAGACCTGCAAGTGGTGGGAGAAGCCGCCAATGGTGCTGAGGCCATTGCCGCGATGAAGGATCTGGAGGTCAATTTAGTGGTCATGGATTACCACCTCAAGGATGAACTCGGCCCCGAGGCCATCCACAACGTCAAGCAGCTATATCCGGATGTTTTTTTCCTCGCCCTCTCCTCCTACGATGAAAAAGGCGTCATCCAAAAGATGGTCAAGGCCGGGGCCATCAGTTATGTGTTGAAGGATGCAGAGCAAAGTGAACTCCTGATGGCCATTCGGGAAACGAGCCAGGGCAAATCCTGGTTCAGTCCCGAAATTTCGCGGATTCTGCTTCAGGATTTCCTGCCCAATCCCCAGCAGCAAATCCCCAATGCTCCGTTTAGTTGCACGCCCGAGGCATTGACCAAGCGGGAAATCGAGGTTCTCAAGTTGATTGTGGCGGAACATACCAACCGGGAAATCGCGGAAATGCTGTTTATCAGTACCAAGACGGTTGAAAACCACCGTTCCAATCTTCTCTCGAAGATTGGGGCCCGCAATACGGCGGGCCTGGTCCGTTTTGCCCTGCATTTCCAGCTCTTCTGACCCATTTTTGCCCCAAATACCAACTCTTCGGGAAATCCCTGATCACCAAATAGGGAAATCCCCCAGATCAGCCCCTCGTTTTCCCTCATTCTACAATATGAATCCTTTCCCCCTCGCGGATGGCCGGTGGCCGTCCTAATTTGGAGGCGTATTCAAACCCCACCACCATGCGCCCGATCATCTCCATACGTCCACCTTAAATCCGACTCCCTTTGATCCGGACCCAACCTCCCTCCTTCCTGTAACCTCCGAGTTACCTGCCCGGCGATCCCGTCTGAGGCCAACCTCCCTTTCCGATTTAATTCTTCCTACTCTAAATATCAGAACCATGAACTCCTTTTTCCCGAGGAACAAGTTTTCCCATGCCTTCTTCTTTCTTTTCCCGATCCCTCAAAATCCATCTAATTCCTTCCTCAAGGGACTTTTTGCCCTCATTTGCCTCCTATTTATTACCGGCACTCAGGCGATTGGACAAAACTCTGTCCCCCAGCCACTCTCCGAGTATGCCCACTCGATCGAGGCTTCACAGGTCGATCCCCATACCCAGCGGATCACCTTTTCGTTGGGAACAGCGGAATCGCCCGCCGAGCATGTCCATGGAGTTGAAGTCACGCTATTCGTCCCCGAGGATCAACTCCCGGCCTCCGATCTGCACCTGAAAACGGCCTCGTCATGGATGGGAGCCCCTTCAGAGCTGGAAGTCAACCTTACCACCATGGATTCGCTCTCGGGAACGGCGATCCATATAAGTGTCATGCGGCAGGATGGGATTGGGAAAAATGGATCCGGAATGGTGTTTGAGCTGTTTTGGGAAGGGCGTAACAATGATGTACACCTGACCTCTCCAAGCCTGGGCGGGGGATTGGTGATGGTGGAAAACATCGACTTCAAGCGTCGCAATGATTTCAATTCCCCCGATCTTTCCCCTACTTTTTCCCTCTATCCCAACCCGGCAACCGATGTGGTCCACCTGAATTGGAGCGGCCCGGGGAGCTGCCAAGCCCAACTTCTCGATCAACGGGGCTCGATTCAACGTCAACTTCACTTTGAGGGGAATGGCAGCCTTGATCTGCAAGACCTTCCGCCCGCAGTTTATATTCTTCGCCTCCAAACAAGTCAACAGGTGATCCACCGCAACCTGATTGTCCGTTGATTTCCGCGCGCTCAGGCCCGAATTCGTTGGAGGAGCCAAAGTTTTCCCGCACTGAATGAAAGGCCTTCGATCTCCGCTTTCAATTCCTGAAGGCGGAGTTTTTCGTGTCTTGGAATGGTCAGCGCCTTTCGGAACAGGCGCATGAAAGTCATGTAGGTCTTGCGGTGCGTCTCGGAAACTTTCTGACCTCGGCTGATGAACATGCGGAAGGAATGCAAAAGCGATTCCATCCCCAGCGTATCCCCCGTTTCATAGAAGGCCATCAGCAGGTAGGCCCGGGCGTCGGTGGCGTAGAAAATGTCCCTCGCGGTGGGCAGAACGCGGTGGAAATGCCGGATGGCGCCCTCAAAATTCCCCTGGTAGAATTGCTCAACTCCGAGATTGTAGTCCATGGTCGTCTCCAATGCTTCCCCCGTCACCCGCAACAAGGCGGGCACCTGGTCCATGAATTCGTCCAACCAGTCGAATTTTCCCAATCGCGCCGCGATGAACACAATGTTCTTCACGTGCCAGGGAACCAGTCCGCCGTCTTTTCCGATGGCGTAGACCTGAATCATGGCCTCGTAGAGATGGAACAATCGCTCCAACAAATCGCGGTCGTCCAGCTGCTTTTGACGGCTGAAATTGTTGATGGTGCCGGTAAAAATATCGTACATCTCCTGGGCATCGTAGCCGCTGGTGGCGTGGATGGTCAACTCCTGGAGGCGATCGAGGTATTCCGGATCGCTGTCCTTGGAAATGGTCTGGTTGAGGAGGAAATAAATCTCGAGAAATGGCTGCTGCTGGACGAATTCATAGGGCAACTCCTCGACTACCCGCGTACACCAAATGCCCTCCGATTTGTGCCCCAGGATTCGGGCCCGGTTCGCGTCGATGAAGGCAAACTTCAATACGTTGGCCAGGATATAGGCGTCCAGCGCATTCAAAACGGGCACCAGGCTGTTGTTGGTGGTGCGGCCCTGGTGGAGATGGGCATGGGAAAGCTGCAATGCGGCCAGTTGCAAGCGGTGGAGATAGGTCTCCTGGGGGCCGCCTACTTGCGGGTCCATGCCCGTCTCGGCCTTCCGAAAATACTGGTCGATATAGGATTCCTCGCCCATGCGGATGAGTTCCTCGACCTGCCGAATCTGGTGGTTCTGCTTGTCCCCCTGCCAGTTGCGGAAAGCGAGGTACTCCATGAACAAAGCCAACAGGCGCGACTTCACCTTTTCCAGTTTGCTGGGAGTGGCCTTTTTTCCCTTCCAAATAAACTGCCCGGCCTTTTGTGCATCCAGTTCATTGATTTCCTCTTTCAGGCAATGCTTTTCAATGAAAGCAAACAACAAGCGGGGAGGCTCCTGCTTGTTGAAGATTGGCGAGGCGAGAAACTCCCGAAATGATTTTCGGTCGGTTGGCGACAAGGTTGCCAGAAAATAGATGAGCTTGCTGTGCCGGGTATTGCGCATGGGGGTTATCTTTTCTTTAAAATCGGGGCTTCCACAAAGATTAGGGGCCTTGATTTCGGTCGTAAAAAAATAAGTTCATTTGCGCGAGATGTCAAACCGATGGGAATAAGCGGACCGCCGCCCCATACTGAAATGGGGGCGGCGGCCCTTGAACGGGATTTTGGAGAATTAATGCTGCTTGGTAATCTTCCGGGTCAAAGTCCCCTGGCCTTCGACTTCCACCCGGAGGAAGTAGATGCCGTTGGGAAGGTGGGAAATGTCGTGGCTGTATTGTCCAGCCTGGAGCTGGGATTCCCACAGAACCCGGCCCTGAAGGTCGAGCAATTGGGCGGGGTGGAGCCCCTCGGGACCTTCGAATTGGATGTGCAATTGGTTGTGGACGGGATTTGGATAAGTGCTGACTTGGGCCGGCATGGGTCCTTCTTCCATCGACAGAGAGGCTTTGACCTTGGGAGAGCTGGGGACATGGCAATAATCTTCGTAGAAGCGGATCCCTTTGAACAAAGCGTCGCTGTAAATTGTGGCATCGTTATCGCAGGCGAAGACAAACTTTGAAAAGGAGCCCGTAAAGTAGTCGCCGATCGGAATCCGGAAATGTTCCCAATTTCCACTTCCTGAATATTGAAAATCATCAATTCCGTAGGCCTGCGTTCCGTACAGCTTGAGAGTGGTAGCAGCACTGTGGTACAGATCATTGTCCAACACAAACCCCTGCACTTCCCCTTGGAGGGTTGACTTAAAGTCCAGCTCCAAGATGGTATAAGGAGTAATCGTATAATTGAAGTCCACCGCAGACCAGATATTGTTGGTTAACGCAAACCCTTCAAAAGCATCCATTTGGTAGAAGACAGGGGAGCCGGCTTCGATATTCCCAGGGTTGCTGGTCCCGTAATTTTGCAGGTTGATATAAGGATAAGGAACCACCTGGCTCTCGTCGGTGATAAAGGAAAATTGTGTACCACCTGCCATCTGAGTTTGGGGAAGAATATCGATTGCCGCCAAGATTTGACCTTGGATAGATTGGACATTCCCAAAGAAACTGGGAGAGTTTCCATTTAAAGAATGACCGTAAAGCGAATAACAACCCGCCGGAACGCACAAAATCTCAGAGTGAGAGCCATTCGGGGACATTAAAATGCTCTTCTCCAACCAAATCTGCCCCTGAATATCCATGAGGCGCAAATAGATCTCATCGTGAAAACCATTTCCGTTGACAAATACACCGATATTTTCACAAGGGTTTACAGGCAGCAGCGGCAAGGCTTCGTCCTCCACCAACAGGTCCGGGACCATACAACTGGTCGCTCCCTGATCAGAAAGAGCCCCATTGTGGGCGAAGACAGCTGGATGCACTAAAAACAGCGCAAGCATAACAGTGAGGAGTCGGGAAAATTTGAGGGGGGAAATAAATCGCATGAGAATATAGGTTAAGGTGAAACTGGTCGACCCAAGCGGCCAACCGTCATGTCCCAAATGTGGGATTACCCAGGCGGAAGCTGTTGCACATTTTGGGAGGCGCTTTCCAATATGCTCAGCGGCAAGGTCGAACCAGATGTATCCCAGAAGCCTCCAATCGGCCATTTCGAAGCATTTCGACTTCCAGCAATTGAGGTTCAGAAAAAAGGGGGTCACCCTAAAAGAAAAAGGGCGAAAGCGCCAATGCCGACGCTTCCGCCCTCTCTGGGGATACGTAAAAAACGTTTGCTCCTCCCCTACTTCACCAATCTCAAATGCTGGACTTCGGTCCCATTCCTCAATTGGAGCAGGTAAATCCCGGCGGGTAAATCAGTGGTCGCCAGGTCTAAAGAAGCCGTTCCAGAAAATTCGGCGCGTTTCAAGATCCGACCATTGAGTTCGGCCAATTCTACGATCCAAGTGGACTCGGCATCCGCAAAATCGATGTGGAGTTGGTCCTGGAAGGGGTTCGGATAGGCCCGGGCGGAGTGGTCCGCAATCGCCACCGCGGAGGGAGCCGCTTTGGAGCTGCTGTAATTGCCGATATCAGAGAAGGTATTGGAGGCATAACTGGTCCATTCGTTGGGCTGGTAGCTGGTGGACGGATCGGTGACGGAAGACTTCCGCCGCAGCGTGACATTGGCGGCGAAATTGGAGGACCCGCCGTTGAAATAGCCGACGACGTCGACCAGCGTATTGTTGTAAAACAGACCGACGGGATCGTTCCCGTTGAAGGAGAGCGCCGAGTTGGAGGTCGTCGCGTCGGCGCGGTTCCGGAGGCTGGACGTGGCCGAAGAATTGGCGACCACGTACGTGGCCCCGTTGGAGAGGCTGCCGGACAGCGCATAGCCGCTGCTCCAGCTTCCCGAGCCGTTGGTCTGCCGCTTCAGGCGATAGCCGGAGAGGTTGACGGTGCTCCCGGTCAGGTTCACGATCTCGATGGCCTTGTTGTTGGAAGAGCCTTCCACGTATTCGGAGATCATGAGGTCGGAGGCCCCTCCGGCAGACGCCAATCCCCATGCCCGTGCGACCAGCTCGGGATGGTCCACATACGGATTGCGGTTGCCCTGGTAGAACTCGATGTCATCGTTGCGGTCGGCCTCGTCGGCATCGACGGGATCCTGCAAATGCCATTGGTACAGCACTTGAATGTCCCCCACGCTGGAAATCGAGCCAGCCTGGGTCGGGTACATGGTGAAAAAATAGAAGACAGCCCGTGCGATATTTCCCTTGATCTCTTCCCGCGGCTCAAACATCCCAAAGGTGTATTCGGAGTACTCGTCGATGGAAGAAGAAGGCTTCGAAGATTGGGAGCTCCCGTTGCGCCACCACCGCGTGGTCTGGTTGTCGTTGATCTCCCCGAAAGGCCAGCTGCCCCGGCTACTGTTCACGGACTTGTGGACCGGAAACAGGTGGTGGATGTCCGACCGCATGGGTTCGCTCGACCCAAAAAAGCTCTGCGGGACGGTATGCTCGCAGTTGATGGGGTCGGGATTGGTCCCGGAGCCACCGTAGTTCCAGTTCCTGCGGTAGCCGCTGTACACATCCTCGATTCGGCTGTTGTCATTGTCGATGTAGTTGTACATCCGCCGTCGGGCATTGGTATAGCCCAATTGGGAGTGCTTTCCGTTGTACCAATTGGTCTTTAACCAGCTTCTGAGGCTCGATCCATCCAGGTTGGAGGGCGGATAGGCCTGGCCCCATACAAACAGGGTTCCTCCTATGAGCAGGAGGACAAAGAGAATTGATTTTCTATACATGGTCATTGGAATTGAAAGGTTGAGCCAGGGAAATGATTTCCACTGAGGAACGCCGCCTCTACTTTGAGGCGGTAATCATTGAGCCCTGGGCCCACTCAAATTTTTGGTTACATACTGTTTACTGATCCAAGGTGAAAATAGGGAAAATTGTTTGGGAGAGGCCATGAAAAGGACCGGATTCACGAAAAGTTTACATCTTAGGGAGTGGGGAAATAAGCCTTTTCATGGAGTGCGAAGGGAAATGGGCTCCATATTTTGTATCTATACCGGAGCATTGCTTGAAAAAGGCTCGACATTCCCGGCGCAACAAGTTAGATGAATGAAAATCAGAAGTCTCATTTCCCTTCTCCGGCATTCCTCGGCCAAATCGGTGAAAAAGAAAGAGGTGGTCATCCCCAAGGGGGCCACTAACAAGGACATCTTCTTTGTCCGCAAGGGCATCGTTCGCAGTTTTTATTACGATGAGGAGAAATTGGAGGAAATCACTTTTCAACTCTACCCGGAACACAAACCGGTCCTCAATATCCATTCGATCCTGTTCAATGAGCCATCGCGCTTTACCTATCAAGCCCTGGAAGACACTAAGGTCTACCAGATCAATTATGATGCCCTCCTCGAGTTGACTTCCCAAAACAGGGACCTCCTGGAGCTCAACCGCCGGTTTTTTGCTCGCAATGCGATGCGCCAAGCCGTGCTGCGGGTCGAATCCTTTGTGTTCATGTCTCCCGAAGAACGCTACCTGAAGTATGTGAGCGATTATCCGAATCTTGTCAATCGGGTGCCTGACAAGTACATCGCCAATGTCCTCGGCATCACTCCGGTTTCACTGAGCCGGATCCGGATGCGCATCGCCGCGAAGAAGCAGTAGCCTCATCTTTTTCTTATCCATTGTTAATTCCTTGGAGCTGGAAACCGGCCTAGCTTAGGTCCACATTAATCCCATTAACCAAGAGACATTGACATGAGACAATTCAAGTTCGAACTGATGGCCATTCTTGCTGCCTTGCTAGTTGCTTTCGGAGGCTGTTCCAAAGAAGAAATCATCGAAGATCCGGTTATGGACGACCCGATTCTAGTGAAACCGTTCCAGGAACTCTACGATCAGGGGGTGGACCGCTACCTGGGCGTTTTTACCCCTTCCTCTTCCACCGAAATTTCCCCGGGAGTGGTTGAACACGTCTTCACCGGAGTAGAGGCTCCGGTCTGTTTCACCGGTAACCAATTCTCGATGTTTACCCGGGATGGAAGCAGCGATCACCTGCTGATTTTCCTCCAGGGAGGCGGATTTTGCGGTCCCAATGACTGTGGGGCCGTGGAAACGGGCATTCCATTCATCCCATTCGGTATCCTCGACCCTGCCAATGCCGACAATCCCGCCGCCACCTTTGACGTGGGCTATGTGCCCTACTGCGATGGTTCGGGCATGATGGGCGACAACGAGGTGGACAGTGATGGAGACAATATCAATGACCGCTTTTTCCGGGGGGCCCAGAACTTGTCGGCTTCGCTCGATGTCATTTCCCAAACCTACCCCGCTCCCACCAAGATCACCCTGGCCGGCAACAGCGCCGGTGGATTTGCCGTACACGCCGCTCTTCCCTTGGTCCGCAAGCTCTACCCCGGCGTTCGAATCGAGGTGATCAACGATTCGGGGATCGGCATCTCCGATCCGGGTGGCATCCAGTCTTTGATTGACTATTGGAATGCAGGGGCCTTCTTCCCGGCCAGCTGCCAGGATTGCATCGGGGCCGATGGCAACCTCACAGACTTCCACAAATGGCAACTGAGGGAGGATTCCAATGTCCGAATGGCCTATATCAGTTCGAAGCAGGACGAAACCTTTGCTTCTATCCTATCTGGCGGCGGCCCTGCCTTCGAGGCCCAACTTCTGGAGGCAGCCAACGAACTCAAGACCGCCCTCCCCGACTAATTCAATTACCTGATTGCGGACGGCGATGAGCATACCTTCCTGATTTCCACGTTCGATGCCCCCATCGGCAGCACTACGGTCAGGCAGTGGGTGGGTGAGATGGTGAATGGAAATGATACCTGGGACTCGGTGTCAGATTGATGGAGCGTTTTAGGTACAATTAAACTTGGGAAACCCATTCGTATTACCGGGGATCGGCATGGCCTTTCCCCGGTATTTTTTATTTCCCTGCCTCCAAAAATATATGCCAACCGCCCTCAAATTCGTTTCTCTACAAACACCGCTACGCCCCATGTTGACCGAAATGAAGTCCCTGTTTCTGTTGTTCAGCTCCTTTTTCCTCCTGACTGGCACCGTCCATGCCCAGCATTGCCCCTTCGACTATGCGCATATCCTCGTCGTGGACGTCTCCGCAGAAGGCGATTCCATTTCCATTCCCAACCTGCATCTGACCCTCCTCGATTCTACGGGCGAAACGGTGATGACGGAACGGTGGACCGGCGATCGTTGGGAGGCCCAGCCCATCCAACTGTGGCAAAACCCTTCCTCCACCACCCACAGCGGCCTCATTGACAATAACAATCCGATGAATCCCTGGACCATCCGGTTTTGGTTCGCGGAAGACAATTATGTGCTGGTGACCGGCCACACTTTGAAAGGCGCCCAATTGAAAATTGAAGACTTGGATGGGAAGGAAAATCAGGGGGCTTTTTCCACCACGACCATTGCGCTGTCTGATACTTCCTTGTATTCACTTTGCACCGGCCGCAGCAATTGGGACCGGGGCGAAGAATGGGGGCCCCTGAAAGATTTTCATCCCGTACAAGTAAAGCTCACCTTGGATTGATTGGCCAGTTGGGCTGATGATTCGTCAGGAAAAGATACGTTCCGGCCAAACTCAACGCCGGAATAGAGACATTCAGAAGCTGTTTTCGGTCTTGAAAGTGTTATCTTCCCGCACCCTCTACCCAGATGTTAGATATGAAAAAGTCCATTTCCCTTCTCCCCCTTGTCCTCCTACTGGTACTCTTTTCGAAGGTAGGTGTCGCCCAGAGTCCCCAGGTTCCGGCCGCCTATACCAACATCTTCTACGACGAGGACGGTCGGTTGTACCTGCAGGAAAAAAAGAAGCGCCATTACGCCGAAACTTCCCCCGCCACCTATACCCTCGAAAGTATGCTGGGAAATGCGGAGGGGACCAAGAAGGGCGTAACCTTGGATTTTGGTGAGTTGGAAGGGGAAATCATCTATGGGCTAATTCCCTACGGCCAGGCCCCCCATCCGCTCCCCGTCTTCCGCTTCAACAAGGCCCTGAAAAAGGGAAAGGTCGACATCAATATTGCCGATGACTTCAAGGATCCCTATGACTTTGTCAATTGGAAACGCAATCAATACCTGACCATTGGTTACCGGTTAATTGATAAAAAAGGCGCTACGCTGTTTGATGGTGAGGTCTCCTTGAAGGGAAAAGGCCCCTTCTCCGTCACCCCCTCCATTTACGAAGGGCCATTTGTGAGCAACATTACCGAAAACGGCGCTGAAATTTGGTGTCGGACCACCCTCCCGGCGTCGGCTTCGCTGGTGGTCGACGGAAAAACCTATGAAAATGATGGGGAAAGCACTTTTCACCAGTGGAAGGTAGAAGGCCTTTCACCGAACCAGTCCTATACGTACACCGTTGATTATGGTGGTCTGAAACAGCAGTACAATTTCAAAACTGCCCTTCCCAAGGGAAGTCGGGAACCCTTTGTTTTTGCCTATGCCAGTGATAGTCGCCATGCCAAAGGAGGCGGAGAACGGAAGGTTTACGGTACCAATGCCTATATCATGAAGAAGATCGCGGCACTGGCTTACCGGGAAAATGCCGCCTTCGTCCAGTTCACCGGTGACATGATCAACGGATACCTGCGCCACAATTCCGAGCAGCAACTCCAATACACCAATTGGAAAAAGGCCATCGAACCGTTTTGGCACTACATGCCCTTCTATATTGGCATGGGCAACCACGAGGCAATGGGCATCTTGTTCCGGGACACAAAAAAGGAACGGTGGAAAGCGTTCGTTGATGCTTTTCCATATGCGACGAGATCAGCCGAAGCTGCCTTTGGAGAGGCCTTTGTGAACCCAGAAAACGGACCGGAAAGTGAGGACGGGAACAAATACGATCCGAGTCCGGAAACAGTGGATTTTCCCTCGTACGCAGAAAATGTGTTCTACTATACCCATGGCAACGTGGCCATGGTCGTCCTCAACAGCGATTATTGGTATGCGCCGACCTTGGGCAGGAACACCGCGACCAGCGGTGGCTTGCACGGGTATATCATGGACAACCAGTTGGAATGGCTCCGGCAAACCATTGCCCAGTTGGAGGCAGACGAGGACATCGACCATGTTTTCGTCACCCAGCACACCCCGGTATTCCCCAACGGGGGCCACGCGAGCGACGACATGTGGTACGATGGCAACAACGAAAAACGCCCGGTCATCGCCGGGAAACCCGTCGATCAGGGAATTCTCGAGCGGCGAGATGCCTATCTGAACATCCTGATCAACCAAAGTTCGAAGGTCGTCGCGGTCCTGACGGGCGACGAACACAATTACAATCACCTGAAAATCACCTCAGAAGTTCCCATTTACCCCAAAAAATATCCCGGAAAAAAGCTGCGCATTTCCCGCCCCATCTACCAGATCAACAACGGCGCGGCGGGAGCTCCCTACTATGCCCAGGAAGTATTGCCGTGGAGCAGTTATACCCAGTCTTTCAGTGTGGAAAATGCCCTGTGCTTGTTTTATGTAGAGGGCGGAAAAATAACCATGGTGGTCCTGAATCCAGATACCCTGAACGAAATCGACCGGGTAGAATTGCGGTAGTTCCCTGTTTTGCCGGGAGTGCCCTCCCCTCCTACTTCTTCATTTGTTGACAGAGGCAATAGACATTTTCCTTGCCCCATTTGGTGTGTGGTTGTAGATTATATCTTGCAACATTGTTGCATACACTTAAAGCAAGGATGATCAACCACAATTAAAGTAGCAATGGCAAGTATTGGCCCCACCCTTGGCGCTGAGCGGCTCCAGGTCGTAGATGCCCTTAGGGGCTTCGCCCTTTTTGGGATTCTGCTCGCGAATCTGTACAGTTTCATGGGGTACAATACCTATACCCCGGCGAAGGTCATGGACTTGTCGATGGGAGACCGCGGGGTATTGTTTTTCATCGATTGGTTTGTTGAAGGGAAGTTTTACAGCATCTTTTCGATCCTTTTTGGGGTCGGTTTTTTGGGGAAAAAATGAAGTCACGTTTGGGCTTTCGTCTTGGTCCGGTCGAAAAGAATCAAGGCCAGGTTGAACACCACTCCGCTCCAGGCGGCACTTTTCAATAAAATGGGATAGCCTTCAAAGGCAGAATCCAGCAACGAAATCACCAAAACGATGTTGAAGGGAAAGAAAATGAGGGCTGTACGGGAAAAAACAGTCTTTTTCCTCACAATTCCGATCAACAAGCTGATGTATCCCACCAACAATCCCGCGATTGCCCCGATAAAAAATAGGTTGTAGGCATTGTCAATCGAGAGAAATACAGCTTCCAGGGTCGCGTTCCCAGGATCCAACAACCGGGCATTGAAGACGTACATATGGGCGTTGGCAATGCTATGGGTCACGGCGACTCCAATCGTGAACACGCCCAATCCACCCAAGGTCAGTTTTCGAAGGAGGCCGTTGGGGTCCAAAAACCCCTTCGCATAACCAAAAATCCCGTACAGGTAGCAAATAGCGGTCACATAACCCAGTATCCCACTCACCAAAAACCGGTCCTCATTGGTGGTGGGCACATTTGTATAGTACGTGGTCCCGTACAGGTAATCTCCAATGGCGAGGATCGCGGCCCCAACGGCAAAGACTGCCAATCGAATTTTGATGCTGTTGTTCATTCCTGCTTGCATTGTGGCGGTGTGGTTGGGCATGACCACAATATGCAACATTGCTGCATATTTTTTTTATAATTGTCTAAGACAGAAACATCACCTGATGCCAGACGCCCTGGATCATGCAACCTGAACCTCTCCCTTCCGAGACTTAATTCCCCGAAGATTCCGCCCCAAATCACCCTTTCGCTACCATTCGACCACCAATCTCCGGCGGATAATCTCCTCTTTCGTCTTGACCTGCAAAAGGTACGTTCCACCGGTCAAGCCTCGGAGATCGACCTCATTCATAGATCCATTCAACCGACCGGAACCAATGGTCACGCCTCTAAGATCGGCCAGTTGCCAGGTTCCTTGGGGCGCGGCATGGAGCAATTGAATCCAAATCTGGTCCTGGGCGGGATTGGGGAAAATGCGGACGGAACTTTTCTGTGGTTCCGGAGTGGCAACTGCGCAATCAAAGTCTAAATTCCAATTGCCGAGGGTGATCCCAGCATTGACAGTTTCCGGACCGTTGGGGTAAAAGAGAAGGTTGACGGGATCGCTCAAGTTTCCGTGGACCGTCGTATAGCCCAGTTCGCAATGGTAGACGCCCGAGTCCCCGGCCTGGAGATTGGTGAGCACGAGGTCCGAACTGGTCTCCCCGGTGAGGGCAGTTCCGTCCTTGTACCATTGGTAGGTCGAGGGATAAGAAGAGCTGACCGATAGCGTCATTTCTTCACCAGTGCAAAAAGTAGAGTCAAATGCCTGGAAATCAATGTCGGGATAGGTGAAACGGCCCCAACTGGTGCGGTGATCGCTGTAATCCGAAACCTCCCACATATCGTCCTCGATTCCCCGGAGCGTCACGATCTCGTTGGTGGCCACCAACGGAATGAGCGACCGGCGGTCGGCCCAGGCATGGTCAATGATGGCCCCCGTATCCTTGCTCATGGTCGAAGACCAATAGCCCGTATACTCCGGCAACAGCGGGTGGAGGGAATCCAACATGTTGCCGTACAAGGCCGTACCGGGACGGGTATTGAAATCGCCGCAGTAGACCACGGCCTCGTGCTGCGGCACATTTTGCGCGGCAATGAAATCCCGCATCTCGGCATACTGCAATTCCTTGGCTTCGATGTCAGCCGCCGCCGACCCCGCATCCATGTGCGTACCAAAGACATGGTAGCGCTTGCCCATTTTGTTCACCTTGGCGTACATGATGCCTTTGTTGGCGAAGCAATCCGCGGAATTGGGGCCACACAATTGGAAATCGTATTCGGCGGTGGCTTCGATGGGCCAGCGGCTGAAAATCATCACCCCGCCGTTCCAGGGAAAATAATCGTTCAGGATGCCGGAGTCGTAAATGAATCCCTGGGCCTTCATCTCGGGAATGAAGCTCTGGTCCCGGGGAATGGGATCAAAGGCCTCTTCAATCACCACCACATCGAGATTGGCATCGAGGCGGGACGGGATGAGGGGAGCCCGCAGGGAATTGTCCGTCCCACCAAAGGACAGGGGCAGGAACTGCACATTGTAATTGACCACGTTGAGGACATTGGGATCGGAGGCATCGGCCGGCGCCACCTCAAATTCCGGCGTTTGGTGAATGGCAAAGAGGAGATTGCGGTCCTGGTTGCTGTCGTCGGTCTCCGCCCGGTATTTGACGGTGATGTCCCGTCCCCCCAACATGGCCTGGATCTGGTGAAACCCGCCGTCGTCCCACCATTGGTCAAGGGTGCCAGGCAGCTCCGCGCTGAAGTCCAGCTCGCTACCCGCAGATACGCCGTCGAGGCGGAACTTGAGCGTTGCGGTGTCTCCATCGGCCACCAAGCGCAGGTCGATGAAGATGGAATCGCCGGTGGGGACCGCGGCCGTCCCGCGGTCCACGGAAAAGACCTCCTGGTCGCATTCCCAGGGGATGATCCGAGTGGTGGCCAGGCTCCATTCCGAGGGATCCAAGGTGTGGGAGCCCGATTCGGCCAGGGAAACTTCCATGTCCAGCCAGGAATTGTTCCGGATCAAAATGGAGCTTTGTCCCAAGGTGGGGAGGGCCAGGGCCAGCATGGCCAGGCAGCAAATCAAATTCCTCATGTCTCTATCGTAGTCTTTACCAGTTCAACAGAAATATAAGGATTTATTTTGGTGACGTTTTGCTCTGTTCTTCGCTCTTGTTGGGTTTTGGAAGGAGGAATTGCGGGGGGGATTTTCTGTTGAGGTCGCGGGAATTGGTTTGGATCTTCCCAGGTCAAGTGAATAAGAGCCTCCATTGCTTTTCCGAAGGCAGCATCATTTGCTCTTTGTGAACTTCTTGGTGAAGACTTGCCCATCGGCATTGATTTTTATCGTATATACTCCGTTGGCCAGGTCGGAGACGGGGATTTTCGGGGAATGAACCAAGCATTTATCGAACCCTCGAACTTGAAGCATTTTCGGCGATTGGAGCCTTTGAATAACGATTCTAGGCCCTAAAAACAAAGGACGAAAGCCGTTGTTACACGTTTTCGTCCTCTTGGGGTAGCGCCGCTAGGAATCGAACCTAGATCCTGGGCTCCGGAAACCCATATACTATCCATTGTACTACGGCGCCGGAATTTTTAATGGAAGGCAAAGATAACCGATTTTGGCGGTTATGGAAATGGGAAAAGGAAAAAAGTAACGGGATTCAGATGAGGTGGGGGCAAAAAAAAATTAGGGGACTCAACCACTATTGTGGGAGTCAACCCTAACCCTTGCTCTTGCTTGATACAAGGATAGGGAAAGCATGTCAGCTGCCCAAGGCCAATTGCATAGTACCTTACGCGCCCAAATCCTTCCAACAAGCCAATAACGACGGATAAATGGAGTTAACCCCCATAGATTATTACGCCGCCAAGCCGAATCTATTCCCTTATTTTTTTGTCCCTCCATAAATTCCCTTTTCCCATTCCCAAATTTGCGCCTCAATCCATCTTCCCAATTCCCACACTAAATCCGCCTTTTTTCACCTTTGTCCTTATCTGTTTCCCTCTTCAAGCCTCCCCGCTCACACTTTATCTACCCCCATTTGCCCGGCATCTCCTTGCCCCATCTTCTGCCCCGCCCACCACCGCAATTCCCGTGCGCCCACCAGGTCCACCCCTTCCAAATCTCGCCGCAAGACCTGTACCGCTCCCATTTCGGCCGCAGGGTCCCGGTCCACCGCCTGGATAAAATCCCGGACGGCCCGGTCTACGGCATTCAGATCACGCCGACGCAGGATATAGCGCAACATAGACCGCAATTGGTACGGCAGCAGGTCCCGCTCCTCCCGCTCGTGTTGCACGATGAGGTCGAGGGCCCGCGCCAACTCCCGGAGATCGGCCCGGGGGGCACTCCTGGGCAGATCCATCACCTGTTTAAGTTCCAAATGGGTCCTTTTGAGCTGTCCGAGCATGAAATGGTAAAGAGCAAGGTTTACCCGAACGGCGATGAGGCTCGCCGGATTGACCTTGGTCGTCGCCAAAAGTTCCGTCAGGGCCGTGGCAGCAGGTTCCCCGGCTGACAGCGGCCCGTCGTTCAACGCATGGAGCAGCTGCAATTGGTGGGCAGTCAGCGCCAACTGCGAACGTACCGGACGTGGCAACCCCGACCGTTCCTGGATTCGCTTCAACAACGGGGCAAATTCACTGAAGTCGCCGATCCCGTGACAACTGTACAGGTACGCAGTGACCGCCCGCGCGAAGCGGTCGGGAAATGCCTTGATCAGGGTCGGCTGCCTTTCCCACTCGGTCAATGCTTCGACATAATGGACATGGGAGCGCCAACGGTCCCCCTTCATGCGGTGAATCTGGGCCCAACTGAGGTGCCAGGCAAGGCGGGCTGTAAAGGTCAATTGGGGCGTGATTTGTTGCAAAAGAGGATGTTGTTCAAAGGCTTCAAGGCCTTGGGTGGCTTCCTTGCGGCGGCGGCTGAGGGACAATAAACGGTCGTAGAGGCCGCGCAGACTGGTTTCATGGTCCAATTGCTCCAGGGCGAGGCGTTCGGCTTCCTCACTTGCTTCCCAATCGGGCTGGTCCGTGGCTTTGGCGAGTTGGCGGGTCTGCTGGAGCACAGCGGGGAACAGATCGGTCAGGTGGTAGGTCCGGGCGAGTCGCAGCGCGCGTTGGGACTCCAGACGGGCCGGTCCGGGCAGGTGGCGCTGGAGGAGCAGGTCCGCTCCGTCGAGGGCGTTGAGGCACTGCCGCCGGACATCGCGCGGCGTATTGAAGTGGCGGAGGTGCCGCATGAGCTGGTGAAACAGGTAGTTTTTCAACGGGGTCAGCTTCGAAAATTCAGGGTACTGCGCCAAAGCGGCCTTGATCTTAGATTCGTCATATTGGGTTTGTTCCAAAACGAGTTCGTAGAGGCGGATGTACAGGGGGGTAGGAGTTAAGCCATCGAATTGGAGGCGGAGGTAACGGCGTTCGGAAGTGGTGAGGGAGCGGATGAGCTCAAATAAATTTTCGGAGGGATTCATTTTAGAAGCTGATGGATTATTCTTTAAAATAGTACTTTGTTTACTTATTCAAGCACTATTTCATTCTTAGCCACTGATGAATCTATCCAATTGTGGTTCAAAAAAATACCGGGGAAGGACTAGATTTGAGGCGTTCCTTTAAAACAACCCTGCTAAATCGACGCACCTACTTTGTTTTTTGATTTACCCCCTTATCCTTAACCATGAAACTGCATATTGTCTCCCTACTTCTTTCGATAGCCACATTGCTGAGTATGACCACACCCTTGAAGGCCCAGAAAAAATCCTATTCTTCGACGGCCATGGCGGCCGTCTGGACGGCTGGACAGGGGCGCCTGGAAGGCACCGACCGCATCTGCTTTTCTCGGGAACTGATCATCGAACGTCCCCGCTATTTCCTGCTCAATTCGCAGGAAGATGGCCCAATCGGCGTAAAAGACGTCATCGATGCGCTGCGAATAGTCCCCGATCCTAAGTGTAAGATTCCGAATAACCGTTTCAGGGTCCTGTTCAAGTACCGCCTGAATCCGGATGACCTGATACAGGTGATCTGGCGACCGGAAACCTCTACTGTGGAATTGTTACTGATTCCGGGAGAAAATCAAAGTGCCCAATGCGGCCGCCTCCCTCCGATCCCCAGCCAGGAAGTGACCGCGGCCTTTTCCGAATCCATGTCCCTGAATCCCTGCGACAAATTGGTCCTGCGGATTTTTAGCTCGGGCAAATCCAAACCGACCCTGGCCCTGGGCATCGTATCGGGCTGCGACCTCTAATCCCTTGAACACAAACCATTTTCTGTCCCGACCTCCTAGTCGGCCAGAAAAATTATATCCCATCATTAATAAATCAC
Source organism: uncultured bacterium (assembly GCA_963923035.1). GTDB lineage: Bacteria > Bacteroidota > Bacteroidia > J057 > JADKCL01 > CAWUKT01. The sequence goes on from CAWUKT010000004.1 coordinate 140,609, forward strand.
AAACCGATGAGATTTAAACCCTCCCTCCTCTCCCAAGCCGTTCTGTGCGCCCTGTTCATCTTCGGGATCAGCACATTGAATGCCCAGAACCTTAAATCTACACTCGGCCAGGAAGCGCAGGCGGCCTTGCAGAAACTCCCCCCTGCCTCAAAGAGCCAGTCCTACAGCGCTACGACCCAAAGCATCTTGTCCAGCACACGAACCCTGCTCCAACGCACCCAGCACCTCCCCCAACTCAATGCCAATGAAGTCTCGGACCTGGCCGAGGACTGGGAAAGCTCCACGAAAAAGGTGGAAGAGACCCTCTCCAGGGACAAGCTCGACGATTTCATGTGCATCATGGGCGCCGGGGGCCGGTTTCGTGAATGCATTGAAGACATTCCTGCCAATGATCCGGACCGGGACATAAAGAGGATTCGCTGCCAGGCTCAGTACCAGGTTGATGTAGCCAATTGCTTGCTAGACAAGGAAAAAGAACCGCTTCAGCCGAGAACTGACCCCAACGCTCCCAAAGGTAAATAATTATAACCCATCACTTTTATATCCATGTATCTATTAAAAATAGAACTCCCCTTCCTCTTCCTGCTCCTTGGTGGTTTGGTCCTGTGGACCTCGCCAGCCCAAGCACAGAACAAAGCCCAACTCCAAGCCCAGATCCAACAACTGGCCCAGGACAACCTTGCCCTCCTGACCAAGGCTCAAAATGGCGGGCAATGGAACGTCGCTACCCAGACCTATTTCCAGGATGCCCAGAACCTTTCCCAACAAGCTTCAAGCATCCAATCCATGAATTCTCTGCAGGTGGCCAGTTTAAATACCAATTTGAGGGCCCATCTCAATAAGGTAAAAGAAACAGGCTCCCGGGCATTCATCCAGTGCATCCGTGGCTGTAATGACGCCTGGAACGATTGCCTCGACGATATCCCCACCAATGATCCCAATCGGGATTTAAAGGAGACGATTTGCAGTTTGCGGTACGACAATTGCATTCTCAGTTGCCGGATCGATACATCTAAAGGAATCTTGAAGGGATCGAATAAGTAATTCGTGAAGGCTACAGGGAATCAGAAATCATTGAGAATGGCATCGGATCGACGGGTCCGGTGTCTTTTTCGTTACGGCAGGAAAATAGTGGGGAGAGATAGGGGCAAAAAAAAATTAGGGGACTCAACCACATTGTGGGAGTCAACCCTAACCCTTGCTCTTGCTTGATGTAAAGTTACCGAAACCATATTCCTAGCAAAATCGAATCGAGCAACCTCCTTACTTTTCTCCGTTGACGTTTTCCCGACACTTGACCCGCCTAAATGGTTTTAAAAACACCCGATTTTTCTATCCCCCAAAGGATTTCCGCTTCTTTTTAAAAATCTTCTTACGTTGAGTGAAAAAAATAAAGGGTAGAAAAAGGAAAAAATGGGGAAGAAAATGGGCTCGGCGGGCAATGATTTTTCCAATCGGGCCCTGAACTTGGATGGAGATGCCGAGGTGGGGGGCAAAACGGAACCGGATCATTTTTTCCGAATTTCAAGCTCCGAAAAACGCCCTCCCTCAAAAGTGGTAGCGCGAATTAGAATCTTCTTGAAAGTCAGTTGGTAAAGATTTCGTTGCCTGCCAAAGAAAAAATGCTTGTTGAAACAAAGGCCAGTTCAAATGGGATAAATGGAGCAATATCACCGATAAAACTTTTGTTTTTTCCTGTCAATTGCCTAATTTCATTGACAACAGAAAAGCGTTTAAGATACGAACCTACCGTTTTCAGCGCGTTTTTCAATCAGGATTTTCATTAATCCTCAATAAATCAACTACATACTTATAGGCGGATACTGATCCGAAAATCTTAGAATTCGATTCTATCAAATCGGTAATTCATGCATTTTTTTATTGATGAAGCGGCGCTGCCTGCCCAAACGACCAGTGGTACCACCCCGGATATGACTTTTGGCCCGGATGCTACCACTCCCACCACCAAGTTCAACATCACCACCCAGCACCAACTGGCGTCGGCGGCCAAGGCCTACGCGTGCCAGAAGGGAATGATGGTCCTCCAACAGAATTCCAGCAATACCAGCTTGGTCAACGCCATCATCAAACCGTCTACACCGCTAAAGGTAGGCGACCTGAAGGTCCGCTACTATGTATATAAAGGTCTCGACATCGCCAGCTTCTTCAACGGGTCCGCTGGTAGTTACGCCATCCGGGCCGACGGCACCGCAGGCAACTCCGAGTTCCTCGAAGACTTCTGGGATACCATGAACCTGTGGCAAGCAGCCGATGCCAGCACCTATACCGCCCCCACCCCGATCAACTTTGGCTACGGCTCGAATACCCTGCCCCTGACCGATGCGGGCAGCCTTGCTGCCACCCGGAACATCGATGACATCTTCGCCGGCGTGACCACCGCCAAGGCGGTGTCGGTGGACGAAGGCGTTTGGTTCGGAAACTTCCAATCCGCTGCGAAAATTGGGTTTGTCATCGTCATGGAGGACGAAACCAAGGTTCCCTTTACGCTGAATGAGTTTCGGATGAATGCGTGGACGGTGGAAACGGGCACCCACACGGGATTTGCGCTGAAAAAGAAAAAGGAACATATCCTTTCCTTCATTGATCCGGCGGCTTTTTGGGGGATGCACTATAAAAATGGACTTACCGGCGTCGATACCGCCCGCTATTCCGGCACCACCAAGATCAATCCGCTCAACCGGACCATTCCCGGCAGCTTGTTCACCGGCATTGTCGACAAATACGCCAACAAGCATCGAATCTACGTCGACATCCGCAGCGAGCGGGGCCGCTCCTATAACTATTACAATTCGTATAAGATTTCGGGGACCGATCCGAAGAATATTCGCTTGAACGGGGCCAATGATGCCGCGGCGCTGGAATACGGGACCAATGGCTGGCCCCTCCTGATCGTGACCACAGATACGGCTGTCAACAGCAAGAAGAACAAGTTCACGCTGCGGCTACGCCGCGACACGAATACCGATCCCGTTCTCTATTTCCCCAACAAGTTCCTCACCTACAAAACCGATACGGTCAAGAAGACCAAGCGCTACTACGCCGGATCGGATATCAAGGAATCGGCGACCACGGATTGGACCAAGGACTTTACCATCTACTACCCCCACAACAACAATTCCGCCAAGGACAATCTGGCCACGTACATGCGGCTGTATTATTTCCTGAATGTGGGGGTCAATACCGGCACTGACCGGCCCTGGAACAGCGTCTTTTACGACAGCGCCTTCTGCAATATCGACCTGGGCAAGCTTGGAGTCACCACGGTGACCAACTCCAAGGTCGAATCGCCCCACCCGACCTTCGTGCGGGAGGCACTCCAGACCAATGGCACCGGCAATTTCGCGTTTGCGGCCAAGACCGGAGCATTCTGGGACAGCACCCGGGTCCTTTTTTATTGTGCTGCCCTCCCCGACAAACAAAACAACACGGAAAAGGACTTCCTGCCGACTTTTGACAAGCGCCTGGACCTCACCAATACCAAGTACACCACCTTCAAAAATCAGTTCAAGACGATTTGCCGGGAGTACAAGCGGTCGGATGCAGGCACGCCTGTGACCTTCAAGATTCTGGGGATCAATGAGTATCGGGTTTCCAATAAGCTCCAGGAAAAGGAAGACTTGTTGCTGCTAGGAATTACGTCTACTGAGCTGACCACAGTCAAGGCTGCGGCCGGTCTGAGCGACGAGCATCCCCGCCACGTCTATCTGGTGGCGGCCAGTACCGGTCCTCTGTTCGACACGACGACCCAACACCACCGCTATTACAAGGCCACGATCCACGTTCAGGGCGTCAATGCCACCACCGGGGTGCCGACCCGGGTGGCGACCACCGTGGAAGTCTATACCCGCGATTGCCAGTTCTGGCATTCCCAGGCCTTTGCCACCGGCGAAACCTTGTCCGACAACTTCACCGGCCTAAACAATACCACCGGCAACCGGATCGAGTACCACCTGTACCACGACGGCAAAATCAAGATCAGTGACAATATCGATCTGGCTTTGGTTCGGAAATCGACTATCCAGGACGAACACAATACCCAGGCCGACAATTCCCTTGCCGGGGATACCAGCCAGGTCCAAAAGCTGCATTATATCTGGCATCCAGCCTCCACCGCCACACCCAATACCGCTTCACTGATCGCCAGCTTCGATGTGGTCATGGCCAATAAGATGAAGAAACACGGCAGCGTGAGTTCCATCCCCCAACCCGAATACACCCAAAAAATTTCCTATACCTCCGGGGATTACAAACAGACCTGGGAGAATGGGGATGGGCACCTGATTTCCAACAAGAACTCTACGGGGACCGGGGGTACCAAGCTCAAATACAAAAATCAGGGAAAGAAGCTGTTCTTGGTCCATTTTGTGACGGCGCTGACGGCCTCCGATACCAACAAGAAGAAGGTGTTCATGTCGGGCGATTCCACTCCGGCGAACAACAACAATACCTTGGGTCTCAAATTTACCTACAGCAATACCCGGCGGCGGTACGCGAATCCTTCGATTGCAGCGGCGACCCTTGGCGCCCTCATCCGCGACCAATGCCACCTGACCTCCACCGGATTTGCATTCGGGGATGGCTCTTCGGCACCGAGTAAGTTCCATGTGAATGGATTCGCGCTCGACAACAGCTATTTCGGGCTGAACGGCGGCGCCTGGACCGACGACAAGGACTTCATTGTGGAACTCGACCGCTTTGGGTTCCGCTATTTCCGGATCGGGTACAACCGGACGACGCTGGACTCGGCCCTCACCACCGCTGGCCTGGCCAGCAGTGTGAAGCAGGACGGGGCGCCCAGCACCCCTGGCGGCAACACCCTGCACGACAACCACCTGCACTCCGAATTCATTGACATCAATGAGTAGGCGCTGGACATATCTGTTGGTGCTGCTGGCCACCTTGGGTTGCTCGTCGCCGGGCAACGGTGAGGTGACGGCTCCGCCGGAATTGGACGTGGCGGAGGCAATTCCCCCGTCCCCGCCGGAGGTATCCGTCGCCAAAGACCTGCATCCACTGCCTTTTGGCCCGGATCTCTCCGACGCTTCCGACCTTTGCGACGTCTCCAGCCCCTTTTTCCTCGAACTCATCGGCAATCCCCATTTGGATCAGCCGGCCCAGGTGGCCTCTTACCCCCTGCCTGAGCTGGGACCGATCGAATTTATCGTGGTGGATTCTGCCAACCGCTCCGGGAAGTGCTCGGACGGTCGCCACATTAGTTCGCACCTGAAATTCGCAAGCTATAAGAAGCGGTTGCCGCCGTTGGGTGACCATGCTATGTACTACGTCAGCGATGCGGCCCGGAATCAGGCCTATACCGAAGGTGATCCCGATGTTTGTCCGGATTTACGCTTCGACTACTACGGATTCCTCCTCCAAGTGGCTCCCGGCGGAGAAACGGCCCGGTCATTTCTCCTCTATTCCCACCGCTTCATTGACGCCCTGGTCGTTCGGACCTTTTATATAGATCCCGACTACCGCATCCACCTCTGCGAGAAAGAATTTACCGACGACGGAGACGGAGGCTCGGAAATGACCCTGCTCTGGACGGCCACCCTTGAGTTGTTGCCCGACGGGTCCTTCAACATCCAAAAAACGCATTCATGAATTGTTCCGCCATATATTCCCCCACCCTAAACCCGGTTTGCCATGGCTGAAAACCTCATTCGTCTGGACCAACTGGTCGACCTGAACAAGTATTCGGAGAGCCTGGGCCCACTGAAGGACTTCATCTCGCATTTGAATACCAAGGTCTTCGTCGCCGATCTGGAATCCGACGTCAGTGCCTTCAAGGACGAAGCCAATTACAGCTTCAAACTGGTCACGTTCGATCGCCTGGACATTGTCTTCGGCGGGACGGGCCTGGCCTTGGTCCTCAATCCGGGCAGTGGAAGCAGTTCCACCCGTACCGAATTTCCCATCAGCCTGTCCTGGTCCTGGGGGATTTTGGCGTACATGGAAAAATTTGACCTGACATCGTTCACCTTTTCTCCCTCCGAGGTCTACAACCTGATCCTGGAGATGTTCAGCGTGGACGATGACGAGGTCCTGGACTCTCTTATCTACCGGCAGTACAACTGGACGGATGTTCCCCACGGGGACGAAGATCCGCCGCTTACCGGGACGATTGATACCCGGCATCCCATTGAAAAGTTTATCGACGATTTCAATACCAACTATACGCCGGCCACGCCCATCGTCTATCCGACGTCAACCACGGTCGATGTCCTCGCGGACGTGGCCGAGCAGATGATCACCAATGGCAATACATTTGTCATCAAGGACATCATCTTCAATGACTTTGTGAGTGGCGCCACCGACGACGATACCTTCAACAATTTCCGGTGGTTCATGGCTCCGTTCTTCCCCAACTTCACGCTGGAGCGGTTCAAGGAAATTGTGACGCCTTATCTGGCCATAGCGCTGGAAAGCCTTAGCATTGCACTGGAATTTCCCCGCACCTGGCTCCAACCCATCGATCCCAATACCGGCGAGGTTTACGTCAGTACCAGCGTCAAATCCCAATTGACCTTCAATGTCGGCGGTTTTTACCTGTCGACCCGCTCGGGATTTGAATTCAAGAATGAATCGGCCTTCAACTTCGGGAAATCCATCATTTTGAATTCGGGCTTTACGCTTGAGTTTACCAATGTGAAGCTGGATTTGGATGAGGGGAAAAACATCGAGGAGGCGACGGCTGAAGGACGACCGGATACCTTTAAAGGTGTCTATGTGGAGTCGGCCGTTATTGGATTGCCGAAAGGATGGGTGGAAGATGGGGCGCAAACGGCATCTCTGAAGGGAGAAAACATGCTCATCGGAAGTGAGGGCGGGTTTTCGGGAGAAATATCGTTGGATGGCGGGCCTTTGTTGACGAAGATGGGCGAAATCCAGCTCAAGCTGGAAGCCCTCGACTTCGTCTTTCTGCAAAATACCGTTGACAATTTCAGCGCCACCGCCAAGGTGCGCTTCCCCGGCATGGAAGATTCCGGCGGCAGCCCCGAATGGATCACCATCACGATGGGCTATTCGGGCGGCCTGTACACGGTCACCGGCTCCAACCTTCCCCGGATCAACCTGTTCGGATTCGGGTTCGAGATCAACAGCATCTCTTTCGAATTCAATTCTTCGGGCATTCAAAACTTCTCGGTCCAGGCCGACATCTACATCGACGGCATCACCGACAGTGGCGGCTCCGAAGTGGCCATCCCGATCACGATCAGCAAGTCGGGCAATATCCTCACGGCGGGACTTTCTTCCGGCGCTTCTCTCCCACCGCTGAAAATCTTCGGCATCGAATTGGTCATCGATTCGGTGGCCTTTAGCATCAACTTAGACACCGGGGCGCTGACCGGCTTCAACATTGGCGGCAAGGTCAAGATCGAACAGCTCAAGCAGCCCGGCTCCTCCGATCCGGCCGAGATTGGCATCGAAATCACTTACGCGACCACTCCCGCCCGGAAATTCTCCGTGGATGTGGATGGCACCGGCCTCCCCCCCGCCAAGATTGGCGATTTTGCGGTGGGACTCACCTCCTTCGGATTCGAATTTGTCAACGGCAGTTTCAGCAATTTCGACCTCTCCGGTACCATTGCGCATCCCGAACTGGTCAACGCCACTTCGGGCACGCCCGAACCGCTGACCTTCACCACGGGCTATGTCCATACGCCCAATCCGCTCTTCACGCTCAGCGTAGGCGCGCCGAGCAACGGCATCACCATCAAAGGATTGCCCTTTGCCTTCACCGGGTTTTCCATCACCTTCTCCGATACCACCCTCAACGCGATTTCCTTCTCCGGCATCATCACCATCGATGCGATCAAGGACAAGAATACCGGCAATGCCGCCCAGATTGGGGTGACCTTCGAATACGACGACGGCGATTTACGCATCGCGGGAACGGCTGCCGGTGTGATCTTGCTGGTGGAAAATGTGCTTGAGTTCCAGCCCACGGGCATTGAATTTGGCACCGAATCCGGCGATTGGTTCTTCGGATTGACCGGGTCGTTGACCCGCCTCTTCGACGTGCCCGTCGTGGGTAAGTTCCTGCCCTCCAAGGTCACCGCTGATGAATTCCTGATCAAACAAGGGGATTCACCGGAGTTCGACCTTTCCTTTGAATGGGAAGATGGCGTGGAAGTGAGTGGAACGGATGAAGGCGGACTGGAATTCATCATCCCGATTGACAAAACCTTCTTTGGGTCGCTCACGCTCGGGGGCATTGGGCTGAAGCTCACCCCCGGCACGCCCGATGGCCTGGAAACCGAAATCCGGCTTTACAATGCCACGCTTGAACTCGGCCCCTTCACCGGAACCGTTGATGGCATTGGCATGGAGCTCGATGTTTCCTTCCCCAGCTCGGGCGGTAACCTCGGGCCGGTAGATGTGGGCATTGGATTCATTCCCCCCACCGGAATCGGCTTTGTCCTGGATGCAGGCGCTGTCAAAGGGGGCGGCTTCCTCTCCTTTGACCACGATGCGGGCCGCTATGCCGGCGCCCTGGAACTGGATTTCTCGGGATTGTTTGGGTTTACCGCCGTGGGGATCGTCACCACGAAGATGCCCGATGGCTCGAAGGGATTCAGCCTGTTGCTCTTGGTGAATGTCACCTTTGGGACGCCGATCGCGCTGGGCTTCAACTTTTACCTCGCCGGGATCGGCGGGTTGATTGGGCTCCATCGGACGATGGATACCGAAGCCATTCGCCTGGGCGTCAAGGATGGCAGCATCAGCAATATCTTGTTCCCCGAGAACGTCATCGCCAATATTTCGAAGATCATCAGCGACATGGAGGCGATCTTCCCGGTCAAACGGGACCAGTTCTTCCTGGGGCTGATGGCACGGATCACCTGGAATACTCCAGCCCTCCTCACCATCGAGGCTGGCCTGGCCATCGAATTCCCGAGTCCCGTCCGCATCGCAATTCTCGGGGTCATTCGCTGTGCCCTCCCCACCGCTGACAAGGCCATCCTCAAACTCAATGTCGCCTTTGCTGGGATCATTGACTTTGAGAAGAAGCTCCTTTCCTTTGACGCTTCCATTTTCGATTCCCGCATCCTGACCATCACCCTCGAAGGTGATATGGCGTTGCGGATCAGTTGGGGCAGCAAACCGGACTTTCTGATCTCAGTAGGCGGTTTCCACCCGAGCTATACTCCCCCCGCGCACCTGGAATTGCTCCCGATGAAGCGATTGACGGTCAATATTCTGAGTGGAAATCCCAACCTGGTATTGACGGCCTATTTCGCATTGACCAGCAATACCATCCAGTTCGGAGCGGCGATTGACTTCAGCTTCAAAATCTCCAAGTTCGGCATCTACGGCTACTTCGGATTTGACGTCCTGATCCAATTCTCTCCCTTCCGATTCATCGCGGGCATCAAAGCGGGCGTCGCAGTCAAGATTGGCAAGACCACGATCATGTCGATCAGCCTGTCCTTCAATCTGGAAGGACCGGCTCCCTGGCGGGCGCACGGACACGCGAAATTCAAAATCCTGTTCTTCTCCATCAAGGTCAAATTCGACAAGACCTGGGGCGAGAAGAAGGAAAATTCACTCCCGGCAACCGATGTCCTCCCCTTGTTGCTGGAGGAGATGAACAAAGACGAAAACTGGGATGCCAAACCCGGAACCCAGGCCGCCGAGTTGGTGACACTGGCCCAAGGCGCCTCAGCTCCCGGCATCGTAATCGTTCGGCCTTTCGGCTCCCTGGAATTCAAACAGGAAGTCGTACCGCTGGACCTGACCATGGAGAAATTCGGCAATTACCAGCCGGGCGACATCACCCGGGCCACCTTCTCCAAGGTAACCGTCAACGGCACCGATTTCACGGGCAACGACCTGGGCGATCTGAAGAGCAATTTTGCCCCGTCCGCCTACAAAGAAATGAGCGATGCCGACAAGCTCAAGGCACCTTCTTACGAAGACCAAAACGCGGGGGTGCGGCTCGAAACGACCGACGACATCAAGTTTGACTACGGCATCAACCGCCTGGTGGAATATGAAACCATTTTGAGCGATGAGGAAGAAGAAGAATTAGGCTTGCTGAGCGTGAGCACCGATTTCTTCCGTCCGTTTGTAAAAGGGGGTGCCATCGGGAAATCGGCCCTGTCGGTCGCCAAAAAGAAAAAGCTCAAGAAAACTTCGGTTAAGGTCAACCTGCAAACCGAGGAATTCGCTGTGGCCAATATCAACGATATGTCCAATGCAGTGGCCGGAGGAGTCACTTTCGAATCCAAAGCCGCCGCCGACGAGTATTTGCGTTCGGCGGTAGCGTCTGATCCTTCCTTGGAAGGCAGCTTGCAACTCACTCCAGCTTACCAATTGGCTTAAAAAATCGAATGAATTATGAGTAATCCCTTAGCCCATTACGCCTTTCTGCCCTGGTTGCGCCGGGGAATCGGGAGCATGATTCCCGAGAAGGACGCCCTTGGAAGTGCTCCAAGCGGCGGCATGGCCAAGGAACGCGCCAATATCCAGGTGGGGATCACCGTGGAGACCACCAAAAAGGCCGACGGCTCCGTCAGTCCCGATGCGGTCTCCAAGCACTTCCAATACATGGGGCCGCCCGATATCCTGGGCATTTCCGACCGGGCGATCATCCGGACCGAGCCCAAACTCGGCGTCCAGAACTATGAAGCCAACGGCCTCCCCTACATCGAATTCTTTGAAGAGGACTTCCTCTGGGCCTATACCCCGGCCGGGGTCGATACGGGTTCGGACAAATGGAAGCTCACCCCCTGGCTGGCGTTGATCTGTTTGAAGGACGATGAATTCACCATGACCAAAGATTCGGAGGGCCGCGCTGTCGTGCGGATCGACAACCAGGTCATGGACTCGGTATTCCACCCGGAAACGCAGCATTGGGCCTGGGGCCACGTCCACCTCAACACCGATTTGGTGGCGAGTGGGCTCTCCGGCCAGATCAACGAAGTGAGCCAGGAAATTGCGGCAGATCCCGACAGTGGCCTGTCCCGGCTGCTCTGCCCGCGGAAGCTCCAGGGCGAGGTGAACTATACGGCCTGCCTGATCCCCGCCTTTGAGACCGGCCGCCTCGCGGGACTGGGCCTGGATTATACCGGCGTTTTTGCCCAGGAAATGTCCTGGGCCATCGGGCGCAACTACGGCAATCGGGAGCGCGGCTTCGAGTACCCGGTCTATTACTCGTGGAATTTCCGGACAGACTCGGCGGGTGATTTTGAGACGCTGGCCCGCAAGCTGGAAGCCCTCGTCGCACCGCCCGAGCTGGGTAAGCGGGACATGTACATCGATGCTCCCGGCATGGGCCTGGACGGGATGTCCGACTCCGTGACGTTGGGAGTGGAAGGCGCGCTGAAGCCGCCGTCCTATTCGCCCGACGCCTGGCCGAACGGCCCGGGCGATACGGCTTACCGCAATCAAATGCGGCAATTGTTGAACCTCTCCCTGGACAATGAAAACCAGGTAGTTTCCACCGATACCCTCCTCAACCATCCCTTCGCGTGGGCCAGTCTCAGCGACGACCCCGTCGTCACCCCGCATGTTTACGGGCGCTGGCACGCGATGGTCTCCCGCCTCACCAACTCCGGCAACCCAGCTTGGGTCAACCAGCTGAACCTGCATCCGGGCAACCGGGCCGCGGCAGGATTGGGCGTGGACATCGTGCAGGACAACCAGGAAAAGTATATGCAGGAGGCCTGGGAGCAGGTCGAAGCCATCAATGAGGCGAATGAAAAGATTCGGAAGGCGGCGGTGGCGGCGATGGTCAACCATGCCCTCTACCAAAAGCACCTCAAGCGGGCGCGCAAGGACAAGAAAATCCGCATGACCAATGCGGTCCACAAATTCGTGGTCGAAGGCTCTTCCACCATTCACAAGGCCATCCACGACAGCCTAATCCCGGATGCATCCCAGAAGGCAGGTTTCCGCAAGATTACCCGTCCCGGGACCAAGGTCAACCGGAAATTCAACAAGCTGGCGGGCAATGCCCAGGCATTTCTCCACCAAACCGTTACCGAGAATTTCAACAATGACCAGATCCGGACGGCCCCGCTGAAATTGCCGGTGTCGACGGCCATTCAGACTTCTACCGTCGATTCCACCATTACCTCTGCCCTCTCCCAGTACACCACCAACGATACGGCCATGGCCACCCAGGCGGTTTTCCTGTTGGTTTTGGCGGAAACGGCAGATGCAGGCCTGTTCAATCAAATGCAAACACCGGCGCGGAGAACGGTCCTCAAAAACGCCATCAACGCGGATGGCTCCTTGTCCAGCGCCGCCAAAACCAGTGCCCGTAACCTGATCGATGGCATCATCGAGGCCACCCACGGCGGGGCCAATTCGAACCACTTGGTGAAAATCGATATTCCCACCTACGATGCCCATTTCGGTCAGGACGACACGGCCAAAATTTACCAGGGCATCGTCCTTTTCCGGGACACCAATGGGGCTCCGGGAGTCGGCAGTACCATTACCACGACGCTTGATATCCAGGCCTTCCAGACGGCCTTCACGGATTTCAATGCCTTCGCCACCGCGAATGCGGTGGGAGCCTTCCAGCGTCCGGCCCTGGCCAGCTCTTCGGTCACAAATATTGAGGAGCGGATTACGAACAAGCTCAAGCAAAAAGGCCAGATGGTCAAACGCGTGGAGCGGGGCGTCCTGGTCAAAATTTTCAATGCCGCCACGGGTCAGTACCAGACCAATCCCCTGACCAAGCTGCGCCCCATCATGGCCCATCCGGAATACGATGAGCCCATGTTCCGCAAGCTCAAGGACATTTCGAAAGACTATATCCTGCCCAACCTCAACCTGGTTCCCAACAACTCGATCACCCTGCTGGAAACCAACCAGCGCTTCATTGAGGCATTTATGGCCGGGTTGAACCACGAATTGGGTCGGGAATTGTTGTGGCGGGAATTCCCCACGGACCAGCGGGGAAGTTATTTCCGCCGCTTCTGGGACGTCAGCGATGACATCTACCAGACCGATCCGGAAAAGCAATTGGACATCGAGAAAATGCATACCTGGAACCAGGACCTGGGCGATCATTCGCCGCGGGTGGTGGGGAATTCCAGCGGCGGCTTCCTCGTGTTGTTGATTCGGGGAGATTTGTTGCGCAAATACCCCAATACGCAGGTCTACGCGCAAAAGGCAGCCTTCAAAGATGAGTTGGCTCCGGATACACCACGTGACCTGGCCAGCGCGAATGATCCCAACAACATCAAGGTTCCGGTCTTCATGGCCGAATTGGACCCGGATGTCTACTTGTTTGCCTTTGACCTCGAAACCGCCGAAGCCAAAGGTGATTCCAGCGATGCCTCCAAACCGGGCTGGTACTTTGTCCTGCGGGAACGTCCCGGCCAAATTCGCTTCGGATTGGACGATTGGTCCGAGCCCCAATGGCCCGCCTCGTCGCCCACCAATTGGAATGACCTCAGTTGGGAGCATTTTGTCAACAATGCCGCAGCCCTGAACGACTATCAGCTGGACGCCACCAAAAACCTCGGCGCCAGCGCCGGAACGGACAATTCTCCGGCGGCGACCTGGGGCAAAAACGCGGCCGACGTGGCCAGTATCCTGTACCAAAACCCAGTCCTTTACGCGCGGCACGCCCAGGAAATGTTGCCCGACTGAACCCCTTTGAACACCGAAACAAATACCGGCAATGAGTAGCCCTATAACCGCTTCTGTCAACGAAGATTCTGCCCTCTCATCAATCCGCAGCCAGGTTGCCGCCAAGAACGACGGCATCCCATTCTTGTTGCTCCCCGTTCGGATTGAGACCCGATTCATGACTGCCGACCGCCCCACGGTCACCCAGGGCGGCGTCTCGACGGTCCTGAACGAAGCCTACCGCACTGGCACCCTCCTCGATTTCCAGGTTCAAAAGCAGACGCCTCCCAAAGTGTTGGAGCACATGGACCGCTTGGAATCGCAACTGAAGACCACCTATGAATTGGTCGAAGAGTTGGGCCAGGTGAGCAGTACCTACCAGACGGCCATGGCGGCCCGGATGGAATCCTACCAGTCCAAATTGGGGCAGTTCCTCAAGTCCGTCGACGGCCTGCGGTGGGCCAGTCGCATCGACCAGATGAACCTGTTCAAGGCGCGGGTCAGTCTCCGGCAGACCGCGGCGAAGACGACCGAGGCCCTCAAGGGCATCTCCTACAAGCGTACGACGCCTTTTCAGGACGCCAACAATTTCCTCACCCGCCTGCGCGTTCTCGACAATGCGATGCAATTGGTGGGGACCCGGGACCTCCGGACCACCGATTACAAGAAAAAGCGTCTCATTTTTGAGTTTGTGGAGGAACAAGCGGCGGCGATCCAAGGGTTTATGGGGCAAGTTCGGGGCTTTTTGCCCATGAACATGAAGGCCTCTTCCAGCCAGCTTTCGGCGATCCGAAAGGAGTTGGAGGAGATTTCCAGCCGGCCGGAGTTGATCCTCCGCAATGTCCAGCAGGTCCGCAGTACGTTCAAAGTGGCGGAATACGTCGCGACGTTTGGGCAAATCGGAAAGCAATTGGGGAACCTGATTCAGGACATTGAATCCCGCTTGCTGCCCAAGATTGAATTGCGGCAGACCATGGAATCCGCTGATTCGGTGCTGGTCCTGCACCAGGTCCTCAGCCTGAATGACCAGCTTCAACGGACCAATCTTCGCCCCATTCGCAACCTGAAAGAGGTTAGCTCCACCTGGAAACCCATTCAAACCAACCTGAACAACCTGCAAAACTCGTTGAAGGGGTATTTGGAGGGTGGACAAAAGGAAATGGAAGCCCTGACGACTAGTTGGGACCGGGTAGACATCGAGCTGGGACGGTATGTGGGCAAATTGAAAAAGGTAAAACCTCGCAGCCTGCAGGAGAAGAAGATGTTGGCTTCCATCATCAACCAGGTCAACAAGGAATACCGGCCGGGGATGGAGGGATTGAAATCGAATGCAGCGGGGAAAATTGACTTTATTACCAACAAAGATTTCGAAAAGAGCATTGAAGTGGTGGGAAAAACCCTGACCCGCCTCAAAGTACTCGATGGACTGTTGGCGAAGAAGAACTCGCCCCAGGCCATGGAAGAATTGGTCGAGTTGAGCAAGTCTTTTTCCATCGACCAACGGAGCCTAAAAATCCTGCCCGAAAGCCAGTTCAAAGAAATGCAATCCCTTGCGGGCAGCATTGAAACCAAGGTCAAGGCGACCAGTGACACCAAGTTCAGCCTTTCGGATGGCCCCACCTCCAAATCCAAAACTACGGCGGCCATCACCGACCCGATATTCGCTGCCAGCAGCCTCAAGGCGGAAATTGATGGCCAGGCCTCGGTCCTGATCGAAACCTCCCCCGCCATTGAAAAGGGTGAACTCAGCGATTTCGTTTTTCTTCCCACCACTCAAACGCAACAAGAACTCTGGGTCCGGATTTTCCCCGATGACATCGCCATTCACACGCACGAAGAGGCACTGACGCAGGATGAGGTCGATGCCGGGCAGGCCTATTGGTACGAAATCTGGGCCGCAGGGTCGGATGAAGAACTCAAATTGGCCGCGTGGCGGGCCATTGTCGCCGGCTATGGTCCGGAGCGGGCGGCCTGGATTGTGCGGACGCTTGAGCCTGTGCCCCAGGTCTCCACCACCGTCAACCAGGCGGTCGCCAAAGCCAGCAATCCCCTCCAAATGGCCAATGGCAACCTCGCGGATTACAATTCCGGCCTCGCCGCCGGAATCAAGAACAATACCAATGCCTTCACTGTCCTCGAGAAAAACCTCGACCAACTGACGGCAGCCGCCAAGCTCCTCGGAAAGATCGAGCAGGACACGGAAGTCGCCCTGGAAGTGACCAAGAAGGCACTCATCACCACGAAATCCAGGCTGACCCAGTATTTCGGAGCCATCAATGCCCTGAGCGAAAAGGACAAGATCCGCAATGCAAGCCGGATGGAGGCCGTCCAGAACACCGAACTGGCCTTCAACGATGCCGTCACCGCCTTCCAAAAGATCAATCCGGTGACAACCGCCAAATTGGTCGAAGATACCCTGGCGAAGCTGGATTCGAACGATCCCGTCTTCCCCAGCGTCACCATCAAAGATGGCAGTTGGACAGAGGTTCCGCATTCCAAGGTCATGCCGGACCGCTTCGTCGTGGCCGCCATGCGGAATGGGGACTGGCGCTACCTCGAAGTCGGCAATCCCCTCCCCAACGATGGGCTCATCGTCGGCCTGGACCCGGCGGATTTCGACCTCGAAACCTTTGCCTACGATCCCGACGGCAACCTCATCGTCGATCCCAAGATCAAATGGCTGACCGATTTTGACGAAGCCGTCAATGTGGGCATGGCCCTCTGGTTCCGCATCGAGCAATCGGATTGGGACAATGGATTTGACAAGGTGGTCGTGCTGGGGATCAAGGATGAAAATGCCACCAATGGCAAGGAACTGCTGGAACAATTGGTTGACAACCACCATTTTCTCCCCGAAGGCGCTTCTTTCCTTTCCATTGGCACCCCGACCAACAATACCGAAAACCGCCCCTCTGGATTTTCCGGCTATGAGGACGATCCTTCGGTCTCGTTCAAGATTGAGCGGAACTCGGAAAGCGGCGCGGCATTTTCCTATGACCCCACCTACCCCTCTGATGGAGAGCGACTTGCCGATGCCCTTGGCATCAACCACAATACCCTGGCCTTCCTCGCGGACCACGACCAGACGCAGATTTCCGATGCATTGATTTTCAACCGCGCCCTCTTCCATGGGACCATCGGAGAGTTCATGGAGGAAGCGCTGGATACCATTTTCACCCTCGACAACATCAACCGGACCCGCGATTTCGTTTCGCGGTACGTTGCTGCACGGGGCATCCTGCCTTCGGTACGGATCGGTACCCAGCCCTATGGTATCATGCCCGCGACGGCGCTCAGCCGCTTTTCCTGGACCGGAAATGACGCTTCTCTTCCCCAATTGTCCCAGGCCGACTTCAACAACTCGGCGGCGATTGACGAAGAGCTGCAAACGCGTTTTGATGCCCGCCTGACCAAACTCATGGACCAGCTCTTTCAGCTGTGGACTTCCGTTCGGACCAACCCGGCGGCGCCGGTGAAACATAGTGGTAATGTCGGCAATACCGATCCCCAGGCGCATTTCATGGAAATGCTGGGGCTCCACGCGAATTCAGTGGAGCACTACTATTACTACGGCCTGAATGTGGCCGCTCGTCAAAATGCCGGGCAACCGGGAGAATTCAGCATTGCCTTTGACCCGAATGACGTTTACAATCCCAGCAGCGCCTCATCGGCCTTCCGGGACCTCATGGCCGAGGGCTATTTCTTCAAGTCCAATTCCTTTTACGACGAGCGCCCGGACCTTCCTTCGAGTGTGGATGTCCAGGGATCGCGGTATAACCGGATCACCTCCCAGTGGGTGGGATCCCGGGTCTTCAAACTCCGTCACCTCGCCGAATCCAACCTGTTGATCGGCGACCGGATCGATCACCGCAAGCTCAAGGACGAACTTTACGAAGCCTCCGATCCCAACGCGGGCACCAATGAGGAGAAATTTGTGGCGCGGGCCGAAGTGGAAAACTATATCGATTGGCTCCTGGACAACAATGCCTGGGATGTCCACGCAAACAACCGCTTTTCCACCCTTACTGATCAAGCGCTTTCCAACGGCATGCGGTCAAGGTCCCTCCTGTTCCTTTTGCTCCGCCACTCCATCCTCAGCGCCCAGGCCGACACCATTTTCAAAATCCTGGAAAGAGAAGGCCTGGTAAGTCAGAATTTGCGGAAGCGGATTGGGCAAACGAAAAATTACTACGCGCGGTACGGAGGCAGCATGACCTACGTGACCAAGTGGACCTACCTGTTCAGTAAGATTCATTCGTTGCGGTATGTGCTGGGGAATGACATGGACACCAACAATGCCTTCTATTCCTATATGGATGGGGCCAGCAGTGGCTATTTGAACCGCTACCTTTCCCCCGAGCATACCTGGTACTTCAACAATTCTCCCCGCAAGCAGGCGCACCAGCCGTTTATGGATGAATTGGAAGAAACGCGGGAGGCGTTCCGGAAGCTCAAAACCATCCCCACGGCGGAATTGAGCCAGTTGATGTCGGAGCACCTTGATCTGGTGAGTTACCGAATGGATGCCTGGTACCTGGGGCTGGTCAATAAACGATTGGATCAACAGCGCAAGACCAATCCCAATGGTATCTACCTGGGCGCTTATGGCTATGTCGAAGATTTGCGGCGCGGTGCGCCGCGAACGGAAGCGGCCTCCCTCCCCTCCGGCTTGTGGAAGCCTTCAGACGGCCCCGTCTATGTCGATGGGGACAACCAGGGATTCATCCACGCGCCCTCCATTGCCCATGCCATCACAGCGGCGATTCTACGGGCTGGCTACCACGCCAATTCCGGCGTGTCCGACGTCGACAACGAAATGGCCGTCAACCTGTCCTCCGGACGGGTCCGCGCCGCCCTGAACATGATCAATGGCATTCGGAATGGCCAAACTCCGGGCGCGATGCTCGGCTACCAATTCGAACGGGCGCTCCATGAAGGTTATCTCCACGTTCCCTTGGAACTGGACCAATACATCTACGATTTCCGGGAGAAATTCCCCCTGGCCGCTCCGGTGGACAGCTCAGTGACACTCGACGATGCCGCCAAAACCAATGTGGTCAACGGCCTCGAATTGCTGGAATTTGCCCAGGACTTCATCGAAGACAATGGCGGCCCGAATGATCCCAGCCATACCTTGTACGAAGCCTTGTTGGACAAAGAAGCGGCTTTCTGGGCGGCCCTGGGAAGCAGCGACCTGACCAATGCTACGCAGGCCAAGCGTCACGCGATGTTGAAAGAGATCGACCGCATGGGCGATACGTTCGATGCGCTGGGCGACCTCTGCTTGTCGGAGAGTGTGTACCAGGTGTCGCAAGGCAACCATATCCGGGCCGCTGCGATCTTTGAGCGGTTGGCCAAGGGAGATGTCCCGGAAGAGATTATGATCGCGGATACCCCGCGTACAGGAACCGTGGTGACCCATCGCGTCGCGATGGCCATCGAGCCCGTTGGTCCCATTGACCATTCGTTGGACACGAATCCCCTGCCATTGGCGGGCGCCGCCATTGATGCCGCCGTTGCGGCAGCTTCAGCGGCACCGACCGGCTGGACGGCCCGGTTCTCACCCCGCGCCCTGCTGGACCCCACATTGAACAAGTGGGCCGGTGAATTGATCGGAGATCCCTCCAAAATAAAGTGCCAGGCCGATTATGACCTGAACGGAAGCGTTTCCACCGTCCATTTCTCCCTCGCAGACCTCAACGTCCAGGCCCTCGACGTCCTCCATTTGTTTGGAACCGGTCCCCTCAACGGTGGAGCCGAACTCAATACGCTGGTCGCGAATTATGTGCGCAGCCAGATTCCTTCCCTTCCCACTGGATTTGAAGGCACGCGGGACGATGTCGATGTCACGATCCGATTCACGGAGCGAGGGGCGGGATGGGCCGCCGATGAATATTCGTTCTACGAAAAGGCTGGCTTTATCCAATCCTTGCGAAAAATGCTAACGGACAGCGGTATCCTTTCCGCCGATCATGTCCATATCCCGGGCGAGGAAGAAGTACCCGACGATCAATTGCGGAACCAGGACTTCGACGAGTTGAAGATTCGGGTGACGAATGCCAAAGCACGCCTGGAAGAGATCGCCACCGACATCGACAATTTCTTTGTCAACGAGGTCGCGCTGGCCACCTACCGCGACCATACCTATACGAACGGGCAGGTGGACCTGCTCCGCAATATTCTGGGC
Source organism: uncultured bacterium (assembly GCA_963923035.1). Classification (GTDB taxonomy): domain Bacteria; phylum Bacteroidota; class Bacteroidia; order J057; family JADKCL01; genus CAWUKT01. The sequence continues at coordinate 160,410 of CAWUKT010000004.1, forward strand.
GAGGCCGCTGCATTCGGCATCCCTGGCACCCGGACGGAGCTGGTGGAAAGCTACGGCGACAGCACCGGACGGATCCTTACCGGAGCCTTGATCGGTGCTGGAAAGACCATTGGTGACCGGCTGGAACGGTCGGGCAACGAGATGGCCATCGTGGACGACCTGTCTCAGTCGAAAGACTCGCGCGTGGACGCTTTGTTGGAAGTGGCCAAGGTTCTGATGGGAGCGGCCTTCCGCGTCATCCCTCAGTTCGTGGTTCGCAACGCCACCGAGCTCAACGACCAGTTGACCCTCGCTGGCAACAAAGGCCTGCTGCGTTCAGCGGGTGATTTTGCCATGGAAGAATGGGCCCACGGCATTGCCCGGGTGCGGGAACGGATGTCCAATCTGGATACCCTGGCCATGCACACCGAGGCATTTGACCAGGAGTTGCCCGGGGCTGCTCCGATGCAATTGCCCTTCGCACTGGATTCCGGAGGCACGGCCGAGGATCACTGGCTCGGGATTGAATTCCCGACGGGATATACGCCCAGCGAGGACAAATTGTCCATCGTCATGTACAATGCGGGCGTCTTCTCCGCCAATCCCAATGGGGCCCAGGTGGCCTTGTTGCTGGACGAGTGGGTGGAAATTATCCCGAACCCTGAAGAGACGACTGGTTTGGCATTCAACTACGACCAACCCAATGCCAAGGCTCCCAATACCATCCTGCTGGCTGTCACACCGACGGAAACGGGAAGCTGGTCTTGGGATGACCTGATTTATACCATCACTGAAACCGTCGACCTGGCCAAAAACCGGGCGGTGGAGCCCGAACACCTGGAGCAAACCTACCTCGGCCAAATCCTGCCTGGATTCATGTACGAGGTCGTGCCGCCATCGGAAGGAGAGATCATTCCGCAGGATGACTCCAATGCGCTAGGCTGGCAGGTGATTACGAATTTGAAGGCGAACAACGAAACAAACGAGGAATAAAACTATGAGTGTACTTACCATCGGCTTAAACTGTGAACCCTTCCGGGCGTGGAACCGGTTGGAACAGCGGCCTCGTACCCGGGAGTTTGACCGGGTCCTGAGCGCAGAGGTACACGATGCCCTGTGGATGCTGACCCGCCAGTGGCAGTTCGGCGAGTTGCAGGGGGAAGATACCGGATCGGCCATTTTGGCCAAGATCAAGATGGAGACGACGCGCATTGCCCGGTTCCAAAACAAGGACAACCAAGCGGTCCCTTACGACGATGAGATGCCGCTGGAAGCGCGGGTGGAGCGAATGCCGGTCCAATATGACCTCCGGTTCCGGGCCCGTTCTGGTCAGCACTGGTTGAAGATGGTGCGGGCAGCGGGAAAAACGTACAATACGACCAATGGGCTCAATCCCGGGGACGCCAATTACTACGATCATGTGGTCCTGAAGCAGATTTTCATTGATCAGTATCCATTTTCATTGCCCCAAATCGACCGCCAAAACGATAGCACTGCCCTCCAGGTGGCCAAGGCACGGATTCTGTCCGACCAAAATGTCCACCAAAGCCTGAGCGCATTGTCCGGTCGGGCGACCGATGGCGTGGCCTGGATCACCGACATGCTCACTACGGGCAATCCTCCCACCGGACTCCCGGCGACGCTGACCGGACAACCCGGCTACAAGGCTGCCCATACCGCCTTCATCACCGCGGCGGCCATCGACTACTACAAGTGGTTCAAGAATTCGCATGAGCTGCCCGCTTCCCCAGCCGATTCCAGCTGGGATGGCAGCAAGTTGGAATACCGCTTCTCGTGCAGCCTGCCCAATACCGGGACGGGAGACAATACGGTGTTGGAAGCGCAAGAATATTACCAGGGCCGCCTGGATTGGTTCGCATTCGACCTGGCCCTCAACGATGCAGGGACCGGCCTCAATTCGAGCAATTCCGCGGAAACCGCCGCCAAAACGGAAAGCGAAATCCTCACGATGATCCCCACGGAAGCCCGTTTTGCAGGAATGCCCCATCCCCGCTGGTGGGAATTCGAAGATGGATCTGTCGACCTCGGCAATATCACCGCCGACACCACGGACATCGCCAAGATTCTCCTCTCGGAATTTGCCTTGATGTACAGCAACGACTGGTTCCTGGTCCCCTACACTTTGAAGGCCGGAACCATGTCGGAAGTCAAAGGCATCATCGTCACCGATACTTTTGGGCAAAAAACCTTGGTCGAAGCTGCGGCTCAGGGTGATGCCAACGATTGGAATGGGTGGACGATGTTTAACCTGACGAAGACGAATGCGAGTGAAGGGCTGAATGGAAAAATGGATCCGCGGGTCCTGATTCCGCCGGCCGTGGCCAAGGTCCAGGAAAGCAAACCCGTCGAGTCCGTGCTGATGCTGCGCGACGAGATGGCGAACATGGTCTGGGCAGTGGAAAATATTGTCCCCGACTTGCACGGGGGCGGTCAGGACGGCAATTCTGCCGCCGCCTCGCTGGCCAGTTACTGGGAAAAGCTGGATGCGGACATCACTCCCACCCCGGCCGCCATCCCGAACGGGGTGCCCCTGAACTATTCCTTGTCGAATACGGTTCCGGAATGCTGGATTCCATTCCTGCCGCGCCATTTCCCCGGCCAAAGCCGGGCGATTCAGTTGCAGCGGGCCTCGATGCCCCGCTGGTTCAACAGTGCGTACTCGCAGGTGCGTCCCCGGACCCCCATTTTGCGGGACGGGATGACCGACAATCCCGCGACCGCGGAGGGACCGTTTGTCAATCCATCGGATGAATCGCAGACGAATCCCTACTACGTACACGAGGAAGAAGTGCCCCGGAGCGGGGTGCGGGTGGAGGCCTCCTGGCAACGGACCCGGTGGTACGATGGCAAGACGATTTGCTGGTACGGAAGGCGGAAAGTCACGGGCCGGGGAGAAGGTTCGAGCGGCTTGAGCTTCGACGAAATTACCCGTGTCCGAGACGACAATAATTAATTAGAAAAAAGCCTCAAATTTCCACCAAACCCGTGATTATTTGAGATATATTTTGTATCTTTATATAAGTTAAATGATTGAAAGACAGCCTCTTTAGGCATCGTTTAAAGAGTAATTTAATAGTGTTTCTACAAACGTAGTAATGCGAGAAGATGGGAAGCGAAAGAGCCGGCGAATTTGAATCGACGTATGCTTGGAAGCGAGTATGATCCTGTCATCTAATCCCCCCCGGGCAACAAGTCTCGGGGGTTCTTTTTTGCCCTCCATTTTCTACAGTTCGGCGGCTATTTCGATCAAGAATTGAGGGTCTTGGGAGTGGGGAAATGGAGCCGAAATGATGGTGCCCTCGTGGTCCCGGTCCCGGCGAAATTGGTAGGTGGAATCGTAGTATTGGAGCAGAATTCCGAAGGAATCGCGGACGCGGCCGGCTTCGAAGAAATGCCGGGCCCGTTGGGCGTTGGCGACGCCCATGCGCTTGGTCAGCCGCGTGATCGCGGTGATGATTTGGGCGGCGGGGGCCTGCCCGTAGGAGGCCACGATCCGGTCCAGCCGTTGTTCCAACGGCATCTCCAGGCGCACCATGGGTGCCCGCTGCATCCGCTGGAACAGCGTGACAGGCAGGGAGTTCTGGCCGAGGAACCTCCCCTCCTCTTCGATCCAGACCGGGCGGTCTGAATCAAAACCGGTCCATTTTTGCCACAAGGAAAAATGGAAATCTCCATTGGGCAATTGCGGTCGGGACCACAGATTTCCGAAGACAGAACCGCGGTGCTGTGCCTCTTCCTCCAGGTCAATGACCTGTTCGCCTGCATCGCGTAGCTGGTCCAACATGTCCGTTTTCCCCACCCCGGTCAGTCCTCCCAGCAGAATCACAGACGGCCCGGTCTCAAAGGTTTCATACAGAAAGGATTGCCAAGCATCGATTCCGCCGTCCAAATATTGGACCCGCGGAAGCTGTTCCAGTCCATCCTTGAGTTCCCCTTTCTGGTCGTACAGTACCCGGATTCCTTCCGACCAAAGGCGGTCCAATTCCGCTTCAAAAGCCTTCCAGTCGCGGAATGACCTGGCGCCCAAATGTTTGGCTCCCGGCAGGGCAAAGGCTCGAAAGGCCTTCGAATTGCGTAGGTCGATGATTGGATGCTTTCCAATCATCGCCGAGATTTCTGGAGCTAAAAGAGGTCTTGCTTTCATTTGCTGAGGGCCAGGGTATTGGGAAAAATACGCTTTGTGGCTCCAAATTGGAAGCGAAATGGAGTTGGCGGGCGTTCTTTGGGGGGATTGGGGTGCCGGAATTTCCCTTTTTCCTTCCTCTCCATCCCCATTTGGCCTCTCCACGCCGAAAAATTTACAATGTCCTGAATTCCCCCTATCTTCCCTTATGGGAAACTCATGGAGCAACTGGTCGGGGTCCGTCAAGACCCAGCCGGCCACGATCGCCTACCCTGCTTCCGAGGCTGAAGTGCAGGAATTGATTCGAACAGCGGGGAAAGAAGGCAAAAAAATTCGCATTGTAGGGGCTGGACACTCATTTACCCCCTTGGCCGCCACCAACCAGATCCTCGTTTCGTTGGACAAGATGAGTGGCATCATTGAGGTGGACAAGAAGCAGAAATTGGCAACCGTTTGGGCAGGAACCCGCCTGAAAACGCTGGGAGAATTGCTCTATGGCCTCGGATTGGGCATGGAAAACCTGGGCGATGTCGACGTCCAATCCATCGCCGGAGCTTTGAGCACCGGCACCCACGGAACCGGGAAAGATTTTGGGACGCTCGCCACGCAAATTGCTGGCATGACCCTCGTGACGGCCTCCGGAGAAATTCTCCACCTGACTCCGGATGAGACCCCCGACCTGTTCAAAGCTGCACAAATCTCGCTGGGGATGCTTGGAATCATCACCCGGATGACGCTCAAATGTGTTCCTGCCTACAAGGTCCGCTATACTTCCAGCGCAGCGCCGATGGAGGCCGTGCTGGAGAATATTGACCAGTACCTGAGCGACCACCGCAACTTCGAGTTCTACTATTTTCCCTATACGAAGACCATCCAAACCAAGATCATGGACCTGTCCGATGACAAACCCAGCAAACGGGGAATCGGGACCTGGTTCAATGATTTCTTCATGGAAAACGCCCTCTTCGGCTTGATTTCACGCATTTCCCGCCATTTTCGGGCCCATAAATCGATGAGCAAGCTGACGGCGTGGGGCGTTCCGAAGCACAGCGTGGTCAGCTGGAACCACCAGGCGTACGCGACGATGCGGCTCGTGAAATTTCACGAGATGGAATACAATATTCCGGCGGAGCATTTTGACGCTGCGTTCCGGGAGCTGGAACGCAATATCCGGGAGTTGGAATTGCGGGTGCATTTCCCGATTGAGTGTCGATGGGTGAAGGCGGATGATATCTGGTTGAGTCCGGCCTACCAGCGGGAATCGGCCTATATCGCCGTGCACATGTACAAGGGGATGCCGATCGAGCCCTATTTTGGGGTGATGGAGGGGATTCTGAAAAAATACAATGGGCGGCCTCACTGGGGAAAAATGCACCAGTTGACCCAAGCCGATCTCAGGGAGCGGTATCCCAAATTCGATGATTTTCAAGCGATTCGGAGGAAATTGGATCCGGGAGGAATGTTCCTGAATGGGTATTTGGAAGGCTTGTTTGGGGGAGAAATGTCGGACGAGTCAAATGAAGTGCGACGGATGGAAAAAGTCATGACAAAATAAAAGCTCCCCGGGGGTCAAATCGGGGAGCAGTTTTTCGTTCCGTGGTCGGGAACTAGGGTCTGAGTATGAGAAAATTTACTACTTATTACTTTTGAAAATTACGAAAACTGAATGAATTTGTTTCAATAATTCCTGAAAAAGATTTCGGGTATATTCTCAGGATTCGTAATGGTTTGAAATTCAAACACCTGACCAGGAAAAAAAGTTCGTTTTTCCACCACTATTCTCCCCTCATTTTCTTTCCTTTTGGTGTGTTTCGTAATTTGGATGACGATGACCCCAAAATTCCATAAACAACTCCGAAAATTATTCGTTTTCATGCCCTTCTGGTTGCTTATCGGATCCTTGGCGCCTACCCTACCGGGCTGCTTCCCCACGAGCAATTTGTACGTGCAGGAATATGATGAGGTTTATGCCACCTATGAGGACATCGAAGCGGAGGAAGCGCGGCGGGCGCAAATAGAATTGATGCCGGCGGACAGTGTGAATGCACTGAAACCACCGCCCCGGATCACGCCCGAACAATGGCGCAAAATTGGGTGGACAACCAGTTATGTGCTAGAAGCGTTGATTAGCGTGGCCGGGTATGTTATCTGGTTTTACTGATCACCACTCTACGATCACTTTTCCCATTGATTTCCGCTCCTCGACAAAGCGATGCGCTCCGGCAATGTCATCGCCCTTGAAAACACCACCTACCACCGGTTTTATTTTCCCTTCTTCCCACAATTCCACCACGGCTTCCAGACAGCGCCGCAGCACCTCGGGCCGCTGGTCGGCAATGGTCAACATGTTTACCCCCAGGACGCTCTTCGAGGCCATCAGCATGAACGGCGGGGCGTAAAACCCATATCCCAACAGGGTGCGGATGTCGCTGATGATGCTCCGCCCGCCATCTGACCGCGAAGCGGCCCCAAATCCGACAATTCGACCGCCTCCTCGCAGGAGTTTAAAGCCCTTTTTAAAGGCCTTGCCGCCCAAAGAATCAAATACGATGTCCAAGCCCTGATCTCCCCGCAACTCCCGGATATGGGCGTCAAAATCCACTTCCCGATAATTGATCGGGTGTTGGACTCCTTGCTCACGCAGGAAATCGAGCTTCTTGGCCGATCCCGCCGTCCCGTACATGATCGCGCCCCGTTCGCGGCACAATTGTACCAGCGCGGTCCCCACGCCTCCCGCCGCCGCCTGGATCAACACATGGTCACCCGGGTAGACCTGCACCCGGTCGACGGCACAGAACCACGCCGTCACGTACTGGACGCAGAGCGCCAGGGCCTCACCGGCCGGCATTGCCTCGGAGATCTTCACCGCGCCTCCCTCCGGCATCACCGCCCGTGTGGCATAGCCCCCAAAGCGCGTAAACGCCGCCACCCGGTCGCCCACCTGGTGCGTGGTCACCCCTTCCCCCAACTCGGCCACCCGGCCCACGACCTCGTAGCCGACCACCATCGGCAATTTCGGCGCGTCCCGGTACATCCCGTTGCGGGCCATGATGTCCGCATAGTTCAGCCCAAAGGCCGCGACCTCGACCGCGATCTCGCCCGGGCCGGGCTTGGGATCAGGGTGCTCCAACAATGAGAATACCTTTTCGGGACTTCCGTAGCGCGTGATGGTCCATGCTTTCATGGCGGGAAAATAGGTTTTTGGGGAGAAAAAAAACAATGCAAGCCGCCGAAGCCACTTGCATTGTTGATTCAGGCGGAAAATATTTTCTCAGGGGAGATTGATCTCCTGGGAATAGGTGCCTACGGTGAGGACCGCGATGCGGTCACAACTGCCGGTTCCATAATCGATGGAACGGCTCAGGAGGTCCTGGGGGACAATTTCTACGGTCCCCGCAGTCACATTCGGGCAATCGAGTTCGACGCGCAAGGGAGACGTGGTCTCAGCCGTGAAGGGGCGCCCGGTGCGGGCGATGCCGCTGGCCGTGCCGGTGACGGAGTAGACATTGTTGCCGAGGTCGAGGTCGCCCTCGCCTTCGATCCAGGTCGTGGTGCGGGTCCCCTCCCAGACGATGCGTTCGCCGGTCGTGGCGATCAGCAGGCCATCGGTGATGGTATTGGTCCAGTTGAGCTGGTTATCGGCGTTGCGACCGTTCATCAGGATGCTGTAATTGAAGGAGACTGCGTAGGTTACATTGCCGGTGACGTCGGAGACGGTATAGCCGGACGGGGTGATTTGGACCCGGCTGCCGGGATCTTTCCATTTGCCGGTAAACTCGGCGGTGATGCTACCCGTTCGGAGACGTCCGTCCAGGCAATTGGTGCCACTGCCAAAGTCGATGAGCAGCGTGGCGTTGTTGCCGTCGGGGGTGACGGTAATGCCAGCGGCGGGACAATAGAATCCGTCGGTTTCCGCCGTCTTGCCCAGGATGTCCGGGTTCGTTCGCGCCTCGTAGTCGACGAGGTTCCCCAACGACGAGAATTCACTCTCAGCCAGGCTGTGGTCCACCGAAGTGAACAGGTCTCCGTCCCAATCGTCCCGGCGACAGGTGAAAAACAAGAGACTTGTGCCCAGCAAAACAAGGGTGGCGTAGAAAGGACTGATTCTCATAAATCTTATTCGGTAAAGGTCGTTGCTGATTAGACGAATCTATTCCGAAATGGTTTAATCCCTCGGTAATTACTTGGGCAATCCGCGCTTCTTGGCAATTTTTTCCTGCATATAGCGTCCGTGATCGGGGTGGTTGCAGTTTTTGCGGGGATCACAAGAGGTCAACAGGATGCCCAGGACAAATGCGGCGACCAGGGCGAAGGAAAAGAATTTCTTGGTTTTCATAGCTTCAAAATACAGAAAAGCGGCCAATCCCCCAACGGAGACGGGCCGCTTTCCTTATCGGGAAGACAAATCATTCTTCCATTTGCTGCCAACCTTCCATCCCAATCAGGGTTTCGAGGCGGGCTTCCATTTCTTTGAGTTCGTTCGGGGCGTTGCGGACGTCGCGGACCCGGTGGGTGTTTCCATCCATGGTAACGGTGGTATGGATTTCGGGCAGGTCAGCCACTTCGCCGCCATAGACATCGTCCATTTCGAAGAAATCGTAATCCTTGATGGTCTTCACAAGGTCCCGGACCACTTTAGCTCCCAGTACCTTTTCGTATTTCCCCATCAATTCCACTGCTCTACGACCGTTGTAAGTGGCATTTCCCATGGCATCGACATTGATGCGGTAATCGGGGCAAGTTCCCCGACATCCCTGGTGATAAATTTCCAGGGCAAAGTCTTCGGGAACGCCGGAAATCTTCTCCGTGGCCTTGCCGCCATCGTTGTTACGGCTGGATTTGCATGAAGTCGCGATCAATCCTACTGTCAGGACCATAAAAAGAGTCAAAAGAAAGTGCTTCATCGTAATCAAATTGGTTGTTTCGGGTCAATTTAGGAAGGGTTGGATAGAAATAAAAAAACGAAACCCGGATGAACCATGAATTCATCCGGGTTTCCAGATCGGAGGCGGTCAATTAACGGCGCTTGCCACGACCACCACCACGTCCATTGCCTCCACCACCTTGGCGGCCGGAGCGGGACTTCTGAATTTCTTTTTGCTTCTGCTGTTGTTTCTCCGCCCATTTCTCCAGACGGCTTTGGCTCCCCCCCTTTTTCTTCTTCTCCTTGGCCGTGCTCCGCATTTTTTCCAACAAGGCTTCTTCATTGATAAAGGCCTTCGATACCTGGGCCTGGGTAATGGAGATGATGTTGGAGACGAGGTAGTACCAGCTGAGCCCCGAAGAATAATTGTTCAGGAAGCCGAGGAAGATGAGGGGCATGATGTAGGGAAAATACTTCATGACCGGGTTGTTGACCGTACTGCCCTGCATCTGCTGGTTGATGATCGTATAGATAAAGATCGATACCGTCATCAGGAGGGTAAAGAGGCTCACGTGGTCCCCGTAGAAGGGAATGTTGAAGCCCAATTCCAGGATGGAGTCGTAGGTCGAGAGGTCATCGGCCCAGAGGAAGCCCTGCTGGCGAAGTTCGATGAGGTTCGGGAACAGGAAGAACAGGGAGATGAGGAATGGATACTGCAATAGCATCGGCAAGCAGCCCCCAAACATATTCGCCCCCATCGATCGATAGATTTTCATCTTCTCCTGTTGGAGCTTCGTCGAGTCGTCCTTGTATTTCTCTTCCAGGGCCTTGATTTCCGGCGTCTTGTTGATGATTCGCATCTTGGCGGAAGAGATATAGGTCCGGAAAGTCAGGGGATACAGCAACAATTTGATCAGGAGGGCCAGGATCAGAATGATGATCCCGTAACTGGCAATCGATCCTTCCAGGAAATTGAAGATCGGGATGACCATGTAGATGTTGATGTACTTGAGCGGACCCCAGCCGAGGGCGATCTGACGGGTCAGGTCGCGGTCGTAATCGTCCAGGAGGTCAAATTCCAGCGGTGCGTTGACAACGGTGAAATTGTAGGACGGCAAGGAACCCGATCCCACGATCGGCAAGGTCAGGCTCATGCCCATGTTCCGAACGACTTCGCCCGAATTCGGATCGTCGAAGACGGTCGGAGCGGGTGTATTCTGGGTGACCACGACATTGGCCAGCCCCTGGCTGCCTTCATCGACCATAAAGGTCTGGGAGAAGAACTGGCTTTTGAAAGCCACCCAATCGACGGCCTGGTCGGACAATTCTTCTTTTTCGGGCTCGGTGGAGCGCTCGGTCAGGTTGTCGACTTCCTCGGACTGGCGGTAATACACCGCCGTCTTGTCCCGCATCAACTGCATGGACTTCTCCGTCTTCGGAACGGCCGCAGCCCAATCGAACTTGGCCTTGCCCTTCGGCAGGAGGTCTTCCATCCCGACCATGTTCACCTTGAATCCGTAGTCGTAGCTGTCTCCGTAGAGGGTGTAGACAAATTCAAAGTAGTGGGCATTGTCCACCGCACCGCGGAAGCGGATCGTCTTGGACTGGCTGCCCGACAATTTGATTTCATCCCCGTCATAATCGGTCTTCAGGTACAGGTCCTTTGACAACAGCCCCTGAACGGGAAACTTGGAATCGGTGCCGTAATTGTGGCTCAGGTCCAATGCCATGTAGTTGTTTTCACTGTCGGTCAACAGTGGCAACGGCAGGCTGTCATAGGTCTTGTATTCCCGCAGGATCATGGGGCGAACGACGCCGCCCTTGGTGTGCAGATCAAATTCCAGCTTGTCGGTGACGACGCGGATGACCTTATCTTCGCCTTCAGCCATTTCAGAGAAATAGCCAAATTCCTGGATTCGGCGGCTTTCTTTGAGCACTGAATCCTGGTGGTGAATGACGGAATCCTGCTGGGCTTCGGTAAGTTTATTGAATACGGAATCGGGAAGATTCCCTTTTTGAAGTGAGAGGCTCTGGTTGCCTCCATTGAGGTCCACCGGCGGGGTATCCTGAACCGGAGGTAAGCTGTCGACCTGGGTTTTGAGGGGCTTGCGGGGGGTATCTTCCTCCCCTGAGCTATTGATGATTGCAAACGTCAGTACAATCCCCACAATTAAGACCAGGCCAATGATGGTATTTCTATCCATGAATTAGTATTGCCTTGGATCAATAATAAGGCTGCAAAGTTAGGCAATTCCTCGGAAAACCCAATCCTGAGAACAGCCATAGTGCCCACAGTCGGGTCAGGTTTGACCTATCGGATGACCACGACCTTGCTGCGGCTCTGAGATTTTTGTTGGTAGGCTGCCTTTACAAATGCTACGAACAGGGGATGCGGATTTTCAACCGTGCTTTTCAGTTCGGGGTGAAACTGGACTCCGACGAAGAAGGGATGGTTTTTCAGCTCCACAATCTCGACGAGATTGGTCTCCGGATTGTGGCCGGCTTTGATCATCCCCGCCTCTTCATAACGCTCCAGATAAGCATTGTTGAATTCATAGCGGTGGCGGTGGCGCTCGCTGATGCGGGATTTGTGGTAGGCGCGATATGCATGAGAGTCTTTGCGCAGCTGGCAGGGATAGGTTCCCAAACGCATGGTCCCCCCCAATTGCTTCACGGTCTTCTGCTCTTCCATCAGCGCAATGACCGGACTCTCTGCTTCAGGCAGGAATTCGGTGCTGTGGCAATTGGGTAAACCGAGCACATTGCGCCCAAACTCAATCACGGCCACCTGCATTCCGAGGCAAATGCCGAAAAATGGAGTTTCATTTTCCCGGGCAAACTTGACAGCCAGCAATTTTCCATCAATTCCCCGCTCTCCAAATCCCGGCGCCACCAAAATGCCGTCCAATTCGCCCAAATAGCGGTGGACATTGGCTTCGTTGATGTCTTCGGAATGGATCCATTTGAGGTTGACCCGGATTTCATTCTCCGCTCCCCCGTGGACAAATGCCTCGGCGATACTCTTATAGGCATCCTTCAACTCCACGTATTTCCCTACCAATCCAATCGTCACTTCGTCCACCGGATTCTTGAGCCGGCTCAGAAATTCCCGCCAGCGCTCCAATTTTGGCGTTTCGTGCAGGGGCAATTTCAATCGCCGCAGGACCACCTGGTCGAGCTTCTCCTTTTTCATCAGGAGGGGCACATCGTAGATGGTCTGGGCGTCGATGGACTCGATGACCGAGTTCTGAGGGATATTGCAGAAGAGCGCGACTTTGGCGCGGACCTCTTTGGAGAGCTTGTGCTCGGTGCGGCAAACGAGGATATCGGGCTGCACGCCCGATTGGAGGAGCATCTTGACGGAGTGCTGCGTGGGCTTGGTCTTGAGCTCGCCGGCCGCGGCGAGGTACGGCACCAGGGTGAGGTGAACGACCAAGGAATGGTTCTGGCCGAGTTCATAGCGGAGCTGCCGCACGGCCTCGACATACGGCAGGGACTCGATGTCCCCCACCGTTCCACCGATCTCGGTGATGACGATGTCGTAATCGCCCGTATTGCCCAGCCGCTGAATGCGGCGCTTGATTTCATCAGTGATATGCGGCACCACCTGCACGGTTTTGCCCCCATACTCCCCCATCCGCTCCCGCTTGATGACCGTTTGGTAGACCTTACCTGTGGTCACATTGTTGGCCTGGGAGGTGGGAGAATTCAAAAACCGCTCGTAGTGGCCCAGGTCGAGATCGGTTTCGGCCCCATCCTCGGTCACATAGACTTCCCCGTGTTCATAGGGATTGAGGGTGCCGGGGTCAATATTGATATAGGGGTCAAACTTCTGGATCGTGACTTTATAGCCCCGTTCCTGAAGCAATTTGGCCAGCGACGCACTGATGATACCCTTCCCAAGGGAGGAAGTTACGCCACCGGTTACAAAAACGTATTTGGTATTATTTCCCATAAGTTCTAGCTGCGCTTATGGACTTCAAAGTTAGGAGGATTCCCGCAATCGCTAAATTTTAATTGAAATTTTTCTCCACGAAATTGATCACATGTACTCAACAAATGGGAAACACTGAAATAGTTGCGTAAGATTTGGGTAAAAAGCAAGGGCCTGGGATCATAAAATCAGCATTCCGCGGATCGTCTTACATTTTATTGGTCTCCAAAGTATCCCCAAATTCAACAAATGGACCCTCTGAGTAGAAATTTTGCATTATTCGTTTCCAATTCCTTCATTTTTGCCCACAAATCCCTCCATTGCCTTACAAAGTTACGATTCCGGGGAAGATTCACTTTCTAAGGGGGAGTCTGAGTACTACATTTGAATTGTATCTTAGATTTGGAAAGTACCTCAATAGCTGTCTAAAAATGAAATCGTTCTCTCAATTACGTGCACTTTTGCTCGCTATATTTTTGTTTTCGTTGTGTTACGGTCAGGGTGTATACATACAGCCTTTTGGTAGCAGTTACGAAGACGTGAAACGCTTCCTGGACGACCAGAATACGGCTCAGTCCAGCCTCACAGAGGATCAGATCACGGTTTGGACCAACAATTATCAAATTCAGTATTTCTTCCGCGATCAACGCTTGTACAAACTTGAGTTAATTCGCGACTATTCTGACCGGAAAGAATTCCGGGAGGGAATGCTAAGCCTTCGTACCAAATACGAGTATCAGGGATTGGGCATCATTGACCTGAACTCGGAGCGGGATGAACAGGCATTTGTGGTCCGACAAGGCAATGAACTCCACGAAATATATCAGGTGCCCCTCGGGCGCAACTCCTTCCAACTTCGGCAAATGCTCCTCGATATCGACGGGTGTACGTCAGAAGAGCGGGTTGCGCTCCGAAAAGACCAGCATTTTGCTTCCTTGCTGGTAGATTATTAACAAAAGGAAGTGTAGATTTACGCAAGTTTTTTTAGTTGGTTGATTCGTTAAAACGGCAGGCTGCCTTCCCAGGGTAGGCCTGCCTATTTTTTAGGCCAACCAGAACTGAACAAAAACTAGCGCGACGCCCGCCGTTCGTTGATGACCTTTTCCAGCCCCACCATGACCAGATAGGGCGCCAAGGCAATCACTATCAAAATGAGGAGGACCAGGTTGATTTCGGCTTCGAGGTGGCGGAAAAACCCAGTGGATTCACCGAAGGTGTAGAAGAACAGGGTAATCCCCAGACTCAGTGCGCCCAGGATCAGGATCAAGCGGAACAGGCGCCAGATATACTTCCGGCGGGTAAACCCACGTTCGCGGGTCTGCCGGGCGGTTCGGATGGCCATCGGCAAGGCCAACGCAGTCGCTCCACCAAATACCACGAAGGGAGTCAAAAGCCCCGTGTCAAGATCGAAGGCATACTCATTCAACACCAAAAACAAGCCAATCAATTGCAGCCACAGGATTCCTGCTGCGAAGAATCCCGGCAGGACCAGTACAAAGGTTTGGGTTTCTTCGTCCAGTTCACCTTTTCCAATCATGAATCCAGCCGCGACTACCCCTACTACCAGGCAAAAAATCGCGGGGTAAAGGCCATCGTGGACAAACATGGTCACGAGAATGGATACCGTCAGGGTGAGGCCGAGGGTAAACAGGGCGGATTTGTGGGAGAAATTGGGGATTTCGCGCATGGTGCAGTGGTTTGGTCAGGGTTTTGAAGTTAGTACGAAAAATGCCCGCGAATGTTGAGCACGGCTCAATCTTCCCCGAACAGGCTCAGCTGTCCGTCTTTCCGGGGCCGCCGAAAGGCGTCCAGGTTATAGGGCACGTGGGCCCGCTCTCCCATGTGCCGGGCCACGGCCATCTTGAACATCCGCCGAATCGCTTCGGCGAAGGTGCCCTCGCCCCGCATCCGCTTGCCGAAGGCGCGCTCGCCCAGTTTTCCACCGTGGATTTCGGCCACCTGCCGCAGGACCTTCGCCGCCCGATCGGGATAGTTCTGTTCCACCCAATTGACGAACAGGTCGGCCACGGTCCCGTTGAGGCGCACCATGGTGAATCCGGCGGCTTTTACGCCGCGGGCGGCGGCGAGCTTGATCAAATCATTGATTTCGTGGCTGTTCAGGCCAGGAATGACGGGGGCCACCATGATGGTGGTCGGGATGCCGGCCGCGGACAGCTCTCCGAGGGTCCGCATGCGCATGGCACCGGTGGAGGTGCGGGGCTCCAATCGCCGGCGCAGGTCTTCGTTCATGGTCGTGACGGAAATGGCGACGCGCACCAGGCCCAACTTGGCCATGGGTTCCAGCAAGTCGATGTCCCGGAGCACCAAGCTGTTCTTGGTGATGATCCCGACGGGATGGCGGTATTCGAGCAGTACCTCGAGCATGCGTCGCGTCAGTTGCTTCTGCCGCTCGACCGGCTGGTAACAGTCGGTATTGCCGCTGAGCATGATCGGCTGGGGCTTCCACCGGGGATTTTGCAGGACCTTTTCCAACAATTCCGGCGCATTCTCCTTCACAATGATCTTCCGCTCAAAATCCAACCCGGCACTCAGTCCCCAATATTGGTGGGTCTCTCGGGCATAGCAATAGACACAGCCGTGTTCGCAGCCTTGGTAAGGGTTCATGGAAAACGGCAACGGAATATCCGGGCTGGTAACTTTGTTGACAATCTTCTTGGGATATTCGGGCAACAATTGCGTGGTATCGTTCTGAATGAGGGGTTCGTCGAGTCCTTCTTCAAACTCGGTAACGACTTCATTCTTCAGCCAGGGACTGCTCGGATTGATTTGAGCCCCCCTCCCCTTCAGGTAGTCCGGATTCGATTGACGTTTTTCTTCTCCCATTTTCCGTCAATAAAATTAGCATAAATCCGTTGGGTTTTCAACCCCTGCTCACTTTTTTATGATTTCATATCCGCTTAATTCATTTTCAAGCTGTTTTTTTTGGTGAAAAACTACGATATTAGCATGTCAAATTGATTAAACATGAAGCATCTAGGTAAGATAGGATACCCCCTCGTATTCATCCTGTTGTTCTCCATTGTGGGCACTTCTTGTAAGCCCCGGCTCCTGTTCACAGAGGCCAACCGCGGTCACCTGGAACAAAAAGGTATTGATATGTCCCGGGTACAGTTCTTTACGGACAAAGAATTGATTCTGCGCCGCCTCGATCCCACCACCGACACCCAGGTCGCCAATGGTGAGATTCGCCAGGTCGACCAGGAGAACACCGACGAATTGCGGATTCCGCGCGGAACGCCCGGTTTGCTGGAAAAGATGGACGATGGAATGCTTTGGATCAATTTTGAGGACCGTCGGGGAACCCAGCTGCGCTTCAAGCGGAATAAATACGACCACTACCAGATCGATGCGGACAAATGGTACGACCGAAGAGGGGAAGTGACCTACGACGGAAAAATCTATTACCTCACTCCGCCCCACAACGATGCTTTGTTGCAGGTCAAGAAGCGGGAGCTCCAACGCGAACTCAAGAATTCGCGGATCGTCCGTGGAAACCGGATCAACAAGCGCAAGCGCAAAAACTTCCGCCGCACCAATGACAACCAGGGCGATGACTTCGAAAACTATCAGGGCGATCCCAAGTGGGACGACGATGATCAGTGGGAAGAAGGCGGCGATGACGATCTGGACAGCGATACCGCTGAGAAATGAGCCGAAAGGCCTCCCTTCACATTTCAAGTGACTCTTCCAACATCTGGACCCGTCCCCTAATCCTGGGCGGACTCCTGGGACTATTGGCCTGCTTACTCTACGCCAATACCCTAAACCACGACTACGTACTGGATGACGAGATCGTCATCACCGACAACGCCTATACCCAGCAGGGAGCGGCAGGCCTTCCCGGCATTTTTTCTTCCGACCCCATCAATGTCTACTTCGAACAGGAAAAGAACCTGGTCCAGGGCGGGCGCTACCGGCCCCTTTCCATCGCCACCTTTGCCCTCGAAGTCGAACTCTTTGGCGAGAATCCATTCATCAGCCACCTCCTCAATGCACTCCTCTACGGCGGCAGCATTTGGATCCTGTTCATCCTCCTACTCCAAATGCGGCCTCCGCCCTCCAGCAGGCCTTTTTTCGCTTCCTCGGCATTCCTCATTGCCCTTCTGTTTGCCGTTCACCCCATTCACACCGAAGTTGTCGCCAATATCAAAGGACGGGACGAAATCCTCGCCCTCTTTTTTGGTTTGCTGACCTTCTCGCTGGCATTCCGGTACTACGACAAAGGGAGTATTCTGCATTTGCTCCTTCTCCCGGTCACCTTTTTTCTCGCCCTCCTCTCCAAAGAATCGGCCCTTCCCCTCCTCCTCCCCATTCCGCTGGCCTTCTGGTTCTTCCGGAAAATTGATTGGACCAAGACTTTGTTGACAGCGGGAATCCTCTTGGGGACGACCATTGCCTACCTGATGATCCGGATCAGCCTGGTAGGGCCTCCCGGCGGCTCCGAGTCCTCCGAATTGATGAACAACCCCTTCGTGGGGATGAGCTTTGGGGAACGACTGGCCATCTGCTTCCACAGCCTGGCGCTGTACCTCCAAAAGCTGACCGTGCCCTATCCCCTCTCCTACGATTACTATCCCTGGGCCTTCGGGCCAACGGGTTGGGGCGACGCGGGCGCTTTGGTCGGCCTTGTGTTGCACATAGGATTGATTGGTTTGGGAGTCGTGGGGTTGTGGCGGAAAAAAGCCTTCGCCTTCGGAATCATATTCTACCTCGCCACCCTGTCCATCGTCTCCAATATTCCGTTCAGCGTGGGGACCCTGATGGCCGAGCGCCTCGTGTACATCCCGTCCCTGGGCTTCCTGATGGCCTTGGTATGGGGAATAGAAGCGTTGGTGCCAAAGGAAAAAGCAACCGTGCTGGGCTACGCCGGAATGGGAATCGCACTGGTATTTGCCGGGATGACTTTCCTCCGGAACCCCGTCTGGCAGGACAATTATACGCTGTTCACCACGGACGTTTACCACGTCCCCCACTCCGCCAAGGCCCGCAACTCCGCCGGGGGGGCCTTGAACGACCACGCCAAAGAATTGCCCGCGGGGCCCGAACAAACGCGGCTGTACCAGGAATCCGAGCGCCATTTGGTGGAAGCCGTCCGCATCCACCCGACCTATGCCCAGGCCTGGCTGCTGCTCGGAAATGCCCGCTACGGATTGGGGCGCTCCAAGGATGCCCTCTCCGCCTTCGAGCAGGCCATTTCCCTCAAGCCCAATTTTGAAGATGCCGTCAACAATGCCGCCGTCGTCGCGGCCGACGCCAAATTGTACGGGCAATCAGCCGCCTACTATCGGTCCTTGCTCCGTTTCCGGCCGGGTGATCCGGAAGTCTGGTTCTCCCGCGGCCTCAACTTTGAACGGGCCGGCCAACCGGACTCGGCCATCTTCGCCTACCAAGGCGCCATCCGCATTGATGCACAGCACTGGCGGGCGATGGGCAATATGTCCCTCGTCCTGGGACGCATGAAAAATGACTTTGCCAACGCGACCCGTTACGGGGAGCAAGCGCTCGCCATCCACCAGGATGCCGAGTGGCTCTACGACAATACGGCGATTGCCTACGCCATGGGCGGCAATCCTGAACAGGCCGCCGCCACCTTCCAACGCGGCCTCCTGAAGTTCCCCAATTCCGCCAAGCTCAACCTGAACCTTGGCATGACCTTCCTCAACCTGGGACGACGCGTTGAAGCCATCCCGGTCCTGCAAAAGGCCGCCAGTTTGGACCCGAACTTGCAAGCTCAGGTCCAGACGCTCCTCTCCCAATAAATTCATTTAACCCGTCAGAATCGGTCCTGCCAGTCCCTTCGTTTCGTGAGTTTGAGGTCACGCAGGGTGGAGGATTTGACGTTGATGGAGAAGTTGTAGCTGGTCCGTTGACCGAAAGGAATCCAGGTCATGCTCATCTCCCAGCAATGGAGATCGCGGTAGATGCTGACCGAGGTATAGGAAAAATCGTTTTGCTTGAAGTCGTACCCCGAAGTAAAGCCGACCTTCCATTTCGGAGTCAGGTTAAAATCCCCGTTGAAGTTCAGGGTCAGGGTGGTATCGCGGTTGAGACCGTTGTTGGTAAACTGGAGGTTACCGATGAGGTTGATGGACCACGGAATGGCGAAATCGATGTAGGCATCGCGGTAATAGCGGATGTGGTCCCATTCCGCGTCGGTGAGGTTGTCCGGCTTTTCGCCGGGATTGTTCGAGGTGACCGATTGGCCGACGCGCCGCTTCGACTCAAAGCGGGTATTCAGGGCCAGGCGGATGCTGCTCAAGCGCGCCAGCTTCCGGTCCGAATCCCAGAGGAAGGTATTGATCCGCGTCGCCGTGCTGTCCAGGACGTCATAGGGATCAAAGGTTCCATTCAACTGAATCCCAAACCGGTTGTTCAGGATATTCGTCCGGGCATTGAAGTTGATCAGGCTCAGGTTCAGGGAGTCGGCGGCGAAGTTATAGGAACCGCTGGCCCCCAACTGGTCGAGGATGTTCATCCGCTTCCACGGATCTTTCGCATCAATTTGCGTCGTATCTCCCTCTTCCACCTTCGGTTTGTACTTCAATTCGAAGATGTTGTTGATGTTGAAGGTCAGGGCCTGGGTCTCTCCGGCCGAGGGCCCACCAAAGATGCCGTTCTGGAACCGGGAATAGGTCTCCGTATTCCCAAGGGTATCGACCTGCACCGTCCGGAAATAGCCCCAGTCCGGCGTGGAGAAGTCCGGTTTGTAGGAGTAACCGATGCTGGGCGTAATCGTGTGCCGGACCGCGGCTTCCCGCGGATTCTTCCAGAACTTGAACAGCTTGTCAAACTGGAAAATCCCGTAGATCCGGGTCGAGGCATTCACATTTACGTTGAAATCACGGGCCGTCGCGAAGCCATAGACATCGTCCGTGATCAGGCTGTCATTCTCCCACCGCCGCTCGAGGGTCCGGATATACCAGTACTCCCGGTAATTGGCCTGGGGCGTGATGTTGATGTAGCGCGCGAGGTTCAGCTGGGTATTGATCGGAATGCTGTGCTGGATGCCATTGCGGAAATAGTCCTGGGCGGGCACCCGGGTGGTATCGAGCGTCGAAGTAGAATCGGATTCGATCAGGTTGACCAGCTCAATGTCTCCGGTCGGATTGAAGATGATGTCGTCGAAGAGGCTGTCGGGAGCCGTGATCGAGTTCCGCATGTTCATGGTATAGGTCATCCCGATCTTCTGGTACCACTTGTCTCCGGTGGAAGTCTTGGTCTTGAAGGGGAACCACCGCGTGCGGTTGACGGTGACGTTGGGCGCGCCGAGGGTAATGGTCTCGGTGGCCGTATTCTGGTTCAGGTCGAGGTTCGCGTTGAAGCGCCAGGAGGAGTTCGCGATGGACTGGTTGTAGTTGATCGCGGATTTGAAGTTGGAGGAAAGGAAATTCTGCTCGTTGTAAGAGAAGTTGTTGTTGAACGAACTGGTACCGGCGTTGACATTGGCCGTGAAACTGGCCTGCGGGTTGATTTTTTGGTTGTGGCTCCACTGGACCCAGAAGTCGGTATTGTCCCGGAAACTGGGATCGCCCTTCTCGCCAAACTTCTGGTAACCGTACTGGGCAGTAAAGTTCCCGTCGTAACGGTAGCGCTTGTTGTACTGGGTTCCGGCCTCGATTCGCCAGCCGCCCTTGGTAAAGATGTCGCCCTGCACCCGGAAGTCAAACTGATCGCTGATCGCAAAATAGTAGCCCAGGTCCCGCAAGAAGAAGCCCCGGTCAGGCGCCTCACCGTAGGTCGGCATCAGGATACCAGATTTTTTTCCGGTTTGGTTGGGGAAAAAGCCGAAGGGAATGATGATGGGCAAAGGAAAATCCTCCAGGACCAGCATCAACGGCCCGGTGATGATCTTGTCCCGCGGGATCACCTTCAACTTTTTCGACTTGATATAGTAGTGGGGATGTTCGTGGTCGCAGGTCGTGAATTTCCCATCCTCGATATAATAGGTTTCCCCGTCCATCTTCTTCACCCGATCGGCGAGGATATAATTTTCATCCTGTTTTGTCCGCGCCCCGAATACCAGTCCTTTTTGGGTCTTGATATTGTACGTCATCGAGTCGGCCTTGTAGGTCTGATCGTTCTCGGTGAACTCGGGGCGTCCACTCATTTGGCCAGTACTGTCCTCTTTTCCCTTCGCTGTTACCAGATTCGTTTCCCAATTCAGAGAAACTGTATCCGCGGCGAGGCTCATATCTTCATAATTTACCTTCCCGGCCTGGATCAACTTGAGGTTTTTACTGCCCAGATCAAGAATCATATAGTTCTCAGATTGGTAGTCAATCTTCGTTTTCAGGTCGCTTTCCCGCTTCATTTTCTCCAAATCGATGGTCACAGTGGTGTCCGGCCCACCCTTCAGGGAATCTTTGGCAACGTTTTTGAGAGAGTCGGGAGAAACAATGCCTTGCCCGTCTACGTAATTCCAGGTAGCGGAAACGCAGAGCAGAAGGAAAATTTGTACCAATGACAAGACAGAAAAGAAACGCATCTGGTAT
Organism: uncultured bacterium; assembly: GCA_963923035.1. Lineage (GTDB taxonomy): Bacteria > Bacteroidota > Bacteroidia > J057 > JADKCL01 > CAWUKT01. Next base: position 181,844 of record CAWUKT010000004.1, read on the forward strand.
AGTGGCGATTGAAAGTTCAGGGCATTCTTTCGAATTTTGTGCCAAAGTTATAATTATTCCGAAAAATTGATGGAAAAGTTAAACACCTTCCACCTGGCATTTCTGGTAGTCGCCATGTTTATCGGCGCCTCTTTCCACGAACCGCTTCGTGATTTCAACGATGGAACGATCCAGCGGATCGTCATCGATGCGGGCCACGGGGGCAAGGACCCGGGCGCCCTCGGAGCCTCCAGCAAGGAAAAGACGGTCACCCTGGGAATCGCCAAGGAACTCAAGCGCGTCCTCAATGAGAATGCCCCCGAAATCGAGGTGGTCATGACGCGCGACGACGATACCTTCGTCGAGCTCCACAAGCGGGCCGAGCACGTCAAGGAACACAACGCCGACTTTTTCATTTCCATCCACTGCAACTCCAGCCGAAACAAAACGGCCTACGGAACTGAGACCTATGTTCTAGGCTCCCACCGCGCCGAAGAAAACATGGAAGTCGTGATGCGGGAAAACAGTGTCATCCTCGAGGAAGACGACCACGAACACATCTACGATGGCTTTGATCCCAATTCCGATGCCTCCTATATCTTCTTCAATTACCTCGCCGACGTTCACCTCGAGCAAAGCGACAAAATGGCCCGCCTCGTCCAGGAACAATTCACCGAGCGGGTCGGTCGCCGCAACCGGGGCGTGAAGCAAGCCGGGTACATTGTACTGTGGAAAGCCAGCAAGCCCTCGATCCTGATCGAGACCGGTTTCATTTCCAACAAAGAAGAAGAAAAATTCCTGACCAGCGAGCAGGGCCAGGTCTACCTCGCCTCCGCCATCTACCGGTCCATCAAGGAATTCAATGCTGAAGCCCAGTAAGCTCCAGAAAAAAACCACCGGTTCAAATTGATAAAATTGGTATATTGAATCCGAAAAGATCATCACCAGAACCGTCTAGAACCATGAGAGAACAAGTTCCCGTCCAAACAATGGCCGCCCCTGAAAGCCAAGGCGTTTCCACCGAAGGCCAGGTCATGTCTCCTCCTACCTTTCAGCTCAAGGCCAGCTCCCTAATGGACCTCGTATCACCGGTCCAAATGCTCGCCATGAATGGCCCGATTGTCCAGCGGACCAGCCTCAACGACTTCAACAACCAAGACGCGAACAACGATCCTTCGCACCTGACCGATGCCCAGATTCAGGGCACCGATGAATATACCACGCTGAGTCAGACCTATTACCTGATTCCCACCACCGATCCTTCCCAACTTTATACACCCGCCGAGATCACCATGGCTTGCCGCCTGATGGTTCGCGCCATGCGGGAAGGCCAGACCGTCGACCCCATCGCCGATGCCCGCACCTACCTCGACCGGGCGCGGATGCAACTGAATACCTCAGAGCAGGCCGAAGCCTCCGAAAACAATTTTGCCTGGGGGAACCAGGGCCAGGGTATGCAACTCACCGAATTCGGTCGCTGGCTGCTCGGCGGCGGACCGGAACCGGATGCCGCCACCGGCAACATGAACTGTTGGGAATTCGTGATGTTCTCAGCGTACCAGCAAGGATTTGTCTCCAAGGCGGCCCTGACGACGCTGTACACCGATTTCAATACCAATATGACCAATAGCGGCGGGGATGTGCCCGGCACATTTGCCACGATGGAAAGGGCCATTCAGGGGAGTACCCCTCAGCCGTATGTCTCGGGAGATCCCGACTCCGCCCGTCCTTTGACGGGGGACATCGTCATTTTCGGAGGCGGCATGTACCAGCACGTAGCCATTGCTACCGGCAATATGGTCACCCAAGGTCGTAACCAACACGTTGAAATCATGAGCCTGTGGACCCAAAACCGGGGACGCGTGGTCCGGACGACCATTGAAGCGCTGAACCCTGGTGGAAACGCCATTCGCTTCTTCAGCCCCGCATGGTAAGCCCCCGGCACATCATCCTTTTTTTATTCGTTTTTGTCTTCATGAGGCCCCATTCTCCGCACGCCCAAACTACCATTGGAATGCAGACCCCGACAAAAATCACGGTTGTCACCCAGGTTTCCGGTACGGCATTTCGTCCCCATATCCAGTTGGACCAGTTTTCCTGGGACACGGGTACTCCCAAGCGGGCCTTGCCCCTCGGGTATATCTCCGGTCGAGGTTCACGCGGACGCATGGGACTGCTAGATCCGCTGACCAATAAATTGACTTTTTACGGCTCGTCAAATCAGGGCTCCACAACCTTGACCCTACAAATGCCGCCCAATTCTCCCCAAGCCATCCATTTTTGCCTGTTGGACCAACATATTTTGGTGCTGGTAGGGAAAGAAGCAGAGGAGAAAATCATGGTATTCGATGGCAAAGGGAAATGGGTACAGGAGTTCAATTCAGCGGCGTGGGACCTTGGGACAGGGTACCAATTGATTGGGCGGAGAGACCATGCCTTTTTCTTGGCGGATAAATATCCCCTCAAAATCGCCCGAATTCAGCCGGATTCGGAACAACCCGTCAGCTTTGAATCCTGGAGTCATGAGGACCATCAATGCCGACCGAATGGCCGGGGCGCTCTGATCCATGTGACCTACGATCCCGAAACCAAAACCAGGAACCTGGTGGCACTGGATCCTGCCGACGGAAACACGGCGGAAACCCAACTGGCAGTGGACCTGCGGATGCTCGTCCTCGGACTGCTCGGCGGCGATGCCCACGGAAATACCTTCCATTACGGCAGCCTCCCCGATGGCAATAAGGGCCTTTACCGCTTAGACGCGGCCGGATCTCCCGAAATCGGATTTGCATTTGACCATGCTGCTCTCCGCATCGACCAGCAGGAAATCGTTTTTTCCGGCCGGGGCGACCACCTGGAACTCCATTGGTTTCAATTGAGTGACATGGCCCACCGCCAGGTCATCACGGAATTGGCACCCGAAACGGGTGAATTGGTAGGGTTGAACCGGTCGGGAAATGCCTTGGTGATCGAAAAAAATGAAATGGGCCTGCCGGGCCGACTGTTGGAAATCACCCCGGAAGGCTCCACGACAGAATTGCCCCTTTCCTCGCCCCAGATGGTCTATCGGAATCAGGAAATCCGCCATTGGATGGTGGATGCAGACGGCAAAGTCCTGGTTCCCATCCTCCACGAATACGGAGTTTCGGTGGTAGCCATGGAATTTGAATAACGTTTTTGGCTTCCTGAATCGGACCAGGCTGCCTTCGCCCGGTTCCCTACCTCACATCTCAATCCCCATATTCGACATCAGGGCCACCGCATTCATGCTCTTGCACACTCCATCGGTCAGGGCGTAGTCAAAGTTCAATTCGCCGGTGGGCGTCACCTCACAATTGAAGCTGTAATTTTTGAGGTGGCCGGTGAGTTCCTCTTCGAGGGCGACCAGTTCCAGGTCGTGGGTCGACACGAGTCCCGACGCTCCACTGCGGTGGAGCTGACGGATCAATGCCCGCGCGCCCGCGTGGCGGTCCTTAGAATTGGTTCCTTTCAGAATCTCATCCAACAGGAACAGAACCGGTAATTTTCCCCCTTTCACTTCCTCCAAAACCATCCGAAGCCGCTTCAACTCGGCAAAAAACGATGAAGTATTTTCCTCAAGCGAATCAATCGTCCGCATGCTCGTGGCCACCTGCATGGGACTGACCACCAGGCGATCGGCACAGACCACCGCCCCCGTCAAGGCCAGCACTACATTGATCCCCACTGTCCGGAGATAGGTACTTTTGCCCGACATATTCGACCCTGTGATCAGCCAAACCTTGCCTTTGCCTTCAATGTGGATCGGATTGCTCACCCGCACATCGGCCGACAACAACGGGTGCCCGACGACCTCGCCTTCCAGATGGAAGTCCTCCGCACTGATTTCGGCTTCCTTCCAATCGGGAAACGCATACCGCGCCGCCGCCAAACTCGCGAGGGCCTCCATTTCCCCAATCACCTCAAACCACGCCGTCATTTGCCCTTTGTGCTTCGATTTCCAACGTTCTAGGGCCGTCATGTGAAAAATATCCCAGAAGAAGGCGTAGTTCATCATGAAATAGGGCAAGCCGTTCAGGCGCAGCTTCAGCCGTTCCAGGATCAGGGCCAGGTCCGCAATTTCCTGGTAAGCTGCCTTTCCTTCCGTCGCCAGCCGGGCTTGACGGGCCTTGATGCCGGGATGGGCCGCTTCCAGGGTTTCGATTTGTTGGAGGAGGCGGGAAAATGAGCGGAGAAAGGGTGCTTTGCGTTCCACTTGTTCGAAGATGGCGTCCCCGTGCTTCATATAACTGCGGATCACCGCCGCGTTCAACAACAAGGACCCGAGTGCAAACCAAAGGCTGATGATCTCCATGAAGCCCAAGATCGTGGTCGCGAAGAGGACCGGGGCGAGGAGGTAGGGAATGAAGCGGTAAAGGGGCTTGGACAGGAAAAAGGGAGGCTCCTGGAGCCAGGCCTCGGTGGTCTCCACGCTGTCGCCCGGATCGCGTCCCAGGATGCCGGTGGCCTGAAAATCCTGCCGCCAGTCGATCTTTTCCGCCAGTTCCCTGGCGATCTCCTGCCGCTCCCGAATGGTCGCGGGCTCCGCCGGATGGTTCATCCATCCGCTCAGGGTGCGACGGCCGTAGGTCGTCGTCGTCCGGCTGAGCAATTGCCACAGGGAGTGGCTCCCGTACAGGTCCAAGTCGCCGGCGTAGAGGTGCTGGGCCGAGGCGAGATCCTCTCCCGGATCGAAGCCGTCGAGGCGGTTCTCCAGGCGGTCAATCTCCTGGTGGTTGAAGTCCCGCTTCGATTCCAAATAGCGCTTGGCCTCGGAAATCCGCTCGTTCCATTTTACCAACCCGATAAAGGCCGCCAAACCCGCCAAAAAGATGACCATCCACAGCCAATCGTTCTGCCAGAAGGACCAAATCCCAAATCCCAGCATGAGGCCAAATACCAACAGCCTGATCCAGGCCACCTGGTCGAGCTTTCCGTTGACAACTTTGATTTCCTGTTCGAATTGGGCGATGCGGGCCTCAAATTGGCCGCGGGTATCGGTTTGCATGCTGCGAAGATACCGGAAATTTTGTCAGCGCCGACGGCCCCGTCGGCGTTTATCGTTGGTCCAGCGGTTGCGGCCCACGAACTCGGGATCCTGCTTCCGAACCCACTTGATGAACTTAGTGATTTCATCGTGTTCCCGCAGCCGCTCGACCGTATGGTAATGGGTATAGAGTTCCCGCTCGGTGAAGACCGAGTGGATTTTGCTGTGGCAAATGCGGTGGATGGTAATGGTGTCGCGCCCTTTCAACGACTTCGGAACCAGGTGGTGCTCGTTGACGCTGCTCCCCTCAATCATGGGGCGGCCACACAAGGGACAAGGACCTAATTCTCTTTTTTCGGTGGTTTTGGGCATGGAGAAAATCGAAAAGGGGACTGATAATGAGGGCCTTGAAAAATTAGCCCAACCCTATCCCCTCATTTTTCCGTATATTTAAACAAATTAATACTGACCTACGATGTTTATTTCCATCAAACTCACGCTGTTCGCCATCTTCGCCATCGCTTCGGGGCTCTGTTTCCTGATCGGCTATCGCCGTTGGAAATTCGCCATGCAGCTGGTTTTTGGCCGCAAACGGATGCGGAAATTCACTTCCACGAAGCCTTTCGCCGCCGCCATGTACGGCATCGGAACAGTGTTGGCGGTCATCGCCCTGGTCATCCTTTTCTGACGAGCTTCTCCGCCAGGTAAGGCGCAGTTTGGCTTTCCTCCACCCCTAAAATATCCTCCGGCGGTCCCATAAATACGAGGTGACCACCTCTGTCTCCCCCTTCCGGCCCCAAATCGATGAGCCAATCGGCTGATTTGATCACTTCCAAGTTGTGTTCCACAATCAGGACGGTATTGCCTGCCTCAACCAGGCGGTTGATGGAGTCCAGCAATTTGCGGATGTCATCGAAATGCAAGCCGGTCGTGGGTTCGTCGAAAATATAAAGGGTGCCCAGGCGATCTTTTCCCTGGGTCAGGAAATAGGCCAGCTTCAAGCGCTGGGCCTCTCCCCCACTCAAGGTGGCTGAACTTTGTCCCATCCGCAGATAGCCCAGTCCCACATCTACCAGAATTTGGAGTTTGGAGGCGATTTTCTTCACATCCTTGAAAAATTCGACCGCTTCACTGATGGTGAGGCTGAGTACATCGTGAATGTTTTTCCCTTTGTACTTCACATTCAGGACACTCTTCTTGAAGCGCTTTCCGTGGCAGACATCACAGGTCAGGGTAATGTCGGGCAGGAATTGCATCTCAATCGTGACGAAGCCTTCGCCCTTGCAGTTCTCACAACGGCCACCTTCCACGTTGAAGCTGAAGAAGCCGGGCTTCATGTTGGCGAGCTTGGCCGCGGTCTGGCTGGCAAAGAGGTTCCGGATATCGTCGTAGGCCTTGATATAGGTCACGGGATTGGAACGGGCGGAGCGTCCAATGGGGCTCTGGTCCACCATTTCAATGTGTTTGATCTGGTCCAGATCTCCGTCGAGGGATTGGTAAAATCCGGGTTTTTCGCCGTAGGCGTCCAGTTCGCGGTTGACCGCCGGGTACAAGATTTTTCGCACCAGGGTACTTTTTCCCGAGCCGCTCACCCCTGTCACCACCGTCAGGGCATTCAGGGGAATCTCGACGTCCACGCCCTTCAGGTTGTGCTCGCGCGCACCTTTAAGGACAATGCTGTTGATTTTGGGCCGGCGGGTCGCCGGCAAGGGAATCTCCTGGCGCCCCGTCATGTAGCGGGCCGTTAGGGTATCGGCGTCCAACAGGTCGTCGAGCTGTCCCTGGAAGACGACTTCACCGCCCAATTCGCCGGCTCCGGGCCCCATGTCCACGATCTCATCGGCGCGGCGGATCACGGCCTCGTCGTGTTCAACGACCACGACTGTATTGCCGACATCCCGGAGGTGCTCCATCACGTCGATCAGCCGATCGGTATCGCGCGGGTGCAGGCCGATGCTGGGTTCGTCGAGGATGTACATCGCTCCGACGAGGCCACTGCCGAGGCTGGTGGCCAGCTTGATCCGCTGCATTTCGCCGCCGGAGAGGGTATTGATCTTGCGGTTCAAGGTCAGGTATCCCACGCCCACCTTGACGAGGAAATCGAGTCGGGTATGGATTTCGTGTAGTAGTCGCTTGCCAATCTTCCGTTCATTTTCATCCAACTGCAATCCCTTCATCACCTTCTGCAATTCCGTCAATTCCAGCATCAACAGACCGGAAATATTCTGCCCGTCGATCTTGACGTAGTTCGCGTCCTTGCGGATCCGGGAGCCCTTGCAATCGGGGCAGCGGGTATAGCCACGGTACCGGGACAACATCACGCGGTACTGAATCTTGTGCATTTTGGAGCGGAGGAAATCAAAAAAGCGGTTGTATCCCCAGGCGGAACCGAGGCCATCACGGACCTGGTCTTTTTGTTCTTCGGACAAATCGACCCAGGCGCGGTGAATCGGGAAACCGTGGACATGGGCTTGTTCCATGAAATTTTCCAGGTGCTTCTTCATCTGCTCTCCCCGCCAGGGCGAGATGGCTCCATCGTAGAGGCTCAGGGACTTGTTCGGGATGACGAGGTCCTCGTCAATGCCCAAAATCCGACCGAAACCTTCGCACTTTTTACAGGCCCCGTAGGGATTGTTGAAGGCAAAGAAATCCACCGAAGGCACTTCAAAGCTCATCCCGTCCCGCTCAAACTTTTCACTGAAGT
>CAWUKT010000005.1:0-157458 GCA_963923035.1 uncultured bacterium
GTTCCAAAAGCTGTTTCTGAAGTTAAACGGGACACGTATGCCCCCTCCCCACCTCGAAGGTAAATACCCCCTACCTCCAACCCGAATTAAATCTCATTCTACCCCTTTCAATTCCGCTGTGTCTCCCATTCTTTCATTTCCACCTTTCTTCCATTTCCACATTGATCCAATTTCCCCATTTGCACATTTTCCCCACTCCCCTCCACCCCAAAACAGCGAATCCACCGTCCGGATTTGAAATTTGGCCGGGGAAAATAGAAATTTGTCGACGTGATCACACTCGACAACATCGGATTCGAATTCAGCGGGCGCTGGCTCTACCGCAGCTCCACCCTCCAGATCAAACCCGGCGACCGGATTGGACTCGTGGGGCGCAACGGAACGGGCAAGACGACCCTGATCCGGCTAATTACCGGAGAACTCCGGGCCGCCGAAGGGCAGATTTCCATGGCCAAAAGCGTCAAAATTGGCTGGCTGAACCAGGAAATGCAGTCCCTGGAGTCGGACCAGACCGTCTTGCAGGTGGCCTTGGAGGCCTTTGAGGATGTCATGGCCGCCCGCAAGGACATTGAACGGATCCTCAACGATCCGGCCCTGAACCACGACGAGCGACTCATTCAGCAGTTGACCGAAAAGCAGGCCTTTATCGAGGCGGTGGACGGCTATCAGATCGAAACCAAGGCGGCGACGATCCTCGCGGGCCTGGGCTTCAGCGAACACGACCAGAACCAACCCTTCAATAATTTTTCGGGGGGATGGAGAATGCGGGTCATGCTGGCGCAATTGTTGTTGATGGAGCCGGATTTATTGCTGTTGGACGAACCGACGAACCACCTGGACCTCCCTTCCATCGAGTGGATGGAGGATTACCTCAAGAATTTCCCGGGGGCATTTGTGATCATCTCGCACGACCGCCACTTCCTGGACCGCCTGATCACGACGACGGTAGAGATTGATCGCCAGCGCATTGTCCGTTACAAGGGCAACTATACTTTTTTCCTCCAGGAGAAGGAAGAACGCGCCGCCCAGCACCAACGGGAATACGAGAACCAACAAAAGATGATTGCGGAGACGGAACGGTTCATCAACCGGTTCCGGGCGAAGGCGACGAAGGCGAAACAGGTGCAGAGCAAGATCAAGTTGCTGGACAAAATTGAGCGGATCGCCCCGCCGGAAGCGGAGGCGGCCACGGTCAATTTCCAGTTTGCTCCCAATACGACGCCGGGTAAAAACATCCTTTACTTCGACGCCCACGAAAAACGCTACGGCCCCAAGCTCATCATCAAGGAATCTAAGGCCACGATCATGCGCGGCGACAAGATTGCTTTGGTCGGTGCCAATGGGATCGGAAAATCTACGGTGCTGCGGATGGTGGCGAGCATGGAGCCCTTTGACGGGGACAGCCGCCTCGGCCACAATGTGGAGCCGGGTTTCTTTGCCCAGCACCAGCTCGACGCCCTGACCCACGCAAATGATATCCTCGAAGAGATGTCCGACTACGTTTACCAATTGGGTGAATCGCAGGTGCGGAGCATCCTGGGCGGGTTTCTCTTCACGGGAGATGACGTCTTCAAACGGATCGGCGTGTTGTCGGGAGGGGAAAAGAGCCGGGTGGCCCTGGCCAAGACCTTGCTGGCGGGGGCCAATTTTCTGCTGTTGGACGAACCGACGAACCACCTGGACATCCAGAGCATTGAAATTCTGTGCGATGCCCTGATCGCGTACGAAGGCACCTTCATCGCGGTGTCGCACGACCGCTATTTTCTGCGGCGCGTCGCGAATAAGATCTGGTACATTGAGGACCAGCAACTGAAGGAGTATCCCGGGACCTACGGGGAATTTGAGGCGCATATGGCCCAACGGAAAGCGGCTGCGAATGGCCAGACCGCCCCGTCTAAAAAGAAGACCGCCCAGTCACCTTCGAAAGAACCCGCGAAGAAGCCCGTTTCCGATTACCACGCGGAGAAGGCCCGGCGGAAGAAGGAGCGCCAAGTGAAAAACCAGTACCAGAAGGTGGAGGGGCAGATCATGGAGTTGGAGGAAGAACGGGAAAAGCTGTTGCAGAAAATGGCCGACCCAGAGATGGCGTCCAAATTCGAGGAGCTGGAGAAATTGCAGCAGGAAGTGAACCGGATTGACGGGGAATTGGGGCCGGCGCAGGAGAAATGGGAGGAATTGCTGATAGAGTTGGAGGAAATGGGCATTGAAGTCTAATTGATTCGCATGGAGATGGAAACAATTGATTTTGGCGTTTTTTTGAAGGTGGACATCCGGGTGGGTACGGTCCTCAGCGCTGAATTGAATGCAAAGGCGCGGAAACCCGCCTATCTATTGCGGGTGGACTTTGGGCCGGAACTGGGCGAAAAACTGAGCTCGGCCCAGATCACGGAGCACTATACGCTGGAAGAATTGCCGGGCCGCCAGGTGCTGGCGGTCGTGAACTTTCCGCCGAAGCGCATCGCCGGAATCAAATCGGAAGTCCTCGTCCTCGCGGCCGTGGACGAAGCGCGGGGCACCATCCTGATCCAGCCCGATTCCCCCGTCGCCAACGGTACCCGTCTGCTATAAGTACATTTTCCCCTTTTCTACCCATTTATTGCCCTTTTTTGCCTCCCAACTTGCCGGGATTCAGTTTTATTTCACCAAAACTTTGATAACTTTGTGACCCAAATAAAACGCATAAGCTCTTTTACTTATTCATTCTAATGTTGGAAGTAAAAAAAATTAACGAAACGGGTCTTGAGGAGCAAAAAGTCTTCGGTCCGTTGGCTGATTTGGGGCACGAACAAGTGCTTTTTTGCAGCGACAATGAACTCGGCCTGAAAGCCATCATTGCGATCCACAATACGACCATCGGGCCGGCCCTCGGCGGAACCCGCATGTGGACTTACGCTTCCGACCTCGACGCGCTGAACGATGTGTTGCGCCTCTCCCGGGGCATGACCTTCAAAGCGGCCATCTCAGGCATCAATCTGGGAGGCGGGAAGGCAGTCATCATCGGCAATCCGCGGGGTTCGCTGAAGTCGGAGGCCTATATGCGTCGGTTTGGGAAGTTTGTAAACAACCTCAACGGAAAATACATCACGGCGGAAGATGTCGGCACGACCACGAAGGACATGGAGTATATCCGCATGTCCACGAAGCATGTCACGGGGATTCCCGTGAACATGGGCGGCAGTGGCGACCCCTCCCCGGTTACGGCTTACGGCACCTACCTGGGCATCAAGGCCAGCATGAAGAAGCTGACCGGCTCGGACAACCTCGCCGGAAAGCGCGTCGTCGTCCAGGGCGTCGGCAATGTGGGCTATTACCTCTGTGAATTGCTCCAAAAGGATGGCGCGGAGATTTTTGTCTTCGACATCTTCGAGGACAAGCTGAAGCGTGTGGTGGACGAATTTGGGGTGACGGTGATTGACGAGGCCGACGTGTACAACTACGACGCCGATGTCTTCGCTCCCTGTGCCCTCGGGGCCATCCTGAACGAGCGGACCATTCCTGAGATGCGCTATGCCATCGTTGCGGGGGGTGCCAACAACCAGTTGGCCGACGAAGTCGCCGATGGAGAGCGCCTGAAAGAGCGCGGCATCATCTGGGCGCCTGACTTCCTGATCAATGCCGGTGGACTCATCAACGTCTACACCGAATTGGAAGGGTATAACCGCGACCGCGCCCTGAGCCGGGCCGACAAAATTTACGACACCTGTATCCGCTGCTTCGATTACGCCGAGGAAAATGACATTACGACCTCCAAGGCTTCCATCGAACTTGCACAGCAGCGGATCGACGCTATTGCTCATTTGAGCCACTATATTTAAATTAAATCAACAACGTACTTGGGCAAGCTGATCAACAGATTGCATTCGTTCTTACATTTACAAAGCACCCTATGATTTCCAGAAGGCAAATACGCATCAAAGTTATGCAAGCCATTTACGCCTGGCACTGTACCGAGTACAGCCATGCGCAGACCTTTGAACTCAATCTCCAGGAATTCGCCGAAGAAATTCGGTCCTACGAGCGGAAAAAGGGCGACAAAGGTGATTCCCGCCTCCTGACGGAGCTGTTTTACGCGACGATGGAGCGGCAGGGAGAATTCGACGAGATGATCCAACGGAAGGCGGAGAACTGGGAATTGGAGCGGATTGCTTTGATTGATCGGATTCTGATGCAAATGGGTATCTGCGAGATGTTGACCTTTGAGGAGATTCCCATCAAGGTGACCATCAACGAATACCTTGAGATTGCGAAGAAGTACAGCACGCCCAAGAGTTCGAAGTTCATCAACGGCATCCTGGACAGCACCTATATCGAGTTGAAAAACACGGAGAAGATCCAGAAACGGGGCCGGGGCCTGATCGAGGAATCCATTCCCAAGGGCCGTCCCCAGCAGGGTCAGCGGCGCAAGCGTCCCCGCATCAAAAGAGATGAACCTTAAGCCCGTCGGGCGTTCTTTGTTTTGCCTCCACCGTCCTGCTATGGAAGCTTGGAAGGCTTGAGATGGACGAAAGGAGAATGAGCGGGGAAATCAGGAGATGAAGGGCAAAGGAAAAAAGAGCGTGGTCCGGAGGGAAACAGCAAATGAAGTAGCTGGATGCGGGATCGAAATCAACAAAGCATCCCGATTCAAAAAATAAATAACTAATCCCTTAGTGAAAACATTTAAAATGTGAACAGAGTATTGTAATTTTACTCGCATTAAATGATCTCACTAAACTAGAATTCAAAATACTCATGAAGAAACTCGGAATTTTCGCACTCGCTGCTCTCCTATTTGTAGGTGTCTCCGCTTGTGAAGACAAAGGCGAAGGTGGCCAGGGAACTGAAACCACTGCTGCTACCAACAACGCGGCCGGCAACGAGGGCGCTACCGCCAATGAAGGTGCCACGGCTGGGAACACAGCTGGCGACAAAGGAAGCTCCGCTACCACCGCTCAGCCCGCCTCTACCCTCCCCGTGACCAACATCGAATTCTTTGAAGACTCTTATAACTTCGGTGAAATCAAAGAAGGCGAGAAAGTAAAGCACACCTTCCGTTTCAAAAACTCTGGTGCCAACCCGCTGAAGGTCGAGAACGTAAAGCCGTCCTGCGGTTGTACTGCCTCTGACTACACCAAGGAAGAAATTGCTCCCGGTGCTGAAGGCTTTGTTGAAATCGAATTCAACTCTGCCAACAAGAACGGTATCATCAAGAAGACCGTTACGGTAACCACCAACACCGAGCCCCGCAACAAGATACTGTCCTTCTCCGGCGAAGTCATCAAGGAATAATCGGACTTACACACAATCTGAATGACTCTACTCGATATCATATTTCTGCAGGATGCAGGCGCGGAACAAGGTAGTCCCTGGTCGATGTTCATCATGTTTGGTGCCATCATCGTGGTGTTCTACTTTTTCATGATCCGTCCTCAGCAGAAGAAGCAAAAGGAAGAGCGGATGTTCCGTGAGACCCTGGAAAAGGGCGATAAGATCACCACCATCGGTGGTCTTCACGGAAAGGTGATCTCCGTTGGTGACCAAACTGCCAAGGTCGAATTGGCCAAAGGGTTTGAAGTTACCATGGAAAAGGCCGCTTTGAAGCCGGTGATTGATCCCGCAGCCCAGAAAAAGAAATAGTGACTGGTGCTGCGACGGTATCTGGAATCGCTCCTTCAGAGGATTAGCCCCTCCGAAAAGCCTGACCGCAATCAATGGGTGGCGATAAGCATATCATTTGTGCTTGCCGTCACCCTTTGGTTTTTGGTGACCCTCAATACGCAGGATTTTGTCTCGCGGTTTGAGGTTCCCGTCAAGGTGGTCAACGTCTCGAAGGACGTTCAGTTGAGCGGAGGTTACCCGACCTCCCTCGAAGTGGAATCCCGCGGACGCGGGATCGAACTCCTCAACGAATACTTCGAACCTTCCAAGGATACCATCCGAATTGATTTCCAAACTTTCCGGGACCAGGAATACTTCATCGCCAGCAATAACTTCTCCGTGATCAATGCGGCGCTGAAGAACGATATCCGGGCCATCCGGGTCACCCCCGACAGTATTCCCCTGGTCTTTGGCCGCCGCGCCACCCGGCGCGTCCCCCTCGTCCCCAACCACCGCTTAGATCTGCCCCTGGGCTTCCGCAATGTCCTCGGTTTCCAACCGGACCAGGACAGCGTCGACGTCTCCGGCCCCCAGAAAAAGCTGGACACCCTGAAGTTCTGGCGGACCGAACGGGTCAATATCCCCGTCGACAAGGCTGGTCCCATTCAGGTTCCGGTCGAACGCCGCCCCTTCTTCCAGGTCATCCCCAAGATCATTACCCTGCCGGTGGAGCCCCTCGCCTACACCGAAAAGGAAATGCGGATTCCCGTTTTCCCCGCCAACCTTCCCGCCGATACCCGCCTCCGTTTGACGCCCGACAGCGTCAATGTCCGGGTGCTGGTGCCGGTGGAAAGCTATGAGACCGTGGAGAACTCCAACCTGTTCTTCGAAGTCAATTTCGAAGACCTGGACCGGCGAAGCCGCTACGCCATCCCCTATTCCCGCAATTTCCCCGACCGCGTTATCCTCCAACGCTTCACTCCCATCCGCCTCGAATACCTGATCATCAAAGAGCTATGAGCATCAAAGAAATTGGGTTGACCGGAGGGATTGGAAGTGGAAAAAGCTACGTCGCCCGCCAGTTTGAGGCCTTGGGCTACCAATGTTATTATGCTGATCAGCGGGCCAAGGCTCTGTACGTGGAAAATGCAGCCATGAAGGCGCAGGTGATTGCCTTATTTGGAGCTGGAATCTATTTCCCCGACGGACAATTGGACCGCAAGCAATTGGGATCGATTGTGTTTCAGGACCGGGAAAAGCTGGCCCAACTGAATGCCATTGTGCATCCGGCTACCTTGCGGGACTTCGAGGAGTGGCGGGATGAGCTGGTTGCCTCGGGTTATAGGCTGCCCTTCCTGTTGAAGGAAGCGGCGATTCTGTACGAGGCCGGGAGCAATATTGGATTGGACGGAGTGATCTCCGTTTATGCGCCGAAGCGGATCCGTCTGGGACGGGTCGTCAAGCGGGATACCACCGACCTGGATGCGGTCCTGGACCGCATGGACAAGCAGTATCCTGAGACCTACAAGCTCCGCCACGCCGATTTCATCATCTACAACGATGGCCACGCCCTCGCCCCCCAAATCCAGGCGGCCATCGACTTCTTTTCCCCTTCCGTATGAGGCCATTTGATTGGATCGAACCGACCGACATTGGGTTCTTCTGCCGTCCCGGCACGTTTTACCTGGATCCCAAGCGTTCGGTGCCGCGGGCAGTGGCTTCCCACGCCCACGCGGACCATTATCCGAGCCGGCTCGGAGAGGTGCATGGCCATCCGGCGACCTTGGCCCTTGCCAAGGCCCGTTACAGGAGCCAGGCGGGCCGGGTGACCGTTCCCCATGGCTACCACGAGACCTTTGCCCTGGGGGACTTAGAAGTGACGCTATTGCCCGCTGGGCACATGCTGGGCAGTTGCCAGGTCATGGTCCACTATCCCAAGCGCGACGAGACCCTGTTGTACTCAGGCGATTTTGCCCTCCAGCCCAATGCGACTTGTGCTCCCCTGGTCTATCCCGATCGGAAGGTCGACCTCCTGATTTGCGAGAGTACATTCGGGAAAAAGGAGCTTCACGCAACGCCCGAAGAGAGCCTAGCCAAAGTGTTGGAAAAGAGTCGCTTACCCATGTTGGTGGCGGCCTACTCGATGGGCAAGGCCCAACGGATGAATGCCCTTTTGCAGAAGGTGGATCCGGACCTGCCGGTTTTCGTACACCGGGTGATCCTGCCCTTTCACCGGGTCTACGAAGAGCAAGGGATCGAATTGGGGAATTATGCGCCTTACCACCGCAAAACCGCCAAGTTCACGTCCCGTTACGCCTATCTCATCCCGCCCCGGGCGCTGAGCAGTTACCAGAATGACATCCGCTACCACCGCGTCTTTGCGAGTGGCTGGAACCAAAAGAAGAAATACTATTTCCTGGAAGACCGGCTGGACATCTCGGACCATGCGGCTGCGCATGAAATCCAGGCCTATATCGAACGGGTTGCGCCCCAGGAGGTCTGGTTCTGGCACGGCTATCCGGAAGAGCTGATCCCGTGGTGCGAAGCCCGGGGAATCCGCGCCAAGGAAGTCTGAGCAAGCCTCATTTTGCGCTTCTCTCCTGCCCTTCCGTTCCCTATCTTTGCCGCATGCAATTTCAAGGCACCGACCAATACATCGCGACCGAAGGACTTCGTACGGCTGTCAACGCGGCCATTCACCTGGAACGCCCCCTGCTGATCAAAGGGGAACCGGGAACGGGAAAAACGCTCCTCGCATACGAGGTGGCGCGTTTCTTGGGGATGAAGTTGTTTACCTGGCACATCAAATCGACGACTTCGGCCCAGCAAGGGCTGTATGAATACGACGCGGTGTCCCGGCTTCGGGACTCCCAGTTGGGCGAAGAGAAGGTCCACGACATCGCGAATTATATCAAGCCGGGGCCCATGTGGGAAGCCTTTGAATCCGAAGACCGGGTGGTCTTGCTGATTGATGAGATTGACAAGGCCGATATCGAGTTCCCCAACGACCTGTTGCAGGAATTGGATCGGATGGAGTTTTTCTGCTATGAATTGCAACGGACCATCAAAGCGAAAAAACGTCCCGTTGTCATCATTACTTCCAACAACGAAAAGGAATTGCCGGATGCCTTTTTGCGCCGCTGCTTTTTCCACTATATCTCCTTCCCCGGCCGCGAAACCCTTCGGGAAATCATCGAAGTCCATTTCCCGGAATTGGAAAAGGAACTTTTTGAAGCAGCCATGGACGTGTTTTATGGGATTCGGGAGGTGCGGGGAATGAAAAAGAAACCGAGCACGAGCGAGTTGATTGATTGGATCAAGTTGTTGGTGCTGGGCAAAGTAGGAGAAGATGAGCTGGCGAATATGGACCTCAAAACGACCCTGCCGCCCTATCAGGGGGCCTTGGTGAAGAATGAACAGGATTTTCAGTTGTTGTTGCGGAGGATCGGCGTCCAGTTGAATTGATCAGGTGCTGACGCGCTTCATTTCTTTGTCGAGAAAGAATACCAAAACATTGTACAGGTAATCGCGGTCGGACTTTTTCATGTCCTGCCCAAAGCGGAACGACTTTCCCGTGGTCCCCACGAGGATGGCCTCTCCCGTGAATTTAGAGGAACCCTTCGTCTCCGAGGTGTCTCGGGTGAGGCGGATGGTCCGCACCTCATTGACGTCGATCTCAATGTTTTTGGATTGGCGGAAACCCAGCATGCCCTGGCGGATTTGGATTTTGCCTTCGCGGTAGCGGATGCGCAGCTCGCCGATGGCCTTGCGGATGCCTTTGTACACACCAAAGAGGCCCAGGGCGACGAAGCCCCAGAAAAAAGGGCCGCTCCCGATGGCGGTCGCGATTCCGAAGCCAATGAGGGCGCTGCCGGTCAGCCAGCTGGCCGATACGACATAATTGCCGTCCCAAAATTCGCCGGTGAATCCGTCGTGGTACAGCTGGAATTCGACGCCCTTGGGCGGGCGTCGGAGCTTGAGATTCCGGGACTTCCCGGGAATGGGCGGGGGTGAGACCGCACTCTGGGCCTGCGGAACCGGAGGGGGCGTCCGACTGGGAATGGGTGGTGGCGTGGTTTGTTTGCGTTCCTCCATGGGTTAAAAATAAGGAAATCTGGGAAAATGCCGGTGCTGGATTATCCTTCCCATTCGGCCAAAAGTGCCTGCCACTTGTCCGGATGGTTCACCAAAGCCGTTTCCATTTCCCCTCGGATGGTTTCTATTGCCCATTTCCCCATTTTTTCCAGCTGCTCCACCCGTTGTTTCAATTCTTCTATTCCCTCTTCCACCCAATGCCAGGTCCATTGTTTCAACAATTCGGGATCGGCTTCCAGACTCTCCTGCCAATGATTTTCCAACCAATTCCGGTCCACGCTTCGGAGAAAATGCCAGCGACTGGTATTGTCGGGCGCTCCACCGAGCAAAAAGGAGCGGATCAATTCCAATTCACGAAGGTCGCCTGAATGCCGGTAGTGGGTCCGCAATGTGTTTTCCAGCACGATGTGCAAAGGACAACTGATGCCATCGAGGGAAATATTGTCGTAAAGCTCCGCGTGGGCCTGGTAGGTTGCCAGAAGATCATTTGCGTGGGAGGCCTGGGGGAAAATGCGGAAAAAATTCAGGGCGATGAGTCGAACGGAGGCCTCGGGATGGGTCAATGCTTCTGCGATCACGGCTTCCAATTGCGTTCCGAGTGTGTTTTTCCGAACCAACTCATACAGGCGCCACAACTGGAATTCCTTCTGGTGAACTGGCGAACTTTGGGCATTGCTTTCCGTCGAGTTCAAGATTTCCCGGCCCCAATTCGCGAGGTCTTCGGGCACTTCCATCTGACGCCCCGCAAAGACGGCGGGCAATTCAAACGGCGGATGCCCCCCACACGACCACGGCGGCAACTCCTCCCCCATCTCTGCTTCCATCTCACCCAATTCGTCTAGGGGAATGCTGTAGTGAACCAGCCGAATATGGCATTGGCAGCTGTAGAGCATCCCGTGCCCGGCCTCCACCCCCGGCCACTCCAACCAATTGGTCACGTCGTACAATTCTTCCGGCGAAGGCAACGGATGAACATGCACCATTTGCAGGTAACGAACCGGATGTCCACAGGCAGCACATTGGAGATTGTTGCAACCGATGGCCGGGCCGGGGGGCATAAAGTTGTACTCGTAGCGCGAAGCAGGAATCCAATCCGCCCCGGCTACGAGTACGCCGTTGTTTATACAATACGATTGAGACATGAATGCAATATCAGCCTTCGTCGGGGAAACGCCCAACATTACTGCGGAGTTCATTTTCCTTAAAAGGTTCAATGTTCCGGTAAAAACGCTGCGAAGGAGCAAATGCAGGGCCTCCGTTTCCGTTTGCACCAGCCATGATTTCCACCAGTGAATGGTGGTGGGTCGGCAGCAAATAAGCGATGGCAGCCAGGCGGTTGTCGACACCATCGTTGAAGCCCATCGTGGTGAATCCGTGCATCAAGCGGGCGGTCGTTCCCGACACCGCGGCCTTGAGCGGAAGGCTCATCTCACGCATGGCATGCACCCAGGTGTCACGCTCGTTGAGGGCCCATCTTTGGGCGCCTTCGTGACGGATCATGGGTTGGTTTCGGTTCACTCCCATGTGGTTCATCTCCGCTGGGGATATCCTCGCATTGGTCGCCTGTTCAGCTTGGTTAGCGGTACGAGGGCTTCTCTGGGCCTGATTAAAGCCAGCTTGGCCCAAGGCCGCCTGATCATGGCGTTCAGCCCGCATGTGCCACTGATCACCGGCCAGGCCATTCATAGGGAGGAAATCCCGCTGGTTTGCGGAATTGTCCATCCGGGTCATCCCAGCGAGGGTGCCAGGATTGTTGTTCACCTGCATGTTCTGGAGGAGACCAGTCATCGTAGCATCGGTCCTTCCTCCTCGGGTATAGTTGAACAGGTCCCGCCGATAAACATTCTTCATAAAACCATCAATATGGGCCATTTTTGCCCCGACGGACCCACTGCTCAAAGCTGTTTTGATATTGGCGACGACATTTCCAACCGCTCCCGAGACATCGGTCGATTGGTAGCCCATGGCCTGAAGGTCGGCATCCAGTTGGGCATTGGCCTGTTGCCATTGTCCGTGTTTCTGGGTCAGATAGTCTTTGGCAAACTTGGCGGCTTTGTTCACATGCCGTTTGGTCCGCGGGTGGTTGTAGACAAATCCACTGAACCGATCCTCCCAGGCCTTGGCCCGGGTTTCAAAGCCTTGGTCAGCCGCCATCGAGGTGGCATTTAGAGCCAGCATTGCATTGGGCTGGGTATTGTTGCGGTGGAAATCTCGATAGGTAATGGCCTGGCCATTTTGGGTATTGGCCTGGGCCCGGGCGGTGACGGCCAATTGGTCATTGGCGCTGATGTCCCCAGGAAGCATCTGGACGGTTCCAAGGGGATTTTGGCGGCGTTGCACTGCGCCGCGGTTGGCACCTTGTTGGAGTTGGCGGAGCTGTTGGACGCGGGGTGAATTGTTGGCGGCCTGCTGGAGGGCCGAGCGTTGCATGGTCGGGGTTCCTTCCTCGACTCCCCCCAATTCTTGGTTGGGGGCTGGTGTTTTGGGGGCTTTCAAATCTTTTTCCATCGGTCGTGTTTAGCAGTTGTCAGAGAATGAATGAGGAATCTTGCGCCCATATACACAGGGCTTTTGGGGGCAGCCCTCTGTCTGCTGGCCGACAGCCGGAACAACAGGAGCATTTTTGGCCGGGGAATGGGTTTCACCGGACAGAGCCTTGCATTGGCTTGGGGGATAAGGGGTTGGGGATTGTAAAGGGAAAAATTTTTAAAAGCAGGGTAAAACCGGTAGTTTTGACGTTCTAGGCGGGCCTATAGCTCAGTTGGTTAGAGCGTCTGACTCATAATCAGGTGGTCACAGGTTCGAGTCCTGTTGGGCCCACCGATCAAATCCGCAGTTCCCAGGAGCTGCGGATTTTGTATTTTTTGAATTGCGTATCCTGCCCAAGCAAAGTCTCAGAAGATGCTTTCTTTGTCAATGCTTACCTGATCAAATTGGACGGTAAAACGAGTCCCTTTTCCCAGTTCGCTTTCTACTTCGATGGTCCCACCCAATTTTTCCACGAGCGACTTTGTGATCGCGAGTCCCAGTCCGGTGGAGCTTTCGCCTCCGGTGGGTTGGGCAGTGAGGCGTTGGAACTTCTTGAAAAGATTTTGTTGATCGGTCATTGAGATTCCGGGACCTTCATCCTGGACAAAGAGCGTCGTGGTTCCGTTTTGTTTTTGGATTCCCAATTGGATGGTTGTATTGGAAGGGCTGAATTTCAAGGCATTGGAAACAAGATTTTCCATGATCCGACGAAGGGAAAGTTGGTGAGTCTGGAAATCAAATGAAGGGCCTGGGGCGATTACCTCAAGGCCAATGGATTTTCGTTGGGCTTCGGGCTGAAAACCATCGAACAATCCCTGTAAAAACAATCGGGAGTTGACGGTGCTAGCTATCAGGGAACGTTCATCCAATTCCACTGAATTCAACTCGAGGAGATCCCGTATCAACTCCGTTCCATCTTGATTGGACTGTCGGATCATCTCCACCGCCTTGGCTTGATTGGAATTGAGTGGTCCTGCTGATTCGATCAGGTTGATCAGAGCAAGGGATTTGTTGAGCGGCGATTTTAAGTCATGGGCTACCACGCCAATCAGGCCTTCTTTTTCCCGATTCAAGTCTTTGAGCGTCTCTTTTTGCTGCTTCAACAATTCGTTTTGCTCCGTAATGACCGCGTTCTTTTCCACCAGCCTTCGATTCGAGCGGGAGCGCGTCACAAAGGCAATGATCAGAAATATCGCCCCGACCAAAACCGCCCCCAATCCAATCCCAAAACCCCATAGCCAGGTATTTTGACGGAGCCTCTTTTGCCGCTCCACCTCAGATTCAGCCTTGTACAACTCGGCAGAGGCTTCCAATTCGACCTGGTTCAATTCGGCCCGCAACTCCCCCATCCGGCCTTCCTGCATGGCGATAGAAACCGAATCCTTGAAGTCCACATACCGTTGGTGCGCCTCCAACGCTTCTTCGAACCGACCCGTTCGTTCGAAATATTCGGATTCGGCCTCGAGGACACTCTGGATTTCGTTGGGAGATCCATCTTGGTGGGCATTGAATTTGGCGGAATCGAGGTAGACCCGCGCCATCTGCGGGTCCCCCAGGGAGATGGAGGTCCCCATCGCGCCAATAAAAGCGGTGACCTTGCGATCAGAAAAAGGCGTCTCTCGAAGCAGTTGGATGGCCTTGAGGTTCAAGTTGTGGGCCATCGATGGCTCCCCCATTTTGACATAGACCATGGCTTGGTTGACATTGTTGATGGCGATGCGGCCCGAATCGTCATCCGCCATCAATTGGGCAGCCATTTGGAGCATCAACAAGGCTGAATCCAACTTGTTTTCGATTTCGTAAGCCACTCCCAGGTTGTTGAGAATATGCTCCTGACTGCTGGGGGGAGCGTCAGGATCGAGCAGGTCATAGGCCTTCTTCAACTGATTTTTTCCCTGGATATTGTCTCCCATCTTGAAGAACACAGTCCCCAAGTTCAGGTGAATGGTCCGTTCCACCGATTTGAACTTGCTGCGCTTGGCGTAGCGGATGCCCTCAGTAAAATGGGTGACCGCGTCATTGTATTCGTCGAGGACCGTTTTGGCGGTCCCCATCAGGGAATAGCTGTTGGCGATGAGGGAATCATTTTCCATCTCCCGGGCGATGTCGAGGAGATCTTTGCCGATGAAAAACACGTCCCGGGGAGAAGAATTCCGCTTCGCCATTGCGAGGGTATAGTTGGCCTCCCACTTTTCCCGCAAATCTTTGATCTTGGGTATTGCAGCCTCGAGGCTGTCGATATTGACGGGAGCTTGCCCCTTACCGGATCCGCCCCAAAACGTAACAAAAGAAATGGTGAGGACCACGAAAAGCACGGGGAGACGTGTTCCTCGGCCGGAAAACAGTGAAAAAATCTTACCGCTGGTGCACATAGTCGCTTAGGTCGGCTGTAAGATATTTGTTTTCGCTCAAAAATCAGCAGCAAGTCCAATTGATTCTACCAGATCCAGCTGAGAAGAGGGGGATTGTTCTTTGTGAAATGGGGTAAAAGTGAGGTTAAAACGGAAAACGAAATCTGATTCCTCTTCATTCTCCATTCCCCCATCACCCCCACAACTCCCCCAACTTCGCTTCCAGCCACGAGCGGTCCGTGATCTCCACATCACTGTCGAGGAGATCGGCCACCTTGGCCCGGCGGGCTTCCGTAGCGCCGCGGTCCTTGGCCTTGGCGAGCCATTGGATGGCGGAAATGAAGTTCCGGTTCAGGTCCTTTTTCTTCTCGGAGATCTTGCGGGAGCGGTTCAGGAAGCGCCGAAAAGTATGGGCCAATGAATACAACGCCTCGAAGGAATTGGTTTCGTAATAAATCCGCAGCAACAAGGCCTGGTGGCCGGTTCGGTAGACCACATCTTTGAATTCGATTTCCTGGAGGAGACGCTTGGCGTGGGCATAGTCCTGGATGGAAAACGCGAGAAAGGCCAGGGTATAGTGGTAAATGTCCTTCCCGACTTTCATCTCAATGGCGGCTTGGTTGCCCTCGAGGAATTGGCGCACCCAGTCAAATTCCTGGAGGCGACAGCCGGTGATGGTGATGTTGCGGATCAGGTGCTCGGTAAAATCGCCCCATTCAAAGATGATTTGCTCCTGGTCCATCCGTTGGAACAAGGCAAATAGGTCCTGGAGGGCCTTTTGATCACCTTTGGCCTGGCGTTGGTGCAGATAATTGTGCAGGTAACCGTAGATATTGATCCGCTCGACATTGGAGAAACGGGCGGAATGGGCGTCCAGAAGCTCATTCAGTTCCTGAAACACCTCTTCTTTCCCTTCCCGAATCAGCAGCAACAACCGGAAATAGATGTTCGACAGAATAGAGAATTGGGCACCCTCCCGTTCCATTTTTTCCATGCATTCCTGGTACCGCTGCTCGGGAAAATCTTGTCCCAAAACGCGGTGCAGGGTCCAGGCGGACAACAAATATTTCAGGTGGTAGGTCAAATGCAGCTCGTCCAGGGCCCGGAACATCCCGGGAATGGGCGAGTTGCCAGCGAACATTTGGAGCGAGAAATAGAGGTCCAACGCCAGCCGCTGTTGTTGCAGCTGAATGGCCAGGTCTTCGCCATCAATCTCTTCCCGGGTCTCCATCCGTTTCAACGCCAGTTCCAGTTTCAATTGGGCATCCCGAAAGAGTTCGCGTTCTCGCAGGCCGTCCACCATCAATTCCGCTTCCAGAAAGGGCCGTTTTCGGAGGCCTTCCTGGGCCAGGAAATGGTGGACTTGCCGCAGCAAATAGGAGTTCAACAGGTTGAATTGGACCTTGGTGACTGGAGTGTCGGGGCGGAATTGCTGGTATTCCGCGTAGAGATCAAGTTCGAATTCAGGGAAATGGGGCGCGAGAAAATCGAAATAATCGATGGTTTCGAGGTGCTGGCCGAAATAAGGGGAATGGATATACAGAGAAAGCCGGCGGAACTCGTCGGGACTGAGGATTTGGAGGGTGGAAATTAATTTGGTCAAAAATATTGAATTCTATGATTGAAAATAATGGGACAAAAAAAGATAAACAACAAGTGTCCTGGATTCAAAATACGATTGCTTTGATTAACCCCATTCAATTGTAGCGACTTTTTTCTTTTCTATGTACCCCGTTTTTTGTCTTCCGTTTTCTCTCCTCAAATCCATTCCTTTGTATTGTTCTTCAACTAAAAAGAAACCAATCATGCTCAACACTTCACACAACTCAAATCCGACTCCCAAGTTGGACACCGCGCAAGTCGCCAAAACCAACTCTTATATCACGGTGCTTTCTGACACCTTGAATCAGGGGGGGTTGGCCCAAAAGTTCTGTTCCTCCGTTTTGATCCCGTTCTATTTTCAAATGGTGGGAGTACAGGATGGCTATAAATGCAAGCTGTCGGGGAATGCCAGCATGGAAATCCCAGGAATTTTGTCGACTGGAGAATCGCCGGGTATCGTGCTCATTTCGCTGGAGCTCCCCAATACGTCCAAGGTCACCTCTGCTGCCAAGTATGACCCGGCCCCTTCAGAACTTTCGGTGAGTGCTGGGACCAATCCCATCAAAGTGACGGCAACGATTGAGAACTATCAAAAAGCCAGCAACCCAAATTCGGATTACATCGACCTTGAACTGGGTTTGTCCTTTGACTTTGAAGTGCAGGAACGGGCCAGCAGTGGTGCATTTGCCATTGAAGGTGGGATTTGTATTGTCCTGGAGACCCAAGATCCCCGAGAGAAACTTTACAGCGTCCAAAAGCCAACCCTTCAGTGGACTGAATTCTGCGTCAATGGCGAGCAAGGACCAGCTATTCCTCCCGTTGAAAACCCTCTTTTCGTCTTTGCATCCGCCTCCTGGCCAGGAGAAGTCCCGCAGTCGGACCACGTTGCTCGATCCACTGCGCAGTCTTAAAATAGTTCGTTTCCACCACAGAACTGGGTGGCCTGGATGGACCCTGCCCCTTCACCATCCCACGCTATCCCAAGCAGATGGCCTCCCATCGCTTCCTCACCAAAGGAATCAACCTTAAAACATGCTGGGGCTTCCTTCGGGAACCGTTCATTGTGATTGAAAAGAGCTGATTGGTTTCAATGGATCGGCTCTCCCTCTGACGGTCCCGGCATCGCATTTGGCCGTCCGCATCCGCGGATGGTCAGGTGCCCTTTTTTCTCTTTTTTTACCTCTATTCCATTGCTATGCCCTCCTACGACCTCAACGCTCCCCAACAAAAATCCTCCAATTGGATCGGTCCCCGCGCCGGTGCTCCCGCAGCGGCGCCTGGTATGCGTACGGCGGCCCCGCCGGTGTTTCAGTTGTCTAGCACTAAAGGAGAAGTTAAGCTGCCTAAGGATGGGGAGCAGGAGGAAGGTAAAACTCAAACTAATGGCCAAGGCCAAAAGCAAAATTCGGCCGGTTCATGCGCCTCTCCCCAATCTTCTGTTACGCCCCCACCTGCCGCCGGCGGCAATAGCCCGGTTTCAAGTGGTGCAGGTATCAAATTCGTTAAAAAACTCGAGTACAGATTGGGGCAAACTACAAGAAGGGAACTTTCCTCTCTCAGAAAAGAAGCCCGCAGAAAACCAGGGTCCTGCGGAAGTAAATAAAAAGTCAAAAGCTACATCCAACATTGGCTCCAGCAGTAGCGACACGGCAGCTGTCCCACCATCAATGTCAAGGAATCGTCTCCATGGAATTTCTGAAAATCCGGAAGGGAATCGCGAGAGTGTAAAGGTAGTAGGCTATGACCTATCTCACTCTAAAACAAATGAGAATGAAGGCACAGAGGCGTTCGATCTTGAGATTTCCTCTACATCAAAAATGTCTGATGGAAAACCCGAAAAACTTGTATTGCATGTTCATCCCCAAAGCTCAGGTAAAAGCAATAAAATCCACATAAAGGCTTCCCATGGTAACGGCCCTAGTAAGCAAATAGAGAAAGATCATTTTATCATTAAAGAAGCCAAAAAACACATTGAGCAAGAAAATGATGATAAGAAGCAGAAATCATACCTATTGGGCCATTTCAGCAAGCATCCTAAGCCCAAAAGTTGACTTCTTATTGGACTTTGTTAAGGCCTTCAGCTGAAGGAGTTCGTTTCAAATTCTGGTAATTAGATTTCATTCAATAGCTATTTCTATTTTGCCCCCCTACTCTTTCTCCCCCCAATCCGCTAACTTAAAGCCCGATGGCCATCCTCCATTTCAAATGCCTTGGGCTTCGCAAACACACCCACACAATGCTGGCGGTCGCTATTCTCCTCACCGGCACCAGTTGCAAGAAGGAAAGCGTCAACTGCGGCATTCCGTGCACTTGTGACGAGGTACAATTGTTGCAGACGGGCTTCAATGGCACCACCTTGACCAATGGCGAATTCAACAATGCGACCTTCTCGGGGACCGATACCGCATACTCCGAGGCGAATATATGGGAAGGATTGGAAGCGGAAGCTAATATCGGAAGCGTGCAAATCACCTACGAGGATGGCAATGACAACCAGCGCTTGGCCAGCATTGTGGACGATGGCGCGACGGGCAACAAGGCCCTGAAATTCCAGATCATGGAGTCCCATATTGCCGAGGGCTCCCAGGACAAGGGGCGGGTGCAACTCGATGTGACCGGCAACCCGTGCGTCCGGAAGATCTACAAGACGGTCCGGATCAAATTTGACGAGGACCTCGCCTACCTGATGGAGTGGCAGTAGCGCGTCTACTGGCTGTCGATATTTGAGTTTTGGAACAATGCCGACTGGACCGGAGAAAAGTACCCCTACCGCGTCACGGTCAATCTGTTCAAGGGCCAGGAAGGCCCGGTCGACGAGATGCATTTCCACGTCAAAGGCGACTTCAAAAAGAACTGCAAGCGTTGCAGTTGGAATGCGGATTGGGAGCAGGAGAACACTTCCTTCGCCATCCCATTCGGAGAATGGATGGAACTGGAATTGTACATCAAGGAGGGGGATCAGGACAATGGCCGCTTTTACATGGCCGTCACGCCCGAGAACGGCACGAAGGAAGTCCTGTTTGACATCACCAACCGGACCCAACACCACAAGGAAAGTTGTCCCCGACGGGTTCACCCAGTTTCAGCCCCTCAAATGGTATACGGGCGAGGAGCTGATCAACTACATGGCCGCCGGTGACAAGGACCTGAGCGTGTATTGGGACGATTGGAAATTGTACCTCAACAAGGCCCCCTGAGCTATTTCCAATTCATGTCGAGCGCGTACAGGCGCTTCACCGGATTCAGCTCATTGGCTTTGTACAGGAAGTAAATTTCATTCCCTTTCACCTGGATATTGCTGATAAACGTCTTGGGAAGCTCCCAGCGGCGGGCGATATCGCCTTTTCTCAGGTCGATTTCCGCCACCGAATAGATGCCATTGCGGTTGTAAAGGGTAAAAGCACGGGTATGCTCGTCATCTACGAAAACCCTGCGCACCCAAAACCGCTCCTGGTCGTAGCTCATGGGCTTCGCATCCTCCAGCAAGCCATTCGGCTCAAAGCGCAGGATCAATTTTCGGTTGTGGTCGAAAATATAGACGTCACCGTCGATCCCCAACAGCGGGGAGAAGGACCCAATGGCGACGACATTGTCCAGGTACAGGCGCTCGAGATTCATGGCGTAGCGCATCCGTTCCGGGAAGGTGAACACGCCTTCCAGCGTCGCATAGCGGGAATAGGCCAGGCCTTCATCGCGCAGGGTGGTGACAGCGGCTGAATCCTGGGTCCAATAGAATGTCTTTTTGATTTGTTCGTCCTGCTCCACCAAATAATAGCCCGCCGAAAAGCGCTGGCTCCAGGCTTCGAAGAAATAGGTCGTTTCCACCTTGGCGCGACAGGGACGTACCACCCGCTCAAACTCAGCAATATCGTCTTTCTGCAAAATCAATTCTCCGTCCACCCAATCCACCTGCACCGAATAGTTCTTGCTCAGGTAATGCTTCAGCCCCATGCAATCGGTGAACAATTCCCTCGGCTCCTCTCCCACCCCAAAATGCTCCTCGATCGGGCGCATGTCCTTGTCCAGCAGCAGCAGTTTATTGCGGCGCAGAATGGGATCGAGGACCAGCAACAGCATATTTTCGCCCATGAATGCGTAGTCCTTGATGAACAATTCCGGGTCGGGATGGACGGTTCGCAGGGCCTGGTCCCGGATAATGGTCGGTTCCAGGGTGATGGGATCGGGAATGAGGCGGATGTCCATGGGCATCTTGTCGCCGGCATCAAAGCGGATCAGGGCCGGACGGTAGCCCAGGTATTGGACGGCGATTTCCAGACTTTTTTCCCCTTCCCTGTCCAAAATAAACAGCCCTTCCGCATTGGTATAGGTCCCCCGGGACAGGGTCGCCGATCCCACAAACGCGCCTTCCAGCGGTTCATTGGTCTCCGCATCCCGGACATATCCCAGAACATTCGGGCTTTGGGCAACGGTGATCAACGGGGTCAGGCCCAACAGTAACAGGAAGAAAAGTAGAATTCTATACATGGCTTGTGCGTTAAAGGATGAAAAACGGACGGTTAGCAGTAATAAACGTAGTCTGAATATCTCCTTAAAAACGTGCGGGATTGGAGCAAGAATAACCGAAATGGCCCGTATTTTCAATATTTTAAAGGCCATTCCCTTACACACTTTCTGTTTTTTCTCCCCCTTTTTCCAACCTCTCCCAATTGGTCTAAGTAGCAAACCGCCGTGCTCTCCCTCGAAATCCCCGCCACCATTTTTTTGTATCTTAATCCAAGACTTATGAATCGACAATTATGAAAAGGCTTTCAACTTTGGTACTCGTTTTCGGAATCTCCGGGATGTTGTTGGGATTGGGAGGATGTGAAGAAAAACAACAAAATTCGCCCCCGGCCGAGGAGGAGGTATTGACAGGGCGCTACGATAAAAATGCCACCGTGCTGTCGCTGGCCTGGACCAGCTATATCAACAACGGTATGGAAGCGAGTCCGGAAGAACTCCGCCGCCACGCTGAGCAAGATGTTCCCAAAATCTTGTCCGATCCCAAAGTGACCGCTGAGATCGGCCAATGGGATCTCTTGTGGGGACCGGTGGTGAATACCCAGAGCCAGACCTGCGACAATCGCTGTTATTCGGACAATACCATGTTCCTGGTCAAAGGCAAAGACCCCGACCATCCGGAAAAGGACATGCTCGTCCTGGCCATTGCCGGTACCAATTTCTCTTCCTTATTCGATTGGGGAACCGAAGATTTTGACGTGACCACCATGGTCGAATGGCCCAACGCCAGCGCTGACGCCTCTTTTTTTAGCTATTTTTCCACGCCTACCACCACCCAGGACCCCAATGTCAGCCAGACCGGCAATTATATTTCCGCCGGCATCAATGTGGGCGTCAACATCCTCCTGAACGAGATGACTTACGAGGGCAAAACGGTGGTGGAATACCTCAAGGACAATTTCGGTGAAATGGACGATTCGATGGAACTTGCAGTGACGGGCCATTCCCTGGGCGGAGGCTTGTCGCCGGTGCTTGCGCTCGCACTCAAAGATGGCCAGGGCTATTGGAACCCAAAAGGCAAGTTCCAGCTGACCACCTACCCCTTCGCCGGGCAATCGCCCGGCAACGGCCCTTTTGCCAGCTATTTCTTCACCCGAATCCCCACCGAAGACTTCCACGGCCACTACAATTCGCTCGACGTCGTTCCCAAAGGATTCGCCACCGAGACCCTGAACGAAGTCCAAAACCTCTACGCCAAGATCGATCCCCACCTCGCCAACCAATGCGTCATTGGAGAGGTGATCCATTGTGTCAAGCCTGCGGTGGAACCCTTTCAGTACACCTCGCTGTATTCCGCGGAGAACCAGTTCACCTACGAGACGACTTACAGCGATACCACTTACCAGGAAGCGCTCGACGATTACAGCGAGCAATGCAGTGACATTTGCTATGCGGTGATCAAGTATGCGTGTGGGATTTTGGGCGATGCAAGTGAAGCCTACGCGCGGACCATCAACTTCTCCTCGATGGCCGAGGTCCAGCATTTGCAGGCCTATATCGATGCGTTCAATATCCAGACCATCGACCAGGTCATCAAAAGCTACCAGGCGCCCGGCCCCTATCCCGATTTCTTTTCCCTCTACTGCAAAACGCCCCTTCTCGCCAGTTGCCCGGGTCAGGACAGCTATTGTGAGCTTCCGTAAGTAGCCCTGAAGAGAAACTAAGTGCAAGGGTGGGGACTTTGGAGAATGAATCGTTTCATGTCAAAACCGAGACCATGAAACCCCATTCTTCACTGATCATTTCTTTTTGGATCGCGGCCCTGATCGTCATGGGCTGCAAGGACAAAATGCCGGAAGTTTCTGACTTCCAAACGGCTGAATCATGTCCTGAAACCTCTTCGGCACCCGCAACCGGCAAGTCTTCCACCTGGCAACCTTGGGAATGGAAAGGCTGGGAAACCTTCCCCTCGCTCTACTTTGCGGCGAATCCGGAAGGGTTTATGGACGCCAGTCAAATGGCCAAAATCAGCTAGTTCAGCCTAGCCATCTTTGAATTTCGGATGGGACAATTTGTGGCCGAGAATACGACGGGGAAATGGGCGAATGGCGATTTGGCGGGCTTAATGGAGGAACAATGCCAACGGATGAAGGCGACTTATCCCGATGGGCCTCCCTGCCTCGTTTACCGCAGTGGTATGTGGGCCGGATCGATGTACAAGGAACAATTCCTCTCCCTGCAAAATCAATCTTTGTTCATCAAAGATGAGCGGCACAGCCCCGGATTCATTGATTATCCCCTGGATGTGGACGAATCGGGAGATAAAACGGGCCTCAAGTACTGCCGTTGGGACTTCCGGAAATGTGCGGCGCGAAAGGAATACAAACGCCTGATGGACCTCGCTGTGCAGGAGGCCACGGATGGCATATTCTTCGACAATGCCCAAAGTGTTCCTTGTGATGAGACCAATCACCTCAGTTTCATGAGCCGGGAGGCGCGCAAAGCCATGATGACAGCTACGCTGGAACTCTACGCCAATGTCTTCTCCAATATGGTTGCCAACGACAAGTACCCGATCCTCTCCACCACGAATGGGTTCAGTGACATTGGCGCCCAGGTACCCTGGGAAAACGATTGTCCGTTGGCCGAAGAGGCGTTGCTGGACGCAATGCAAGGGATTCCATTTGCCCGGAACAATGAATTCTGGATGTGGAACCTGGGAGAGACGGCGGCGAAGCAAATCCGCAATTCGATGCGGGAGACCGAACGGGGCATCCCCATCATCGTCCACCAACCCTATTTTCCGAACGACGGCGGTTGCCTCGAAGGCTGTAAAACGGCCAACGGCGGCACCAAGACCTTCACCAAGGACGAATTTCTGGAGTTTGGGATGGCGGCCTTCCTGGTATCGATGGGCGAGGGCAGTTATTTCGGGTTTTCGGACATGCAAAACGATCCCGAAGGCGGCGGTTGGTTTGATGTCAGCTGGGACTGGCACCAGCAGTACGAGCAGGTGGCGACGGGCAGACCACTCGGTCCCGCCACCATTTCCAACAACGGCATGACCTTTACCCGCCAATTTGAGAACCGAACGGTTTGGGTGAACTGTTCGGATGGCACCTACTCATTGGGCGGGTAGCAAATGGCGTATTTTAGCAGGCACTTCCTTGTGCAATCTTAGTCAGGGCGGTATATTGACCGAATTGTATTCAAGTCTGACCCCGTTGAACATGGAAATCAAAAAAGTGAACCTCAAGTCAAAATTGGCCACCTTTAACGAGCATTGGAGCCCGAAGATCATTGGTGAACTCAACCAGCAGATGGTCAAGATCGCCAAGCTCAAGGGGGAATTTGTCATGCACCACCACGAGCAGGAGGACGAACTGTTCTATGTGATCGACGGGACATTGTTTATCGAAATGGAGAACCAGACCCTGGAACTGAACCCAGGTGAGTTTGTCATCATTCCCCGGGGCGTTCCCCATAAGCCCTATGCGCCAGAAGAGGTCAGCATTTTGTTGTTTGAGCCGGCTACGACGCTGAACACAGGCAATACGACGAGTGAGCGTACCGTTTCCGAGCTGGATCGGATATAGATCGCCCTGTTTCGCCCTTCCATGAATTGACTTAGAGGCACTGGCATAGAAAGCCCCACCATTTTAGAGACCTGACCGGTCTCAGCCCCCCAATTCGGCAAACTTGTTATATTGGCAGGAAGCTATGTTTAACTTTTCCGTGCCATGAAGCCACTGTCTACCCTCAATTTTGCCCTTGTTTCCCGATGTTTCACCTTCATTGGAACCCTGATCCTGTTTTTCTCCACCCTCCCGGCCCAAAATCTCGTCCTCAACCCCAGCTTTGAGAGCTTTTCCTCCTGCCCCATTGGCCCCAGCGAATTCTCCAACGCCACCAATTGGGACGATCCGCTCATCAATGTGGTCACGGACACCTGTTCGACCTCGGATTTGTTCAATACATGCAGTCCCCTCGGATCTTTCGGGGTCGGCGTGCCGGGGAACATCCTCGGCAACGAGGCCGCCCGCACCGGCAACGGCTATGCGGGCATCATCATGAACGAACGCGTGGCCCTGTTTGGCTGTACGTCCTTCTTCGGTTCCAATTGGCGCGAATACGTCCACGGCCAATTGTCCGCGCCCCTGACGGCCGGCCAAACCTACTGCGTCACCTTTTACGCCAGCCTCGCCGACAACGTCAAATACGCCACCGATGACTTTGGCGTGTTCTTCAGCAATGGCCCCATTGCCATCAGCTGCGCCGTCAACGGCAACGGTCCCCTCCCCTTTTCGCCCCAACTCACCTGGACCGGCGGCGACATCACGAACACCAGCGGCTGGACCGAACTCCAATGGAGCTATACCGCCACCGGCGGCGAGCAATTCATCACCATCGGAAATTTCCTCGACGATGCGGCCGCAAGTTTCTCCTGCGCCAATGGCAGCGCTTTCAATCCCTACGCCTATTACTACATCGACGATGTATCGGTCGAGCCGGGCAGTTGCGGGGTCCTGCCCGTCCAATTGGCGCTTTTTGAGGGGGAAGCAGAAGTGGAAGGCAATCGTTTGGAATGGGAAACCGATGCCGAGGTCAACAGCGCATTCTTTGAGTTGGAGCGCAGTGGAGATGGAGAAGGATGGGAAATGCTGGAGCGAATCGAATCATATGCGGGGGAAAAGGGCAATTTCTACGAGGCGTGGGACCATGCGCCGGAGACCACCACTTTTTACCGCCTGATCCAGCAAGACGTCAATGGAGACCGGCGCATATTGAAGCAGATTGTGGTGCAGCGGGAGGAACAAATGGCTTTCCATGTGGGGCTTTTGGCCCCGAATCCTGCCCGGGACCGCGTATCGGTCCAATGCACCGCCCACGACACGCCCGTGCGGGTGCTGATAATTGATTTTCAGGGACGTCAGGTTTACGAGCAGCTGGTACCGCCCTCGGAATTGTCCCGTGAGTTGGTTCTGGATTTGGAGGGCATTGGATCAGGCCTGTACAAAGTCGAGTTCCGGTCGGGAAATTACCAGACGGCTCAGTCCTTGCAGATTCAATGACCTTCAGGGGAAGAAAATACGTGAAAGGTGGAGATTAGCGGGTCTTCATCTGAGACGCACAATGTCCACGCAGGGTCTGGTCTTCCGACGTGAACATGCTACGGATATCGGCCGCGTAGCTGTAAATCTGGGCGCCGAGACCGGTGCTCTCATCGGTAATCAATTGCGACAGCGTCGTGGTGGTTTCCTTGCTCTTGTTCTTGTTAAAATAGAGCTCCAGGCGACCAATGACATTGTTTTCGTAGATGTCAGCGTCGAGGGGGTTCTTGCCGGAAGCGATCAGGAAATGGACTCCCAACCAACTCAAAACAAGGTCTGAGTTTTCGCTTCCCATGGGAAGGCGATCTTCCATCCGTCCGTGTTCACGGGCCGATTTGGCCTCTTTCCACCACGCCTTCAGTTCCGTCTTCAATACGGCGATGCACTTGGAATCGTCGGCTTCGCTCTTGCCTTTCGGAGAATCTTTCTCGATCAGACGGTCGTGGGCATGGGACAATTCGTGGGTAAACCCGGACAGCGCCCGGCTAATATTGGCGTCCTTGGTGCCATCCTCGGAGAAGTACTTCTTCAACGAATCCGTCCATTCTTTGGGCAGGGACAGGGTCAGGTTTTTGAAGTTGAAGGAGGGCTGCCCCGTTTCAATATAGATGTCGATGCCTTTGTCCCGCAATGCTTTCCACACCTCAAACGTCGTCGGTCCCACCTTGCCGGAGAGTTGGTCATCGGTAATGCCATTCAACCAGGAATGCTCCCCATCAAATCGGGCCTGCACCACACCTTGGGGGGCGGAGGACGCTTTCAATTGGAAGGCAGGGGGAGAAACAGAATTGCCGGCCGATTTTGTTTGGACAGTTCCAAACCCAGCGTTTTCGTGGGCGGGTCCGGCAGATTGACGTTGAATGGGTTGGTTTTCCATGAACAATTGACTTTGGGGTGGCTTAGACCATGTAAAAATACGCATTTTGGCCGATGGAAAGAAGAAGTTGGGGGAGAAAAATGGAAAATAAGGGGCACAAAAAGGAGATCGAAAAGCAAGGATGGAACGAACAA
Source organism: uncultured bacterium (assembly GCA_963923035.1). GTDB lineage: Bacteria > Bacteroidota > Bacteroidia > J057 > JADKCL01 > CAWUKT01. The sequence continues at coordinate 26,738 of CAWUKT010000005.1, forward strand.
AATGAATGGGAACACTTAGGTTTAGATTTGCAATTGGCTCCTTTTGCCAGATTTGCGACCGAACAAACCACGGATTGTCTCCTTTAGTCGCTCCTTCGATCGCATTTTCTTTGGGGTATTCAAAATCAAAAACTAATTCAACCCCACAACCATGAAGTATTTTGGAATTTATCTTGCTCTCCTCTCTGCATCGCTCCTCACCGGCTGCAATTGGTTCTCCAATTCCCAGCAATCGGCTCCCCCCTATACCGCCCACTATGACTTTGAGGCACACTGTAAGCACAGAGTCGGTACGCCACGGACCGCTCTAAGTACGACTCAGATCGTTCTTAGGATTGATGGCACCAAAAAGGGATCGGGGCCGGATTGGGACGAATTCAAAGTCGAAGTTCAAGAAAAAGTGACCAGTCAGAATGGAAGCACCTGGGCAAAGGTTGCCGAAACAAGCACCCTCGATTTTCAGGGTGACCGTATATCCATCAATATTCCTTCCCCCCAACCCAATGGACAATGGAGTTCGAACCCATCCCCGCCGGAATATGTAACGGATTTCAAAAGTCTGCTGGATGACCCCGGCAAATTCAAAAACGGAGCGGGACTCAGTTCTTTCAACTATCGCTTGGTGCTCAAAGGCGGATATTATGCCGCCAACCAATGGATTCCGAGTCAGGTACGTCCAACACTTGATATTCATACCAGCACCGCCCACGCTTGCACTTCCCCCTCTGCCACCGACCAGAACTGACAGATAAAGTGGTGTCCCCAGAAAACCAAAATCTCCCTTGAATGGGTTCGCAGCCCGCCCCAATTGTCTGGGCGGGCTGCTTTACTTGATGTCAGCAATCCAGCATCTCGGTCGATTCGGAGGCTCATTTGCGATTGTCGCCGGGCCTCTTTGGTTCCCTTTTGCATGTTGTCCGATTCTAAGGATTCCCAAAAAGGGAGAGCCGGACTCGGCTAGGGCTAGCGGTCCGGCTCTCAAAAAAAGTCTGTATTTCAAATGAAAAAAAAAACCGATTAAAAAATCCTTTACTCCTTCCCGGTGAAAACCGCAAATGAATAGCTCGGCAACTCCTTCTTGCTGGCACCTTCCGTACCGAAAGCAAATTTCAGAGTGGGCAAGTCAAATTGCTGGGGGAAGGAGATCGGTTGGGCACCTTCCCGGAAGTTGATCACGGCGACCACGACTTCACCCAAATAGCGCCGCACGATGTACAGGACGGAGCGGTCTCCCGCGTAAGTCTCGGTATGTCCGTAGATCGTGGCGAGGTGGCTGGTCCGGAAATGCGCCAATTGCTTGACGGTATCCCGCATCCGGCTCTCGTGCTCATTGAGGCCGTCGAAGCGCATATCGTCCCGGTTGTCCGGGTCATCGCCGCCGCTCATGCCGATTTCATCCCCGTAGTAGATGACCGGCACACCAGGCACCATCATGAGGAAGGCATGGAGGAGGGTAATTTTATCGTATCCAACGGGATCCGGCACGCCCACTTCTCGGTTCCAGCCCGCTTCCTTCGGATCTTCGAAGAATTCCAGCGCGCCACTCGCATAGGCAATCAGGCGCGGCATGTCGTGGGTGCCGGTGAAGTTGCCCATGAGGTTGTGGTAGCCATAGTCTTCGATGCTGGCCATCAAAGAGCGACCTACCTGACGGGCATCCGTAGCGTCCGTGCCGAGGGCGTCCCGGAGATCGTAGAAGAGGCTGAAGTCGAATTGGCCATCCAGCATCCCGGAATTGACATAGTGGCCCACCAAGGCGCGGTTGCCGACCGTCTCCCCGATTTGGAAGAGCGGACGCTCCACTTTTTGCTTGATCTTCTGGTTGAGTCGGCGCCAAAACGTCTCGGGGACGTGCTTCGTTGCATCGTGGCGGAAACCATCCAGGTTGAATTCTTCCAACCAGTACAGGGCGTAGTCACTCTGGACTTCGATGACTTCCTGACAGGAGAAATCGAGGCTGGGCAGGAAAGTATCGAACCAGGTGGTCAGGCGCTGGGCGTCGAACAAGCGGATATTGATGGTCCCATCTTCGAGGTACAGGTCCGTTTTCCACTCGGGATTTTCCTGGATCAGGGGATGGTCCTCGTGGACGTGGTTCGCGACAAAGTCCAGGATCACTTTCTGATCGTTGTCGTGGGCCGTATCGACGAGGGATTTGAGAATCTCTTTGGTCCCGAAGCGGTGGTCGATCTCCGTAGAAGAGATGGGCCAGTAGCCGTGGTAGCCACTGAACCAGCGGCGCGGTTCGGGGTATTCCTGGTAGGCGATGTCGGGGTTTTTGTAGAGGGGAGAGATCCAGATGACGTTGCTGCCCAGGTCATTGAAGAATCCTTCTTCGATTTTTTGTTTGATGCCGGCGAGGTCGCCGCCGTGGTAGTCGACCTTCTCGGCGACGCGCTCATCGTAGATGCGCGGATCATTGGTGGGATCGCCGTTGAAGAAGCGATCCACCAGCATAAAGTAGATGATATTGTTGTGCTGGTCGCCAGTTTCGAGCTGGTCGGCCTTGGAGACCGGTTTGCCATCGGTAAGCGGGACCAATACGTCCACGACTTCCCCAGTGGCGTTGTTGCCCAGGAAAATCCGGATATGAGTGCGTCCGGGTTGAGCTTCTTTGGGAAAGGGAATGGAAAAGGCCCCATTTTTCCCCTGCTTCACTTTAACGGCTTCATTCTCATGCATCGCCAATACCACCACATCTTCCGTCTTGACCTTGACCTCCAACTTCGTTTTGGTCGCCTTCATTTTCCATGAAATCCGCTCCGTCAAATTCCCGATTTGGACCTGCGAATTGAACGATCCCAGCCCATTCGGGACCTTGTCCAGGTTGAGCGGGTCCAGAATCCATTCTCCATCAACCACAAACTGATACGGATACAGCCCCGGAGGAAGTTCGGTCTCAAAATACCATTTGCCATTCCGAAACTGCATCTCTCCCTGCTCAGGGACATAATCGTTGATGATACTGCCCAGCTGGACCTTTTTGTAAAAGGTCTCTTGGGGATCAAAAACGAAGGTATACTTTTCCACCCGCGACCGTTTCAGGGGAATCTGGTAATGGAAATCACCAAATTGGAGGCCCAAAAAGCTCAGGGCGGGAATCTCCTGGCCATCTTCCAAAGTCAACAACAACTGCTTTTCCTTCTCTTTGATCTCCACCGTCAAGGCATAGACCGAAACCTTGTCGGGCATCTCACCATTGGGAAAATAGTCTTCCAGAAAGACGGTGGTGGTGACCGGTTCGAGTTGGATGGGGGTAAACAGACCTTTCGTCAGGGGTGCTTCCTGGGTAGAAGAATCTGCTTTTTTTGCACTTGTGTTGCCAGTAAGGGTAAAGATGGTGGGAGATTTCATGTCCAATAGCTACTTATTGTAAAAATTACACTAAGTAAAAGTAGGGAATTGAAAGGATAAAAAAAAGCCCAACCCTTAAAGTTGGACTTGATTTTTTGGGGAATTGCTTTTTTGGGTAGACTGGGGCGGAACAAAAGGCCTTCTCCTCCCCTATTGAATCCTTTATCGTTTTACCACCCGAATCACTTCTCGCTTTCCCGTCAGCTCATCAATGACGTCCACGAGATAGATGCCTTCCGCCATTCCTTCCAGATTGACCCGGGCCTGGCGCCGATCCAGAATCACGGGAACCGACAGAATTCGGCCGGTAAGGTCAAGCACCCTGATTTGGGCATTCGAGAAGTCTATGCCTCCTAAAATAACATTGCCGGAAGTAGGGTTCGGATAGGCCACGAGTTCCAATTCAGGAGCTTCGGGGCGCTCGGTCGTCAAACTGCCGTCTACGGTGATGAATTGGTTGGGGGAAACGCCGTAGTAGGTCGTGACGTGTCCACCTGGCCACTCCACCCACAAAGAATCGACCCAGGTCGAATTTCCGAGGCCAAAGATTTGCAGTTTCGGAGCTTGGCCGCCCCAGTGGCCCAAACCAGCCTGGACTTCCCGCATCTGGGTGACCCCATCACTGCTGACGTGGATCCGCGCCCCGATGGCATCCGCATTGACGCCCGCGGGAGCATCCAAATTGATCGCCAAGTAGCTGTTTTGATTGCCAATATTGTTCTGAAGGACCCGAATCTGGGTGCCTTGGTTCCGCACATTCATGATCAGATCATAGTCTCCATCCAGGTCAATGTCCGCCGATTCCACGGTGTGGATGCGGTAGCTGCCGAGCGCCAGCGGATCGGTGACATCGTCAAAATAGTGGGTGGAGTCTTGCATATAGACGTACATCCGGTCCAACGGATGGTATTCGGTTTCAGACACCACCAAATCGACGAGGCCGTCGTTGTCAATGTCCACCCAACTGGCGTCCATATTGCCCAGGTGATCGCTACCCGGACCGACCCGTCTCAGACGGTCCAGCTCCCAATTGAAGGAATAGCCGCCCGCGTCGCCGCTGTTGACGGCGATGGTCGTCCGGCCTTCGAGGCTGTCCAGACCACCGTGAACGAGGGCCTGTAACAGGTCCATGTCGCCATCGCTGTCAAAGTCATAGGGGTAAACACCCCACGAGCACATGTCCTGACCATCTCCCATCATCTGTTGGGCATTGTAATTGGCTTGGAACGCCACATTTTGGAAGACGCTGCCATTCAAATTGCTCCAGAGCACGCCTCCATCCCGACAATAGGGAGAGGTGAAAATGTCCTGGAAACCGTTGTTGTCGTAATCCGTCACGGAGCACCCGTAGTTCGGCCATTGGACGGTCGCGAAATCAAAGGGGTCGGGACGTTGGGAGAACGTACCGTCGCCATTGCCCTTCATGATGAAGTCTTTGCGGAATTGGAGGTTGGGGTGGTCATCGGAGAAGGTGGCCACAAATACGTCCAAAAATCCGTCCTGGTCATAGTCCAAAAGACTGAATCCGCCAATCGAAATCAGGCCCAAGGCGTCGAACCCATTGTTGGGAACGTGGGTAAAACGGCCGGTGCCGTCGTTGAGCAGGACAGAAGGACGATCATTTTCCCAATTCATCGTTGCCGGATCCCAGTGCCAGGTACCTGATACCATGTCGGCATCGCCATCGTTGTCGAGGTCGCCGAGGGTGACGATTTCGGAGCGCCGGCCATCGGTCGAATCCGGATCGGGATGGACATTGACCCCCGAGCTGTCCGTCCAATCGACAAACATGCGAGCGACAGGATTCGTCGAAGACGTGTCGGGCATGTTCAGGTAGACATGGATCATATTCCGACGGTTGACACTCTCTACCGAAACAATGTCCGGATATTCATCCCCATTCAAGTCGAGGACATTGAGGCGAAGTGCTTCCGGCGTCGAGGCCAATCCGACGTCTGCGCTGACATCGTCGAACCAGCTGGGGTTTTGGGAGAACAAGGCAAAAGGAAGGAGTGCGAGTAAAAGAGTAAAGGTGTTCTTGATCATAATAGGTTTTGGGAAATTGACTCTTTAAAAGTACAACAACCCCTTCCCCCTACCAAACCTTGTCGGACTTAATAGTTGTCTTGAATTACACGAAAATGGAGATTAGAGCCGATCCATTTTGGGCCACATTTCATTGAACGTCTTCAAATAGCGACGGACGATCTGGGGATCGTCGGACAGCAAGAGGTTTTCCTCGTTGTACTTGGCCGCCGAGCGCGTCCAGTTGTAGCTGCCCGTGAGGGCCACTTCATTGTTGATCACCGCGAATTTGTGGTGCATATGGTATTCCGTCCGGTCGACCCGGACATCAATTCCCGCTTCTGCGAGGCGCTCTACATCAGAACCTTTGTCAAATTGCTTGTCGTTGTCGGTGATGACACGGGTTGGGGTGCCGCGCCGGTGCTGTTGGATGATCGCATCCGAAATATCGTTGTCGGAAATGGTGAAGACACAAATGTCGAGGGCACGGCGCGCACCGTGAATTTGGGTGATGATCGCATCCTTGCAATCATTTCCCGGGCTGAAATACACCCGATTGTCCACCGCTTCCGCCTTCTCCCCCAGTTTGTCCAGCAACCGCGAGGCATCTTCGACCCATTCCAACACGAAACGACCCGAATGGGCGCCCATCCCCTTTTCCGCAATGTCAAAAATCTTGCTGCGGAGCACATCCCGCTCCCGGGGTTTCAACGAGGCCTCCCCCAGCACCTTCCGCATCGCCCGGCGTTCATTCCGGCTGAAAACTTCGTCATCAAAGGTCTTTTGAAAGGCTAGGACCAGGTCGTCAAGTGTGTTCATCGTTTTGAGGTAGAGGTTCAGGAATATGTTTGCCGGAAAAAGCGCCCATCTTCAAAAGCGAAGGCGAGGCTTTTTCCTTCAATTTCAACTTCTGCTTTCCAATTGGCGGGCAGAATCGGCTCCATGGTGGGAAACCAGGTGCCTTTTTGGGCGGTATTGACCAAAATAAAGAGGCCTTCCGGATCGCCCATGCTGCAAAATCGTCCCGCACTTCCGCTGTGAATGGCCATTCCTTCGTTCAGGAGCGATTCGATTTCCGAATTCAATCCCACTTTCCCCAGGGCAGCTTCACTGAGATGGAGCAGTTGTGGGACGGAAAATGGAGCATCGGAATGGACTCCCAGTCGGTTCCGCGCAATCAATTCTCCAATATTGCCGTCGGCATCGTAGAAATACACGGCCCAGGCATCCCAATTGTCAAAGCGGTGGATGCGGTTGCCATCGGGACCGGCCAACAACTCAGTCCGGGCGGCCAGCCATTCGGCTGCGGCTTCGATTTGATTGGAGGGAATATTGATGGCGTAATGGGCGGGATTGCTTGCCGGGCGTCCTTCAAAGCGCAAAATCGACGTACCCACCTGCACCTCAAACCAATTGGCTTGCTGCTCGACCAATGGGAGTTCCAATACTTCAGTGTAGAACGCCCGCTGGGCGGCCAATTGAGGGGTAAATAAGGTGAGGCGCCGAATCTTCATGGCTCAGGCAGGGACCAAAGACTCCCGCATCATGTTGACGAAATCGTCAAACAGGTAGCGGCTGTCGTGCGGGCCAGGGCCGGCTTCGGGGTGGTACTGGACCGAAAAGGCTTGTTTGTCCAGCACCCGAATGCCTTCCAGCGAGTGGTCGTTCAGGTTCACATGGGTGACCTCAACGCGCTCATTCGTCTCGGCGTCATCCATGTTCACGGCGAAGCCGTGGTTCTGAGAGGTAATTTCGCTCGTTCCTTTCACCAGGTTCTTGACCGGGTGGTTGATGCCGCGGTGGCCGTGGTGCATTTTGTAGGTCCCAATCCCCAGGGCGCTACACAGGATTTGGTGCCCCATGCAAATCCCAAAGATGGGCGTGGCTCCCTGGAGTAGTTCCTGGACGGTTTCGATGGCGTAAGGCATCGCGGCGGGGTCGCCGGGGCCATTGCTCAGGAAGTAGCCGTGGGGTTCAAAATCCGCCAATTCGGCCGCGCTGGTCTCAGCGGGAAAAACCTTGACGTAGCAATCGCGCTCGGCGAAGCAACGCAGGATATTTGTTTTGATGCCAAAATCGAGCGCAGAAATGCGGTAGGTGGATTCGGGATTGCCGAAATAATAGGGCTCGGAACAGGTCACCTTGGTGGCGAGTTCCAGGCCTTCCATATTCGGGCAGGCTTCCAGTCGCTTTTCCAACTCGGCCCGGTCAAAAATCTCCGAAGAGATGATGCCGTTCATGGCGCCTTTGTGGCGGATGTGACGGACCAATTTCCGGGTATCGATATTGGAGATGCCCACCAGGTTGGAATCTTCGAGGAACTGTTGAAGGCTTCCGTCCGCATCAAAGCGGGAGTGGTTCCAGGAATAATTCTTGACCACCAAGCCGGCGATTTTGGCGCCCTGGCTCTCGGCTTCGGCATCTTTGACGCCGTAATTGCCGATGTGGGTATGGGTCGTCACCATGATCTGGCCGTAGTAGGACGGATCCGTAAAGACTTCCTGGTAACCGGTCATTCCGGTATTGAAGCAAAGCTCGCCGGTGGTAGTTCCGACTTTGCCAATGCTGTATCCTTCAAAAAAAAGGCCGTCCGACAGGAGAAGGACAGCCTTTTTACGTTCTTGATATTTCATTCGTCTTTAGAGCTTCGATTGGTCGGAGAGAGCGATTCGGTGGTAAGATAGTTCTTTGCCGTCCCGCAAATCGTTGATGACTTGCTCGATCTTTTGCTTGTCGATGTTGTGGACGTAGTGGCGGTTGGTGACCTGTACGACAGGCCCCGTATCGCAGGCGCCGAGACACTCGGCGTGGCGAATGTAGAACAACCCGTCTTCCGAGTAGCCATCCTTGCCGCACTTGGCGTAGGACTTGGCGTGCTCGTAGGTTTCTTGTCCCCCCATCTCACCGCAAGAGAAGCAGGTGCAGATGTCAAAGACATACTTGGGGACGGGCTTCTTGAAATACATGGTATAAAAGGTTGCCACCCCGTAAACGTGGGCGTAAGAAAGCCCGAGGGTATTGGCGACCAATTCCATGGCCCCGCTGGACAGCCACCCATATTTGTTCTGGGCGATCCACAACACTGGCATCACCGCCGACTTGACATCGGGATATTTTGCCTTGTGCTTTTCTACCTCCGCCAACTCGGCTTCGGTAAATTCATACGTTTGGGTAGTCTGATCGATTCCGTTTTCAGCCAAAGCGACCTCCGTTTAGATTTTTCCAAAATTAGGAGAAACGGAAATGAATGAAAAATTATTTTTCCCCAGTTTAAACGAGAGAGATGTGGGAAAAGAATTAGGGGCGCGAACCAAACAATATCGCCTTGGTATTGGGGGAAAGGGAAACCTCGGGATCGAGCTCCAATTCCTGCCAGGCTTCTTCCTTGGTGGCAAAGCGATTGCGCAGGGCTTCTGCGACTGCTGCCACAGCCCAATCGTAGTTGAAATCGCCGCCGGGAGGAATCCGCAAAAGGTCGATTTCAGCCGGTATGACTTCATTTTTTCGTTCATCCCATACGCCCACCTGATAGATCGCCCCTTTCCGAAAGGCCTCGGTTCCATTTGAAATCTCCCCCACCACCGTCTCAATCCCCGGCAAAATCCGGTCCCAATGGTGGCATTGGGGACAGACCTGGTACTGGGTGGTGCGGATGATTTTTGTCTCCGTCCGCCGATAGCAGCGCTCACAAAAGGCCTGATCGGGGGCTTTTTCCAGCTCCGATTGAAGGGAGAAAAAGGCCTTTAGCTGTTGGGAGTGAGCAGAATTGTCGGGTTGGGTAAAGGGAGAAGCGTCGCGGAAGGGAAAATAATAACCGTCGTACCGGTCCATCAATTGCAGGAGGTCCTTGGCACCAAGGTCAGCTTTCGGATCAAAGGTTTCCTGGTTGACCTGGTTCAATTGGCGGCTCCGGTCCACCAAAGGCTTGTTTTGCGGATTGTGAACCTGTCCCTTTTGCGCCAGCCGTTGCACCAGACGCCGTGAAGAAGGACTCCCCCACTTGCGCGTCAATTCGATTCCCCATTGTACCACATCCCCCTTGCCTGAATAAAAAAGCGCCTTGAGGTAATCGTCCACCACTTGATATTGGCCAGAATCGACCAGGCCTTGATACGTGTATTTCAGGCTTTCCATCCGAACGGAGGGCATGGCAGCACCGTCGAGGGCCGCCATCCAAAACATCCCCCCAAAGGTGCTCAACAGCCCCACCGAGAACCCCGGCCCGGCATAACCTTCCACCAAAGAAACGGTCAGCCCTCCCACCGCTCCGACGCCGACCTGGATCGCAAAGTGGCGGTTCGTCAAGAACTTATCCCCTTTCAAATAGGCCCGGAACAGGCTGCCGACCCGGTCCGGGTACTTGATCAGGCGACGGGCAAAGCCCCGGCCTAGAGATTCGGCGCCTTGGCGGCGGCCCTTGACCACGAGGTAGACCGGGTAGATCATAGAGAGGATAAATGAAATGCCGAGGACGATTTGGACGATGTTCATAGGGCGGTTTGGGTTAGTAAAATGGGGTCAATGGTTCTGGATAATATTCAGGGTATTCGGAGAGAGTTCCAAGTACGGATCTACCTCAAAATTTAGATGGTGCGTGAGGTGGGGAAAGCGATTCTTGATGTTCTCCACCACGGCAGCTACGGCCCAATCGTAGTTGAAATTACCGCCGGGGACGACCTTGATGGTGTCGACTTCGGCGAGGATGGCCTTGTCATCTTTGGCGTCCCACAAGGGGACCAGATAGTCCTGGCCCACCTTTCCGGCTTTTTTCAAAGGCCCTATCACTCCAATGACCCGCTCAATCTCGGGCACCAGGGCGTCCCATTGTTCGCAGGTCAGGCATTGGGCGACATAGAAATGGTGGAGATTCAACCCGTCTCCCCGGACGCGGCAACGCTCGCAAAAGGTCCGGCCAGGGGCCGGAAGAAAGGGCTTTTGTTCGTCTACAAAGTCCAGGACGCTGGCGGCGACTCCTTCCACGCGCCGCGTGGACACCCACTGGATTTCCTTGTCATTGACCGCTGGGTCGACGTTGGCGAGGGCCGAAAGGGCCTCCTCCAATTCTTCCTGCCGTCGGTGGACGGCTTCTATGCCTACACCCCATTCGTTCAGTAGCCGATCCATCAACTTGATCCGGGGATGGCTCATGGAATCTTGGGCCCATTGGAACGCCTGTTGTTTCGCTTCTGCTTCCTCCATGTTCATCGCCGCCCAGTACAGCCCAAAAGCCACGTCTTCACTTCCTTCCTTTCCCGCCATCTGAAACACCTGTTGCCAGATTTTCCAGAGCGACTCGCGGTCCACCTTTTCGGGGATGAAGCTAATGCACACCATCCCAATGGCCGCCACCATCACCCCGTACAGGATCGCCGCATCCTCCCCTTCCGTCAGGTAACCAAAGCCTGCCGCCCCGGCCCCGATCACAAATTGCAGAAGGGTAGCATTGTTTTTGTTGAATGCCAGGCCACTTTCCATCCATTCGTTCAGGTAAGTGACAATATCTTCCCGGGGAGTTTTGAGTTCGCGGTACAAACGCAGGCTGCTCCGGCGAAGATGGGAATTGCTGCCCCGGTACAGCAGGACACAGGGCACGACCATCGTCACCAAAAAGACCAGAAAGATGATTAGCGGGTTCATTTTTGAATCAGGTATTCGATAGCAGGTTAAGCGAATTGGCGGAGAGTTGCAAGGAAGGATCGACCACATAGGGCAAGTCGGTGGTGGTGTCGGGAAAATGGTTACGAAGGGCCTCCATCACGGCTCCCACCGCCCAGTCGTAGTTGATCTGGGGACCTGCAACCACCTCCAGGCGTTCAATTTCCGCTACCGTGACCGTTTGATCCTGGGCATTCCAAAGTGAAATCCGGACTTCATTTTCCAGAATCTCCATTTCTTTTTCCATCCCAATCACCCCGACCACTGTTTCCACATCGCCCACCATAGCATCCCATTCGTGGCATTGGGGACAAATGGCGACCTGGGTATAGCTCAGGTCGACGACTTCAGACCGAACCCGACAGCGCTGGCAAAACGCCTTTTCCGGGGCCTCTCGAAACGGTTCCTGCTCGTCATAGAAGGCCAAAGCCTTGGATTTAGCCCCACCAAAGAAACTTTTGACATCACTTTGGAGGTCCAGCGCCTCAATGATATTGTCCAGGACAGCCATCGTCATCAAAACGTCGTGCAGTTCGGCTTCCATTTGCTCTCCCCTTTCCGGTCCCAATCCCCAATTTTTCAGCAATCGATCCATCAAACTGATCGAAGCGTTGTTTTCCGACTGGCGGGCCCATTCAAAGGCCTTTTGGGTCCCCCGCTCCGATCCAAGTTGGAGGGCCGCCCAATACAACTGATACATCATCTGCGGCTGCTGCTTGTTCCGTGCCATTTGAAAGACCCCATCCAGAATATTCCAGAGAATGTCCTGGTCGACCTTGGGCGGAATCAGCACCACGATGACCATGCCCAAGCCCATAGCCAACAAACCAAGGACGATGCCCCATTCCGGCCCTTCGGTCCACCATCCCCAGAGCCCCATCAGGACGGCCATCGAAGACTGGAATCCGATGCTTTTCCATTGCTCGAACTTTTCTTCTCGCTCAATCCACAGGCCGACCATCCCCGGGGTATCATCGGGATAGGCTCGAATCCGTCGGTACAGTCGGGGAATGCTGGCACTGCTGTACAACCGACTCCCCCGGTAGACCAGGAAGGCTGGCATCAGGAGGATCAGCACCAAGGTCACCCATAATTGGAAGTAGATCATGGCCGGTCAGTTATTGAGTAGAAGGTTTCGAGAATTGGGGGACAATTCGAGGGAGGGTGAGACTTCGTAGGAGAGTTGTTGCGAGGCGCGGGGAAAACGGTTCCGGAGGGCCTCGATGACGGCTGCCACCGCCCAATCATAGTTGAAGTCGGCCCCGTCGCGGACCATGATCTCATCGACCTGGGCCAAGCGGGTTTTCCGTGCCTCGGCATCCCAAAGGGCGACGTGGTAATGAAAAGGTGCTTCAAAGCCTCCCACCGTCGGTCCAATCACCCCGACAACTTTCCGGACATCCGGAATCAAAGCATCGACCTGGCTACATTCGGGACATATCAGATAATGCGTGTTCCGCAGGGGGCGGAGCTCCGGTCGGATATGGCAGCGGGTGCAAAATGCTTCCGTCGGCGCAGCCCGAAGCCCGCGCTGGGTGGTTTCAAAGCGGGCCAATTGCTGCTCCAATTCATGGGTCTGGGCCGTCTTCTCTGGAAACAGCAATTGCTCCTGGGACAGGTGGAAATAGGCATCGGCCCGGTCCAGCAACTGGATCGAGGCCATGAGGTCGCCCGTGCGGGCGGCAGTTTGGAGGCGTCTGAGCGAACGGCCTTCCCGCTGGATCTTGCGCATGAGCAACTCGACCAGGCGGTGCTCGGTCTTGGGGCGGTTGGTAAACCGAAGCGCGGCGGAGACCGACGTTTCGCTGCCCCATTGCAGCAGCAGCTCATTGGTGGTTTCCAACACGGGCAACTTCCGCGATTCGAGAAGTTCGACGAGGGTGGCGTCCACCTTGCCCCAGGCTTTGTTTTCGATCAGCAGCCGGTAAGCATGCTTGATGCCGCCGGTTCGCAGGTCCAGCATCAGGTTCCAATCCTGGATGAACAGGTATCCCCAGAAGGTGGCCAGCGAAAATCCGCCTGCCACCAGGCCAAATGGGACCAGTCCGGTCACCAGACCGGACACGAGCCCAATTCCCGCAGCAATCGGCATCTGGGGCCATACCATTTCCCATTGGATGATGGCAGTCTGCTTCAAATACCGGGCGACTTCCTGCTTGGGGGAACTGTTGGGGCGCAACAATCGCTTGAACAAGCGCCGGCCGAGCTTCTCCTTGACTTTTCGCTTTCTACGGGGAAATAACAGAGGCGGTAATCCAAGCGAGAGGACCAGTGCCCCCATGAATGCCAGAAATTCCATAGGTTTGATAAACGGTTATTGACGAGCAGGATTGGATTCCTCCGACCCGCTCAGTTCATTCAACAGAGTCCATGTATTCGGAGACAGCGTCACATCGGGATGAACCGTAATGGGAATCTTTTTTCCTGCCTTCCAATTCCCCTGGTTCCGGATCATCTCTACCGTTGCGGCCACTGCCCAATCAAAATTCAGGTTGTCATGGGGCTCAATTCGGAGGCCATCCAATTGAACCGGGGTGGCTTTGCGCTGTTGTTCGTCCCAAATCGACAATTCGTAGCTACTCCCCACCCTTTTGCCGATTCCTTCCTTCCCGACAATTCCCACCACTTCATGCACGCCCAATTCGAAGGCGTCCTGGTCCTGGCAAACCGGACAGACGACCACCTCAAAGCCCTCCTTCTCCCGCACTTCCCCCCGCTCATTGCAACGGGTGCAGAACACCTCCGGGTGGAAACGGTGGGCCTGGACCTGGCGCTGAATGACTTCCAAATGGGCCCGGATTTCCGGCTGATGAAACCGTTTTTCCAATTGAAAGGCGTTCAATTCGCCGGCTTCCATCTTGTTGTAAATGCTGCGCCAAAAGGAGAGGCTTTCCCGCATGGTCAGCGACCGGTAGAGCGAGGCCGGATGCTGCTCGTCCACGAGCAGGCCCATGGCCTCGTCAATATTGAGCGCTCGTAATTTATTCGCTTTGAGGGAGCTGGGCTTGTAGGAATTCAACAAGCGATGGGCCGTCGGTGAGCCCCAAGCCAACAGGGATTGGTCAATATCGGGGATTAGATATTCGAAATCCTGTTTGAGGACGTTCAGGACATCGTCGACGATCAAGGGGGATTCAGAAGCCGTCACCTCTTCCAACCATTCTTCCAGGACTTCCGCCTGCTTCTCGGCATTCAGTCGGCCGAGTCGGTTCCGAACAAAGAGTCCGCCCCCGATGATGGCTCCAACGCCCAAGACGGCCGCCAATCCAGCAATGAGCAGTCCCGTGAACCCCAGCAAGAAGACGGGAGTTGCCGTGGCCACCAGCATCCCCATTTCCTTCCAATTCATACGATAGCCCTTGTCCATCAGCTGCTTCCAGGTCTTGGACCAGGTGCCGGAAGGCTGACGCAGAGTGCCAGACAAGGCATCCAGTATGCGCCGGTGCAATTGCTTTTGGATATAGTTGACGACCAAAATGCTGGGAGACAGCAAGGCGGCGATCAATACAAATATCAGCAGGTCTCTCATGTCGCCGGAGCAATAGAGGGCTCATGCAAATAGTTGTCCTGGGCAATGCTTTTCAGGAGGTTCAGGGTGTTTGTAGACAGGGAAATGCGCGGGTCCAATTCGACCCTGATCTTGCGGTCGTAGTCGGGGAATCGGTTGCGGAAGGCTTCCAGGGAAGCGCTCACCGCCCAGTCATAATTGAAGTCGCCGCCAGCGGCGATGACCAGTTCGTCCATAGCGACGGCCTTGGACTTGTCGCCATTGGGATTCCAGAGGTTGACCGGCAGCACGCCGTCGGGTTGGAGGATCGGGTCGACCTGCGGCCCGATATGCCCCACGACCCGGTGGACACCGGGCACCAAATCATTGGCTTCCTTGCAGGTCACGCAGCGGATATGCTTCCACCCGCCCTCACTAACCAGTTCGGTGCGCGTCCCATCGGCGAGGCAAAAGATATGCGGGTAGGCCGCCATCAATTCGTGCTGGAATTCAAAGGCGTGGAACAAGGGATCTTCGTTTTTTTCGGGCGTTTCGGCTCCGGAAAGGAGCAGCAGACGCTCTGACCTGTTGTGATTGGTCTTGCCCAAGCGACGCCAGAACCCGGCCCGGCTGACCAGGCTGGTCAGATCGCCCAGGCGACGGTGATTGATGGAATCCAAGAGTTCGCGGACGGAGTCGGCTCCGGCCCGGGCGCGGTGACGCACCTCCACAAATGGGCTTCTGGATTGGCTCTCCCGCAATTGTAGCAGGGCCCAGCGGGAACCCCAGTTCATGATCCGATTGACCACGGAAAGCTGAAGTTTTTCATCCTCCACGCCTGAAATCCCCTCCATCATGCCTTCGGTCGATTCCACCGGGCGGTTTTCCATATATTCATCCAGGGCCCGCATCGCGGCGCGGCGCGTGGCCCCCTTGATTTTTCTCCGATAATCCCGAAACATCAAACCGGCAAACAAACCCGGAGTCACCACCCCGGCCACGATAAAGCCGACCGGGTGACTGGCCAGCGTCAGGCTCAGGAAGATTGACGACAATGCCATCGCTCCTCCCAGGGTCAGCTCCTTTTTCATGTCCTCCTCGATCACCTCACGGACCATGACAGCGGTTTCGGATCGGCTCCTGCCGGGAAGTTGCATCAGGGAACGAAATACCCGGTTGTTCCGGTATCCTTCCATGAGAAGGCCGGTCAAGTAAGGCGCCGCCAGTGCAATCAACAGGTTGAGGAAAAACATGGTGTTAAGGTTCTTGTTCGTTACGAATTTAAGTCATTGTACGCAAAAAATAGCATACTTATTAGACTTGGGCCAGGGAGGACTGTCCTATGACACGCAATTGGGCGCGGGCGTTGTTGCTGAGCTGAATCTGGGGGTCCAGGTAGAGTTCTACCGAGCCGAAATGCTCCGGTCTCTCGTTCACTTGCTGCTCCACAACGGCCGCAATGGCCCAATCGTAGTTGATGTCCGCGCCCGCGGAGATGTGGAGTTCATCGATGTCGGCGTAGCGGGGCACTTCGTCCTGCGCGTTCCAGAGGTCAATGATCTGGTTGTGGTCGGTATCGAGATCGAGCGGTCGGGGGCCGATGACCCCGACAATCTTCCGGGCACCCCGCGCGAGCGGGGCGACTTCGTGGCAGATCCGGCACCGGCCCATGGGAATCTTTGCCCAATGGATCACTTCCATCCGCGTATTGCAGGTCGTACACATCACTTCATCCTGGTGATGGTACATTTCGTGGTGACGGATAAAAAACTGCTCGGGAGCATATTGGAGGAGGTCGGGATCCATCAGTTTTTTCAGTGCGAGCGGATCGGGAGTCGCGGATGCCTGGGCCAGACGCTTCCAGTAAATACGCTTTTCCACCAGGGGAACGAAAGTCTCAGTCCGGTTGATGTCCAGCGACCGTATTTCCCGGCTCAGATCACCATGCACTTTCTTGGCCAAATCCACTACTTCCTTCACGTTTTTGGCGTCGGAAAAGGCGAGTCGACGGTGAATTTCCTCAACGGTATCCATTGATTCGGGAGAGCCCCATTTTTCCAGACCCATCACTGCCACCGCTTGCTCCCGGACTTTCCCCATTTGTCCCAACGCCGCCAACAAATCCTCAATGACAGCGCTGTCACCTTCGTCGAAATTCTCCTTCACCATTTTGATCATGCCCTTCTGACGGATATTGTCTGTCATATTGCTGGACCTTAAGAACAACATGATCACAATAGGAATGGTATAGACGGTGGTAAAAAAGCCCCGCATGAACGATACTTCTCCCCGAGCAATCAGCAGATAGACAATGCTGAATGCCAGCAGAAATCCGCCTGCCATGTATCTTCCCCGACTGTTCAGTGACTTGCTGGTCTCGACAATGGCGTCGACCCGGGCCTTTCCTCGCATAGGACCAGCCAGGAGTTGCCGCAATTTTCGCCGAAATAGAAGATTGGATCCTATTTCGAGGGTCAAAAGGGTCACCATGATTACAACCATGGACACTACAAACTCTAAAGGACCGGGATTTTCCATATCTATTATTTACGGAAATGGTGAATTCTGGTTTGAAAAATTGAGCACAATCCGCTCCCCCATCATCCGGTTTTTTCCCCCACCGGTTTGATCGTAAAAATCGATTCCAGAACGCGACGGGCATTGGTTCCAAGCTCAATGCTATCCGGGAGGTACAAATCAATCGGCAGGTTTTCGCGGGGATAGGAATTTTGGTAGCCTTCGGCTAATGCGACCAAGGCCAGCTCCCAATTGATATTGGGATCGGGATGGGCGACGATCTCATCGACTTCCGCCAACCGCACCTTCTCCATGCTTTTGTCCCAAAGATCCACTACCAGGTGTTTTCCGGTCTGGCTTTCCGGCACCTTTCCGCCGATTTGCCCGGTGATGCGCCCGTAAACGCCCTTGATGTCTTCAGAGCGGTTGCATTCGGGACACCTGACCAGGGAATGTTCCCCGAGAGGATAGGACTTGGGACGGCGGAGACAGTGCTTGCACCACAGGTTTTCGAGTCGGTGAAGGAAAAAATGCTGTTGCCGGATGAAATGGGCGACCGGGTAATGGAGGGACAGCGGGGCCAACAAGGCTTCCAATTCGTAATCTTCATCCGGCACGATCTCTCCCACCACCCGCGTCCAGTACAAGCTGAACTCCACAATTTTCAACAGGTTTTCAGGCTGGTCGGGCTCAAACTTGTGGATCCATTCTTCAAACTCCGAGGCCAGGACATAAGAATCATCTCCCGACTGCTTGTTCTGGGAATAGAGGTAGAGTTCAGTATTGGGCGTCTTTTGCTTGAGCAGGGTAAGGGCGTGCGGAGAGGCCCAGCGCTTCAGCACGGTCGCCCCCATGTCATGGATGGAAATCTTGTCCGAAGCAATGGCGATTTCGGCCACCCAACCCAGCTGGTCGTCTGTGCCTTTTTCCATGATGAGTTCCAGCAGCCGCGACAAAATACCCTTGTCGGGCTGATCACTGAAGGCCACCAGAATGCCCATCACTCCCGAGATGCCCCCAGCTGTCACCAAGATAATCGCCTCCATATACCCCAATTGGGACCAGAACGCCACTCCCATAGCCGCAATCGAGAGGGTGAGCCCCCCATTGTTCAACATCATCAACCGATAGGAGATTTTGATTCGCTTCTTCACAAAAGTTTTGATACCAGCATCCTGGGGAAGATCGTTGATCTGATCGAATAGCCTCCGGGCTTGCCACCAGGCCAACGGCTGAATCAACAAGAAGGGCAACAGCCCGAATCCAAGCATAATACCGACAACGAGTAAAGTCATGGTTCAGGAGAAGTTTGGGGTTGAAAATGGGGATCCAACTCGAAAAAGTCATTGAGTACGCGGAAGGTATTCGGATCAAGGTCAAACTCTTCGGAAAGTCCCAGCGGAATCCGTGGGTAGTTTTCGGGGAGGAAATTCCGAAGTTTCTCCACAAGGGCCACCAGCGCCCAATCGAAATCTACGCCCGCCTTCGGGACAACTTCCAGCCGGCTGATCTCAGCCGGATAGACCTTCTTTTGCCGCTCGTTCCACAGGCTCAGGTAAAGGTGATTGCCATTCCAGTCGTCTTTGGGGGCTTCCCCTACCCGACCAATGACCGCCTGGACATTCGGCATGAGGTCGTCCTGGGTTTCACATTCCGGGCAACGGACGAGCAGGACGTCTTCCATCTTCACCCGCTGGGCCCAGCGGTGACAATGGCCGCAGTACAGATGCGGGAAGGACGGCCCCAATTCATGGAGTTTCTTGAAGAACAGGATCAGCGTGCGGCGGGATTTGTCTTCGAAGGAGAGCAAGCGATTGATCTCTTCGGGGCCAGGTTGAAGGGCGGCGGCGGCCACGCGGCGCCAAAACAGGCTGCGCACCAGGATCGGCATCAAGGTAGCAGGCTGATGACTGCGGAAACGTTCCTGAAGCTGCCGAAAATGCTTGTTCTCATTCCGAATCCGGTTTTCCTGCTTCCCGCCCCGATCAAATGGAACGTTTTTGATCTTGTAGAGGAGTGATTTGAGGGCCAATTCGGACTGAGGAGAGCGCCATTCCAAATGGCCGTCGATGGCCTGTTGCATCAGGGCATCCCTTTGACTTTGCCAACCCGCCTGGAGCACATCCTGGACTTCTGATTCCGAGCACCTGCTTTTTCCTTCCGCCCAAATCTTTTCAAATGCCTTGCGCCGCACCCGCCGGATCGTAAACTCACTGTGCATGCCCAACCCAATCCCCATCACGGTCAACCAGCTGGCGACCACTTGCCAGAAGATATCCATCTGAACGCCCCAGAAGCCGATGGGAAACAGCAGTAAGGCCCCGGCATAGGCCGAATTGATGGTGACCTCTTTGTTGATGCCCAACAACTGATTGGTGATGTAACCAGCCCGGTCTTTGCCGGGAGATTGATTTGGAAGCTGTTCCAGGACAGTCTGAGCCGTTCGGCGGGCGGTCCTGCGATCCAATCGGAACATGATGGCCACGAACGCGCCCAGCGTCCCTACGAAGAGGGCCAGGAGTACACCGTACTGATCGAGTTCGTCCATGGGTTTATCAGAGCAAATGGTCGTTCAAGTACCTGTTCCACCGGATCAGAGACTTCCGGTCCGATTATACGATTTTCTTCCCAAATAACCCGCCTACGCCCTCAATGGTTTGTTTTCGGGGTGTGGACAACGAAAAAATCTGCGATGAGCTTGCGGGTGTTGGTTTGCAGGGAAATGGAGTCGGGCAAATGAAGGGGAATTCGGGGGCGGTCATCGGGATGGTAATTCCGAAAGGCCTCCACTATCGCGGCCAAGGCCCAATCGTAGTCCATCTTGCGGCCGGACGTGACTTCAATCCGATCCACTTCCGCCAGTTTGACGGAATCGGAGGTGCGGTCCCACAGGTTCCAGTACAGCGTCCCGTCCTCGAATCGGCGAACAGTGATGCTTCCAACCATCCCCACCACCTCCTTGATGTCGGTCCGGAGGTACTCAGCCGTTGCGCATTCGGGACAGGTCGGCAGCGTGTATCGCCCCGCCTGGTATTCAATGGCCCAGCGCCGACAGGACTCACAATAGGCCTGCGTCAGATAGGGATAAACCTGAAATACATCCTGAAAATAGCGTTCGATGGTGCCTTCGAGGGCCGCTTCGTGGTCCACCAGATCGAAGAAGGCTTCTTCATCCTGTTGGGTCGCCGCCCGGGCGACCCGCTCCCAGTACAAGCTGTTGTCCAACAGCCGGGTGACCGTATCCGGACGGACCGGATCGAATTCCTCTTCCATCTGGCGGCTGAAAAGGATTTCCTCGCGGGCCTTCCGCTGCAAATCACCGGGCCACGGAGACCGGGCCAGGTACTTGTGGAACCCAAAATTGTGGAGAATGCCTTTCCACCCCACCTCCAATTGCAATTGGGTGGAGGAGCGTTCGTCGTCTTCGCGGTTCTTGGACCAGGGTTGTTGGTGGATGATGTGCGGGATGTCCGCAATGGCTTTGATCGATTCGGGCGACCGCCATTGGGCATGGGCTTCCAGGGCCATGCGGGCAAAGGAAGCCTTGCCCACCAGCCAACCGGCCCGCAAAACGTCCTGCACCTCGGCTTCGCCTCCGTGTTTCAGGACATGCGGCACCAAGCGCTTCAAGGTCCAACGGGCCATCCGTTGGGGCAGGGTGCTGTTCGTGAAATTGAGGTAAACGACAAGGAGAATACCGGCCAGTAGAAAGGATTGGGTTTCCTGGGTGCCAATATAGCCCCAGACCAATCCGACCAGGCCCAATCCAATGCCCAGGTACTGGGTGGTCTTGAGAACCTTCGCCTGGGCTTTCTGAATGGAATTGGACACATAGGCCACTCCGGAGCGGGTCTGGCTGCGCACCCTGAGTCCATCCGAGATCCGGCGGGCCTCCCGACGGCTCTCGAACCACCCCAGCACCAGGCTGGGGACAATCAAACTTGTGATCGCAATGGGTGCGAACCAAAAGATACTCATGGGACAGGGAAATGGGGCCGGAAATGAAGGAAGCGCTTACTTGACCGCTTCCACCGAATAGCCTTTCTTCCGCAACAGCTCAATGATACCTTCCTCACCCGGCAGGTGCAAGGCGCCCACACCAATAAAGGTAGACTGAGATTGAATATGCGGGATCAGGCGGTCGGCCATCCGGTAATTGCGCTTGAGGATGAGTTCCTGTTCGAAGGTGTCGGAGACCTCGTCCTCCTCTCCTTCCTGGCTGTATTCGTGCAGCTTCTGGAGATCGCCCTTCTTGTAATACTTCATCATCTTGTCCGTCGCATCGGTCAAGTCTTCTTCCAAACCCTCCATCAGCATCTGCTTCTGCTCTTCCGCTGGCATGGAATTGATCGCGGCCAATTGCTCTTCGACGGTTTCCAATCCGATGACCTTTTTTCCGTCCGCCTTCGCTTCGTTGAAAAAGTACATGTCCACGGCCTGGCCAGCCTGGTTCTTCATCGTGCTTTGGAGCATCACAGATTGGACGTAGAACGGGGTGAAATCATTGAAGGTCTCAATGGACGTCTTGAATTTCTCCTTGAACTTGGTGTCCAGTTCCGTCCATTCTTCCTCCGTAAACATGTCCTTCAATTTCTTTCCGTCCTTCATCTTCATCATCTCCAGCATCTCCATTGGATCAATATTGCCGGGGTCCAGTTCCATCGCGTAGGCCGAGGCATCCCCGAAGGCGCTCAAGGTCGACTTCTTGAACTTGTGGGCGCGCTTGTCCCCCACGTGCATGGTTCCGTAGAGATAAGAAGGTTGTTCCAATCCATTGCCCGAAATCTCCCACAGAAGGGACTTGGCCAACTGCGCGTCGGCATCGGGGGCGGCAAAAAGGAATGGGAATAAAAGGAGAAAAGGGTAAAGCTGTTTCTTCATTCGGTTCGGGTATAAAAAAAGCAGGTGGATAATCCCACCTGCAAATACGAAATTAATACCGAAAAGTTATTGTAGGTTCGCGAGCGCCTCGGAAACCCGCTCGGCTGCTTCTTTCAGCGTGATGGCCGAAACAACCTGCAAGCCCGATTCGTCGATAATCTGTGCTGCTTCTACCGCATTGGTGCCCTGGAGGCGCACAATGATCGGTACATTGATATTGCCGATGTTCTTGTAGGCTTCCACGATGCCATTGGCAACGCGGTCGCACCGGACGATCCCACCGAAGATGTTCACGAGGATGGCCTGTACGCGGTCGTCCTTGAGGATCAAGCGGAAAGCGGCTTCAACGCGCTGGGCATTGGCCCCACCCCCGACGTCGAGGAAGTTGGCGGGCTCACCACCCGACAGCTTGATGATGTCCATGGTCGCCATGGCCAGTCCGGCACCATTCACCATACAACCGACGTTACCGTCCAGATTGACATAGTTCAGGTCGTGCTTGGAAGCCTCAACGTCCAGCGGATCTTCTTCGGTGATGTCGCGGAGTTCGGCGAGGTCCTTGTGGCGGAAGAGGGCATTGTCTTCAATGTCCATCTTGCAGTCGACCGCGATGATCTTGTCATCGGAAGTCTTGAGCATCGGGTTGATTTCCAGCAGCGAACAGTCGTTGGCGATGTAGGCGTGGTAAATCTTGTTGATGAACTTGACTGCGTTTTTGAAGGCGAGGCCGCTGAAGCCCAATTCAAAGGCAACTTTGCGGGCCTGGAAACCTTGGAGGCCGACGGCTGGGTCGATCCACTCCTTGACGATTTTCTCCGGATGGGCCTCGGCCACTTCTTCGATGTCCATGCCGCCTTCGGAGGAGGCCATGATCACGAGCTGACCGGTGGCGCGGTCCAGGGTGATGGAGAAATAGTATTCTTTCAGGTCCATCTCGCCGTCGGCGTTCGGGTAGAACATGTCCTTGGCGACGAGCAAGCGGTTGACCAACTTGCCTTCGGGACCGGTCTGGTGGGTGACCAGGTTCATGCCGAGGATTTCACCGGCGATTGTTTCGACCTCTTCGATCGATTTGGCGATCTTCACCCCGCCGCCTTTGCCGCGGCCACCTGCGTGGATCTGCGCCTTGAGGACGTAGAATTCCTTGCCTGTGGGGTTTTCATAGAGGGATTTGGCAGCTTCAACTGCTTCTTCTACGGAGAAGACCGCTTTGCCTTCCTGGATCGGGACGCCGAATTTGGCGATGACTTCTTTTGCCTGGTGTTCGTGGAGCTTCATTGATAAAAAGTCGTCGTTGAGAATGGTGAAAATGCATGGCAATATTAGCCACAGGAGACGCGATAACCAAATGAAATAAATGTGTCTTGGGTCAGGTCAGTCACATAGAAAGTACGGGAAGGAGAAACGGGTATACAGAAAGGATTGTTGGTTTAGGAACTGGAGAAAGAAGGCGGGGAAAAACAGGGGAAAGAAATGCATAATGAAGTAAATTGACAATGGTCGAGGTGGGAATGGGGAGCATGGGAAAAGAAAGAAATGTTGGGGCTTGGAAAGAGAGGCTGTCCTCCGCTGAGTGGAGCCCTGCCGAAACAGAGAGGAAAACTATCTGCCGAGGTCATAGTATAACCGCGGTTGGTCCCAGTGTAACCTCGGCTGGTCCCGGACCAACCGCGGTTGGTCCCAGTGTAACCTCGGCTGCATCCAGACCGACCTCGGTTGGTCCCAATGCAACCCATCGCAGTCCCAGACCGCGTGACCGCAGTCCCCAACCGCGTGATCGCGGTGCCGGAGCGCGTGACCGCAGTCCCCAACCGCGTGACCGCGGTCCCCGACCGCGTGACCGCGGTGCCGGAGCGCGTGATCGTGGCCCCCAACCGCGTGAGTTGACCTCCGGTGCAACCATTTCCCCATTCCCCCTCTCCCACCGCTTGCAAATAGCCGCCAATTCAACGTACTTTTGCACCTGGCCCACCAAAACCTGGGCGTCGATGACTCCATGAAACTTCTGAAACACATTTTCCTCACCCGCGGATACCTGTTCATGCTCCTTGGTGGTTTCATTTTTGTCACCGTCCTCTACAATACCTACCGCCCGCTGGACCAGGGGCTGTTCGATTACCGGGACGATGGGGTCATCACGATGTCTCACGCCAAGAACCTCGTGGACCACGGCTTCATCGGCGTCAATCCCAGCGGAGAACGGGTCGAAGGCTTCTCGGCCCCCGTCCAATTCTGGACCTATACCCTGTTCTACGGCCTGTTTGGGACCCATTTTATGGGCTTTGCCGACGCCCAAACCTGGATCTGCACCTTTTTATTGGGATTCTTCTTCGTAGGGATCTTCCACAAGAAATACCTGCTGGGGGCGGTCATGAGCCTCCCGGTGGCGGCGTTCATCTCTATGCATGCGAGCTTTTATGAATGGCACGCTTCGGGGATGGAGAACGCCATGACGCATGTCTTCCTGATGGGAAGCATCTACCTCCTGACCCGGTTCATCCGGGAGGGCGAGATCCAACTGGGCTGGGCCGTCTTCTTTGCCCTGGCCGCCCTGTCGCGGTTGGAAGGCATCTACCATGTGGGCGCGCTCCTGATCATGTTCACGATCTTTTACAAGATCGAATACCGCAGCTGGCGGGGGATGCGGCTCATGGGACTGACCATTGGTCTGTGGAGCATCTATCACCTGTGGCGGTTCTGGTATTTCGGTTCGCTGGAACCCAATACCGGCGTGGCCCAGAATATTTCCGTCGGCGAAAATCTGGCCTCGATGTGGAAGCGCCTCGATTACCACATGAGCACCTCCTTCCAGCACGCCCGCGAAATCATGTCGACCCACGGAGCCTGGTGGCTCGTGCTGTTGATCCCGCTCTACCCCCTCGTCAATTGGAAGCCCCAGACCAAGTGGATCTTCTTCATTGGCATGACGCTGGTGATTACGGCATTCCTCAATCCCTTCTTTTTCGGCAAAACCCGCTTGGATCCGACCCGCAGTACGACTTTCCTCACTCCCATTCTCGGACTGATCCTCGCCCAGGTCCTGCTCAGCATTCCCCTGTTCAAGAAGGTCTGGCTCACCCTCCCCCTCGCCATTGTGTCCGGGTTCTCCATTTACATGATCACCCCGACGGCCCTCATCGAGCCGCACTATATCTGTTGTGGCATCCTACGCTACGAAAAGGTCGCCGATACCGCCCGCAAGTTTGATGCCGAGAACAACCTTCACCGCATCAACCTGTCCACCCCGGACCTGGGGAAAATCAGCTACCTCAAAGAATTTAACATCACGGACCTGGGCCTGCTGGGCTCTCCCTTGATGGCGGAACTGTTTCGGGACAAAGACCTGATTCAGGAATACTACTTGGAATATGCGGCCCCGGATGTGATCCAGGTCCACCAGGGATTCGCCCGGGACTTTGGGCGGATGCTGACGAGCAGTCGCTTTAAGGAAGTGTACAAGCCCCAGCCCGCCGAGCGGACCGAGTGGTTAAATGGCCACGCTCCGCAATATCCGACGCTTACTGAAGGCTATTTCGTACGGCGGGACCTCTTGGCGTCGTCGCGGTCGCCTGAGTGGCAGTTGATCCAGGACATGAAGGCGAATTTGTCTCCGGCGCGCATCCAGCAGGAGCTGGCCAAGGCCGTCAATCCCCAACGACCGGAGGCCCATCAGTATGTGGTCCGCACGGTCTACCGCTTCATGCCGGAAATACGAGACGCGGGCCAATGGCGGGAATTCTATGACTTATTCGCCGATACCCCTTCCGCGCAGTACGACCAGGCCATCTTGAGCAGCCATCGGAGTCGGAGGTGGAGGGAAAAGGCCGAGGAATGGTTGCGGGAACATATTGGGAAAAAGGTACAGCAACGCAATGAGCGGGTCGCTGGGTCCGGGGCCAAGTTGGTGCACCGGGATTGCCGCTACCGGGTTTACCTGAATGAAGAGAATACGCTGACCTTTGCCTGGCTCAATCCGAACCATGCCGACTCAACGGCCCGGTGCCATTTCCACGTCCATATTCCGGACAGCGCCGGGGTCCCCCGGAACCCCCGACTCCTCGACTTTACGTTGGATACCAATCGCCTTTACCACGATGGAGACGAGATGTTCTACCAGGTGCCGATTCCCATGGAATTGAAGCCTACCCGGGTGAAGTTTGGCCAGCACTGGCCGGGACAACTGATCTGGGAAGGTGACCACAATTTCTAGTGGCTCATTCTTCTTCGTCTCCTACTTCATTCTCCCACCCAAACTTCCGGGCTTCTCCGGTCAGTCCCATGATTCCCAGTAGTTCTCCAATCTGGGCCGCCAATTGGTGCGCGGGTGGATTGGGACGGGGATCGGGCATGGGGTAAAAGTTCTCCCAGACCTTGATGACCAACGGCAAGACCACCAGGGCGGCTTCGTGGACAACATGGGGCGGCTTGGTTTCTGCGATCCGGGTGCAAATGTCCTGCCACCGCGGCCACAACTGCTGGAACAGGCGCGGATCGTAGCGGCTGAACCGTACCGCTGCGACCAGTTCCCGGAAGCTCATGTTGGGCCCGAATTTCTCCAGCACCTTCTTGACGCCAAAGTAATTGTCCGGTCCAAAGCGGCCCGCTTCCTGCTCGTACTCCCGCGTCAGTTCCCAAAACCCGTGGGAGGGCGTGGACCGGGAGGGAAAGAGTAACAGGTGGTTCTGAATCTGGTACTGCCATTTTCCGGGAGACAACACGGTCCCTTTTCTTCCCCGGCAGTATTCAGCCAGGGCATGGAAATTGACCTGGAGCGAGAAGGATCCGTGGACGGTCAGTTCGGGCGCCCCCCGGTGGTCCAATTCGTGCAGGTTGTCTTCGCCCTTGTCGGAGGACAAGACGATCAACTCGCGGTAGGTGCTCGCCTTCAGGGTCTGGAGCAATTGGAGGCCGATGTGGGGAAACAGCAGGTGGGTATGTTTGAATTTTCCCGAATAATTCTCCAGCAACTGATCCAGCTCCCGGTTCTGGTAGCGAGGCAGGCTTTGGGGCTTGTACTGGTAGTCCAACGCGACGTTGGACAGGGCATTGCTGGCATTGGATGCTTCTTCATTCGGCACCACAGCCACTTCTACCCCTTCGATTTCGTAGCCCTTCCACCGAAACAGGTCCTGGGGAATGGTATCGAAGAAATAGTTGCCAATCGCGATGATCGGCCCCTTGTCCAATTCCGGCAACAAGGGCTTTCCGTCGGGAAAGAACCGGGCTTCCAGCGGCTTCCGGGCGTCCAGGTGGGCCACGGACAGGGTGCCGTGGTTCAGGAAGGGCTGCATCCGGGGATGCTGGTAGACGTGTTGGAGGTTGGCCGTGGAATAGTCGGTGAAGACGTAGTTGAAAGGCGGCAGGCCTACGGGGGCGTTCCGGCAGAGGTCATGGAGGGTTTTGATGAATAGGAATGCAAATTGGCCCGATCCCCCGCCGAGTTCGATGACCCGCACCGGTTCCTGGTTGCGGTTTTGCCGAAACAGGTCCCGGAAGAAGGCAAATACGAGGCGGGCGTAATCGGCCGCAATGGTGGGATTGCTGGTGATATAGGACGGCACCTGGTTGCGTCCCCATGCTTCTGGCCCCAACTGTTCGAAATAGTCGTCCTGGAGCTGCCAGAGGGCAGAGTCCGCGAAAGGCTGGTGAGTGGTCGTCATCAGTTGATTGTGATTTTTTACGTCGTTCTAAGTTTGAGGAGGGCGAATGCTGAGCCAGGTCCTGACTCTCTGCTCCTAAATATAACAGGTTCCATGATACACCGCCCGGTAGAATTTCAGTTGGCTTTCAACGGGACGCGCCGGTAGCCCTTTCATGAAGCATGGGAGAGCTTGGGCGGTTAGCACCGTTTAGGGAGTCTGTGAGGATGCGGGTGAAGCGCTGCTTTGGGACGCTTGTGCCTGTTTTTGCTGTTGCTTGAGTTTGACCACTGTTTGTCCCAGGGTATAAAATTTATACACCGCCGGATAGAGTTCCTGGATAATTTTCAGCTGGTGCTTGACGACAGCATTTTGGCCTTTGGATTCTCGGAGCGCGACAATGGCATGGTGGATGTACTCGAAGGCGGACATGAATCCCTTTCCGCCCCCGGCCTTTATCTTCGCATCCAATTCAAGCCACGGACGGGGGGCTTTTAGGTCGACCGATTTCAACAGCTTCAACGCCTTGGGCTCCCACTCTTCCAACTTTGCTTTCGCCTGGCCTTCCCCGCGGCCATCGGTATTGTTGGCGGTATAGGTCATCCCCGGAATCAAATTGGAGTAGGCCAGCAGAATGCCAATAAATTCCTGGAGATAGGCCAATTGAGGTTCGGGGATTTTGCCCGCCCCGATTTGCCTTTTGTAGTCATTGATCCGGGTAAGCAGTTCCTTTTTTCGGCCCTTCTGACGAGCATTGCCCCCTTCCCCGGGATCAAAATCTTTTTCCATCTGGAGCATTCCCGGAAGACCTTGTTTGACCACCTGGTTCAAGGCGGCTTCGACACTTCTTCCGACCACCATCTTCTTGAAATGTTCAATGTGCAGGGTCCAGGCAATGGTATGGGCGCCCATGGTTCTGGTGAAGGGAGATTGGGAACGCCCATCGGAAATCAAATTGGAAATCCGGCCGTCGTTGGCCAGCGCGATCGTAATTCCCATCGTATTGATGGCCTCCCGTACGCCCCGACTCTTCTGCTCCTGCGTCGGTGCTTTGGATTGTTTGGCTTCTGCGAAATCTTCGGAATCGGAGGAATTCCCCATTGCGACCTGCCATCCGCTCCCCGAAGATGCCGACATCTCGAAGTCCGCGATGTCGAATGTCCCCGGACTGACTTCTTTGGCCCCGAAGTCCTCGGCCTGCACCGTCGCCCAATTGAAATTGGGGTTCAACCATGGATGCAGCCCTTGCTTGACCTTCGCATACCCCGCAACCGATGTCTTTTGGGCCAACGTGATCCGCTCGGCCAGCTTTCCTTGCATGCCCAGCCGACCCAGGGTTGTATAAAGCACTTTGAGATTGGCGACATGCTCATCGCTGCGTCTCAACAGGTCCTGCACGTGCAGGTAGGCCTTCATTGCATTTCCAGTTCCTTCCTTCCCCGCTTTCATACACTTGATCAGGGTGTTGCGCGAGCGTTTTTTATTGAGTTCTCCCCGGAAGGAAATATTGGCCTTCCTCAATTGGACAAAGGTTTGTTGCAGGTCCCGGTATCGGTGCCGGTATTCAATCATGGCTGGATTGATCAGAGCAGCTTTCCCTCCCCGCGTAAAGCGCTGGGCGAGGTTGCTTTGGGCAATGAACTTCTGGAGGCTGGGGAACGCCGCACAGATCGATTGAAGATGCTGCATCCAAACCTTGTTGATCAGGGCGGGGCCAGTATCTACCCGCTTAAGGGTCGTCTCCCCAGTGAGGTCATCCGTCTCCGTTTTGACGGTTCCGGGAGCCATCCGGGCTAGCATCGCATCTTCAGGTTCCAGCATGACCGCAGCGACTGATGAGAGGTCGAACAAACCCACCACAGCGGTATAGAGGTCTTTTTTGTTCAAACCCTTCGTCATTCCTGCTTCAATTCGACGCAATACATCGATGTGACGGCCTTCTCCTTTGCCCCTCCCTCCCAGCGCACTCTTGTGCCGGACATTCAGGGTGGACATGGGAATCAATTCCCGGGCTTCCAGGTAACAATAAACCACTTTTTGCAATCGGTCGATGATGAAACTACCACGGTCGGTGGCCCCCCCCTGGACATTGTACCGATTTTCCTTGGTTTCGTAATTGGAGACTGTTTTTCCATTGGCTTCCATCTTCCCGAATGATGCTCCAACCTTTGGAAGGGGCATTTGCAACATGCTCTCGATCTTCTTCAGGTAGCCTTGCAAGCGATTTTTCTTCGCGGCAGGGAGGTGGGCAACCATTCCAGCTCCCGGCAATTTCTTCATCGACTCATACAGATGCTTCATGTACTTAAAGCCATCCATATACGATTTGCCAATCAAAGCCTGGCGGATTCCTTCAGCGTGAACGGTGAAAGCAGTTGTGTGGTCTCCCATCGAGTCAGAAAACGCCCGTTCCGGTCGTCCCGCAATTTGAAGGTCACGGATATACTTTTGTTGGCTTTTGGAATTGATCCCATTCATGACTTGGACACTCAGCATCTGAACCGGTCCCCTTTTGCCAGCCGTCCGCTGGACCGGGGACGGCCGCCGAAACGCCTTCCCCTGCATGGGAATGCGCTTCCGCAATTGGGTGGGCGAAAGGCCGCCCATGGATTCCAGGCCAGTCTTGAGATGGTCCTGACCGGGACGGGAAACGTCGGCGGGGACCGCAGTTTGAGAAGTTCCGTTCACCGCCCCCGGCATGGGAGCTTCAGTCTCATCTGCGCCTTTGAGCTGAAAGGCCGGCGGGGCCATGACACGTTGAACTGTTGGCTGAGGCATAGCAGTTGCCTGCGCCCCAGGGCGTTTGATTGTTGATTCCTGTTTCATAAAGATTGATAAAGCAAGAGCGGGTCAGGGTTTTCCAAACGGGGAAATCACAGTTCCCGGATAAAAAAAGGATTGTTACATCTGTTGATTGAGGCGGCGATTCCGCAAAAAGTAGCTAGAGGGTAGTTATTTCAGGTGTTGCATCGTTTTAGAGATGCAATTATCACGGGGATTGCATAAAAAGAAGTAAAAAAATGTAGATAAATATGAAACTTGGGGCGACAAGGAGGTCTTGCCCCGATACTGTTGCGGACGGAGAATTCAAAACAAGTGGAATGCTGGCCGGTGAAGGCGGGTTTAATGAAGAATATACATTTTGCTGAACCGGGCTCCATTTTCCATTTGCACCACCACTGAATAGACACCTGTCTCCCAGTTCCGGGGCAGTTCAATCGGGGCGGTATTTTGTGGGTCCAGGTCCTGGGCGTAGAGGAGCTGACCGGTCACAGAATAAATGGAGAGGTGCTGGGCGGGTTCATTCAGGTACAGATGCGATGCGGTATGGGTCGCTGGCATCGGGTAAATTCCAAAGCCCTCCCCTTTCCAAGCCACCTCAACGACATTGCTGAAGACCGACTCTCCATTGGCCAGCCGCCCTTTGATCCGGTAGCGGTTGGTTCCGGGAAGGGGCTGAAAATCGCGGTAAGCATGGTTGCCATCCATACCTTCCACCCCAAATTCCTGGAGCGCTGCAAAATCGCTGTCTCCAACCGAACGTTCCAGCACAAACTCTTCGAAGATCGTTTGCCCAATCGACATCCATCCCAGGTTCACCCCATGGTCGCTAGACTCCGCCGACAATACCAGATCGCCCTGGTTCAGGATGGTGCCGCATACCTGGGCCGAGGTGGATGAAAGGGAAAAGTCAAAGGTTCCATTGAAGGTGCCTCCGGACCAATTGTCCATCAGCAGGAGAAACTCCTGGCCGCTGGCGACGGTCATCGAGACTTCGAAGTTGTCTTCCTCGTTGGCGATGGGAATCGACGTAGCGAGGCGGCTCATGCCCGTAGCCGCAGTGGGCGTTTCCGGCAGATCATTCCAATTGCACCGGACCGGGGCCGATGCCGCCGTATTCAGGGCGATGTCCGTACACATCGTCGGCGTGAGATTGAACATGCTCCAATCCATGTAAATGAAGTCGAATCCGTCAAAGTCAGGGAAGACAAAGGCCCATTCGAGGTCGCCGGGGCTGGTGACTTCGATGCGCAGCCAGATGGTATTGAGTTCGCCGGATTGGAGGCAGCCAAAATTGCTGCCGCCGTTCCAGGGATTGGTCCAGGGAGAAGGCGATGTAAAGGAGTCGTACAAAGGGTTGCGAGGGGGATCAGGGGCAAACAAGATCATCGTTCCCAGGCCCCAGGGAGTGACTGGCAGCACCTGACCATCACAGATGGCCAACGGAGTCGCACACGTATTGAACGAGGCTGCTTTGTTGCTCTGGCCCGCAGATTCCAGGCAAGCCCGGAAATCGGCTTCCTCCGAAGCGGGCGAATGCTCGTCACTGAAATAACAGAGAGGCTCCAATCCATGTTGGAACAGGAGTTTTTCACACCAGCGCTCGCTGGGCGCCATGCCGGGCAGGTGGGCCAACCAGAGATGCCCGCGCACCGCAGAAATGCGGTGGTTGTAAATGGAGGGCGTATTGCGGAGTTCCTGGGTGAGCTCCTGAAGACTTTCCTGGGAGATGTCTCCCGTAAAAGCCACTTCTAGCGTTTGACTGAACAATCCGCCCCATCCCAAGGAGATTGCCAGTGCCAAAGCACCTAAGAGTTTCATAATGGATCAATAAAAGGTATCGTGTATCTATTTAACTATCGAAATCGAACTGTTGATAGGGTGCAACAAACAAGGAGAGATGCTCCAAGGGCTGACGATCATTTGCCCGTGGTCTCTCAGAAACGTAGAATAAATTTGTTAGCTGAGACTGATTGCACTGAAAAGGTAGGGATGTTGACATTGAAAATCAACACTTTAAGTGTGAACAAAAGTTTACGAAGCCGATTTTCTGCGAATTTGTATCCATCTAGGGGATGATGACCGTGTCCCGCACGAGGGCCACCGCACCAAAATACCCCAGGGCACCATTGTCCCAATTGGTATAGAGGTTGTCCGGAGGAGAGCCAAAGGGGCCGCCGCCACCGCCACTGACCTGTTGGAAATAGGTGATGTAGTAGTCGTAGGTTTGTTGGGAAATGGAGCGGATTTCGACGACTACGGTGTCGCCGGATTCATGGGGATAGGGATACAGGAAAAGGGATTCGTTGCCGTCCACGATACGGTCGTCGCTGACAAAGAAGTCGTTGGGGGAATCGAAGAGGGAATCGTTGCGGTAAATGCGGAACTGGTAATAATCGCCGACGCCAGCGGGCTCGGTGGCGGATACGAGGATATAGTAGCCCTCGCCAAAGACGAGGGTATCGTTGTAGACGGGCACCACGTAATTGAAGTCCCCGATGCGGGGCAATTGATCCACGGCCGTATAGGTGACACCGTTCACGGTGGCCTCCAGGGTGCAGACGCTCATCTGTTGGGCATCAAAGTGCTGCGTCTCGTAGCAACCTTCCGAGACCTGCAAAAGCGTGTCCACCTGCCCGCGGTCGTCCTTCAGGACCACCGTCGCCCCCGGGATATAATCCATCTCCGTTTCCCCGAAAAAGCTCGTGGTATAGCTGATCTGGACCTTGTAGCTGTCGTCTTTGTCATTGACCCAGCCCTCGATCACCACCCGCTTGTCCTCTTCCTCGAGGTCCAGGACCACCTCCTGCTCACATCCGAATGCGAAGCAAGCGATCAGCAAGAGCCACATGTAGTTCATCCACTTCATCTCCATCAGAAATTAAAGTTCCAGGTGACTGACGGGACCCATCGGAACAGATAGACCTTGTAGGCCCGTCGTATTTTCACGTCTTCGGTGACCCCCGGTTGTCCTTCCACCGGCCGCTCTTCGCTCTCCTCCCGGAAATCGTAGGAGAAGGCATTGCGCCGGCCGTAGACATTGTACAGGGAAAAGTTCCAGCTGCTTTCCAGCTTCCGGCCCTTGGTCTCCCGGGGTTTCCCGTCGAGGGTAACCGAGAGGTCCATCCGGTGGTAATCAGGCATGCGGTCGCTGTTGCGGGCCCCGTAGACGGGCACGAGGTTGCTATCGAGGACGTAGACCCCGACCGGCAAGGTGATCGGACTGCCGGTCGCATAGACCCAGGTCAGCCCAATGTTCACCCGCGGGTGAATTTGGTAGGAGCTCACAAAGCTCACGTCGTGGCGGCGGTCCGAGTTTGCCGGATAGGGATTGCCATCGTTGATGCCCTCGATTTGTCGCGTGGTGCGGCTCAGGGTATAGCCCACCCAGCCAGTCAATTTTCCCCGGGGCTTTTTGATCAGGAATTCCGCGCCGTACGATTCCCCCTCTCCCACCAGGATTTCCGTTTCCAGAGTCGGATTCAGGAACAATTCAGCTCCATTTTTGAAATCCACCTGGTTCTGCAAATCCTTGTAGTACAATTCAATCGAGCCTTCCAACTGGTTGTCCATGAAGTTGCGGAAATAGCCCACGGCCACCTGATCGGCGACCTGCGGCTCGATGTGGCGGCTGCTCGGTACCCAAATGTCCCACGGAAAGGAAGCCGTGGAATTGCTGACGAGGTGCAGGTACTGCCGGGTCCGCATATAAGACGCCTTCAAGGAGGAGTTCTCGTCGAGGATGAAGCGACCAGCAATCCGCGGCTCAAATCCGCCGTAGTGCTGGATGACCTGGCCCGTTTCAAATTGGGTGGTGTCGAGGATGGTTTCAAAACCAGGGCTGTACGTGTACTCCTCGCCGGGCCCAATCTGCTCAAAGAGGGAATAGCGCAGGCCATACAGCATGGAAAACCGCTTGGACAAGGTATGCTCAAAGCTCAGGTAAGCGGCTCCTTCCAAAGCAAAGTCGGGGTCGGTTGCCAATTCTTCGAGGAAGGTATTTTCTTCGGGGGTAAACACCCCGGGATTGAAGCGGTGTAGGGTCGCTTCGCCTCCAAATTTGACCAACAGGTCGGGCGTAGCGAACCAGGTGATATCTTCCTTGACGCTGCCGTCGCGGATACCCGAGGCATAATTGAAGGCTTCTCCCGTAAAGGCACTCGCGTCAAACCCGTAGTCAAAATCACTGTAGATCAGCGTCGTATTGGAGAACAGCTTGTCGGAGAACAAATGGTTCCAGCGGAGGGTGGCGGTCCGGTTGCCCCAATCGTTACCGAAGACGTTTCGGAATTGGAAGACATCCCGGCCGAAGTAGCCGGAAGCGAAAATCCGATTCTTCTCGTTGATCCGCCAGTTGGCTTTGAGGTTCAGGTCGTAGAAATAGAGCTTGGTGGAGCGCAAGTCTTCGTTGCGGGACAGGAGCAGAAATACGTCGGCGTAGGTCCGGCGGCCAGAGGCGATGAAAGAAGCCTTGTCCTTGGCAATCGGGCCTTCGATGGTGGCGCGGCTGCTGATGGCGCCGATTCCGCCGGCGGCGTGATATTCCTTGGCATTGCCTTCCCGCATTTTCAGGTCGAGGACCGAAGAAAGGCGGGTGCCATATTGGGCGGGGATGCCGCCCTTGTAGAGCTTGTATTCATCGCGGAGAGCATCCGCGTTGAAGACCGAGAAAAAGCCGAGCAAATGCGAGGCATTGTACACCGTCGCCTCATCCAAGAGAATCAGGTTCTGATTCGAATTTCCTCCCCGCACATAATAACCCGTGATCCCCTCTCCCACTCCCTGCACCCCCGGCAACAACTGAATTGACCGCACCACATCCACTTCTCCCATGAACGCCGGCAGTTTCCGGATTTGTTTCAGGTTGATTTTCTCCGTACTCATTTCCAAACCCTTCACATTCTCATCGTCCACCTGATCCGTAATCTCCACCGTCGCCACTTTCACATCCTCCGGCCGCATTTCCAGGATTTTGGATTGGTCGGTGGTGAGGTCAAGGGAAATGGTATCGGACAAATAGCTCAGGTAGCTGACCACGACCTGGTAAGAGCCATTGGGGAGGGTTAGGGAAAAGAAACCGTATTCATTGGAATAAGCTCCGATGCCCTCGGAAGGGACGAA
The DNA here is from genome assembly GCA_963923035.1 of uncultured bacterium. Classification (GTDB taxonomy): domain Bacteria; phylum Bacteroidota; class Bacteroidia; order J057; family JADKCL01; genus CAWUKT01. The sequence continues at coordinate 62,198 of CAWUKT010000005.1, forward strand.
GATGCTGGCCCCGACCAGGTCTTCCCCGGTGGAAGCATCCCGAACGTATCCCGAAAGTGTGCTTTTCTGCCCCCACGCCGATCCGGCGAGGAAAAACAACAGCAGCAATACAAGATGTGCTCGGAGTTTGGGCATCATGGCGGCAAATTTCGCAAATATTTCGGTCTTAGCTGGCACTATTCAAAAGACAAATGAAATCGGCAAAAGTTAACCCTTCGCGGGATGAATCTTGCTTTTTGGAGGAATGGGACGGAAAAAAGAAGAAATAAACGAGCAATACCAATTGATCCGGAAGCCAAGGGTAAAAATTAATGCCCCGGACATTCCGACTGCGAGGTGATGATAAAGAAGGGAAACAGTAGGGATTGGATCAGCTGCGGCGCATGTACTGGTAGTACTCCTTCTGGCTCATGCCGATGACCACCAACTGGACAAAGCTCTGCTCCGAGAAATGATTCCGCCAGCGGGTAATGACGTCTTTGCCATTGTAATTCACGTAAAAATCTTCGTCGCAGAAGACATTCAGACGCAGCGTCATGGTCTCGAAGTCATCGGAGATTAACCAGTACTTGGTGGTGATGTAGAAATCCTCGCGGTTGTAGCGCTGGCGGTACTGACCGGTCATGTCGGCGATCACGGAATCACGGTTGGCATTCCAGGGCAGGTTGTTGACGGTGATGGAGAATTCACCATCAAAATTGTACTGCTGGACGTCGCCGTACCAGTAGACACCCGGCGCCTGATCGAGGATTGGAACCGACTTTTGCAGCAACTCCGTATCCTTGAAGCGGATCCGGGACCAGCGAATGGGCTGGAAATAGCGACGGAAGGCCATGAAATCGGACTTCGTGTACTCAAAGCTCAGGCCACCATCGGTGATGTAGTTGCAAACCAGATTGACCCGCAGGGTCTTCTGGAGATCGCCATTCTTGTAGAATTTCAGGGCGTAGTGGTAGTCGCAGTAGTCGTCAAATTTCTCTTCGAAGTCCCATTCATCCTGCATCTTCCGAAGGACATGCGGCTCCTTTACAATGAAGGTCCCCAGGTCCAATTGGATCGGCAGCAACTGATAGTTGGCGAGGGATACGCCCACCAATTCCCAGCGGCCCTCGGAGAGGTCCAGGTCATCCAACAGTTTACGGGCCTGGAGGGAAGAGACCAGTCCAAATGCAAGGAGGAAAAGGGAAATGCGTTTGAGAAACAACATAGCTGCGTGTTTATTTCTGCAAAAATAGCACCTATCCGCGTTGAATTATCCACAACGGGCCAGGGGGCGTTCACTTTGAGAGATGGCGGCTACAACTCGTGGACATCGCCGTCCTCGTAGTACTCTTCGATGGAGGCTTCGCCAATGAGGACGGTTTGTTCGATGGCTTTCGCCGTGGGGGTCGCCGCGATACCGCCGAGGGCGGTTTCTTTGTAGCGATCTTCCATGGATTCTCCCACTTCGCCCATCGCATCAACGACTTCATCGACGGGGATCACCGAGGAATCACCCGCCAAGGCGATCTGGGCGCTCGCAAAAGCGATGGCCGAGCCAGAAGCATTGCGCTTGACGCAGGGCACTTCGACGAGACCCGCGACCGGGTCGCAGATCAGCCCAAGCATGTTCATGATGGTGATGGCCACGGAATCGAAGATTTGTTCGATGGTCCCGCCGAGGGCGTAGACCACGGCGGCCGCGCCCATAGCAGCGGCAGTTCCGGTTTCGGCCTGGCAGCCCCCCACGGCACCGGCAATAGAAGCGCGCTGCTCAATAATCAGCGCCACGCCCGCAGCCACGAGCATGCCCTCATGCACCGTCCGGTTCGGAATCTTGTGCAGTTCCTGCAAGGTCGTGAGGATGCCGGGCATGATGCCCGAAGCGCCCGCAGTGGGAGCGGCTACGACCCGCCCCATGCAACTGTTCAGCTCCTTCGCAGCCAATGTATAGGCCACCAAGCGCTTGAACTCCTCGCCCAGGACATTGATTTCACAGTCCATAACCTTGGAGGCGCCATTGTTGATCATGCCGCTGAATGAGGTCATGTCACGTTCCAAGCCAGTGGCAACCGCATCTTTCATCACCGCAAAGGTGGCGGCAACCCGTTCCCAGATTTCGCTCTCGGTCCTCCCCCGTTCGTGAATTTCGTAGTCCATGACTGGCTGCCAAAACGCCTCCCCGGAACCTTCCAGTTCCTTTTTCCACTCAGCGAAACTCTCAAACAGGATACCCATATCAATTGAAGATCAGGAGTTTTTTGGACATGACCGGCCGACGTTGGTCGGTGCGTTGCAGGCGGACGACATAACTGCCGGGCAGAAGTCGCGTGCCGGGACTTTCGATCCGGAACACATTGTAGAAGGGATCGACCCGAACCGACTGGGTGAAGACCCGCCGGCCCTGCATATTGTAAATGTCGAGGGTGCCATCAAAACCCTGCCATTCGTTGTCGTAGACCACGTTGAGGTCGGAAAGGATGACGGGGTTCGGGAAAATGAAGCCGCCGTTTTCGTCCAGGGTTCCATCCTGCGGAAAGCCAAATGAGCCGGTATACCCCAAGCGGGTCATCATAGTGGGTCCGTTGGGGATGCCGTATCCGAATTGGTTGGTGGGGTTGTCAAAACGATCTCCCGACTCAATCAGGGCGCGGTACATTTCCATGTTCCCGGTATTGGGCTGGGCTTGGAGCACGCAGGCAATCAATCCGGAGATCAGGGGGCAGGAAAAAGAAGTTCCGTTTCCACGGGTCAGGCCACTTCCGGTGCTGACAAAGCCAGTCAGGAAGCCCATCGCGACGATGTCGGGCTTGAGGCGACCATCGGCAGTCGGTCCCTGGCTGCTGAATCCGGCCAGGCTGCCCGTTTCGGTCACGGCGCCTACGGCAATGACGCTGTCGCCATCCGCGGGAGCCGTGACGCTACCGGCGCCCAGGGAGCCCGAGTTTCCGGCACTGTTGACAACGATCAGGCCGCGGCTGGCGGCGATGTCCGCGCCCCGCGTGATGATGGTCGTATTGCCATCCATGTCGTTCAGGGTATAGCCATTGGGGATGTCGGTCATGCCGAGGTAGCCCAGGGATGTAGACAGGATATCAGCGCCAGCTGAATCGGAAAATTCGGCGGCGGCAATCCAATTGTCTTCCTCCCGTGTCGTCTCGGAGCCGTCGTCCTCGGTATGGCAGAGGATAAAGCTGGCCCCGTGGGCCGAGCCGTAGAAGTTCAGGGAATCGTAAACGTTTTCGTACCAACCGGCGATGATGGACAGTACCCAGGTGCCGTGGCTGCCCTGGTTGTAGACATCTTCTTCGTTGTTGACGAAGTCATAGGTAGCCACGACGCGGTTGTCGACGAAGAGGTGTTCGAGGAACAGGTTCTGGTCCGCATCCACAAAGCCATTGTCCATCACGGCAATGGTCACCCCGGTTCCATTGTAGCCATTCTGGTGCATCACATCCAGGCCGAGCATCTGCAATTGGCGCTCGGTATGGCCGGGCTCGTAGCCGATCCGCGTCGGCGTGACCGGCTCGTAATCGAGGCGGGCCATCTTGATGGGCTGAACCTTGCGGACGAAGGGCAAAGCGGCCACTTCGGCGGCAGTTTCCGCGTCCATTTCAGCGGAAGTTGCATTGAACCATTTTGACGCATGCAGCGGGGAAGCCCCTACTTCAGCAATCCCATTGACATAAGCCGTGGAGACCGGATAATCCTTTTGGTCAATGGCAATGCCCTGTCGGGATCGGCGTTCGAGGGCCTTGGGGGAAAGGAAATCAGACGGTGACAAATGCTGGGTATCATTTTTGTCGGTAAAAAAGACCCAGTACTTATTCTTTTTGTGGATGTCCTGTCCCCATGCAGAAGTGGCAACCAATCCCAGGAGCAAGCCAATGAGTAGGTTCTTTGCTTTCATTACTTCAAGATAAACAGATTTCGCCAAAGCTCCTTGACGACTTGGAATCCCGGTCTGGTCAAATTGGGCAGAATGAAGAATATGCGACAAAAAAAATGGCCCCTCCTAAGAGCGGCCACTTGTAAATTCCGTATTAAAAATTTGCTCATTGAAGATCAGCGCCCGGCTTGCCTTCAACGGCGACCAGGTTCTTCTCGACAACGGTTTCATTTTCATTGTTGGCAACATCATTCAGAACTGCGACTTCAGCCGGCTCTACATTGAGGGCTTCTTCGTAGCGAATGGTGTTTTCATTGGCCGGGGTCTCCATGCCCATCTGAATCTCAACCGGAGTCGGTTCAGCGGAAGCGGTCCACTCAACGAGGAGACCTTCGGAAGTCAGCGAAGGAGCAATGACCAAGGCGACTACCGACATGAGCTTGAGGAGGATGTTCAAGGAAGGACCAGAGGTATCCTTGAAGGGGTCACCTACTGTGTCACCTACTACGGCTGCCTTGTGGGGATCAGAACCTTTGTAGTAAGTCTCGCCTTTAATGTTGACGCCTTCTTCGAACATTTTCTTGGCGTTGTCCCAGGCACCACCAGCGTTGGACTGGAAGATGGCCATCATCACACCCGATGCGGTTACACCAGCGAGGAGACCACCCAGCATGAGGGCACCACCAAAGAATCCGACGAGAACCGGTACCACGATGGCCATGACGCCAGGAATCACCATCTCTTTGATGGAAGCCTGGGTGGAAATTTCCACACACTTCTGGTATTCGGCTTTGCCGTCAGCAGCTTCAAACGTAGCAACGTCTTCAGCGGACCATTCGGATTGCTCTTTGCCTTCGTTTTTCTTCATCACATCCAGAGCCGCTTTCAACTCAGGAATGCTCTTGAACTGACGACGCACTTCCTCGATCATGGCCATAGCGGCCCGACCAACTGCACCCATAGACAGGGCGGAGAAGACGAAGGGCAGCATCGCTCCTACCAAAAGACCGGACATAACGGTCGGCTGGGCGATGTTGATTTCAGTTACACCGGAGGAGGTCATGAAGGCTGCGAACAGGGCCAGGGCAGTCAGGGCAGCCGAAGCAATGGCGAAACCTTTACCGATGGCAGCAGTGGTGTTACCAACGGCATCCAGCTTGTCGGTACGGCCGCGAACTTCTTTGGGAAGCTCAGCCATTTCCGCGATACCACCAGCGTTGTCCGAGATCGGACCGTAAGCATCAACGGCCAACTGAATGCCCGTGTTGGCGAGCATACCTACCGCCGCGATGGCGATACCGTACAGACCTGCGAAGCTGTAAGAAGTGATGATGGCCGCGGAGATCAGGATGATCGGAATAGCGGTGGACATCATGCCCACACCCAGACCAGCGATGATGTTCGTGGCCGAGCCCGTGATGGACTGGTCAACGATGGATTGAACCGGCTTGGTACCCGTTCCAGTGTAGTATTCAGTGATTTTACCAACTCCCAGACCAGCCAACAGACCGGCGGAAACGGCAATACATAGACTCAGGGGAGAGACGTCTATCGTGGCGCCTTCTTCGAAGAAGTTGACGAAGGATACACCTTCCGGAACGATCCAGTAAATGATGCCGAACGTAGCGGCTAACATAATCCCGGCAGAACCAAATTCGCCTTTGTTCAGGGCAGCTTGGGGATCGCCACCTTCTTTGACGTTTACAAAGAGGGTACCGAGGATAGAAACGAAAATACCGGCCGCGGCAAGGATCAGGGGGAGCATGACCAGCGAGATGGGACCGAAAGCACTGGCTTGGGCTTGTTCCAGGCCCATGACAGCCGTTGCACCGAGGACCATGGTACCGATGATGGAGCCGACATAGGACTCAAACAGGTCGGCCCCCATACCAGCGACGTCACCGACGTTGTCACCAACGTTGTCGGCAATGGTGGCGGGGTTCAGCGGGTGGTCTTCCGGGATGCCAGCTTCTACTTTACCTACGAGGTCAGCACCGACGTCAGCCGCCTTGGTATAGATACCACCACCCACACGGGCGAACAGGGCGATTGAAGATGCACCGAGGGAGAATCCGGAGAGGACGTTCAGTACGAAAGTCATCGGGTTGGAGACGTCCTTTCCTTCCATCATGAAGGTGGCGACGCTTTCCTGGGTGAAGAGGATGAACAATCCCCCCAATCCAAGGACACCCAGTCCTACAACTCCGAGGCCCATGACGGCACCGCCGGAGAAGGCGACTTTCAACGCTTCGGAGAGTGATTTCCGGGCTGCGTTGGTGGTACGAACGTTGGCTTTGGTAGCTACGCGCATTCCGAGGAAGCCAGCCAGGGCAGAACAAACTGCACCGACGATGAATGAGAGGGCCACGAGCCAGTGGGAAGCCTCTTCGGCGGCCCCTTTGATGGCCAGCAAAATCGCTACGCCAATCACGAAGATGGCGAGGATGCGGTATTCGGCTTTGAGGAATGCCATCGCCCCATCGGCGATGTTCTTAGCGATGCGGCTCATCTTTTCAGAGCCTTCTTCTTGTTTGGATACCCAGCTGGAGCGGAGATATACAAAGAGGAGTGCTATCACTCCGGCTCCTGGTATCGCATAAATAAGGTTTTCCATTCTAAATGTTTGCGTTGATAGATTCGGAAAAAATCAACAGGCTGCAAATTTAGCCACCCACCCAACAAATTCAAATTTTTAAGCGAATGATAACAGTTGGGGTGATTCCAATCATTTAGAAGGGGAAAATGGACTGAAAAAACGGGGCTATTTCAACTTGTAATGGGTCAGCCACCATTTCTCCGGAATCTCATCGAGACGGGCCATTTCGTAGTCTTTTTTGCTGCACGGAATCAATTCAGTTCGGCCATCTTCTTTCCCAATGGCATCACTGTAAGGGACTTCCATCCACCACCGCTCCGAAACGGGATTGCGGTAGAATACGATGACGTAGGCGCCCCCGTGGATGGACACGCTGTATTTCGTCAGTTGCTCGAGGTTGTCGGGCTCATCGACGCGGCGGTTGTAGTAGCCTTCGATCAGGTACCAGATCAAGATGCCGGAGAGCATGCTGGTCTGGCCATTGAAGTCTTTCATGGGCTGGACTTCGCAGATGCTGACCGATGAGACCCGGTTGCTCATGGCCGCGTACCGGGCGAGTTGGACGATTTCTTCGGAGGTAAACCCAGCCGGGGACGGATGGGAAGTGCCAGGAGCATCTGAACTCCGCACGGAAGACATGTCAAAGCTGACCATGTTGGCATTGCGGAGATAGGGCTCCGATTCTTTCAGGTCTTCCCGCAATTGTCCCAATCGTACTCCCTCGAAATACAGGTTTTTCAACCGCTTCTTGTCCGCCAACGACACGAAATAGGATTGGTAGCCCAGGTTCGTGAAGTTTTGGAGGTAGTTCGGGGAATGGAGGAAAATTTTGTGGTTGTAGGAATGGTTGTTGATGCCAAAATCGCTGTCTTCCACATCCAGCTCCGAGTCAATGACCACATATTCCAGGGAATCGGTCAATTTCTCGTAGCCCTTGTATTGTCCGTATACAATGTCCTGGCTCCCTCCCAAGAGGATCAGGAGTTTGCCGGTTTTGACGATGGTTTCCACCACTTCCGCCAGCCGATCGTGGTACTGGAAGGGTTTGTCGGTCGAGATTACATTTCCCAAGTCCGCAATCTTCAACCCTGTCCTAGGTGAGGTCATCCGGTACAAATGCCGACGGATCTGATCGGGGGCCATGGCGCTGCCACTCATTTCCCGGGCTCCACGGTCCTCCGGACAGCCCACAATGACCACGTCGCATTTCCGCCAATCGGGAAATTCTCTTTCGGCGTAAAATTGCGTCTGGTCCGACAATCGGGAGGAATCGTAGGAGAGCTTTTTGGGGACCAGGTCGTTCGGGAGTGGTTTGAACAGCAAATGAAAATCCATCGACATTGGTTGGTATCAGAAACGATATGGAAAAACAGATATCTCTTTTGGAGAGCGTATATTTATATTTGGCGTCAATACAAATGAATAAAGGACGAAACAGCAAATGATCTTACTCACAGGCGGCACGGGATTTCTGGGGCAATTTATCCTCGATCTCCTCATTGAGCGGGGAGAACGGGTCCGGGTGCTGGCCCGAAACCCGAAAAAAGCGCCCAAATGGCCTGAAAATGTGGAGGTTATCCAGGGTGACGTCCTGGATGTACTGAGCATTGAACAGGCCATGAAAGATGTGGAATATGTAATCCACAGTGCGGCCCTGATCACGTTCTGGAAGCGTCGCTTTGCTCAAATGAAGGAAATCAATGTCAAGGGCACCGCCAATATGGTGAACTGCGCTTTGGAGGCCGGGGTCAAGAAATTTGTCCATGTCAGCTCCATCGCGGCTTTGGGACGACCGGCGAATCCGACCCGCCCGATTGATGAAACGGCGAAGTGGATCAAGAGCAAGCGCAATACCGAATACGGACGGACCAAATACGGCGCCGAACTGGAAGTCCACCGAGGCGTGGCCGAAGGCTTGCCGGCGGTGATGGTCAATCCCTCTTTGATTGTAGGGCCGGGTCGGGGCAGCTCCGGATGGAAACTGGGCAGTCCCCGCGTTTTCCAGACCATCGCCAAAGGACTTCGTTTTTATACCCCCGGCAGCTCAGGTTTCGTCGCCGTCCAGGATGTCGCCCAGGCCTGCGTTTCCCTCCTGGAATCTCCGCATGTCAATGGAGAACGGCTGGTCTTGTCGGCCGAAAACTGGAAATTCAAGGGCTATTTCACGGAAATTGCCCACGCCCTCAAAGTCAAGCCGCCGTCCACCAAACCTCCTGAGTCCCTCGCCTTGTTGGTAGGGAGATTCAATGTATTCAAAGCATCTCTCAGCGGCGTCGAGCCCATCGTAACGCCCGAAACCATCCGCAGCAGCACCGGAGCCTTTGAATACGACGGCGGCAAGATCACCCGCGAATTGGATGGATTTACCTATCGTTCCGTGGCCGAGACCATCCAGGAAACGGCCCAGATTTACCTCGATACCCACTGAACCGATGAATATCAAGATCAACGGAGAATCCCGGGACTTTTCCCCCGCTTCCCTCAAGGTCGTCGAACTGCTTCAGGTCCTGGACATTGATGCGGAACAAGGCGGAATTGCGATTGCGCTGAATATGAGTGTAGTTCCCAGGGGCAAATGGGAGGAAACAGAGATCCAGGAAGGAGATGAGTTGGAGATCATCACCGCCCGTCAGGGCGGCTGATACGCATTGAAAATGGCTCAGACCTGGCGTCCCAGGTTCAACAGGTAGAGATCGGCCAGCACCAGCGCGGCCATCGCCTCGACGATGGGCACTGCCCGGGGCACCACGCAAGGATCGTGGCGGCCTTTCCCTTTCACCACCGTAGATTTTCCCTCCGCATCCACACTGTCCTGGTCCCGCATCAGCGTACTCGTAGGCTTGAACGCCACCCGAAACTCGATGTTTTCGCCGTTGCTGATACCGCCCTGAACGCCACCACTGTAATTCGTACGGGTCCGGATTCGGCCTTCGTCATCGGTATAGAACTGGTCGTTGTGGTCGGAGCCCTTCATGCGGGCGCCATTGAAGCCGGAGCCGATCTCGAAGCCTTTGACGGCATTGATGCCGAGCATGGCCGCGCCCAGGAGGGCGTGCAGCTTTCCGTAAATGGGCTCACCCAATCCGACCGGCACATTGGAGGCCCGACAGGCGACAATGCCGCCGAGGGAATCGCCCGCTTTGCGGGCGGCTTCGATGGCCGCCACCATCGCGTCGGCCTTTTCTTCGTCCGGACAACGGACAATTTTGGCGTTTTCCGTGGTCAGTTCCATTGCTTTGTCCCAGTACCGTTCCATCTCCACGGTTCCCACAGCTGCCACCCAGGCATCGATCTGAATCCCAAATTTCAGGGCCAGCAATTGCTTGGCGATACCGCCTCCGATGACCCGCGCGATGGTTTCCCGGGCGGAGGACCTCCCTCCTCCCCGGTGATCCCGCAAACCGTACTTTTTGAAGTAGGTATAGTCGGCGTGGGAAGGGCGGAATTTCTGTTCGATGTGGCTGTAATCCTTGGAGCGCTGGTCCTTGTTCCAGACCATGCACGCGATGGGCGCCCCGGTGGTGACGTTGTCGACGGTGCCGCTCAGGATTTCAAATTGGTCCGGCTCTTTCCGTTGGGTGGTGATGCGCGATTGGCCGGGACGGCGGCGCTCCAAATCCTCCTGGATGGCGTTCAGGTCGAGGGCGAGTCCGGCGGGGCAGCCATCGACCACGACTCCGATCCCACGTCCGTGGGATTCTCCAAAGGACGTTATCCGAAAAATCTGACCAAATGTATTCATGGAATTTTATTCTTCGCCTTCTACTTCGTCGGGAAATATCCGTTGTTTCTTGCTCAGGGACATCCGAACGTGGATTTTCTTGGTCCGGAGATGTTCCAAAGTCTCATTGAGGTTGTCGAGGGTGAATTCAAAATCCTCGGCCAGGGCTTCATCGTACAGAATCTTGCCGGCGAGGGTATTTTGATTCTTCATTTGCTTGGTCAGGTCGCTCAACACTTCGACCATTTCTTCCGCATCGTCCAGCAACCCACCAATCTGATCCAAGGTCTGGTCAATGGAGGGGAGCGTTTTTTCACTCACCTTATCCGCCAAATCCCCAAACGAGGTCAGGGTCTTGTCGGCATTGTCCGCCAGGTCGTTGATTCGGGCCAGGCTCTTGTCAATGTCGGCGACCAATTGCTTTTGCTCGACGTCAGTGAGGATTGAATTCAGGTGGTCGGCGCTTTCATTGACATTTCTCAGCAAGCCTCCTGTATCTACCGAATCGATTTCTTCCGCCACCCGGGCAAATGATTCTGCAATCTGACTGATGTTGTCGACGATTTTGTCCACCTCGTCCGCATCGAATTTGTCCAGAAACTCACCGGCTTTGGCGAATGCAGAGGAAAAATCAAGGGAAGTCGTCCCGTTAATCAGCGAACCAGCGGGCAGGGCTTCATTGGAAAGGCCGGGGGTAAATGCCACGAGCTTCCCTCCCATCAATTCCTTGACCCGAATCTCTGCCGCCGCATCTCTCCGCACCTGAATATCGTCCTTGAGGTTGATCTGAACGATGGCGCCCCGATTTTCGAGGGTGATCGACTCGACATTGCCGGAAGGGTAACCAAAAACGGTGACGGGATCGCCTTCTTTGAGGCCGCTGACGTCCTGAAAGATGATCTGGTAGGTGGTTCGGTTGGCGGAAAAGAAATGCAAACTCCTCGACCATGCGATGGCAAGGTAAAGGAGAATAAGTCCACCCAGGACCGTGAGCCCTATTTTGATCTCTTTCTTCATGGAAATACCGGGGAGCCGATGGCTCCCCGGAAGATATTACTTATTGGCCAATTCTCCTTTGAGAAAGTCAATTACTTTCACCGGAGTGGGTTCTTCTTCGTTGAGGTAGGCGAGGTACAGGGATACCCAGTCACCGAGGTGCATGTAATAGAACAGCTGGCCGAGGTGGGATTCACCTTCGGGAGCGATTTCCAGTACAGTGTCGGCGTATTCGCTGAAAATCTCGCGGCAGATGTCCATGCGGATTTCCGTACGCTCGTGGTTGAGCTTGGAACGGAATACGATTACGACGCTGTCTTCCAGGAGGCCGGACGGGTTCTTCCAACCGACCAGCTCGTTGTGGTTCATCTCGGGGATGACGTGGTGGAAGGCAATGTGCTTGGAGTTTTCCTCGATCTGCTGGCGCCAACGGATCGCAACGGATTCGAAGTTGGGGGCGCTGTACAGGATAGGGATTTTGTTCTGAAGTTGCTGGGCAATGAACCGGGCATTCTCGTGGTCGCTGAAGCTGTCCACGAGCTGAAGGGCTTCGTTCAAATGCGGCTCAAAATCACCGATCAGCCCGAGGCCGCGGAGGGCGTACAGCTGCTGGGTGATGGAGAGGGCTGAGGCCGAGCGGGGCGGGAAGCCTCCGGGGATGACGATGTGGTCATATCCTTCTTTTTCGGCCCGTTCCTTGAGCTTGCCACCGGAAGTGATGCAGACCACTTTCGGGTTGGAAGGCAGGGCAGCTTCCAACATGGCCAGAGTTTCTTCGGTATTGCCGGAGTAGGAGCTGGCGATGAGGAGGGTGTGCTCCGAGACATAGGCCGGGACGGTATAGTCCCGCACGATCTCATAGGGGACTGACAGCTGGTCAGCCACATAATTCTTGATGATCTCGCCACCAAATGCGGAGCCACCCAGGCCGATGACCAGCACGTTGCGGATTTCTTTTTCCGGAGCGGTCAGTTGTGCTGCCTGGCCTATTTCGATTGCTGTGCGCATCTGATCGCCAAAGCCTTTGATCAATTCTTCCATTTTCCTGATTACAAATGATTTTGGAGTATAGATTAGCTTATCCGGGGCGGAAATTAACACAAGAGTATCCCAAAGCCAAATTCAATCCGGTCATTTCAGGGAAAGAAAAACGCCGCAAAAATTTATCCCGAAACTTCGAATATTTTTGATTTCAATATTTTTTACGTTCTCAAAATAGATTACATTTGAATTATTCATTAAGGGAGTAAAAAATGGTCATTTAGAAACCGTGAATCTCTGGACCTAAATGATTGATTTACAAATGGAAGCGACAATAATTTTGCCTTCGTTTGTCCTTCAGAGAAACTATAACAATGGTCATGAGTAATATTGCCCAAGAAGACCTGCAACTTGAAAAACTCGAACAAAGCCTGATTGCGCTGCGCGATGTTTTTCGCAAACACCAACGCTTCATCAAGGACAATTTCAAGATTTCCGAACTTGAGATGGAAATCCTTCAGTTTGTGGCCCTGAATGGCCGCAAGAAAATGAAGGACATTGGCGAGGCCTTCAATATCAAGCTCAGCACCCTTACCAGCATTGTCGATAAAATCGAGCGGCAGAAGTTTGTCCGCCGGATCAACAGCAAAGAAGACCGCCGCGCGGTCTACCTGGACCTTACCCCCAAGGGCAAGCGCCTTTACGAAAAGTACAGCCACTATATTCACGTCATGGCCCTGCTCATGAAGCGGACCATCAGCCGGGAGAACTTTGGCCCGTTTGTGGAAGAATTGCAGAAAATCACCCAAATGACCAATCAACTCGGCCAGTCCGAGGAATAATCCATGGCTGCCCCCGATTCCCAACCTTGGTTTGCGTCCTGGTTCGATTCCCCCTACTACCCCATTCTGTACCAGCACCGTGATCTTGCCGAAGCCGACCGCTTCGTAGGTAAGTTGTTGGACGCCCTTGCCCCGGCGGCAGGGAGTTACTTCCTGGACCTGGCCTGTGGCCGGGGACGCCACGCCCAGACGATTCACCGGGCTGGATTCCGGGTCATGGGGACCGACCTCTCCCCCGCTTCCATTGCGGATGCGCGGAAAGCGGCGGGCGAAGGACTTCAGTTTGAAGTGGCAGACATGCGGGACCCATTTCCCGACACCTTTGACTATATCTTCAACCTGTTCACGAGCTTCGGCTACTTCGAAGACTCGAACGATAACCTCAAGGTCCTCGCCAATGTCCACCGGGCCTTGCGGCCGGGCGGAACCCTGGTCCTGGATTACCTGAATGCCCACAAGGTCCAACGGGACCTGATGGCAGCCGAAACCAAGGGATTGGATGGCATCACCTTCGAGATTCAACGGAGCATTCAGGGCGAGGATCAAATCCCGTTGATCGTGAAGGACATTGAGGTGATTGACGGAGAACAACGCTTCCAGTTTCAGGAGCGGGTCCAGGCCATCTCGGCCCCTGACTTTGAGCGCCTGCTGGAGCAGGCGGGTTTGCAGGTCGTAGATCGCTGGGGCGATTACGATGGCCACGCCTTTGACAAGGAAAGCAGCCCCCGGCTCATCCACTTCTGCCAACGAAAGGAGCGCCCCGCATGAGATGGAGCATCCTGGAATCCATTTTCCTGGCCGACCAACAACTCTTCAATTGGTTTCACCGGAACTATGTGGGCTCCTGGACCGGCGATTTCCTCGTATACCTCGCCAATCCATTCTTCTGGACGCCCCTCTGGGCATTTCTCGCCATTTACATCGTCCTGAACCGCACCAAGCGATCCGGATGGTACCTGTTTTTCGGGTTTGGCACCTATGTCGTGACCTACCAGGCCGCCTACGTCCTGAGCGTCCTCATAGGTCGGATGCCGCCTTATTTTGACGTTTACCAGGCGCGGGGTTTTGAACTGGCCGCCTACTCTTTCCCCTATTTCCCCAGTATGCCCGACTGGGCCTCGGCCTCTTTGTATGCCACCATTGCGTATGCGGCGGGGATGGGCAAGACCCTGGGGTACAAATTGCCCCGTCCGGTATGGTGGATATTGGCGATCTTTTTCCTGGCGCGGGTGGTTCCGGGCTTTGCCTATCCACTCGATGTGGCCCTGGGGTATCTGCTGGGAGCCGCGATGGCCTTCTTATTTGTCAAATTGGCCCAGAATCTGCCCCTGGTCATGGGTTGGCAGAGTGAATAGCCTTCGCACGACGCCTTTTTCTTTCCCCTTCTCCCCTTTCCTGCCTTCATTTTCCTGCTTAAATTGCCGCCAACATTGAAATCGTATCTCAATATGGAATTCGAATACATTATCGTAGAGCAACAGGTCCGGGAAGGTGTTTCCCTGATCAAATTGAATCGGCCGAAGGAACTGAACGCGTTGTGTTTGGAGCTGATGGAAGAAATGGTGCAGGCGTTTAAGGCTCTGGACGATGACCGCGAAACGAGGTGTATTGTGATCACGGGGAATGAGCGGGCGTTTGCGGCCGGGGCCGATATCAAGCAAATGGCGGGGAAAACCGCGATTGATATGCACCGGATCGATCAGTTCAGCATGTGGGATTCGATCAAGAAGACCAAGACGCCGGTGATTGCCGCGGTCAGTGGCTTTGCTCTGGGGGGCGGATGTGAATTGACGATGCTGTGCGACATGATTGTGGCGAGCGAAACGGCAAAGTTTGGGCAACCTGAGATTAAGATCGGGGTGATGCCGGGCGCGGGGGGTACCCAGCGTTTGACCCGGGCCGTGGGCAAGGCACGGGCCATGGAGATGGTCCTGACAGGACGCTTCATTTCGGCCCAGGAGGCCTACGAGGCCGGACTGATCAACAAGGTCGTTCCGCCAGAACTGTACCTGGACGAGGCGTATGACCTGGCCAGCCAGGTTGCTTCCATGCCTCCCCTGGCCACCCAGATGGCCAAAGAGGCGGTTCTGAAAGCCTTTGACACGACCTTGGACGATGGCCTCCTGTTTGAACGCAAGAACTTCTACCTCCTGTTTGCCACTGAGGACCAGAAAGAAGGAATGAAAGCCTTCGTGGAGAAGCGCAAGCCCAACTGGAAGGGAGAGTAACGCCTGGCCCCTTAAAAAATCAGGGCAAGGACCAGAGACAATAGTCCTATTTTTCTTTCATTCGCCCTGTGTAAAACGGTCATTTTCAATTGTAAGGCCATCCCAAAAACCGATTTTAGCGCAATATTTTCAACATCCTGACGCTTCAAGTCAGAATGAATCCGCCCAAATACAGGGTCCAGATGTAAAAAATATTCTAAAAAACGCCCATTCTGTTCTTGCGTAATCAACTGAAATTCAAAATAATAGCTGTTTTCCACATTGAAACACGCAAAATATTATTATGAAAATCACCCCTCAAATCATATATTTGATTTTGAAGTAATCGCTCAGCACGTTTATAACGGTACATTCTTTTATGTCGTTGCAATCGCAGTATGAATTAGTAATGTTGATAGATGAAGATCCGATTGACAATTTGATCAATCAGAAAATCATCGAGTCAAATAATTTCTCCGAAAAGGTTCAGGTCCACCAAACTGGAACAGAGGCATTGGATTACCTGCGTTCCAAGGAGGCAACACCGGCCGATCTTCCGGATCTCATTTTTCTGGACATCAACATGCCCATCATGGACGGCTTTCAGTTTCTGGAAGAGTTCGAAAAGCTGGGCAAGGCGGCCCACGAAAAGTGCAAGATCATCATGCTCTCCTCCTCCATCAGTCCTCGTGACATCGATCGGGCAGCATCGAACCGCTTCGTGAAGAAATACCTGAACAAGCCGCTGAACGCGCGCTACCTTCAGGCCATCACCATTTGATTATATTGGAATTGAACAATAAAAAAGGCTGCCTCAGGCAGCCTTTTCTTATTTCAGGACGCTTGTAAATCAAGCGTTGTTCTTCGGAAACAATGCGAACTCCAGATCGAGGTACGGCAGGAACGCGTACATCCCAACATTTCCTTCCCGGAAGATACTCAAGTGCTTTTCCACTTGCTGCACCCGCTTGGAGGTCCGGCCGCTCAAGCGGTTTGTCAGGACTTTGAGGAAGGCCTTTCCGTGGGGGTAATCCTGGAAATGGGTCTTTTTCATCTGACGCTGCAAGCTCAGGATCAGCTGGTTGGCCAGGTCCACTTCATCTTGTAGTACATAGGTGAAGGCGAGGAACATCTTCACTTCCGCATCCATGTGCGGGAACTTCCGCAGGTTGACCTTGTTGCGCAGGCGGTAGAGGATCCTGCTGGCGTTGTCGTAGTTGCGGGAATAGTAAGCGACGTAGGCCTGGAACATCGCGAAGTTGACGTAGGTCACGACGCGGTTGGGCTCCAGATCGATCTTCTCGAGGTACTCGTCGTGGTCGGAGAATAGCTCATCCAGGTTGTTCTCCCGGAGGTGGCGCTCCAATTTGAAGAAGAGAATCTGGGAGCATTCCATCCCGAAATTGAAGCTGGTGAGCAGCTCCTCGATTTTGTAGTCGAGGATTTCGTAGTAGATCCGCTCCTGATCGGCCTTGCCCTGCCGCTTGAAGTAAGCGTAGCGCAGGAAGTCAAAGATGAGGTTGATGTTTTTGAACAGGATGTCTTCCTGGCCATTTTCCAGAATCTGGAAACAACGCTCAAAGGCTTCTTCCTGGGAGTCCATGATGTCGAGGACCCGCTCGGGCAGGTCGATGAACTGCCGGGCAAAGAGGTGAATGATCGATTTACAAATATAGATCCGCTGGGAATCGTAGAGATTGTTCAGGTTGTTGACCCGCTCAATGATCTTGATGAGTTCGTTGAAGTCGGTCTTCTTGCGACCGAGGTAGTAGCGGTCGTAGGCGCGGAAAAATGCCATCACTGCTTCGATGGCCTTCTCGGTGGTCAAGTAAAAGGCGACCGCCTGGTTGTACAGCTTCTCGTATTCGGATCGGGTCTTCTCCTGGTTGTTGTGCATCATTTTCAGGCCCCGGTACACTACCATTAAGACGAGAGGATTGTCCATGTCCAGCATGGTCTTCTCTAGTTTTTTCAGGGTAGTGATGGAAATTTCGCGGGGGCTGTTAAAAATGAGGTCGTAAACCTTAAAGACTTTGTGAATCGCCTCCATTTTGGGATCCCCAAGACGGTTCAGCAGGAAACTCTCGACCTTTTGGTTGAGTCGGGACTTCAGGACATAAAATGCCGAAGCGGAGATGTCTTGCTTTTCCAGAAAATCCTCAACAGGATTGTCGCTTTCGCGAATAGTCTTGAGGAACAAGGCACTTTTATCAGCTTTGTTTGATGTAAGATTCTGGTAAATATCTCCAAACTCTTCTTCAGAGAGCTGTTTAATAATCTTGTATAGAGGATCCATAAGTGGAGTAAATCCGAATAGTTTAGGTTAAGAGGCCTTTTAAATAGTTTAATTTTTCAACTAACACTCAAAAATAATCGAATTTTTCTATTCCACTATACCCCTTCCTGAACTGTGAGCCCTATTTGTAAACAATTCCTCAACTTTTCATGTAAGGAATTAAATCCAAAAGTTTTTTGGAGAATTCTGGAAAAACTTGATATTTGTTATGAAGCATTTACAAAGTTTAGTTGGTTTGTTAGTTTAGTTAGTTGGTTGGCCTGTTCTTGCTAAAGAGAGCAGGCTCTTTTTTGATACTAACGAACTAGCAACATTTTTTTTCGTTCTTTTGAATTGATTGTGTTGCCGAAATTAGGTTCCCAGCCCAAGTTTCGGCACATTTTTTTTTGCGCTGTTTTTTCTCAACTCCCCTTCACTTCCCGGGATTTTGCCTCTTCCCAGTACACATCCATCTCTTCCAAGCTCAATCCTTTCAAGTCTTTCCCCGCTTCATCCACCTTGTCTTCCAGGTACTCAAACCTACGTTTGAACTTCTGGTTGCTCTTCTCCAACGCATCTTCCGGGTTGATTCCCAGGTGGCGGGCATAGTTGACCATGGCAAACAAGACGTCTCCAAACTCGGCTTCCACCATTGCTTTGTCCCCTTTTCCCTCTTCCATCGCATCCACCTCCGTCTTGAATTCACCGATTTCCTCTTCGACTTTTCCCCATACCGGCCCACTTTCATCCCAATCGAACCCTACACTCTGCACCTTTTCCTGGATCCGCAGCGCCTTGATCAAGGAAGGCAATCCCGCCGGAACCCCACTCAACACCGATTTCTTCACCGTCCCTGCGGCCTTTTTCTCCGCCTGCTTGATCTGCTCCCAGTTCTGCGTCACCTTCTCCGCCGTGTCGGCCTGCACATCCCCATAGATATGCGGGTGGCGACGGATCAACTTCGCCGTCAGCGTCTCAATCATTTCCTCGGTCGAAAACGCATTCACTTCCTCGCCCAGACGCGCGTAGAACAGGATGTGCAGCAGCAGATCCCCTACTTCGACCTTCACTTCGTCCCAATCGTCCTCCAAAATGGCCTCGGACAACTCGTAGGTCTCCTCAATGGTCAGGTGCCGGAGCGATTCCTTCGTTTGCTTGCGGTCCCAGGGGCATTTTTCGCGCAATTCATGGACCACTTCGAACAGTCGCTGGAAGGCAGGCAGTAAATTTTCGTTCATGCTGCAAAGGTAATCGCCCCAACCCAAAATCGGAGAGATTTGATTATTTTCACCCAAATCACCGCCATGACCCCACCCAGCCTATCTGTGACGCTGCTCACCCCTACCGAAATCCCTTCCATCATTCGCTACTGGACGGCGTCGGACCCGGCTCATTTGGAGGGCATGGGAGTCGATCTGGACAAGGTTCCCTCGGCGGCCTCCCTGACCAGTATGCTCGAGGGTCAAGTGGCGCTGCCGGATGCGGAGAAGCAATCTCTAGCTACAATTTGGTGGGTGGATGGAGAAGCCATTGGGCATTGCAATGTGAATCGGATCGAGTATGGCCAGGAAGCCTATATGCACCTGCACATCTGGCATCCCTCCCGTCGCCGACGGGGTGTAGGTCGTCAATTGGTCGCCTTGTCCCTCCCCTATTTCTTTGACCGGCTGCAGCTCCAAACCCTCTGGTGCGAGCCTTTTGCCCACAATCCGGCCCCCAATGCCACCCTGCCCATGTTGGGATTCCAGTTTGAAAATGAATACGTGACGGTCCCGGGGTCCCTGAATTTTGAGCAGCCAGTGAAACGGTGGAGATTGACGCGGGAGAGGTGGGAGGAAATGAAAAAAGCAGGGAAATAACAACGGGGAAAGGGCGGCAAACAAAAGAAATCAAATCTCCCTCTATTTCGTCCATTTCTCTTTCCTCCGAGCTTGCATCCCCTCCACAATCCACTTAATTTTCGCCCCAAATCAAATCCCATGCGCATTACCCGTCTCCTCCCTCTGTTTTTGATTGCCGGTCTCTTTTGGTCCTGCGAAACTTCTGACGTCAATTCGGAAGAAGATACTCCGGTGGAGAACCGGTGGAGTGATGCGACCCTGCGCAAGATTCACGACCACCAGGACGCCAGCAGCCTGGACAGCCTTGCGCCCTACTTTGAGATGGATGAGGCCATTTACCGCAAGGAAGCGGCGCTCGCCTGTGCCTCGATGCGGGATTATCCCGCGGTTCCCTTGCTGATCGACCTCTTGGCCGATCCCGACGCCAGCGTGGCGGCGGCAGCGGCGTATGCGCTCGGCCAAACGGGTGATACCACGGCAACTCCGGAGCTCCGCAAGGCCCTCGCCGACCCAAATGCGGTGCTGGACCGCAGCCCTGAGCTGCTGGACCACCTCCTGGAGGCGCTCGGCAAACTGGGCAATCGCCTGGACCTCGATTATGTCCTGTTCCAATTTGCCGACCTCAAAGGCAATCCGAATCCGCTGGGCCTGATGCGCTCGATCTACCGGTTTGGCTTGCGCAACATCAATTCCCGAGCCGGCGAAGAAATGTCCAGTGATTTTATCCTGGATGGCCAGTTCCCGGAAGCCGCCCAACTCGCCGCGTCCTATTTCGCGCGGCGCAAAGAAGTGGAGCCAGCCGTTTTGCTGGAAGGCGTCTTCGAAGACTTCTCCAATTTCAGCGACCCCATTGTGCGGATGAACCTGGCCCGCGCCACCCAGCATCTGGATTCCGCCCAGGCCCATCCCTACGTCCTTGAAGTCATCAACAACCCGGCGGAAGATTACCGCACCAAGGTCAATGCCCTGCTCGTTTACCAAGGCATTCCCGATACTACCGCATTGGAGCTGGTGCCGTGGTTGCAGGACGACAACCACCACGTAGCATTCGGGGCAGCCTTTGCCATCCAACAAAATCCCCGGGGAATCTCCGCCGATACCCTGGCCGCCCTGGGACTCCAAAATAAAGATTGGATTGTCCGGAGCCTCCTGTACCAAGCCGCTATCGGGGCCGATCCCACGAACCGTCGGATCGTCAGCACGGTGGAAGCCATGTACATGGAAAGCGAAAGCCGCTACGAACGTGGCCTCTTGCTGATGGCCTTCTCCGAAAGTCCGGGTGAAGTCGAATTTCTGCGGCGCCAATTGAATGAAAAGACTGATCTGGTGGACCGGTCCTATTCGCTCTTCGCATTGAACACCATCTTTGGCAATCACCGGGATGAAATCCCGGTGGAAACCCGGCTGGACATCCTCAAAGAAGCCCTGAACAGCGGAGACGACGGCCTGATTGCGACGGCTGCCTCTGAATTGGCGAGTACCGAAGCGGATTACGCCGACCTGATCACCGATACGGACTTTTTGGAAGCGGCCCTGGACTCGATGGAGTTGCCAGCGATGCTGGAAGGCTACCGTATCTTGCAGCGCGCCATCTACAAGTACCGCGGCGATGAACGGCGGATTTACCAACAAATTGAGTATAACCATCCCATCGATTGGGAGATTGTCGGACGCCTGGCGCCTACGGCTACGGCGGACCTCGTCACGACCCGCGGCACCATCACCCTCGAATTGATGGTGGAAGAAACGCCGGCCACGGTCGCGAATTTTGTCGAGCTGGCCGAGGCGGGCCATTTCGATAAGAAATTTTTCCACCGGGTGGTGCCGAACTTTGTCATCCAGGGCGGCTGCCCCCGGGGAGATGGTTACGGAAGCCTTTCCCATACCCTCCGGACGGAAGTCCCTCCCGTCTACTATGGCACTGGCGCGGTTGGGATGGCCTCGGCCGGTCCGGACACCGAAAGCTGCCAGCTGTTCATCACGCACAGCCCGACGCCCCATCTGGATGGACGGTACTCGCTCTTTGCCCGCGTGGTCGCGGGCATGGACGTGGTCCACCAGATCCGCATGGCGGATCGGATCGAGTCGGTCACGGTGAATTACCGGGGATCATGAGTCAACGCTCCCGAAAATTGTCCGTCTGACTTTTTCCTCTTGGATTTAACCTGCTCCATTCCCTCCCTTTTTTCCTTCATTCACTACCTCCCTCCCACTACTGGCTGCTTTTTGCCATCCTCAGCGGGAACAGGGGCGTAATGTCAATTGTAAGCGAATCATACTCGAGGAATAAACGTTCTTTTTTAACCCTTCTGGTTACGTTCTTTAGATAGTTAGACGAGATTCAAACATCCAAAAAAGGACCCGGTGGGTCCGTTTGGACGAGGGAGCTGGTAGCAAGCAGAACCAGCTCCCACTTTTTTATTAATTTTCACTGGATCAAAACAACTCTATGGCAAATCTCAAAATACTTGTGGTCGAGGACCGTCCTTTGACCGCAGAAGACATCAAGTACTCTCTGGAGGAAATGGGTTACGAAGTAGTCGCCGTAGCCCATTCTGGTGGTGCAGCACTGGAGCATCTGGAGAAAATCAAGCCTGACCTGGTCATGTTGGACATTGATCTCGGGGAAGGCATGAATGGTATTTCCGTAGGTCGGATCATTCAGCAGTCCTATCAGGTTCCCTTCATTTACCTGACCGCCCGCTCTGACAAAGAAACTTTGGTCGAGGCCAAAGCGACAGGGCCGGCTGCCTATATCACCAAGCCCTTCAAGGCACAGGATTTGCGGGCTGCGATTGAAATCGCCATGTACAACCTGGAATCCGGCCAGGAAGCCAGCTACCAGCAAGAGCGTCCCAGTCAGGAAACTCCGATTGCCAGTGGCTATGGGGCTTTGTTCGTGAAGCATAAGGGCCGCTACGAAAAAATCTTCCAGGACGACATCCTCTGGGTCGAAGCCGAAGACACCTACGCGCGCATTGCCACCCCCGAACGGAACTACCTTGTTTCGTTTACCCTGAAGGCCGTGTCCGAACGCCTCACCTCACCGGACCTGATCCGGGTCCACCGCAGCCACGTCGCCAATATCAAACGCGTGGAAGCGATCGAGGACAATATGCTGATCATCGGCAAAAAAGTTATTCCAGTCAGTAAAAGCTATCGGGAAACAGTTATGAAACACTTTGACTTATTGTAATGGAAGGAAATGTATGGATTGTGCCCCTGATGTTGGTCTCGCTGCTGGCGGCGGGCATGGGGGTCTTGGCTTGGGTGCAATACATGGGCCGCAAGGGATATATCCTGGAAGCCGAGCGCAAAGCCAATGAGAAAGCCGACGCCTTGATGCGGGAGATTCACCACCGCGTTAAGAACAATTTCCAGACTGTTTCTTCCCTCCTCAGTCTCCACACCCGTTACCTCAACGATGACCACGCCAAAAGCGTGTTGTGGGAGGGCCAAAACCGAATTCAATCGATGGCCCTGATCCACACCCAGTTGTACCAGGGCCAACATACGGAAGCCATCGACATGGAGCCGTATTCCAAGCAATTGTTGGAGGAGCTGGCGTTCTCATACAAGGCTGAAGACAAGGACATCACGTTGAATGGAAGCATTGAATCGTTTGTGCTGCCCGTCGAAAAGGCGGTCCCTCTGGGGCTGATCATCCACGAGCTGGTGCTGAATTCGTTCAAGTATGCGTTCCCGGAGGGACGAAAAGGAAAGATCGACGTTGAGCTGGTTCGGAACGGGAGCAAGTTGGAATTGACGGTCGTCGATAATGGGGCCGGCTTGCCCGAAGGAATGGACCCTTTGGCCGTAAAAACGTCCTATGGCATGCGTCTGCTGACCTTGTTTGCCCTTGAACTCAAGGGCGACCTGGAATATGTATCCGGCCACGGCACCACGGTAAAATTCATTTGTCCTTTTCCTGCCCCATAAAACCATTCACTGAAAAATTCATTACATTCACTACGGATTTGCTTCTGTTCCCAATGAAACTCAGACACTTTCTATGAAAACCCGCTATTTTTCGCCCACCGGTTCTCACAGAAAAGTTTCTCCTCATTGGTTCTGTTGAGTTTTTGTGAAAGGGAGCCGGCTTATCCGTAAAGAGTTATGAAAAATTACCAACAATTGGAGGAGGAAGTATTGGCCCGATTGGAAAAAGAATTGGACCCCGTACTGACCTACCATTCCGCCCGGCATACGCGGGACGTAATGGCTTCCACAATGCGTTTGGCGCAAGCCGAAGGCGTCTCAGAAGAAGATTCACACCTATTGAAAGTTGCCGCCTTGCTTCACGATGCTGGCTTTCTCCGTTCTTTTGTCTCCCACGAAAAGCATGGTGCCACCCTGGCCCATGAAATGCTCCCCGGTTATGGCTACAATGCCAACCAGGTCAACACGATCGCCCGGCTCATTCTGGCGACCCAGGTGCCCCAGCGCCCCCAGGACCATCTGGAACACATCATTTGTGACGCCGATCTGGACTATCTCGGCCGACCCGATTTTTTCGAAGTCGGAGGACGATTGTACAGGGAATTCCTGGCCCGCAATATTGTCGCGGACTTTTGTGAGTGGGATCAAATTCAAGTCAAATTCATCCGGCAACACACCTATTTCACCCGTACCGCCCGGGAGACCCGCAGCGCCCGCAAGGCCG
The DNA here is from genome assembly GCA_963923035.1 of uncultured bacterium. GTDB lineage: Bacteria > Bacteroidota > Bacteroidia > J057 > JADKCL01 > CAWUKT01. Next base: position 86,188 of record CAWUKT010000005.1, read on the forward strand.
ACAACCTCGTCGCCATCCAGCGCCGCCTCTCTCTTTGCACTCCCGGCCAAATTCAACCCACTATTTAAGAGATTTTTACCCAGCCCATGCTAAGCGACGCACGCATCCTGTTCCCCACTGAGTTTGGCCCCCTCGGGGAGAAGGCGGAGCGCCAGGCCGTCCACCTCGCCAAGCTATATGGTGCGGAATTGGTATTGCTCCACGCATTCCATCTGCCAGCGGGAATCTCCCGGCTGTTTTCGGATGTGAATGAGTCCGAGGCCCGCCGGCGGTCTCAATCTGCCCTCGATGAGTACGCCAAGCGATTGCGGCAGTGGGGGGCTCCCAAGGTCACGACCATGGTCCGCTCGGGGAACCGCCCCGAGCAGGTCATCGTCTCCTGCGCCCGGGACCTCAACGCCGGCCTGGTCATTTTCGGCACCAAAGGGGGCACCGGTTTGAAGGACAAGCTCCTGGGATCGGCGGTGAACCATGTGATTCGCCAGGCCTCCTGCCCGGTCCTGACCATCCGTCATCCGCTGTCGACGCCTGGTTTTCGAATGGCGATCGTTCCGGTGGACCTCAGCAAAGAAGCCCCCCAGGTCGTTCAACGGGCAATTGAATGGGCCCAGCACCTCGGTTCCGGATTGCATTTTTGTGGGGTGGGTTCGGAAAAAGGGGGACAGGAAAAAGAAATCAAGGCCCGTTTGGAGGAAGCCATGGGCCAGGCCCGGTCAGCCGGACTGACCGAAATTGAGGGAACCGCCCTCCCTCCCAGCAACCGGCCGGGGGAAGCGGTGGTTCGATTTGCCGAATCGGTGAAAGCCGATCTGATTTGTTGCCTGACCCAAAGTGGCGACAGCGATTTCAAATCGAACCTCCGTGGCTCGACCGCTGACTGGATCACGAACCACAGCCCTACGGCCGTGCTGTCGATCAATCCGGTCCCGAATTATTTCAGTTCCATGTGGGAGTCACTTTCAAAGTCCTCCCGTTCTTGACTACTTTTAGCTACCATCTTGAAAAGCATCAGGTACATACTCTTCAGCCTCTTTTTGCTCTTCCTCGGCCATGGGAATGCGCTCCGGGCGCAGGTCGATTCGGTCTTTAAGAGTGAATTGTTCGGGGTAAATGATTTGGCTCCGTTCACCGGATTGGGAAAGAAAAAGGTCTCCGCGGCCAACCGGATTTCCGCGAACGCGGATGAATTGCCGGTGCGGACCATTGTGATCACCCGGGATGAAATCCAACGCAACGGGTACATTACCCTGGTGGATGTTCTCAAGACGCTGCCGGGCTTCCGGACTTCGCAACCCGGATCGGCCATGATGGGCGAAACCTTCCTGATGCGGGGCTTGATCGGCAATTTGTATACCAAGATTCTCATCAATGGAGTCCCCATTGCGCCTTCGGCGGCCCGGGGCATGCCTTTGGGGGCGAATCTGCCGATCCAATCCGCTGAGCGGATTGAGATTGTGCTCGGGGCCGCGTCCGCTTCCTACGGAACGGACGCCATGGCAGGCGTCATCAACATCGTGATCGGATCGGTAGAGCGGCCGGTGGAAGCCCGCGGGGGCGTCGGCCTGGGTACCCGGGGCGCCGAACTCATCCACCTCTCCTTGGGAGGAAAGATTGGCGTCGATGAGAACATTCTCAACTACAATTTCTACGCTTCGTCCTATTCGGTCGATGACTTGGCGATCCGATTTGACGGTTCCTATCCGGAACTCCGGCTGGATCGACTGGAAGTCCTCCCCACTGGATTGTGGGTCACCGAAGAAGGAGATTCCACTTCTCCGGAAATCCAACGCATTCCCCATGTGAGCCGGATGATTGGCGCCTCGGCTGATTTCCGTGGGCTCAGTTATAGCTACCACTTTCTATCCCGGGAGGACCACAGCGGATTGGGGAACCATTTCGAAGAGGTCGCCTTCTACAATCCCAACAATTACTTTGCCGAAAACATCCAAAGTCATTCTCTCCGCTACCAAAAAGGTTGGGGCAAATGGAACCTGAATGCTTCGGCGAATGCGCTGATCTACCGGATGGACCCGAATTCCAGCTATTATGGTGTGGATCACCCGCTCTCTTCTTACAACAACTTCATGTATGCCGAGTCGGATGACCTGAGCGCGGAAGCCTTTCTGAGCTTTGATCCGGGAGAGCGGTGGAGCCTTCTGGCCGGAGCGAATTTCACCCGTCAGACGGGCGTGCCTTTCCAGGGTTACCTGAAAGATCCCTGGGATGAAGAACGGAACAATTTGACGACACCGGATGGAATTGAAGTGGTTCGGAATGCTTCCGACACGATTTCCTCCATCGACCGGGTTTCGGTGTTGCACTCTTATGACTCCGACAACCTCGGGGTCTTTGGTCAGGTCTACTACAAAACAGATCGCCTGAAATTGATTGGTGGGGTCCGTTTTGACCGCATCTACACCTTCGAGCCCCGATTGAGCCCCCAGGTGAGCGCCTTTTACCAGGTGAGCAAACGTTGGCGGGTCCGGGGGATGGCAGCCCAGGCATTTCGAGCCCCCAACTTCTTCTACGTCTTCAACAATTACGAAGGTGACAACCCTCCGGGGATGAGCGATGAAGTTGTCCTGGTGCGCTACGAGAACACCCTGGCCCCCGAAACCATGCAAACCATCGAGGGGGGCTTTGATTTCCAGGCCCATCCGAACCTGAGCCTTTCGGGGCATATTTTCATGCATGCCCGCCGGAACAGCCTCTTTCCTGAAATCGACTTGCCGACAACTGCGGGCGGCGGTGGTGGCCCCGGAGGACCGGGAGGTGATTTCGATGCCACGCTTTTCGAAGTGGAATATTTCAACGCGAACTCATTCTCCCAACTCACAGGTCTCCAAGGCTTTATCAACTATGACAACCACCGGTTCCTACGGGTTGAAGCATTTGCCTCGGCCAACCTGGGCTTTGAGCGGATTGATTCGGTCGTCGACCTCGATACGACTTATAGCAATGTATCCCGCTTCATGACCGGCCTCAATGTCCACCTCAAGCTCCCCTGGAAGTTCTATGTTTCGGTTTTTGGCAAGACGTTTTCTTCCTATCCGTGGGCGGTTCAGACCATCAATGACGAAGCCCGGGTCAGGGTTGGGGATGGATTTTACAATGTGGATGTGGTCGTGGGAAAAACCCTTTCTGATCGGCTCCAAATTTATGCCCGGATCACCAATGCCACCCGATCCACCAACCACGGGCTCTATACGAATACCATTTCCGGATTTCGATACGACTATCTCCCTCAGCCGGGTCGACATATTTTGGGCGGCCTTTCATTTGACCTGAACCGAAGAGAATAAATGCTGTTGAGACAGATCATATTGTTGCTCTTACTGGTGGGATGTGCCGTGCAGCTCCCCAGCCAGGTGACCATTACCGCCGAGGAAATGAATCCCGACACGGCGCGCCAGTACATGCTGGCGGCCAATGAGTTGGAAGGGGACAGTGCGATGGTGCTGTTGGAAAAGGCCTTTAAAATCTCAGAGGAAACCTCTTTTGATGCGGGGGTACGGATGACGTCCGAACGCTTGATCCTGATGTACCAGACCGCCAAAAATGTGACCTCAGAGCTTCGGACCCGGTTGAACTACGCCAATTACCTTGAGCTCCAAGGCGATACCGCCACGCATGCCGAGGCCCTTTATCAAATCGGCCTCCTTTATCTCGAGCAAAAGATTTATCCCAAAGCCGCCGATGCTTTTCTCAGAGTCATCGGGCTGACCGAATCCAACAATTCAGACCTTGGTTTTCAGGCCCTCAAGCGCTACGCCTGGGCCCTCCACCAGGAGCAGAAATGGCGAGAAGCCAAGGCGAACTACCTGATCGCCTACGAAACCGCAGCGGCCAAGGGACGCTTCAAAGACCAGCTTTGGATCCAACAACAATTAGCGCGGATCGCCCACGCCCGGAAACGGTACTCGGAAGAGGTCTCGGTCAACCGGGAAGTCCTGCGGTTGGCCCAGCGGGCCCGCGATGAACAAAGCGCCCTGATCGCCCTGAACAATATGGGATTCGCAGCCAAATTCATGGGGAAATTGGATTCCGCCGCGGCCTATTTCGAAGAAGTCGTCCGCAGGGTAGACAAATTGCAACCGCCTGACCCCGTTCTGAAAAGCGAAGTCCTCCTGAACCTGGGGGTCATTGCGCAGAACAAAAAGGATTTCCCGGAAGCCAAGGAACGGTTCCAACAGGCCGCCCGGTCCGCCCAGAGCGCAGGGCAAACCCGGACCGAGACCATTGCCTACAATTACCTCGCCCGGACCTACCTCCAATTCGGCGACTCCTACAATGCCCGTTTTTTCAACGACCAAACCCTCCGTTCGGCCCGAAAAAACCAGCATCCTGACCTGCTCCTGGATGGTTATTCTACCCGTGCCCTCATCTACGAATCGCTCTACGATTTTGAGAAGGCCCTAAAGGCGAAGGAAGACTTTTTGGCGTTGCGGGATTCTTTGAAGAACGAAGAAGACAACCGGGCCCGCATTTTGGCGCAGGAACAATACTTGATGGACCGGATTGAGAAGGAAATGGACCTGTTGAAGGTGGATCGGGAAATCAAGGACCTGGAAATTGAAAATCTGAAGTCGGAACAGGCGCGGGAGGAAGAAGCGAAAAAACGGATTGCCAAGGAACTCGAATTGCAGGTGGTCCAATCGCAGAATGACTCCCTGGACGCAGCCCGGGCCCGGGCCGCCCTCAGCTTGTCTGAATCCCAACGGCTTCAGGACTTGCAGGAGGCGGAGATCTTCTCGCTAGAGAAGGAGCAGGAAATCCGCGAATTGGAATTGGATCGGCAGAAAGGACTCGCTCGGGAGAGCGAAACCAGGGCCTTGTCCCTCCAACAGGAAAACCGCATCCAGACCCTGGAATTGGAATCTGCGGAGCGGCAAGCCGACCAGGAACGGCTCCGCAACCGAAATTTGATCTATACGATTGGCGGGCTGGGCTTGTTGGTTCTGATTGTTCTCATCGTCCTTCTCCAATTGCGCCGAAAAAACAGCAAGATTCGCCGTCAGCAGGTCTTGATCGCGGAAGAAAAAGAAAAATCGGACGACCTGTTGCTCAACATCCTGCCGCTGACCGTGGCTACCGAGTTGAAGGAAAACGGCAGCTCCCCTCCCCGTCTGTACGAGGAAGTCTCCGTCGTTTTCACGGACTTCTCGGGTTTCACCATGATCTCCGAGCAGCTCAGCCCGGCCCAATTGGTGGAAAAGCTCGATGCCATCTTCCTGGAATTCGACCTGATCGTGGAACGAAATGGCCTCCAACGGATCAAGACGATTGGAGATGCCTATATGTGCGCCTGCGGATTGCCGGAGCCCGATCCGAAGCACGCCCAGCGGGCCGCCCTTGCGGCCCTCGAAATGCGCAATTTCATCCGCAACTTCAACCGACAACTCCCGGCGGGGCAACCGCCCTGGAACATCCGGATTGGCATCCATTCCGGGCCGGTCGTCGCGGGAGTGGTGGGCATCCGCAAATTTGCCTACGACATTTGGGGCGATGCCGTCAACACGGCCAGCCGGATGGAAAGCAGTGGTGTCGTCGACAAGGTCAACGTCTCGGGCGCCACCCGCGAGCTTCTCGGAGGCATTTTTGAGCTGGAATACCGGGGAAAAATCGCTGCCAAGAACAAAGGTGAAGTCGACATGTACTTCGTCGAACGCAAAAACTGACCTTTTTAGGTGACAAGCATCACCTTCAAATTTGAAGGGAAGTTGTATTTTTGTTCCCAATGAGGTTGACGCCACATTCACACCAAAGGCTTCTGAAACGCAGGGGAAAATTGCTTCTCCTTATTTTGCCATTGGCATTCTCCATTTTCATTCTCCCGGCCCTCCCCAATCCCCAACCAGAAATTGATTGGGAATCCCGCATCGAAACCGGTCGTCAGTTGTTTTTCGACCCCATTCTTTCCCTGGATTCTACCATCTCATGTGCGAGCTGCCACCAGCCTGAATTTGCCTTTGCCGACAGCGTCGCCTTGTCCAAGGGAGTCGGCGGGAAGCTCGGCACCCGCAATACGCCCTCGGTCATGAACATGGCTTTCCGGCCCTATTTTTTCTATGATGGGCGGGCGGCGACGCTGGAAGAGCAGGTCATGGGGCCCATCGAGAATCCGGTGGAGATGCACCTCGATTATGGCATGGCCGTCCGGAAAGTGGCGGGATTGGGCCGCTACCAGGAGCTTTTTGAGCGCGCCTATGAAGCTGAGCCTGATTCGGCCCTGGTATTGGCAGCTTTGGCGACGTTTGTGCGGAGCCTGGAAAGCAATGGGACCGCTCCCCACGACCAGTGGCTCAACGATGTCGATCCCAATGCCCTGAGCCCCGCAGCGCTGCGGGGAAGAGATATTTTCCTCGAAAAGGGAAAATGCTTCGATTGCCACTTCGGGCCTGATTTTACCGGCGATGAATTCCGCAATGTGGGCCTATACGAAGGCAAAAAGGGAGACGATGTGGGCCGGTTTGGAATCACGAAGGATTCAAGTGACCTCGGAAAATTCAAAGTTCCTGGCCTCCGCAACGTTGCCCTGTCCCCACCGTACATGCACGATGGCCGCTTCGAAACCTTGGCAGAAGTGATTGATTTTTATGATGATCCGTCCAAGTTCGTCAACAATCCCATCAACATGGACACCTTACTCGAGGAGCCCCTCAACCTGTCTCCCACCGAGAAATCGGACTTAGAGGCCTTTCTCCATAGCCTGACCGACCCGGTCATTCCCTATCAGTAATTCGCTCCTTCCCCGCCGGATTCAGGTCGCCCCGCTCTCCGCAACATCCGCCCCCCTTCTTTCATTTATTTTCCCCATCATTGTTCCATGAAGCACCTGATTTACCTCCTGCTCCTGGTGGGCAGCCCGCTCCTGACCCTCTCCAAGGGAACCCTTGACCAGCCGACGGTTGATGAGATCATCGAACGACATGCGGAAGCCATGGGAGGTAAAGCCGCCTGGAAAAAGCTGAAGGGATGGACCACGGTGTGTACGACTGAGGAAGGCCGAAGGACTAAGGCTCTCGCCGCATATCCGAACCAGTTCAAATTGGTTTTTGAGGGAAAAGGAGCTGCAAAAGTGAAAGGCTACGACGGAAAAAGAGGTTGGATCGAACAGGATGGGAAAATAGAGGACATGGATCCCGGCGAAGCGGCTGAAATGGCGGAGGAGCCCGAATTCTACCAGGAATTGATGTTCGCCCGAGAGAATGGTTATGGGGTAAATTTGAAAGGAGAAGAAGAATGGCAGGGGAAAAAGGTCTGGAAAATCGAGGTCAAGAAAAGCAAAACCGATGTGCAAACGTACTATTTGAATGCCGAAAGCTACTTGATCGAAGCGGTGAGCGAAACGAGTGAGGATCCCAAGTGGAAAGGGAGCGTTTTCACGACCTATTTCAAAGACTTTCGCTCCGTAGATGGGCTGCAATTCCCCTTCGCATGGGGACTTCAGGTGGATGAAAAAGGACCCAAATGGAGAGACGTCCTGGACGTGGAATTGAATCCAGCGTTTTATCCCGGCACCTTTGATTTTCCCACTTCCGGAGGCCCTGACAACTCGAAAGCACTTCTTCGCCAACTCCAAAAAGATGCCCAGGATTTGGAATTCGACCGCTATACTTTCATTCAAACCACCATTCGCTTCCAGAAAGATGGCTCTCCCCGCGACACCAGCACCTGGCACGAAGCCCTCCTGTTTCCCGACCGCTTCCGCATTGATTTTGGCCCGCTGGAGAACAAAACTGCCGTGATTTACCGCAACGACAGCTCTTTCTTCTTCCGCAAAGGTGAACTCATGCGTTCCGGCCCGGAATACAACGAATTGTTGCTGTTGGAGGGCGGGGTCGCTACCTATTCGTATGATACCCTGGTGGCGCGGATGGAACGCTTTGGCTATGACCTGGACAAATTCCACCTGAATCACTTCCATGGCGAGCCCGTGTATGTGATTGGGGCTGAGCCCGGCGATCTGGAAAGCAAACAAGTTTGGCTGCACCGAAATTTGCTGGCCACTGTCCGGCGGCTGGATCCGGCGGAAGAAGGGCCTTTCGTCGAAGTCGTATTCGACGATTTTGTGTCCCAGGGCGGCGCCTGGATCGAGACTTGGGTGGAATTCTACCTGGACGGCCAATTGTACCAGACAGAGCGTTACAATGACATCGATACCAAAGCGGACGTGAAGGAGATTTTATTTGATCCGAACCAGTTTGGGGAGTGGCATTGGGCGGAATAAGAGCATCAGGACGAAAAACGACGTTGCCAAAAGGGATGGGTACGGTAACGGGATTCGGTTTGGTAGTAGTTGAGGCGGTTGGCGGAGAAATGGTCCCATACCCGGTCCAAATCTTGTCCCAAGACGGTCGCAGCGGTGGATTCGTCTTCGACCAAGGCCTGTCCGGCCCGTAAACCGCCGTACAAGGCAGTCATGATGCCTTGGGAGGACAAGGGGTCAAAACTCACGGCGGCATCTCCCACGGCCAGCCAGTGGTCGCCGCCCGCGAGGCTCAGCCGAGCACTCCGGGCATCCGCCGATTGCGGAGTCCCCTCCCCCACATAATCATATTCCTGCAACTTCGCCCCGACCATCTGTGTGTCTGCCAGCAACGCATTGAATCCTTCCTGTGATTGAACCTGCTTGACGACCGGCAAATCGGCATCGGTGAAAAAGTATACCAGGCGCTGCCCCGTGGGCAGCAACGCATTGTACCACCAGCCTTCCGGATGGGACTCGATCAGGCTTGATCCGTAGCGGTCTCCGGCTTTGCCGGGTCGATAGCTTTGAAAGAAAGCCACCAAGCGGTCGCTGTCCTGACGGGACGCGCCCATCTGACGGGCAAGACGGGCCGGGCGGCCCGTCGCATCCACCCACCATCGGCACTCCACCTTTGCGCCACTCCGCATCTTCAATTTCCATTTCCCCGGCTCCCCTTCTACCCGCTCCACAAATCCCGACATTGCCTTTGCCCCCACTTCTTCCGCTTTTCCCCGCAACATCTCATCAAACAAACCCCGGTCAAGGTGCCACCCATGCCCATCGATGGACTGCATGAAATCCCGGCTTTGGACCTCCGATTGTCCCCATAAAAAATCGTTTCCGTACGAAGGAAGATGGTCTTGGGCCAAAAAGGCATCCCATACCTGGAGGTCCACCAGAATGCGTTTGGCAGCGGGAATCAATCCTTCCCCGGGCTTGATCCGGGAAGTACGTCCCGCGTCAACGAGCGAGACAGCCCGGCCGTGGGCCGCCAAATACAAAGCGAGGGAGGACCCAGCTGGCCCTCCCCCTATGATAGCAATATCAGTCTTCATGGAAATTCTTCGCGAAGAAGGCTCCCCGTCCTACGCGGCCATCGGTTTCGCCCTGGAAATCAGGAATCGAAGCCAAGCGCTCCAAGGCGCTGGCCAGACCCGCCTGCATGGAGGCCACCTGATCCTCAGTGAGCGTACCGTCCACTGGCGGAGCAAAGGGAACCGATTCCACGTACATCTCCGCGGGGAAATCAGGATCATTCTCAAACCCTGGACGGATGGTGATCATGCCCAGGTCCCCAAACTGGCGGGTCATATTGTCGATTTGTTCCAGGTAATACTTGCCCAGAACCCGGAACCAAGTCACGCGACGGTTATAGGCCCGGAGGCGTTCTTTCCGGGGCAAGGTCTCATCCATGACGATCTCATAATCACGCACGGACAAAACGTTATTGGGGACGGTAGCGGGCCAGAAAGTGGGAATATAGGGGTCGTATTCTGGTGTATATCCGGACCGACAACTCGAGGTATCTGTCTGCCACGGCACGGCCATCCAACGGGTCAGGTCGCCCGGACCATTCCAGAACACTTCCAGCGGAGTGACCGAAGCCGCACCGGACTGGAATGGGGCCGGGTCGAGGAATTCACCCCACACCGGCTCGGGATTGTGGACCGAGCGTTTCCGAATTCGGAAAAAGGCATTGTACATCCCCGCCATCCGCATCGGCCAGGTCAACTCACAGCCAGGGTGGAAAGGCCCGCCCAAGCAATAATGCAAATTGGCTTTGGTGAGCATCTCAGTTTGTCCCTCTGCGGTTGGGATCTCATGGAGCTGCTGGGGTTCGGTGAAATTGGGATCATAGTCATCCTCAAAATTCCCTTTCATCCACTGTTCGAGGTAATAATAAATCGTGGTGGTAACGGAGAAATAGGCATTGGGAGTATTGGCGCCCACGTTGTCGCCATAGAACCAGGGCCAAGCACTGCAGTCTACCTTTTTGCCATTGGGGACGCGGAAATAATGAAAAATGATCCGTCGCGCCTCTTGATAGGGGTCGTCGGTGATGTTTCCGCACTCGTCTTTCCATATCGTCGACAATTTCCGGAGGAGGCTCTCGTCAGTGAAATCATAATTCTGCCTGTACCCAAAGGTCTCAAAAAAGCCTTTGTTGAGCCATTGCATCTGGGAGAACTGCTGGAGAATGGGCAGGATGTCCAATTGAAAGGAAGGTGTATCCTTGCGCTTGGCATACATCCCCGCCGAGCCGGTACTGGGCGCATCCATCGTATTGAAGATGAGGTCATACATGGTCTGGATGCCGACCAGGTCGGGCGCATAGTTCGGTGGCGCGGTCACCACCCAGGCCCCGGTGCATTCCAGTTCCTGGTTGTCATAGATGACCTTGGCCTCGACGGGCCCGTCGGAGACATCGTCGTGCCAGCCGTCGTTGTTCGCGAAGGTCGTGGGCGGATTGTTGGGCCAGGGAGAATTGGAGACGCCGTGGCCGCCAAGGAACAGCAACCGGCCTTTGTCGTCGGTTTTCAATTCGCCCAGGTAGACTTCCTGGCCCAGAAAATGGCCGTCGTCGAAGGCATATTCATCGCCCCCGGCATTGTTTCCCGAAATCGTTTTCGGGGTGGGTTTGATCATCAGGGACTCGCGGTCCTTGATGTTGAAATTGCGGAGCCGGACCGGCACCGCTTCGGGGATGTCCATCGCCGTTTCGAACTCGTACCAAGCTGCCTTTTTATTGGCGACTTCGACGGTCCATGAAATGCTGGCATTGTCGGAATTCAGTTCTTTGACGGGAATCCCCTCGGCATTGAGCCCGTAGATGCGGAACCGCGCCGCCTGGCGCTTGATGGCCCCGGTGGCGTCCTTGTAGTGACTGATGGGAAGTTTAGAGGGAGCGGTGACCTCCGGCCCAATATAAAATTCGTTCTTGCTATTGCCCACACGGGCAATGCCAATGGGCGGGTATATTGCCGCCTTCACAATTCTGGTGTCCATATTTTACTGATAAAAGCCTAAAAAAAACCTTCGGTATCCATCCGAATCAATGGAATTTACCAAAAAACTCCGCCCTTAGCAATTCTTCAAATGCTCCTTTTCCCTTTGTCCCCCTCCATTCCCCGTCTTTTTCCGCTCCTCCATCCTTCCTAAAATCTCCTATCTTTGCCCCCAAACCCAAGCTGATATGAAAGCCACCAAGTTCGTCCTGCTCTTTCTCGCCCTGATGTGGGGATTCACGGCGTGTGATAGCGATACGGTACAACCCAACAATACGCCTGCTTCCGCTACCGGATTGGAAAGTCTCAAGGGCGATGCGCCAATGGGGGATCCGGTCGTCACCGGGGCTGAGTCTCTGATCAAGGACCGCCTGTCCCTGATCAAAGGAACCCGGGTTGGAATCGTGGCCAACCAAACCAGCCTCGTATTCGGAGGCGTCCATTTGGTGGATACCCTCAAGGCCCTTGGAATCAACATCACCAAGGTATTTGCGCCGGAGCATGGATTCCGGGGGGATCACGATGCGGGAGCGGCCGTCAAGGACAGCAAAGACACCAAGACCGGGATTCCGATTGTGTCGCTGTACGGAAAAAACAAGAAGCCCAGTGCCGCCCAATTGGCCGATGTCGACCTGGTGTTGTTTGATATTCAGGATGTTGGAGCGCGGTTCTATACCTATATATCGACTTTGGCGTATGTGATGGAGGCTTGCGGGGAACAAAAGAAATCGGTCATTGTGTTGGACCGCCCGAATCCGAATGGCTGGTATGTGGAAGGGCCGGTATTGGAAAAGGGAATGGAATCCTTTGTGGGAATGCACCGGGTGCCGATCGTCCACGGGATGACCGTGGGGGAATACGCGAATATGGTGAACGGCGAAGGTTGGCTCTCCAATGGAGTCCGCTGCATCCTCGAAATCATTCCCTGTGTCAACTACAACCACAATATGAAATGGGAAGACACCCAACTGAATTGGGTTGCCCCCTCCCCCAACCTGCCCACGCCCAACAGCGCTTACCTGTATCCGGTCCTCTGCTGGATGGAAGGCATGCCCGTGAGTGTGGGACGCGGCACCGATCAACCGTTTGAGTTGTTTGGTGCGCCCTGGCACGAAGGCTACCGCTACCAGGTGCGCAAGGATTCCGTCATGGAAGACGGCGGCGGTGGATTCCAGAATTTTGGATTGGAATTTGAATATGTGCGGTTCACTCCCCGCTCAATCCCCGGCAAATCCGCCAATCCCAAGTTCAAAGGCAAAGAATGCTACGGGGCCCGCCCCACCAACCGCGTCGACGGTACCAGCCTGTTCAAGGCCGGATTGGCCCTGCTGAAGAACTTCCAAACGGAAACGGGCAATGTGGACTTTTCCAAGCCCCTGTTCACCTCCTTTTTTCCCAAACTCGTCGGCACCAAGAAACTCGCCGAGCAGGTCAAAGCCGGAGCTTCAGAAGAAGAAATCTGGGAGTCCTGGCAGGCAGACTTGGGCAAATTCAAGGCCACCCGCGCGAAGTACCTGCTTTACGACGATTTTGGCCAGGAATAGAAAAGGGGGCTTCCGCCCCCTCTATTTGCAAATTTACTTATTGGCTTAGTCTTACGGCGTCGGGATGATGATCGAAGCCGTATCGGCGATGAAGACATTGAACAGTCCGAGCGCGCCGCCCTGAATGTTCGTATTCGGATTGGCGGGTGCCGCCGTACTGCCGCCTCCCTGGCTTACCGTGATGTCCACCAAGGTGCTGTAATACTCGAAAGCGGCCCCGGGAATACTTTCCATGATGACCTGAACGTCTTCGCCGACGTCGTAGAAGTACCCGAACATCGGGTAATTCACGTATTGGCCATCCGAAAGGATGTCCTCTTCCACGATGATATCATCGGGAGCGTCCAACAGTTCGCCGTTCCGAATGATCTTCACCCGGATGAAATTCTTCTCGCCTCCCGGCTCCTGGAAATTGATGGACACCAGGGTGCCGCCATCAAAGAAGGAATTGGGTTCGAAGAATTCGGTGCTCAAGGAGTCAATCGGCACCGGAGTGGGGACGATTTCCTCGGCAAAATGGGTCTCACCGCCATCAACCACATCCAATCGGACGCGTTGGCTGGGCATGACGGTCACGGGCAGACGGTAAATACCATTTCCTTCGTTGGGAACCGGAATTGCGTTCCCGTTGACGGAGAGGGTGACCACCGCGTCATTGACCCTGACCGGCTGGTCATTGTCGAAATAGGAACCGGTCCGGGACAGGTTCACCACGAGTTCATCCAGGCCCACATTCAGATTGGCTTCAATCACCAATTGGGGGTTGGCCTCGTTCAGGTCAACTTCGATGACCTCTTCGCAACGGCTCAGGAACATTCCCAAACCGATCAGCAATACGAATTGAATATATTTTTTCATCGGTTGATTAGAATTCAAAGTCATACGAAATAGAAGGAACTTGTCTGAACAGGGCCAGTCGTACGGCCTCGGTATTTCCCATGTCGTTCTCCTGGAAGCTGATCGTGAACGGATTTTGGCGTCCGTAGACGTTGAAGCAGGATACGTTCAGCATGGACTTCCACTTGGGATTGTCGTTGAGGCGGAAGGTCACCCCGACGTCCATCCGGTGGTAATCGGGCACCCGGTACCCATTTCGCTCGGTATAGTACGGCACGGTAATGCCATCGATTTCATAGCTGCCGGAGGGGAAGGTAACGGCTTCGCCGCTGTAATAGACGAAGTTGCCACTAACAGTGATCCGCGGAGTAACTTCGTAGATCAGCGTCAGGCTGACATCATGGGGACGGTCCTGACGGGCGCGGAATTCTTCGCCGCCATTGATGGCGTCAAAGGTCCGCAAGGAGCGGGACAATGTATAGCTGGCCCAACCGGTCAGTTTGCCCTTCGTCTTCCGCACCAGGAATTCCAATCCGTAAGCACGGCCTTCGCCAAAGACCAGCTCCGATTCCACCGTATTGTTCAGGATGAGATCAGCGCCATTTTTGTAGTCAATCTGGTTCTGCAACCACTTGTAATATCCTTCCACCGAGAACTCAAACATGTTCTCCTTGAAGTTCCGGAAATAGCCTACTGCCACCTGATCGGCGATCTGGGGCTTCACGATATTGCTGGTCGGCACGTAAACGTCCGTGGGAGACGTCGAAACCGAGTTGCTCAACAGGTGAAGGTACTGGAAGTTCCGGTTGTAGGAGCCCTTGAGTGAGCTCTTGTCGTCGAGCAGGTACCGGGTAGAAATCCGGGGCTCGAGTCCCTGGTTGAAGGCGATGGATTCCCAGCGGTCGTAGCGGGTCTCACTCGCGATTTCCCCTTCTTCGTCAAAGGTATACGCGACGCCATCGCCAATATTGTTGAACAGGGACCAGCGCAGGCCGGCTCCGATATTGAGGCGGTTGTTGACCTTCCACTCATCCTGCACGTAAAGGGCGCCTTCGAGGGCGTAGCGGGAATCAATGACCGGGGGGGTAATCGTAACCTCAGAACCTACCTCCAACTGTCCGGGGACAAAGTTGTGGTGGATCAATTGGCCTCCGAAGCGGACCTGGTGATCGCTCGACGCAAACCAGGTAAAGTCTTGTTTCAGGTTCCAGTCTTCGATCTGGCTGGAAAGACCAAATCCATTTTGGTCGTCGCCAATATTGAAGCTGTAATTGTAATTCGAGTAGATCAACGAGGTATTGGAGAACAGTTTCTCGTTGAAGAGGTGGTTCCAACGCAGGGTCGCCGTCGAGTTCCCCCAATCGAAACCGAACTGATCGCCGAATTTGAACACATCCCGGCCAAAATAACCCGAGAGATAAATCCGGTTGTTGTCGTTGATTTTATAATTCGCTTTGGCGTTGAGGTCGTAGAAATAGAGCTGGGTTTGGTTCAGCGTCGTGTCCCGGGACAATTTCAGGAACAAGTCACCGTAGGTACGGCGACCGGAGACCATGACCGATCCCTTGTCTTTTACAAATGGAGTCTCCAGGGTCAGACGGCTCGAGATGATTCCGATCCCGCCTTTTCCGCTGAATTTCTTCAAGTTTCCGTCTTTCATCCGCACATCCATGACCGAACTGGCACGCCCTCCGTATTGGGCGGGGCCACCACCTTTGTACAAGGTCACATCCTTGATGGCATCACTGTTGAACACCGAGAAGAACCCAAGCAAGTGAGACGCATTGTAAACCGGCGCCTCATCCAACAGAATCAGGTTCTGGTCGGTGGCACCACCCCGGACATAAAAGCCTGAGTTTCCGTCCCCCGCTGATTGGACTCCCGGCAGGAGCTGCATCGTCTTTAGGATGTCCCGTTCTCCAAACAAGACGGGAATGGCCTCGATTTCTTTGGGATTGAGCTTCAAAACGCTCATCTCATTCGAGGTTACATTTTCATTGTCCAGTTTGGCGGTGATCTGAACGGTATCAATCGCCGTATTTTCCAGCGCCAATTCCATATTCAGGGTTTGGTCGGAAGTCAGCGAAACAGATTTTTCCACCACCTCAAATCCCACATAGCGAAAAACGACGGTATAGTCGCCTTCGGGGATGGTGATGGAATAGTAACCGTACTCGTTGGTGAAAGCACCGGTGTTGGTCAGTTCTTTGATGAACACCGTCGCTCCAATCAGGTCTTCACCGTTGGAGCCGTCTTTGACGGTTCCGCTGATGGAGTACTTCTGGGCGGACAAGGAGCTGGCCCAGAGGAGTGTACATAAAATCAGGGTTAGTAGTCGATACATAGCAAAATCATATAGTAGCCCGATAGGGACAAATAGACTGTGCAAACCTCGTCGAAAAGGAGGAAATAGCGTAGGTTAAAACAAGTGAAAGTGGAAAAAAGTTGGATGAAGCGGGCAAAAGTGGGGATGAAATAGAAACGCCCTCTTGCGAGGGCGTTTGGGGTGAAAGACCGGATTCGAACCGGCGGCCTCCAGAGCCACAATCTGGCGCTCTAACCTACTGAGCTACAATCACCATTTGAAGGACTGCAAAGATAACTGCCTCCTTATTTTTTTTCAAACATTTTTTGCTCTCCCCTCTCCATTTTTTTTATTCCCCTCTCCACCAAACGCTTAAAATCAAATCCAGCCTCCATTTCCACTCCTGCGAACCCGTCCCGAACGCACATTTACAGACTGGGAATGGCCCGCGGAATCGCCATACGAATGAAATTCTCCAGCTTTTCAAAGTTCTGGGCCGCGATCTGATCCCGCAACGCCAACGTCTGCTGGCAAAGCGCGGCATACTCAGCTGGCCCCATTTGCTCGGCCTGCGCAATGCCAGAGGCCAAATCGCCATCCGTATAGGTCGGCATGAACTCCACGCCGTAGAGTTCGGCCAATTCCTGGTCCAGCACCATCGGCACCCCCAGCCCAATGCTGAAGGCAATCGCCCCCGCCAGCTTCGTGAAATAGGTCCCTCCATCCCGCCGACGATCGATCAGCGGCAGGATAAAGCGGCATTGATTGAGGTGCTTGAAAAACTCCCGGTAGCCCAGGTAACCCGTGAATTCAATCTTGTCTTCCAGCCCGTGGGCCATGATTTCCTGTTTCAACCGGTTCTCATGCCGGTTCTTCCCAATCGTATGCAACAGTCGGTTTCCACCCACGATGATGACCTTGTCGTCCTTGAATTGCTTGATGGTCTCCGCGGCATCGGTCAGGGAAACATAGTCCTTGCGGCCGTAGTCGATCTCCCCGGTGATGCAATAGTTCTGGCGCTGTTCCACCGGGGGTAAATCGCCGAAATAGGTCGGGAACAGGAAGTCCACGCTCGGGAAGAGTCCATTCATCAGGACCTTGCTGTGGCCCGTACAGACATACGCCGCCCGCTGAGGTGGTTTCAGGTAATCGTACAACTCGAGGGGCGCAGGAAGGAAATCTGCCCACAGATCTCCTTCTCTGGCCTTCCAGCGGTCACCTGCCCGCTGAAATTGGATCAGATTGCCCTCGATGGGCACCTGAAACAGGTCGCCCTCCAAAGACCAGTGGTCATCGGAAATCGGCCCCTGGTCCGGGATATAGGTGCCATCCCGCAGGAGATGGAAACGGTATTTTTTCTCGGGCGAGGTGACGTAGAGTTCGTGGACCGGGAACCGGCTGACCCAGAACATGGGCTCGTGGATATAGGAAATGGCCGGCACGTCCAGGGGAGCAAGGTCCTCGACCATCAGGGCCTGGATGCTGTCGTTCATGAAGCCCGACAGGGTGTTCACCACCAGCAAGTCACATTCGCTGGTGTCGGGGGGCGCACCGGGCTCCCACAGGCGGTACGCAAAGCCGCCCTTGGGCACCCAAGGAGTGGCATCCCGGTCGATGACATCTTGCCGTGCATAGATGTACACGAAAAATCCTAGCCGGTTCAGCCAATTGATCCACTGGGGAAAGATTTCCTCGTGCCAGAGGTGGCTCTCCAACAGATAACAGGTGTGGGGATAGATTGCTTTGTCCTGACTCACAGTACCAATTGTTTTTTTGTCATGATTCGAACGACTTCACCCTCGCCGTACCCCTCGGGATTGACCGCGGCCCGCCCCTCCTGAATGGAAGCCTTCATCAGCTCCTCGTTTTTCGAGGTATGGTACCACAGAATGGCGCCATTGATTTCTTCGATGTCGGTGATCTGCTCCAAACAAGCCTTCTGGACCGCCGAGAGGTAGGTGAGTTTTTCCTTGGGGATGACTTCAAATGCTTCCTCCTCCCCGTTTTTTTTCACCATGACGAGCTTTTCCCCGTCCATTCTCCATTTCCCATCTCCCGCTTTTCCATTGCCCAGATGCTCAAAACGACCATCCTTAAAGAAGAAGCACAGGGAATAGGAATCCGCCCCCGGGTAGGCCAGCTTGAACAGTTGGTGCAGCTTGAGGAAGGTCTTCCCGCCCTGCACGCGCTGGGCATTTCCGTGGAGAATATAGTGGAGGAAGGAGCGGTCGTCGATCAATGCCTTGTGGAGGCCCAAAGCATTCAGGCGGTGGCAAATGTCAAAATCCTCCCAACCGTAGCCATCCATGCGCTCGTCGTAGCCCCGCACCCGGTGAAAGTCTTCCTTGCGCATGCCGATCCTGCCCACCGCATCTCTCCGATCGGGAAAGCGGTCGATGTCCAGCATCAGATAGGACGCCTCGTTGCGGTTGAAGTGGTCGTTGACGAAATCTGAGAAGTGCTTGCCAGTGAAATTGTCGGCGTCCAGGTTCACGATGATGTCGCCATCGGCCTGCTTGAACGCCATGTTCATGGCGTGGCTCTTGCTGAAAAAAGTCGGTTCGGTGGTCCGAAACAGTTTTACCAGCCCCGATTCGAGGTGCTGCGACATCTCCGAGACCACCCAGTCTTCCAAGCCATCGGAAGAATTGTAGTCCAGCACCAGGAATTCCTGGTGGGGATAGGCATCGTTGTCGGCCATATTCCGGGGCAAGGTTTCCTGAAGATGCCCCAGCCGGTTCATGGAAGTGATGCAATAGGAAATCTTGTGGAATACGTAGGGCTTGACCTGGATTTCTTGGGGTTCGGGGAAAAAGGTCTTCACGGTCCCCAGGCCGTAACCGTCGGGATTGAGGATGATGAGTCCGTTCTCACGGTTCTGGTTGGACATCATCGTATGCTCGAAGCAGGTACCCTCGGTGTCGACGGTATCCCTCCCGATATGCTTGTTCTTGAGGAATTTCACGCGCTCCCCATCGTCATGGGGAATGCAATTGAGGAATTTAGGATCAATGGTCGCGAGTGCATTTCCCATGTCCCGCAGCCGCTCACACAGGTCCAGGTCCTCGTAGCCCCAAGATTCCATTTTTTCATCGTACCCCCCCGCCCGGTACACCAACTCTCGGTAGGTCGCAAAACGTCCCACCGAGCCTTCGTCCAGGGACGGGTCCATTTCCCCGTCGATGATCCGGCACCCTGTCAGCACCTTCTCTGGATTCAGTTCCTCGGCCAGGTAATGGGCAAAGCCCTTGCCCGTAAAGTTGTCGGCGTCCACATTGCAGACGATGCGACCGGTACTCAGCCGAAACGCCAGGTTGCGGGCGTGGCTGAAATGGAAATATTCGGTGCCTTCGAAGCGAAAATACTTGAGGTAGCCAGAAGCCAATTCTTCCTGAAAGTTGTCCATGACCCATGCCTGGAGGCCATCGGGAGAATCATAATCCAACAGGACGAAGTCGAGCCGGGGGTAGTCCTTGTTGTCCGCCATGTTTTTCTTCAGGGTCTGCTTCAAATGGTGAAGCCGGCCCATACAAGCGGTGAAGAAGGATATGGTGGGAAGATCCTCCAAGGGGGGATTGGGTTGATCTTGAGATTCTTTCATTTCACTGAGTCAATTCATCGAGGAAGGCCCCATCTTGCTGGGGGCCGGGGGTGTTCATTGTATTGCCGTATGCTTATCCGACCGGGACGGATGTTATCGGTCCGGGAAATGTTATTGCTCCAGCCGAAACAGGTGGTACCAGGTGGGCGTGACGCCATTGCGTTGAACGCCAGGTTCGAGAAACTTCGGGCGTTGGACGATGGGGACATAGCCCGCTGCCAGGATCGTCGGCATCAAATCGGGCTCGCTCTTGTCCAACTCCTTGGAATAGAGGATCTCTCCCTGCTCAAAAACGGGGTTCGGCACCGTCAGCAGGTACGGCACGCGGTGCTCCCGCAACAAGTCCAGCCAGTATTTGGCGGCCGCGGCGGTACATTCGGAAAAGCTGTGGATGTTGACAGCGAGGTCGATTTGCTCGGAAGCCAATTGCGCTTCGATTTCGTCCAGGCACCAGACCTGGGCCTTCGACTCCCGGAAGCGGAGGTAGTACTCCGAAATGAAGGTGGATTCCGGCACGGCATCCACGCAATAGTAGCCCTTCAAGTTCGGCAGGGCTTCCATCATTCGGTGGGCCAAGCGACCGTAACCAGCACCGATGTCCAGAATGTTCCAGCTTTGCTGGGAAAGGTTCAGGGTTTCGTCCAGAAACAAAATCTCCCCTACCGAATCCAACAGGTCCCGGGACAACAGCTTATTCTCCTGAAACGGATAGGTGAATATGCCGAAATGGTCATCTTCCTCCAGCGTTTCCAGAAGATTCAGCTTGTCAATGGATTGGTAGTAATAGGCCGCCAACAGATAATTGGTTTCCAGGTTATTGTCCCGTTTCTGCCACACAAAAGCATTGTCTCCCCGGAAATAGGCCATCTCCAGCTGCTCCGCGGTATGCCCTTCGTCCCAAATGGACGGCCGCAGGGCTTCAATGTCAAGAGCCGCGTACCTCCGTTTGAGTTCCAGCAGGCGCTCATTGTCCTTCTGCAGGTACGCCAATGCCTCCGCCGGTATTTCCGAGGGCGCGCTCAGGGCTTCGGGAATGACATAATGTTCTGGGTTCATAGAGATTCTTTCTTCCTGGTTTTAGGGTGGTCTAATGGGAAACCGTTTTCTTTTGGATGGCGACAATGGAGGGGACAAACCGAACTTCTGCAAATGGAGAATCGTGCGTCCAGTCCTGATCGTACCAATCCCGGGTCCGGTCATGGGCACCCACTTCATCCACCAATGATTTGACGAAACCGACCATTCCCGCCATGTGATTGATATCGCTGCAGTATTTTTTTCCGTCGGGCCAATTCTGCCAGTACCCGGTTCCCCAGTCTTCAATGAAGTACCAGCCGCCGGGTTTGAGATGGTGGTGGAACAAGTGCCAAAAGCCAGCCCGGGTAGGTTCGGCCACGTGGGACGCATCGTCAATGATGAAATCCAGGCCCTCAGACACTACTCCCGCGGCCCGATCGAGCAACTCAAGGTCGTCTTGCCGGCCTTCGAACAGGTGAATCCGCTTCTTGTCCGGAAACGACACCTGCAGTTCCAGGTCCAGTCCAATCACCTGCCCGGCGGGGAAGTAATCGTGCCACAACTCAATTGCTCCGCCTTTGAAGACACCCAATTCCATAATGGCGACATTCTCACCGGTAAAGGGGGAGAAAAAGGTGTCATAAAAGGACAAAAATCCGTTCGGCACCTTGTCCGTATTGTATTTGGACAAGTCGAGGGACTCACTCCGGGGGGTAAGTGGGAGAAATTGGGTAGAAGAAGGTGACATCACAAATCTTGAGATAGATGTCAATATACACATTTTTACGCAGTTTGGGCGGGGTGAAAATGAATAAAAAAGGGCTCTTAAATGGATTGTCCTCCACCTGACGGTGCTTTTTCATCGAATGAATTTTTTGATTTATTAACCGGTTTGAACGACCTTGAATTTAGTTCAAATCTGACACGAAATCGGAATTTTACCCCTACACCTCCCTCCATGAAGATCCTTTTTGCTTCCCGCCGTCCTGCCTATCCCTTTTTTCTGGGCGGGGCAGAGAAGAGTTTCTTCGAACTGGCCACGGCGCTGGGACGGGCGGGGCACTCGGTTTGTATGCTGGGGGACTATTCGGGGCAAATCGGAAATGCAGATCACTTTTTCCAAACTGCCCAGGTCAAGTACACGAAATGGTACGAAGAGGAAGTCGATTTTCTGGACCGAAAAGTGCCCAAATACCTCCGATTGGAGCTGGAAGGGCCGGGTGAAGTCTTGTTCTTCCACAATTTCCTCCCCGATTTCATGCCCATGGTGGAAGGCATCATGGAATCCTTCCAGCCCGAATTGATCTGCACCCAACTCGAAGGGGCCGTGGAAATGCTGTTGGTGGCCAAAAATTGGAACTTGCCGGTCCTCCATTTTGTCCGCGACATTTACAACCCCATCAACTTCTTCGCCATTGGCTTGAAGGTACCCCTGATCGGCCGCTTGGTCTGTGTGGCGAACAGTGAATTTGTCCGTGACTATGTCCGGCAGCACTACGATACGGAAACCACGACTGTTTATCCGTTGATTCCGCTACTGCCCCCTCCTCCCCGGGCCAATGCGGGGCCGCGCAAGCGGATATTGTTCGTCAATCCCATTCCTTCCAAGGGTGGAGATGTCGTCTTCCAGGTGGCCCAACTGATGCCGGAAATCGACTTTGAGTTGGTGCCGGGTTGGGCGCATGAATGTGGGGATGAATGGCAGGCGCTGCCCAATGTGCTCATCCAGAAATGGCCCGTGGGCGATATGGCCACCCTCTACGCCCGGGCGGACATCGTCCTTGTGGCCTCGCAGGACGCGGAAGCCTTCGGACGGGTGGGAATCGAAGCGCAAAATGCCGGCGTGCCGGTGATCGCTTCCAAGCATTCGGGTATCGAGGAATCGATGGGCAATTCTGCGGTTTTGGAGGAAGACTACTCCAATCCCCAGGCGTGGGTCGCGGCAATTCGAAGCGTGATGAAGAGTCCGGAAAAAGGGAAAGAGTTGGTGGAAAAGGGAAAACGGAATATTGAGCGGTTTTCGGAGGGAAAAATACTGGAGATGTTTGAGGCGGCGGTGGAAAAGGCAATGCAAATGGGGAATGATGGGGAGGAAAAGAAATGAGCGCGATCCTGATGTACCATTCCGTGAGCGACCATTTCGTGGCCCCGGGACTTCAGGTGCGCCCTGCGACCTTTCGAAAGCATTTCGAATGGGTGAGGGAAGCCGGGTACGAGATCGGGACGGTGGCAGAGGCCGTTGCCGCTCCGCGGCAAAAACGCCTCGCCGTCACCTTTGACGATGGCTTCGCCGACAACCTGCCGGCCTTTGAGTGGCTGCTCACGCAACACATCCAGGCGACGCTCTTCGTATGCCCGGATGTGCTGGGCACCACGGCCGCTTGGGCCACCCGGCCCGAGATCCGCACATTGCCGCTCATGGACGTGGAACAATTGCGCGCCAGCGCGCAAGCTGGCATCGAAGTTGGCAGCCACAGTTGGTCGCATACCTCCTTCAACCAGCTCTCAGCTGAAGAAGCCGAATCATTTCTGATTCAAGGCATTAAATGGTTTCAAGACAACTTGAACTTTAGACCTGATTTGCTGGCGTATCCCTACGGGCACTGCCCGTCCCATCTGCAAGCAGCCGTAGAAAAGCATTTCGATTTGGCGCTGGCGGTGGAGCCCCTGTCCGCGCTTCCTTTTCGGCTGGCGGTTCCCCGGATGCCCGCGCTGGAGGAACTGGACCGCGAAGCGTTCCTCCTGCAATTGCAGCGCTATGACCTCCAGCAATTTGCTGAGCCTCCCGGTCAGACGACCAATCCCGCCGAAAACTCCCGCTGAAAGGCCTGCGTGAGCAGTTCCACAATTTGGTCGCGCTGCTCCTGGAAATAGCCGCCGCCCGGACCGCCCGGGGTCGGGTTCAGGTCGATGATGTAAATCCGGCCATCGCCTGCGTCCCGCAGGATGTCCAGATCGCCATATTCAAATCCGGATTGGGCGCTCATTTCGAAGATCAATTCCTGTTCTTCGGGGTTGAAAATTTCATCCGCCGTTTTGATCAGTGCGTAACCCGCGCTCCGGTTGAAGCGCTCTGAAACGGGGCGGCGTTTGACCACCACATAGGTGATCTCCCGGCCCGTGATCGCCACGCGGTACTCCTCGTATTCTTCGGGTTCCGTGGGCGTGATGACCAGCCGTTGGTAGGTGAATCCGTGCAGGGCCTCATCAATGGGACATTCGATCAGGCTTTCCTTGCACTGCGCATTCAGATTGGCTTTCTGGACCACCAGCCCCATGTACTGCGTCGGATCGACTTCCAATCCGTAACCAAAGACGTCCTGGTGGACAGCTTCCACGTAGGTCTTGCTGATGTCCTCGCACCGGGCATTGACCAGGTGAATTTGATCCGCCAATTCTTCAATGACAATGTCATTCGGCGTAAACGTCTCACCAATCCATTTCATCCCAAAATCAAAGGGCAACGTGGGATCGTCGATGATGCCGTAACCCATTTTATTGCACATCATCCTGAATTTGCCGCCGGGAGAATTGGGGTAGCAGAGGTATACATAGTCCTTTTGGGCTTCGCTGGCATTCAGGTCTTCCTTCTTGTTCAGGCTTTCCTCGTAGTCCTTTTGCCACATGAACAAATCCCCTTTCCGATCCCCTTTGACTTTATCCTCCGGCCCCGCAAACCGCAACGCCAATTCGTGGCTCGCCCCTCCTCCTTCGATGAAAATGGCCCCGTTCTGGCTGATGCGGGGATACAGCTCTTGGAGGGCTTCTTCCATGGCCGCGGGATCGTCTGTGTGAAGATAGATGAGGGACAACTCGTCGGGGACATTGAGGGGCGGACTGGTCTGGGAATAATGGCAATAGTAGCCGCGGGCATGGAGGACTTCCCGGGGCGGCACCATCGATCCCTTTTCTTGTCCGACCATGTCGGACACGTGCATGGGCTTGGAATAGCCTTGGCAAAGGTTCGCCAGCGCAAATATCCGGGAATCCGCAATGTCCTTTCCACTCGCGAACACAGCCCCGGGCGAGAACATCCCCGTCCCAGCCAATTTCATAAAATCGAGGTGGTCCAATGCCGGATTGGAAAGGTGAACAGACTTGCGTCCCATATTGACTTGACTTTTGATTCTAAATGGTAAAAACTATTGCGCCACACACAACCTGAATGATTTGCATTGATAAACATTTTTTTGCTCTTTACCTACTTCATAAGGGCTTTTTAGAATCTCGATTTTCATTTCTTCCCAAACGGCATTCGGCATGGACCAGGCCAAAATTGGGTTATTGTCCCCTCGGGGTTCTTCTTTTATTTCATCTATTAATCCTTCCAACATGAAACACCGTGCATTTTCATTGACCGCTTTGAGTTGTTTGATCCTGATCTTCCTGGGTGCATGTGGTCCCTCCTCTCCGGATCAAACAGAATCCACGCCTCCAGAATCCCCCGAAATGACGGTGGGTGAACCCGAAGATCTGGTCGTCTCCACACCGCCGCCCTTTGGTGCGCTGTTCACGGGCGCGCCCGCACCCGGCGAATATGGCTCGGGAGGCTGCCTCAGCAACGAGACCAATTGTACCGGCACGACGACTGCCGAATTCGATTCGAATTGGCAGAGCTATTTCGTCTACGACGATACCAGCATGACCATCACGGCCAACGACAGCTGCCGGACCGTCAGCTGTAGACCTGATTCTGCCTGTGTATTCACCCTGGGCGACAATGGCATCACGGAAATCAGCTTTGATTTTGCAATCTCCGGGCCGTGTCATTCGGAAGAATTCGGGACCGACTGGATGGCCTTCTGGATGTTCAGTGACCCGTGGAAGGGCTCGGCCGAAGTCGATTTCCTCGAAGCGTGCAGTGGCCCCATCCCCGGAGGACTCAATTCGAATTTTGATGGGCGGGGCGATCAGGTCGGCATCTACGAACAATCGGACCCCGATTGGCATGGCACGATCACCGCGACCTTCTCGGGTTCGGGAAGCGATGTCTTTGCTCAGGTGACCAACTCGGTCAACAACGAAACCGCATCCTCGACCCTGTCCCGCGATAGTGGATATTATTTCGTGCTGGACACCTCGCCGACCAATGCTGACGGCTGCACCTTTACCATCTCCAACCTGAGCATGAAGGGTAGCGTCGGAGAATCGGGCAAAGGATGCGCAGGACTGGTTCAAAATTGATTTTGGCCAGCATATTTCTACCGGGGAGGACGGCCACGCAGGCGTTCCTCCCCGGTTCATTTTCCCGACTCTCTCCCCCTCAAGCCAATTAAACTTGAAATTTGTCTGCTGAAATTTGAACTTCACCCCATGGAGCCCAAAATCACGATCACAGGGGACCTGGGAAGCGGCAAGTCGGCCGTCAGCAAGGTTCTGAATGCGC
The DNA here is from genome assembly GCA_963923035.1 of uncultured bacterium. Lineage (GTDB taxonomy): Bacteria > Bacteroidota > Bacteroidia > J057 > JADKCL01 > CAWUKT01. Next base: position 112,134 of record CAWUKT010000005.1, read on the forward strand.
GCCTCGGCTACGAAATCTACTCGACGGGCAAGGCCCAACGTAAACTGGCGCAAGAAATGGGGATGACCACCCTCGAACTGAACCAGTACGCCGAGACCCACCCTGAAATCGACGACCGCATCGACGGGGTCTTCAAGGACCTCAATCTTCGTCCAGACGGACTGATCGTGGACAGCCGCATGGCATGGCATTTTATGCCCGGCTCATTCAAGGTTTTCCTGATGGTTCCGGCGGAAGTGGCCGCGCAGCGTATCATGGGCGACGGGAGTCGTAAACGCGAAATCTACCAGGACCTTGACCACGCTGTTCGGGACCTCAAGGCCCGCAAAAAGAGCGAAAACGTCCGCTTCCTCGACATTTACAATGTCGATTGCACCGATCCCGGCAACTTCGACCTGGCCATCAACACCGCCAAAATTACCCCCGAGCAAGTGGCCGACATCATCATCGCCGGCCTGCGCATTATCCATCCCAACTGACCCTCCATGCGCCTTTTCACTTCTCCACTCAGCTTGCTTTTGGCCCTGCTCTTCCTCGGGACAACCCTTCCTGCCCAGGGGCTCCACAGCATCACCGGAGAATTGATGACGTGGCACCCGGTCACCCTGACCTTTCTGGGCCCCAAATGCAGCGAGACAGGCACACCCAATCCCTTCAGCGATTACCGCCTGACCGTCACCTTTACCCAGGGCTCCCAGCGCTACGATGTTCCGGGATTCTTTGCCGCCGATGGTGAGGCGGCCTATACCTCGGCCACTTCCGGGAACAAATGGCGGGTCATTTTCTCCCCTCCCAGCCCCGGCAAATGGATCTATGAGGTGGAGTTTGTGAAAGGAAAAAACATCGCGGTATCAGACGAGCCGGGCGAATGGGCCGGAGATTTGGACGGCGAATCAGGGGGACTCATCATTTCCCCTTCCAATAAAACGGGGCGTGATTTCCGGGCCCACGGGCGGCTGGAATACGTCGGCGAGCATTACCTGCGGTTTGCGGGTTCGGGCAACTACTTTGTGAAATGCGGAACCGATGCGCCGGAGAACCTGTTGGCGTACGAAGGCTTTGACCAAACACCGAACGTGGGCGACCGGCGGAAAGATTGGGCGGCCCATGCAGCCGACTTTGACGCTGAATCAGCGGAGAAGTACCTGTGGGGGAAGAAGCGGGACCAGGGAAAAAATATCTTGGGGGCGCTCCAATACCTGCACAACAAAGGCCTCAATGCGTTTTCCTTCCTCACATTTAACGTAGACGGCGACGACAAAAACGTTTTTCCCCACCTCCTGCGCAACTCCCTGAAGGACTACGAAGAGACCGCCCGGACGAAGGGAGAACGGGTTTGCTGGGAAAATGAAATCATCCACGACCGCTTCGATGTTTCCAAACTCGACCAATGGAATCAGGTCTTTTCTTACGGCCAAACTCTTGGCCTGTTTCTCCATTTCAAGACCCAGGAGACAGAAAATGATCAAAAAATGGACGACGGAGAGGTGGACTACGAACGCAAATTGTACTACCGGGAACTGATCGCGCGGTTCGGCCACCACCTCGCCCTGAACTGGAACCTGGGCGAGGAGAATACCCAGACCACCGCCCAACGGAAGGCGGCCATCCAGTACATCTCCGATCTGGATCCCTACGACCATCCCATCGTGGTCCATACCTATCCGAATGCCTACGACAAGGTCTACGGACCTCTGTTGGGAGAAGGCTCCCAATTGGCGGGGCCGTCCTTGCAGGCGAACCAATCCGATTTCCACGATGTGCCCGGCCTGGTGGCCACCTGGGTGCAGCAATCGCAGAATTCCGGCCGGAAATGGGTGGTTTCGGTGGACGAGCCGGGAGACGCCTCCCATGCGTTGGTGCCGGACTCGGACGATCCGGCCCACGACAATGCGCGTGTCCACGCGCTATGGGGCACCTTGATGCACGGTGGCGCCGGCGTCGAATGGTACTTTGGCTACCAACACGCCCATTCCGACCTGACCTGCCAGGACTTTCGCTCCCGTGATCACTTCTGGGACCAATGCCGGGTCGCCCTGCGCATTTTCAACGAGGAAAACCTGCCGCTCACCGAGATGCAGAACATGAATGATTTGACACCCGGAAAAGACGATTGGGTCCTGGCAAAGCCGGGAGAGGTTTACCTCATCTACTGCCTGAAGGGTGGTCCCATCAAGTTCGCAACGCCATCGTCGGGCTTCAGGTTCCAATACATCAATCCACGCACCGGAGAGCGGAAACCGCCCATTCCCATCGAGGTGGGCGACGGCGAGGATTGGGCCTGTCCTTCGGAGGAAGATTGGCTTTTGCTGATTCGGAAATAGGCTTTTTTCGATTCATCCGTAACCATCCCGCCACCCATGCGTTTTCCCTTGGGAAACCCGTTTAATCCTGCTATTTTAAGTACATGCGGCAAAATTACTACACTGTTTTGGGCATCAATCCCCAAGCCTCCTCCGACGAGGTGAAACGGGCGTACCGCAAATTGGCCAAGGCATCGCACCCCGATGTGAATCCTTCGCCCAAAGCCGCTGAGAATTTTGTCCAAATCACCGAAGCCTTCGAGATCTTGTCGGACCCGTCCAAGCGGGCGGTCTACGATTACAAGCTCAAGCGCGACCGGCGTCCGCCGGTCCAGATGACGGGCACTGCCCACCGCCAGAAGACGGAGCAGCAGCGGGCGTACGAGGCCTGGGTGCGCCAGGCCCGCGCCGAAGCGCGTCGCAACGCGCAGATGAAATACGACGACTTCAAGCGGTCCCGGGTCGAGAAGGCCGAGCTGGAGATTTACCATTACCTCCAGTACTTCATAATCGGACTCGTATTTCTATTTGCCCTCATCCTCATGCTCCTCCCCTTCGCGGCAATGCTCCGCGTTCGCTGGTGGCTCATCGTCTCCGCCATCCCCCTGGCTCCCGTTTCCCTTCGCCTCATGAAGGAATGCCGCCGCGGCTTCAAAGAACTGAATTCCTGACCTATGCGAGGCTCCCGTCGTCTTTGGTGGTTGGTGTTGATTGTGGTCATTCCGCTGATCGCCATTTACCACTGGAATCCCAACTCAGAATTGGTGCGCCGCTGCAACCTGAACGACCGGAAGGACCCGGCCGAGCTGGAATATGTCGCGCATGCGCGGTGTCGGATGGAATGTCGGGGTGTTTCGGAAGAATGGGTGGAGAAGGTGTACAAAAAAGGCCGGGTGAATTGCAAAAAGAGTGGGCCGGTGCGGGGAGACATGCGGTGGGCGCTGGAAATGGACGACGACATTGGGGATCGGATTCGGGTGGTGGTGGAAGAAGAAAATGGGAAACATATTGTAATCACAGTCATCCGGCTCGGCCGCGAAGATCGGTGCAGTTGTAGTTGATTCTGAGCTGTCTATCGAAAAAATAAAGGCGTTCTTGATTTTTTTCTAAATTCGCTCCATGCAAAAAAACCTCTCATTGCTTACTGTCCTGTGTATCATGGGTTTGTTTCTCCTGACAGCCTGTGGAAAAGACCTTGGAATCCTTCAGGGATCGGTTCGTTTCAAAGGACTTCCCTGCCAGGCCGGCCAAACTGATTTTAACGTTCCTCCTTGTTCCGGCCCCTACCCCAAATATGAAGTGGTGATTTTCGAAGCCAGCAACCTCCTCGAGCCGGTTATGACCACGACGACTGATGAAAATGGTGAGTTCAAAGCAGTCCTCAAGGCCGGAGAGTACGTCATCCGGACCCAGAACGGCCCGAATAAGCGCAACAACCTCATGAACAACCCTTTCACGATCATCAAGGAACAAATCACTTCCATCGAGCTCAAGGTTTCTACCGGAATCCAGTAACCTTTTTTCTCTCTTTTAGACACTTCCCTTCTCCATCTTACATCCCCGGCTGTTTTTGGCACGGGCTTTGAAACATAGTGGAAAAACCGATACCACTATGAAAAACTGCTACCCAAAACTGACGATCTTTTTCCTGGCCATACTGATGTCGGGAGTGGTACACGCCAACAACCCCAAGAAACGGAATCGGCGTTTCCTGCACAAAAACGACATCCCCCAGCGCATTGAGCTGGTCGTCGGTGGCTTCGGCGAACATGCCGACCGCTACGGACGCCGGGACCATTTCAACCCCTTCGGCAAGTTTCAAATCGGAGTGAAGGTGTATACCCGCAACAACAAGGTCTACGGCACGGCCGGTGTCGCAGGTGGACGCTTCTCCTGGGACAACCTCAATGTCGAGGTCATCGGCGGCTCCTTCAACCACCGGACTTTGGACCGCTCCAAGGTCCACATCGCCCACCCGGATCGGGTGCCTGGCCACAAGGTTCGGCTGCGCGTTTCCCTGCACCAGCTTCCCGGAATCTACCGGGAATTTGAAGTGCCGCTGGACTTTTCCTACTCCTACACCCTGCGTTCGGCAGGGATCACCGGCGGAGCCGGTTGGGAAGAGTGCCGTCGCGCTCCTGCGGGCGACGATGGCCGCAACCACAGCAAATGTGACGGCGAAGACGGCGCCCACGGCCTGCAAGGCGTCAACGGTGGCCACGGGGACATTGGTATGCCCGGTCCCGATATTGAAGTCGTCCTGCTGCCCTACGACGACCTGAACAGCGATGACATGGTCATCGAAGCCCAGGAAACCAACCTGCGGACCGGAAGGACCCGTACCCGTTGGTACAAGCCCGGCACGAGCACGATCACGGTGATCAGCCGGGGCGGCACCGGAGGTTCCGGTGGCGATGGACAGCCGGGAGGACACGGTGGTGACGGCGGCGATGGCGGCCGGGAAGGCGACGAAGAGACCAAAGCCATCCTCGCGGATGGTGGCAACGGCGGCTGCGGCGGCCGGGGAGGCCGGGGCGGCCACGGAGGTGAAGGTGGATACGGCGGACAGATTTCCGTGTTCTTCCACCCGGACCTGGCCGATTACCTCGGCAGCGTAAGGGCCTTCTCCGTCGGTGGTGACGGAGGCTGTGGCGGCGATGGTGGCCGCGGCGGGAAAGGCGGAGACGGCGGCGAAGGCACCGATGCCGACGGCAAAAATGGGCGGAATGGCGCCTGTGGTCCCGACGGACTGCGTGGTCCCCAGGGATTGGATGGCCCTCCCACCCGCTGGATTCCCCTCGAATTGAACAATTAGAAAGTCATTATACGTTGATTGACCAGCCCCCTGGACTTCGGTTCGGCGGGGCTGTTCGCTTTCGGGCTCCCCTCAAGTCGGAAAATGCGCGTCAGTTTCATTCCTTGAGACGGTTGGGATTGGCACCTTTGTTGAATTGAGCATATATTGAGGCCTACTCATTGGCACCTCAAATATGATGACACGACCCTCTTTTCGCTTTGTTGGAATTGTTTTCCTGACCCTGATTTGTTTTCACCTTCCCGCCCAGGAGCTGGACTGGTCCATGTTCGATGGCTTGCGGTTCCGCAACATCGGTCCGGCAGGAATGAGCGGCCGGGTGACGAGCATCGATGCGGTTCACCAGCAGCCCAATACCATCTATGTGGGCACGGCTTCGGGTGGGGTTTGGAAAAGCACCAGTGGTGGGATCAATTGGAAGCCCATCTTTGACAAGCAGCCGGTTCAATCCATCGGCGCAGTGGCCATTGACCAGAGCAATCCCGACATCGTTTGGGCCGGAAGTGGCGAAGGCAATCCCCGAAATTCCCACAACAGTGGAAATGGGATTTACCGCAGCCTGGACGCCGGCAATACCTGGAGCCACCTCGGCCTGAAAGAAACAAAGGCCATTCACCGCATCGTCGTTGACCCCCGCAATTCAGATGTGGTCTACGTTGGGGCATTGGGGTCGGCCTGGGGACCGAATGAAGAGCGGGGGGTGTTCAAAACCACCGATGGCGGACAGTCCTGGGAAAAAATCTTGTACCTGAACGATACCACCGGCTGTGCCGATTTGATTATTTACCCGTCCAATCCCAACAAACTCTTCGCTTCCATGTGGCATTTTCACCGGGAGCCTTGGTTTTTTACCTCCGGAGGTTCCGGTTCAGGGCTGTATGTGACGACGGATGGAGGAAAAACGTGGAAAGAGAGGACAGAAAAAGACGGCTTACCAAAAGGAGAATTGGGCCGGATTGGTCTCGGAATTTGCCACAGCCAACCCAATATCGTCTACGCCCTCGTCGAATCCGATGGGGATCACGCCATTTACCGATCCGACAATGGCGGTCGGAAATGGCGTCGTCAGGGCAACCGAAATGCGGGCAACCGTCCTTTTTACTACGCCGACATCTATGTTGACCCGGAAAATGAGAATCGGATTTATTCGCTGTGGTCCTATGTGAGCCGCAGTGAGGATGGAGGAAAAACGTTCCAGACCATTGCCGATTATGGGACCCAGGTCCACCCGGATCACCATGCATTTTACATCCACCCCACCGACCCCAATTTCCTGATCAACGGAAACGACGGCGGCATGAATATTTCCTATGACCGCGGCAAGAACTGGCGCTTTGTCGAAAATCTTCCCGTCGCCCAGTTTTACCACATCGACTACGACATGGAAGTCCCCTACAATGTCTACGGCGGACTTCAGGACAATGGCTCCTGGGTAGGCCCCAGCTCGGTCTGGGCTTCCGGCGGCATCAAAAATTACCACTGGCGGGAATTGCTCTTTGGAGACGGCTTCGACGTGGCTCCGATCCCCGGCAATAGCCGGTACGCCTACGCCATGTCCCAGGGCGGTTACCTGAACAAGGTGGATAAAGTCACCGGCCAAAACATCATGATCCGGCCGGTGCACCCCGAAGGAAAGCCCCTGCGCTTCAATTGGAATGCCGCGCTGTGCCAGAGCACCCACGATTCCTGCCGGGTCTTTTTCGGAAGTCAGTACCTCCACCTCTCCAACGATTGTGGAATGTCCTGGGACCTCATTTCTCCCGACCTCACCACCAACGACACCGCCAAGCAAAAGCAAGCCACAAGTGGCGGACTGACCATTGATGCGACCAAAGCGGAAAATTATACCACGATCACCGCCATTTCGGAAAGTCCTCTGCGCCAGGGCCTGATCTGGGTCGGCACCGACGATGGGAATATCCAATTGACCACGGACAATGGCAAAAGCTGGGACAACCTGGCCAAATCCTTGCCCCAATTTCCGGAAGGCGCCTGGATTCCCCAGATTGTGAGCTCCAGCCATACCGAAGGCGAGGTGTTCATCGTGGTGAACGACTACCGCCGGAACAATTGGGAGCCTTACCTCTACCACAGCCGTGACTACGGCAAGACCTGGCGTCGCCTCGCCAATGCCGACAATGTGGACGGCTATTGTCTCTCCGTGGTTCAGGATCCGGTCCAGGAGAATTTGCTGTTCCTGGGAACCGATCACGGGCTCCACGTTTCGCTGGATTACGGGGCGAAGTGGTACAAATGGACCGAAGGCTTTCCCAGCGTACCGACCCGGGACCTGAAAATTCATCCCCGTGAGCACGACCTGATTGCAGGAACTTTCGGCCGTTCCGTTTGGATTCTGGATGACCTGACGCCGCTCCGGGAAATGGCCAAGGATGGATTGGGTTTGTTGAAAAAGTCCATGCACTTGTTTGAAGTGCAGGATGCCTGGAATGGCGAAATGCGGCCGACCGATGAAGGCCGGTTCATGGGGCAAAGTGGCTTCATTGGTTCCAACAAATGGCGGGGAGCCGAAATGTATATGTGGTTGCCGGAGGTGGAAGAGAAAGAAAAAGTCCACATCGTCATTTACGACGAAGAAGGGGATACGGTCCGCAATTACCACCAAAAGGCCGATACCGGATTGGTCAAATTGTGGTGGGGCTTTTCCCGCAATGGCATTTCCTCTCCCTCCTACACGAAACCCAAACGCGAATATCCTCCCTCTGGTCCGCGGGTCATCCCGGGCAAGTATACCGTCCAGGTCAAGTACAAGGAAGACTCCGCCCGTTCAACGTTTTCTATTCTCCCCGACCCCCGCTTACCCGTTTCTCAGGTGGACATGGCGGCGCGGGAACAAATGTGGGAAGAGTGGCGCGACCTGGTGAAGGCCGCCAACGACGGCTTTGAGCGGCTCCGAGAGGCCAAAGAAGCCGTCGGCAGGGTCTCCGAGATGATCGTCTACGTGGAAGATTCCCTCCAGGACAGCATCAAGACCCTGAACAGCCAACTCCGGGATTCCATCAAGCAATACATGGAAATCTACCTCCTGCCGGAGGGTTTCAAGGGCTACGACCACGTGACTGTGCGCCTGGCCGATATGCAATGGGAAGTCGGCGGCTATATCACCAGCTCTTACGGACGCCCCGGACCGAATGCCCGCCAGGCCCTGGACAATTACCGCAAAGAGGTCGAGGAAACCCTCGCCATCATCAATCGCTTTCTGAAGGAGGATTGGATCGCTTACCGCAAGTTTGTGGAGTCGGTGGAAAAACCAATGTTCGAGGACATTGAGTCGGTGGAAATCAAACGCTGATCGGCTCAGTGTTGGATGACCAGGCGGCGGTTGCCGACGTAGCCGGACTCATCGGATAACCTTAGCCAATAGGTGCCCGCCGGAAGCCCGGCGGTGTCCAGGCGAAGCGGCCCTTCGGCCGCTACCTCCCGCATCTTCTGCCCTTGCAGGTTCCAAAGTTCGATGTACATCGGCTGCGGAGGCAGGTCCAGACGGACGTAGTTGTTGGCCGGCTGGGGAGCCATTGAAAATGCGGCCAGGGGATCGTCGATGGAGGTCAGGAAATCAAATTGGAAGGTGACCCACTGGGTATCCGCCGGATTGGTGTTGTCCCAGAGGCTGTACACGACCCGGCCAGTGTCCATGACGCCCTGCGGGTCGACGGTGAGCTTGAAGATCAAGACCGAATCTCCGGCCGGGATGTCTCCCATCGTGGCATTCCCCACGATGAAGGAATAGCAAATCAAGTTGTCGCAGGTGAAGGCGAACCACCCTGGGTTCAGGGTGTTCAGGACGAGCTCGTAGGACGGTGTGACCGTTGACGAGCTGGTATTCTTGGCCCAAATAACGGGTTCCGCCACCCCGGTGGCCGGAGCGGTTCCCAGCACGTGCTGGGAAGAGAGCTCAAGGTTTTGGCCCATCAAACCTCCGGCCAGAACCATGCCCCACACAAGCGTCAACAGTTTTTTCATACCATAATTTAGGTTTTTCCCCCACTTCCCCCAAGTCGTTCTCCTCGTTTAGCCCCTCCCCGACCAAATCTTCTGGACAATTCGGATTGGACATGGGCCCTCTCTTTCCTAAATTCCAATTGTATGCAACGGGCTTTTCATTCTCTTTTTCTCCGCATCGACAATGCTTCTCCCTGGGTGTTGGGGCTGATTCTCGCCACCCTGTCGTTCCTCCAGTACAACAATACCCTTGACCACGACCATGTCCTGGACGATCTCATTGTGGTCACCGAGAACCCGAAGGTGAAGGATGGGCTGGTCGAAGTGGGGGCGTACTTTGAGCAGGCTGAATCGCAGATGGTCGAGGATCAATACGGCTACCGCCCCTTGACGCTGATTTCGTTGGCTTTGGACATTGAGTTGCTGGGAAAAGGAGCGGAGAATGGGCACCTGATGAATGTCCTGTACTTCTCGTTGCTCGTCTTGATCGTCTTCTTCTTTCTCCGTCAGCTATTCCCCCAAACCCGTCAACTGCTCCCCTTCCTGGTGGCCTTGCTCTTTCTCGTCCACCCAATTCACGTGGAAGCGGTGGCGAATATCAAGAGTCGGGACGAGATACTGGCCCTGACCTTCGGCTTGCTGGGCCTCATGGCTTACCTAAAGTGGGTGAGGATGCCTAAACAGTGGTATTGGGCGGTGGCGGGGCTGGTCAGTCTGGGAAGTGCGTTTTTGTGCAAGGAAAATGCCATGACCTACCTTGCCTTGGTGCCGTTGGTCGTGCTGGTGCAGCCGGGGTTGTCCATGCGTTTCAAGGCATTGGCATCGGCTATGTTGCCCTTCCTCGCCGGAGGATTGATTGCCGTTTTGGCTCTGCAAGGGCAGGCCAACACGGTCGATAACATGGGCCTGACTGAGGGAACCGGCATTTTCATGGAAGACCCGATCATGGGCAACGCCATTTTCCAACAGCACCAACCGCCGGAACGATTTGCCACCGGCACCGGCATTCTCCTTCGTTATTGGAAAAATTTCCTGGTCCCCTACCCCCTCGTCTACTACTCGGGCTACAACCAAATCCCGCTCACGAATTTTGGCGATCCCTTGGTGATCATTTCGCTGATTTTCCACCTCGGACTCCTTGCCCTGATGGTTTTGAGCTTTCGTCGCCATCCCATCCTGTTTTTTGCCATTGGCTATTATTTCGTCACCATCTCCATTTATTCCCACTTCGTCCGCCCCCTTTCCGACGCCATGGCAGATCGCTTTCTCCTGTCCCCCTCACTGGGCATGAGCATGATCCTCGTGTATGGGCTGATGGCATTGTTGAAGGTGGATCGGAAGAAAAAAGCCACCGAAAAGCCCCTGCAACCGGTATTGGCGCTGGGAATGGCCGGGTTGCTGATCACCTTTTCTGCATTGACCTACTCCCGAAACCAGGCCTGGAAAGACAACCTGACCCTGTTTTCGACCGACATCGTTCACCTTGAAGACTGCGCCCGCTGCCATTTCCACTATGCCCAGGCCCTCGGGACGACCTACGACCAATCCCCCAACAAGCAGGAACTCCAACGCGAAATCATTTTGCATTTTCGGCGGGCCATCGAGATCACTGACCGCGCTTACAACTCCTATATCGTCCTCGGGAAGATGTACTATTCGTTGGGGATGACGGTGCAGGGAAATCAGATTTTTGAGGATGCCGTGAAATACTATCCGGACCAGGCGCGCCCTTGGTTTGAATTGGGATTGGGAAAATACCAGCAGCGGAAATGGCAAGAGGCGGTTCCAGCCCTGTCCAAAGCCGGGGAACTGGCTCCCAATCGGGAGGATATCTTCTTCTACCTTGCGTGGGCAGAATTCCGTTCGGGAAATCCAAGCCGGGGAATCGAGTTGATGCGGCAATTGCAACAGCAGGCGCCCGACAAGGTTCTGTTCCCGGAAAGCCTCACCGAAATGTACCTCCAAACCGGAAATCGACTGGAAGGGGATCGTTTTGCCTCCATGACCCTTCAATTCAAGCCCAACAACCAACAATTGCTCCAGAAACTGGCTCAATTGTACTCCCAATTGGGTGACACAGCCCTGGCCAATGACTATATGCGTCAGGTACGAGACCTCGCCCGTCCCCGTTAAGATTTGTCAGGATCGACCGGTTTCCGCCGGACCTGCTTGCCCTTCCAAAACAAGGGTGGGTGGATGACGCGTCGACCGTAAAAGGAATACTTGTGGTGGTCCAGGTCGTAGCTGATCAGGTGGGGCAATCGGTAGAGGTTGCGGTAAAATTTCTTGAGGATGGGGATGTCATAGAAGAAGAGGACGCCAAGGGGAAAATAGAAAAAGCGCATGCAGGAAAAACTGATCCGTCGCCAAAGTGGGTAGCGGGCGCGTTCCCGTTGGATGATGCGGGTCGCTTCGTCCATGTAACGGTCCCGGTGCTTTTTCGAGGTTTGTTCCTCGGAACGGTGGCGAAAACCACCCAGGGCGAGCAGGCAGGTGTACAGCTTCGCATGGCGAAAGAACCGTGCCCACAATTCCATGTCTCCCGCGACGCGGTACTCGAAATCAAGGGTGCCTCCGGCCTTTTCCCACAGCGTCCGCCGCCAAAAGGTGGACTCTTGCTGGATGAACTGGAAGTCGTAGGTGAGGTAGCGGTACTTCGACCACCGGGCCCACGGAATGGAAATCCGCGTGAGGGGGCCGCCTTCGGGGGTATACTCCATGGGGTGGCCCTGGATCCAATCGACTTCGGAAAAGGTTCCGAATACATGCGCGATCTGGAACAGGCTCCGCGGCATCAATTTGTCATCCGAATTGAGCCAGCCCATGATCTCGCCGCTGGACTGCTCAAATCCTTTTTGGAGGGCGTGATATTGCCCGGGATCGGATTCGCTCACCCACCAATGGATGGCCTTTTCATAGCTCCGAATCACGTCGACACTGTTGTCTGTACTGCCCCCATCCACGACGATGAGTTCCAGATTGGGGTAATTTTGACTGACAATCGAATCCAACGCCTCTTCCAGATAACTGCCCAGGTCCTTGTTGACGACGATCATGGATATTTTCGGCCACTGCATGACGATCAAATTAAAAAATAATTGCCTCCATTTTGTGTAATTTGCGGCGCTATGGCGAAAAAAGTGAAGCTGGCACACCTGATCAATGCCTTCGAGCCTCCCTCCGGTTCGGAGTTTGAATATGTCCAGCCCATCACCTTTGAGTCCATGCGCGTCGCCAAGGCTCAATCACCCGTGCCTGTCGATTTGCTCGCGGCCACGACTCCTGAGGACCATTCCATTGTCCCCGAATACTTTCAGCTCACCAAGGACCTAGACCGGACCGTCAGGGATGTTTTGGGCGATTCCAGCGTTCCTCCCATGCCCTTGATCGCCGATCTGATCGAGCGCCTTCACGCCTCCACTGACGCCGACTACCTCATTTACACGAATGTGGACATCGCCGTCCAACCCCATTTCTACACTGAAGTGGTCAAAGCAATTGAGACCGGGAACCAGGCCTTTATCATCAACCGACGCCGAATTCCCGGGCATTTCAGGACGATTGAAGAGTTGCCGGAAATGTATGCGGCGACAGGAAAAAAGCACCCTGGATTCGATTGCTTTGTGTTCCACCGTTCCTTGTTTCCCCGGATTCAGCTCGGCCACGTTTGCATTGGGATTCCCTTCATCGGCATCCTGATGGCTCAAAATATGTTTTGCTACGGCGAACCATTTCAGTTGTTCGAGGGGGTTCAATTGACCTTTCATGTAGGGGAAGAGGTGTTTAAGAAACGAAATCAGGTCCTGTGGAAACACAATCAGCGGGAGTTTTGGGGGGCAATAGGAAAAATGTGGGACGATCTGGACAGTCGTAAATGGCCTTATGGACGCCAATGGATGCCTCTCCGGATGATTCGGTGGGGACTGCACCCCAGCTTGCCCATTCGACTGGCTTTGAAGCTCGAGCTCAAGCGCTGGGGTTTGCGATAATTCCGAGGATGCCTATCTAAAACTCAGCAAAAAGACTATCCTTATTGGCATTTTGATTGTTTTCATTTACTTTTGTAGCCATAACCGACACCGTAATGGAATTATTGTATGTGGATGAGAGCGGCGATCCAGGCCGCCAGCGGGGAGGAAAAGGCAACAATTCCGCCCATTATATTCTTTCTGGCATCACCCTTTACATCTCTCAATGGCAGATGGTCGGCGGCTCGATGAAGAGTTTCCGGCGCTATTTGCGTGATCACTATCGGCTGCCTTTGCATGTGGAACTGCATGCGGCGGAACTGATTCGGATCTCGCAGGCCAAGGAGTACAAGGAATTGAAAAAACGGGACCGAATCCGCCTGCTCGGTGATTTCGTCCGTAGCTTTCCGGGATGTTTCCCGGAACAGACGCGCATTCTGAACGTTTGCCTCCGGAAAAGTGATTTTCCGAAAGTGGATAATTTCCAGGAACTGGCCTGGCGGCGGTTGATCCGCGGTTTTGAGAAACATCTGATTTCCAGAAATCGCATGGGGATGATCATGGCCGATCACAATTCGGATCCGACCATTGGTCGGGTGCTGCGCGAGATGCGCACCAATTATCCGCTGGAAGCACCGTACTATCATGAGGCCGGAAGGCGTTATCCCCGCGTGTGGCGGGTGGTGGAGGATATTGTGTTCCGGGATTCGAAGTCTTCCGGATTCATTCAGGCCGCGGATGCGATTGCCCACTGCTTATACCGGAAGGAGTTTCCGAAGGCCAGCCTGAAGAAGTACAATGTTGATCGGTTTTTTGATTATCTGGAGCCATTCCTCTACCTGGACATGAATCCGGATGATCCGCACGGAATCGTAAGGTCCTAAAAAACGAAACCCCGGCTACAAGCCGAGGATTTTTCGTGGCAATGATCTCTCACTGTCACCCTCCAAATATACTACATCCCCTCTGGTTTTTGAAGTATTTTCTTATTTTTTTGATTCCTTTGCGAAAAGTAATTGCCTTTCTCAATTTTCATCAACACAAATCTACCCTGCTTAAAAATCTCGTAACCAAGCGATTGGTTTAAATTTAGATTGGCTTGTGAATTGGAATTTACCTTGGCAAATATTTTTGTCATTTGCTCTTCTTCGAACAAATAATCCATCATGCAATAGATCGCGGCAATTGGAAAGGGGGTATTCAAGTAAGCCTTGTTCCCAATGAAGATGCCTGCTTCGGTAGTTTTTGCCTCCCAATCAATCTCCTTGGCATGGATGACTCCTATCCCCTCCCCTTTTACCTCAATCACCCAATAAAAATTGGTTGCCGGATCCAACGTGGACCACCATTGCTGGTGGCGCTCAGGGGTGATTTCGGCTTGAAATTCGAAATTCTCCCGCACATGGGGGGCATCGCGCCATTTTCTGACCTGATCGAGATCGGATTCTTCCATTGGGCGTAGCACCACGCCGTATTTGGACAGGAGCTTCACAGGACGACCTTGATGGTATAGGGAGGCCTTTTCAGACGGGACTGATAGATGCGGGACAGGTATTCGCCTAAGATTCCCAGGCAAAGCAGGATGACGCTTCCGGTAAAGAATATCGCTGAAATCAACGCCGTAAAGCCCACCTGGGCCCCGACCAATAGGCGTTGGACGATGAAAAAGGTCCCTAAAACCAAGCTAAGAACGGAGGAAAAGAATCCCACCCAAGTCATGATTTTAAGTGGCAGGTCGGTATAGGTAATGAAGAAGCTGAACGCCATTCGAAACAGCTTCAGCGTGGAATACCCAGACTTACCCTCCTTCCGCCGAAAATGGTCCACGGCGGTGAAGGCGACATCCTGGGTATACCAGCTCAATATTTGGTCGAGGAAAATGTGGTGGTGGTCAAATCCGACGATCTCATCCGCCAGGCGGCGGCTGATCAAACGAAAGGACGACCCGTCCTGAATCCCATTGACCAAATACCGGAAGACCCGCTTGAAGACCTTGCTGCCCAGGTTCCGGAACCAGCCATGTTGCTGCTTGCGGTACAAGCCATAGACCAAATCCGCGCCCGTTTCTTCCTGACGCTCCAACAATGCCTCAATCGCCTCTGGCGGCGTCTGGAGATCATCGTCAATCGTGATCATGTGTTGGCCCTGCGCGAACGAAAGCCCGCACAATGTCGCGGCATGCTGGCCATAATTTCGGGCCAACCGCACGGCCAACACACGTTCGGCATCCTGACGCTTGAGCGCCAAAAGCAACTTCCAGGCCTCTTCCCGACCACCATCAAAGATGAAAATGAGCTCAAACTTCCGATCCAGTCGCTCCATAGTCTCCACCAACCGGGAGTACAACTCCTCCAGCGTGGCAGAGCTGTTGTACACCGGGACAATGACCGAGACCGAAGGGCGATATGTCGTCGCAGAATCGCTCATGACATCTCCAAAATTGGGGGCACGATCAGATCAGCTGTTTCCAGCAAGGCGGAACCCCAGGAAAGGCCGACACCAAAGCCACTCAGGCACAGTTTTCGGTGAGCGGTAGGGTTGGACAGCAGTACCTGATCCACCAAGGTGACGGGAACCGTCCCGCTGGAAGTATTGCCAAAATGGGCCAGGGTATACGGCACTTTTTCAGCCGGCAACCGCAATTTCTTGCGGATAGATTCATTGAGGAGGAGATTGGCTTGGTGGAAAACAAAGCGATCGACTTCATCCAGATTGGCTCCGGCGGCCTCCATCAGACGATGGATATTCGGCGCCACTTCCTTCAAGGCAAAATGAAAGACTTCCAATCCCCGCATTTCCAAATGGCAGGCTGCCCGTTCCAAGCCGCCCTCCTGCACTTTCACCTCAAAAGAGGTGGGTGCAAGGGGAAAACGTGTCCCGCCGTGCGGAATATGGATGGCCTGATAGCCTTTCCCATCGCTTTGTAGCTGGAAATGCATCGCCGCCGCGCCAGATTTACGTTCCAACAAAGTTGCTGAACCCGCATCCGAAAAGATCGGCCGGGTGCTTTTATCCGTGGGTGACAAGGTATGCGTGATCGTATCCCCGACCAGCAGCAGGGCATATTGGGAGGCGGAGGACGCGAGGAGACTCGCAATCGTTCCCAGTCCGTAGACATAGCCGGCACAGCCTTGGTTGATGTCCATCGCCAGAGCCGAAGTCGGGATCCCCAGCCGAAATTGGATTTGGCTCGCGCTGCCGGGGACCGTATGGTCAGGGGTTTGGGAAACGAAGATCAAGATGCCAATGTCAGCGGGGCTGACGGCAGCCGCCTCCAGAAGCCGCTCAGCGGCTCCTACACACAAATCTGAGGCCGTCATTTCCGGAGGTGCAACCCGCCGGCGAAGAATCCCCACCGTTTTTTCAAACTTCACCTGCTCCTTTTCCGTCATCAGGCCCAAATCCGAATTGGTTTCTTCATGCTCCGGCAATGCCACCGACAAGCCTTTCACAGCCACATCCTCAACCCGTAAATATCCCATCAGCCGGCCTTTCCTTTTACCGTCTCGAACAAATCTCCGACCGTCACCGCTTGCTTCAATTCGTCCGCCGTTACCATCACCCCGAATTCCCAATCAAAACTCGCAATGACCACCAAAGATTGCATGGAAGTCCATTCCGCCAACTGCCGAAACTCAGTTTCCAGCGAAATAGTCCCTGGTTCGAGCTCTTCGAATTGCGCTTCAAACTTCTCCAAAAAGGTTCCAGCATCAAGTGGGGTCGACATCAGCGATCATTGATTTTCAATTCAAGTTAGGACTTTTTTCCATTTGCCCAACCCCTCCTCCGCCACATCCCTTCTCAAAATCCAAATTGTGAATGGGAGCCTGTTGTCGTAAATTTGGGCCTGAATCAATCTGTTCCCGAAGTTCAAAACTGAATTGAGAACCGAGAAGGCAGTCGAGGAATAATGGCATGAGCATGGAATTGCAACACGAAGATCTCCGGGCCCTGTATGGCGAGCACTTTTATGTGGTGCCGGGGGGAGCGGAAAAAGAAACGGATACGGGTGAAAAGCCGGAGGAAAAAGCAGTGGAAAAGGAAGAAGTGACGGAAAATGCCAGCGCTCCCGTTGCCCCCCAGGAAATAGCCCCGCCCACCGAGAAAAAGCAGCCTCAAAGCGAAGGAGCCATTACCTGGCGGCCCAAGCCCACTTCCAAGGTCTTGTTTATCCTGCATCAGGAAGAACTCCGGAACAAAGAATTGACCGAACTCCTCAAGAAAATTGTCCAGAGCATCGAAATCCCCTTTGAATCGGCAGGATTCGGCATTGTAAAAGGGCTGCCGGAACTCAAGCAGTTCCACGGCATTCCCAATGCGTTTGGCGTCGTCTTCGACCACGTGCTCAATCCCACGGGAGACAATCCCGTGGAAGTGGAGGGCGGGCAATTGTACTTTACCCACCGCCTCGCCGAATTGCAGGACAACCGCGACTACAAGCGGGCCCTGTGGGAACAACTCAAATTGATCAAAAGCAAGATTTCATAGCCCATGGCGCGAACAAAAATCTTTTTTGGCACCGGAAACGCCAAAAAGCTCAAGGAGATCAATGAAATCCTCGGCGATCGCTACGAGATCATCAGCTTTCGGGACCTCCCCGAAAAGATTGAGGTCATCGAGGACCGCCCCACCCTGGAAGGCAATGCCATCAAGAAAGCCCGTGAATTCCACGCGGCGACCGGGCTGCCCTGCTTTTCCGACGATACCGGCCTGGAAGTCGAAGCCCTGGACGGACGTCCCGGCGTCTACTCCGCCCGCTACGCGGGCGAAGATGGAAACGCCGAGCGCAACATGGCCAAACTATTAGAAGAATTGCAGGGACAGGAAAATAGAGCCGCTCGGTTTCGGACCGTCATCGCTTATGTCAATGGAGAGGAACTCCAAACTTTTGACGGCGTTTTAAACGGCCAGATTGGCCACGAAAAACGCGGTGACCAAGGCTTTGGCTACGATCCGCTCTTCATCCCTGAGGGCGATCACCGCACCCTGGCCGAACATTCCGCCGACGAAAAAAATGCCATCTCTCACCGGGGCCGTGCCGTCCGTAAATTTGCCAACTTCCTGAAATGAAACCATCCAACCCCTATTTCCTCGGCATCTCCGGGGGATCTGCTTCTGGAAAAACGTATCTCCTCAAGAAAATCCTCTCCCGCTATCCGGAGGGGAGAATCACCCGTATTTCCACGGACAATTACTACCTGGACCGCGAATTGCTGCCCCGGGATGCCGAAGGTGAAATCAACTTCGATCACCCCAGCGCGTTGAATCTCGATCAACTGGCAGCGGATCTGGCCCGAATCGAAGCGGGCGAAACGGTCTCGATGCGGGAATATACCTTCAACAATCCGGATGTTGTTCCCGGGACCATTCACTTCGAACCGGCCCCCATCATCCTTTTAGAAGGACTCTTCGTCTTTTACCACCCGGGAATCATGGCGAAGCTGGACTTGAAGATATTTGTCGAAGCGGCCGAATATGTCCGACTCGCCCGGCGCATCAACCGGGACAAGGAGCGGGGATACGAAACCGATGAAGTGCTGAAGATGTATACAAAATACGTAGCGCCGATGTATCAGCGCTACGTTGAACCTTTCAAAAATGATTGCGACTTGATTGTGCCGAACAATGACCGAATGGACCACGCGGTCGAGGTCATTGCACACCACCTGGATTGGGTACTCAGTCAGCAGTAGCCAACCTTTATTTGACCACCCACTTCAAGCGGGCCTCTCCTTCCGGACTGGCGACACGTACGTGGTACAATCCGGCGGCAGGCCGCAATTTGACTTCTAATCTTTCCTCCGAGAAATATTCATTTCGGAAAATCACCCGACCGTTCAAGTCGAATACTTCGACCGTAAATTCCTCCATTCGTTGGCCGAGATCGAGGAAGAACCGATCATTGCCGGGGTTGGGATAGAGCTGGACGTCGGTCAACATGGCCGGCTCAATGCCCACTTGGGTGACCGTGACGCAAGCCGAAGTATCCGTACAATTGCCATCCGAGAGGATGACGGCGTAGTCTCCGGGCGAGGTCGGGGTATAAGACGATCCCGTCTGGCCCGCGACGGGCCCAGTAGTACAGTCCAACCATTGGTAGGTGACCCCGGAGGCGGCCGAGGAGAGGACTCCCCCATTGTCGGTGACCGTGAGGTCGAACGAAGTTACCGTCAGATTGATCGTGAGGTTGCTGTCGCAGCCCACTGAATTCGTCAGGGTCTCATTGTAGGTGCCGCTCGTCGTATAGGTATTTCCAGCGGGCGACAGGTATTCAAAGCACGCCGCCTCCGTCAAGGTAGCCGAGCTGCTCTGGTTGATGGTGAGGTTCAGGGTAATGATGCTATCGCCCCCGCAGACATTCGAGATGGTATCCTGATAAGTGCCCGATGCCATGAACATCGCGCCGCTCGGCGCGGTATAACTGTCACAGCCGACATCCGTCAGGCTGCCGGTCGTGGTGGCACAGGGCGCCGAATTGTTTTCGAAGTACCGAAAGCCCCCATATTCTTCCATCGCCATCAAATCCAGGTCTCCATCATCGTCCAGGTCGACAAATGCCGGCGCCGAATAAGAGCCAACATTGGCAAGTCCGAAGGGATTGGCCTGTCCCAGCCCGAAAGCGGGTGCCATGCTGGAACCTGTATTCGCAAAGAAAGTCAGGTTGCCGGTGCCATCACCCGTGATGATGTCCATGTCGCCATCCCGGTCCAGGTCGCCGATGTCCGGCACCGAGAGGTAAACCACCGGAGGTGTAATCCCAAAAGGGTTCAGCTGAGACGCCCCAAACGCAGGCGAAGTGGCGGTTCCGGTATTCTGGTAGTAGTACAAGGGACCGGTATAGGAGCCCACCAGGAGATCCAAATCTCCGTCCATGTCCAGATCGCCGAAACGAGGCGCGGAGTGGGTCGTGGGAAAGGTCGCAATGGAAAAGGGCGCCGGAACCGCAGCCGCAAAGGCAGGAGCAGCGGCCGTCCCTGTATTCTGATAGTAAGCGAGGTTGCCGTAGTAATCCCCGGCGATCAGGTCAAAGTCGCCATCGCCATCGATGTCCCCGAAGTCAATCGAAATTACATAGGCGTAGGCAAATGGAGCCGCAAGGCCAAAAGGGTTGTTCACGGCCGAGGCAAAACTCGGGGTCGTATTGGTGCCGTTGTTCTGGAAATAGTAGAAGTTGGAGGCGTAATCCGAGACCAGGAGGTCCAGGTCGCCATCGTTGTCGAGATCGGCGAAGCTGGGCCGGGGACCGTAGTTGTTGACGCTGGCAAGGCCAAACGGGTTGCTGGTGGGGCCAGTGAAGCTGACCTGGGCTTGAACAGTGCTGGTATGCAGCAGAAAAGCGGCTCCGCCCAGCAGTCCCATCAGGGCTGCCCGGGAAAAGCGGCCGCTCAAGCGGCCAAACAACCGGTTCAATCGCTTTCGTAAGCGCGATTGATCGTCAGCGTGGAGCGCAGTCCAGCCCCCCCCCTGAACCAATTGGTGGAGTCTTTTGGCAAGGTGTTCGTACTGTCGGTGAAGACGGGCAAATGATTTCACGTGTTACAGTTTGGTTATAGGGTGAAAATTTAGTCTGAGTGCGAATCAAGTGAGGGGAGACAATTCAAACAAGGCAAAAATCAGGGGAGCGCCGCAAAGCCACCATCAAGGAAATGGACGAGGCGGTATTTGTATTGGACCTTTTCTTTTTCCCGAACCGCCCGCTCCAATCTACTCTTCAAAGCTGCCGTTCCTTCAGCATCTCCGGCATACACAAACAACAAGATTGACTTGGGGGCATCTTTGGCATCCATGGCCGTGTCCAAATCTTTTAGAAAGGACTCTGAAAAGGGAACGTTGATGGAATTGGGGAGATGAGACTGTTCGAAAGCCTCCGGGGAACGGGCATCTATCAGTACGCTGTACACTTTGCGTGTCTTGAAATGATGCTCGAACTTATCCGATGAAAGGACCTGGAAATCAGGTAAAAAAGAAAATGCTTTCCCCCACAGCGAAGCAATGAGGGAAAGCATGACGAGATTACTCATGGATTAATAGTTGCGTTTACCGGGTGAGGTATCCCCATTAACCGTCGTTGGGTTGGTGCCGCCACTTTCGTAAACGGTGGTATTGCCCCGGCCCTTCTTTTGGTTCTTCTTGATGCTGTTGTACAGCTTGTTCGGGTAGCAGACGCCCATGTGGCCCGACTTGGGAGCCGTTTTGCCGGCCGCCTGGACTGCTTCCTTGGCGAAGGTGGTACAGTTGTAATAGAAGACCGAGTAGTCCGAGCCCTGCTTGCTCTGCTCGTAAGCCATGACATTCAAGGCTTCTGCCTCGGTAATGTCGTAGGACTGGGTAGCGCGAACGCTGCCCTGGTGGAGCTGGTCAGGATGAACGACCTGTCCCTTGACGTAGGAATCAAACGGATTGGAGCTATAACCTACGCGGTCAGGAGCGCCGTTCCATTGGTCCAGGGCTTCGTCGTAATCGGAAAACATATAGGGCCAGAATCCGAAGGGGTCAGCAAATTGTCCTTGTCCGGAACGGGACTGGAGGTACTTTGCGTGCTTGGGATACTTGGTTTTTACAGTGTCGGGGATAGCAGTGGGATCGTTCCACTGGAGCGATACCCAAGCGTGGCCCACTTGTCCTTGCAGGAGCGCGCCCAGTCCCATGCTTTCGACATCGATATCGGCATGGATATGCAGCTTGGCAACTTTAGCACTGCCACCAGTGGTTCCAGTGGTCGTGCTGGCTGCCGGCGCAGTTGTTGTAGGAGCAGTGGAAGTAGAAGTGCCACCGGTTCCACCCGTGCCGCCCGTACGCTGAACAGCATTGCCGTTCTCGGACTTGAACATCATGGGGGGAGGTGACATGACGCGCCCAGGTCCGGATTGGTCCTCGGACTTGAGTTGTGCGGCCTGCTGATCCTGTTTTTTCTGGATGGGGGCTTTCATAACAATGACATTTAGCTATTTGACTATCCAAATATGCAATTTTTCGTGGACTTTTTCACGATAGATTTCCCCAAAAATCTTTTAGGGCAACAAAAAAGAGACTGCCCCGGTGGACAGTCTCTCCAATTGTATCTAACAGACCGGAGGAATTATTCTTCCTCACCAGCGTCATCTGCTGCTACGGCGGGTTCTTCCACCTCAGCAACCGGCGCTTCGGCCTTTTCTTCTGTACCCAGGTTCATGCCCTTGAGCTTCTCTTCTGCCGCAGCCCGCTCTTGCTCTTCCAATTGCTTCTTCAGAGCAGCGAGGGCGGAGATGTCACCCAGCATGGTACCTTCGGCTTTTTGGTTCTTGATGTTGGAACCGCCTCCGGATCCACCACCAGACTTCTTCTTGCCCTTTTTCTTGCGGCGATTTTCTTCCTGGACTTGCATGTTCTCGTCCCAGATCATCGCGTGAGAAAGCACGAGCTTCTTGGCATCTTTGTTGAATTCGATGACCTGGAAATCGTATTCCTGGCCGATCTTCAACTTGGGCTCGCCAGCTTGCGTCTCCAGGTGGCGCTTCGGCACAAAGCCTTCTACACCGTACTGAAGCTCGACGACGCCGCCTTTGTCGTTCGTGTTGAGCAGGGTTCCTTTGTGGGTGGAACCAATGATAAAGATGGATTCGAACGTGTTCCATACGTCTTCCGTGAGCTGCTTGTGACCAAGGCTCAGGCGACGGTTGTCCACGTCGATGTCCAGTACCACAACTTCCAGATTCTCTTCTTTCTTGATGAATTCGGAAGGATGGCTGTATTTCTTCGTCCAGGAAAGGTCGGAAATGTGCACGAGGCCGTCCACACCTTCTTCCAACTCGACAAACAGACCGTAGTTGGTCATGTTCCGAACGATGCCCACGTGGCGAGATCCAGGTGCGTACTTCTCAGCCGCATTGTTCCATGGATCTTCCTTGGCCTGCTTGAGACCCAAGGACATTTTCTTCTCTTCGCGGTCGATCGAAAGCACGGTGGCTTCGACTTCGTCGCCAATTTTGAAGAGTTCGGTCGGGTTTTTGAGGTGCTGGGACCAAGACATTTCGCTCATGTGAACGAGGCCTTCTACGCCCGGCATGATTTCCACGAAGATACCGTAATCGGCAACCGTGACCACTTTGCCCTTGACCTTGGTTCCCTCGGCAATTTCTTCCGGCAGGGTTTCCCACGGATGGGGCTGAAGCTGCTTCATGCCCAGGGAGATACGCTTCTTTTCATCGTCGAATTCAAGCACAACAACGTTGACCTTCTGGTCGAGTTCCAGTACTTCTTCGGGATGGTTGATGCGGCCCCAGGAAATGTCGGTAATGTGCAGAAGTCCGTCTACACCACCCAGGTCGATGAATACACCGAAGTGGGTCATGTTCTTGACAGTACCTTCCAGTACCTGGCCTTTTTCCAGATTCTTGAGGATTTCCTGACGCTGCTCCTCGAGATCTTTCTCGATGAGTACTTTGTGGGAAATCACAACGTTCTCGAAGGGGTGGTTGATCTTGACTACCTTGAAGTCCATGGTTTTACCCACGTAGGCATCAAAATCACGCACAGGCTTCACATCGATCTGTGAACCCGGCAAAAACGCTTCAATACCGTCGATATCGACTACAAAACCACCTTTGGTCCGCCGCTTGATGAGACCCTGGAGGATGATATCCTCAGTCTCAGCCCGCAGAATTTTGGCCCAGGTGCGCATGTGCTTGGCGCGCTTGCGAGAAAGGATCAACTGTCCGTCCTTGTCCTCTACGCTCTCCAGATACACGTCGACTTCGTCGCCCGGCTTGATTTCTTCCAAGTCCCGGAATTCAGTCTTCTGAACAATACCTTCGGACTTAAATCCGATGTTCAGAATCACTTCTTTGTCCCCTACACTCACTACCGTACCGGTAATGATTTCGCCTTCTTTCACCTCGTTCAACGTGCCTTCGTACATGGCCTCAAGGCGGGCCCGCTCTTCCTTGGAATAGCCGCTTTCGGCCTCATCCCAATCGAAGTCATCATCGTCATCCGGGGTGTCCAAATTCAGAACAGAATCCTCTTTCGCGGATTCTTCAGCAGGGGGCGTAGCTACTTCAGCTACTTCTTCCGTGGTTGCAACTGACTCGGGGGTCCCTTCAACCTCCTGAGATTCTTGCACTTGGGTGTCTTTTTCGTTTTCGGTCATTAAATAATTTTAAAACTCCTTTCTTCCCAAGGTTTTTGGGAGGTGCAAATGTAGGTATTTTTTTACGTCCTTGCCAATCAGGCCCCTAAAATCTATTTTCCAGGCCACTTTTCTCTCCAACATGTTTAAAAATATCCAATCTTCCCGGGCCCGTGAAGAGATGTTCCGTCGGATCGATGCCCTCTCCCCTACCCAAACTGCTTTGTGGGGCAGGATGAACGTGGGTGAAATGCTGTGCCATGCCACCGATCAGCTCCGGATTGCGGCGGGGGAAATCAAAACGGCTGCCACGCCCCAATTTTCCGGGCGGACCTTCGCCAAGTGGATGGTATTGGCTGGGATGCCATTGCCCAAGGGCAAAATCAAGACTTTTAAAGAGATCGACGCCCAATACGGAGGAACCCCACCCACAGAGTTTGAGCGGGACCGGGAGACATTAAAGGAATACATTCAAAGAATCGGGACCATTCAGGATGTCAATGAAGTCCAACCCCACGGATTCTTCGGGCCGCTCTCACCCCGCCAATGGGGCCGCCTGGCGTGGCTTCATTTGGACCACCATTTGAGGCAGTTTGGTGGGTAGGAAATGAAAGGGAGAGGTGGGTGCGTAAGAATGATGGGCAATGGGTTTGGTCGGGAATCGGGAAGAAATAATTTGAGGCCAACAACTCGATTTCAATGACCATTTTTACTCGATCTACCCTTACTTGCCTCTTTTTTTATTTATTCACCCCCGTTTTCTCCCAAGTCACCCTGGAAAGGACCTATACGGAACTTCCAATCGGCAACATCACCAATCCTTGTTTCCACCCCAATGGCGGCTACGTGATGGCCTTGTCTGAATTCGAAGACACCTTCACTCCAGATGGGAATTTCATTTTCCAGTACTACTTGGATGATCTCGTTCGGACCGATGACCTCGGCAATATCCTTTGGACCTGGAGTGACAGCACCGTCTCTAATCCGGAAAAGTATGTCGAAGTGTTGGGAAATGGAGATATTCTCATGGTCATGTCGGCCCTCGATGTGCCCGGGAAGAATATCCACGATGAATTGAAGGTCTACCGTTTCAGTGAGAGTGGCCAACTCCTTTGGAACAATTCAATTGGGTCGTTTGCCAATCTGTACGAGCCCCAATCGCTCCTCGAAATGCCCAATGGTGACCTGGTGGTCACGGCCATTTCCAATCCGAATGGCTTTGCCCTGCAAGAGCAGGAAAATATCTACCTGAGATTGGACGCAAATGGAAACATTCTCCATTTTAACAGCCAACTCCTCCCCGCCAATGCGGAAACCAGAAGTACCCGTTCCGCGATTTGGAACGATTCCACCATCGTCCAGATTCGGTTCAATTCCGAACAGAATTTCTACCTGACGTTTATGGGGCCGGACGGAACAGAACTGTCCAACGACTCCATTGCGCCGGTGGACATGTCGACTTTTGGGGCGGGAGCGCCCGTCGTGCTGGACGACCGCTCCATCGCGTTCCTGTCGCAGGTGGATCCACCTGCGACCCTGGCCGGATATACCCGGTTCATTCGGATCGACTCCAATGCCCAGATCCTGAATGATACCATCAATACCGCCGCCTTAACGGGCTCGACCGGCGTGACGCTGGTCCATCGGATGGGCGCCTTGTACACGGTGACCGAGGTCCAGGGCTTCCAGTTTGACCGGGCCCTGTCCCTTCGACGGCTCAATCCCGACGGCAGCGAGGTTTGGGCCTACTCCTATGTCAACGGATCGGCCAACCTCTACCGCAATGCCTATTCACTGGACATCGCCCCCAATGGCGACCTTCTCTTTGGCGGGTCCACCAATCCGACCTATCCGAATGGTTCCAGCTATCCTTACCTCATCCGAACCAATGCCGATGGCCTCCTGCCCATCGACGACGCCGCCCGGGCCGGATTCCAGGTATTCCCCAATCCCACCACCGGTCTCGTTCGCATTGATGCCCCGGAAGTTGGCGCGGGGGACAACTTCTCGGTGACCGATATTCAAGGAAAAACCGTATTGGAGCCATCGAATGAAAGCGAATTGGACTTGAGCGCATTGAACAATGGTGTTTATCTGGTGCGGTGGAACCGAGAAAATGGACGCTCTCTGACCCGCAAGGTCATCGTCCAACATTGATCGGCATCAAGCACCACGGGTTGGGGGATGTTGCAGTAATATTATATGGAGGCGGCATCCCCCGCCTTTTTTCCTTTATCAAAGGGACAAAAGCCATTGGATTCTTGCTTCGGAGTCCCTTTTGCCCAACCCCATCGCTTTCCCTCGCGTAGCCTATCCAAAGCAATCGCCATGGAAGATCAAGACCGTTATCAGGACCGACGGCGCATGAACCAGCGCCACGACCGGGAAAGTGCCCGCAGTCGCCAACAGCTGTGGCGGGACTTCGCCAACAATTCGGAGGCATTGGCTGCCTCTATGGGCATGTCGGTTCCCTCCCATCGCCCCTCCAATGAATTGGAGCGTCGGAAAAACGAAGTGGCCTACGCAATCGAGACGGATTTTAGTTTTTCAGCCGCTTTGCGGATGGAAATAGGGAGCTGGCTGCGGAAGGCGCGGGCCAAGGGCCCCAACTTGAAAGCGGTCTACGAAGACATCCTGCTGCACTACCGGAACCGGGTGTTGCGGACATTTCCCCAGTCCCAGACCATTCTGGAAAGCATGACTGCGATGCCCTCTACCCTGCTTGCGCAGGCCACTTTGAATTTCAAGATCATGGCCCAGTCTTTCGCGCCTGACATCCGTCGGGCGTTGGAACAAGCGGTCAACAATCAAAATGAAGGGTTGTTGATGCAAAGCCTGTTGGAGGCCGCATATTCAGCTCAGGCGAGCTGGAAATCCCACGAAGCCCACCTCATTCAGCTGATTGAGGTGGCGATGGAAATGGGGGATCAATGATCACCACCAGGAGGGCCGCTTCCGCTTCTTGCGGGAACGCGAACGTCCGCCCAGGCCCAGGACGCCCAACAAGCCGCGGGTCAATTCCCGCGCCACGGTTTTTCCCACCTGCGAATCCATGATTTCTTCCAACACCGACTCTTCTTCCTTCGGCTTGCGGCGGCGGGTGCTCGTCCTCGACTTTTCCCTCCGCTGACGCGCTTTCTCCAACTCTTTCCGCGCCTTTTCCTGTTCCTTACGCAATTCCTCCTGTTTTTCCTCTTCCTCAAACTCCTCAATCTTCGCATTCAGCAATTCGTAGGCACTCTCCCGGTCGATGTCCTGCCCGTATTTCTTCACCAGGCGCGAAGAACCGATGATCGCATTGATCTCGCCGGGTTCCAACACGTCCATCCGCGAGCGCGGAGCCCGCATCATCGTCGCCGCCAGCGGCGTCGGAATCCCTTTTTCATTCAGCACCGTCACCAGCGCCTCCCCAATCCCCAATTGCGTAAGCAACTCGTCGACATCATAATGATCGGTGAGGGGAAAGTTTTCCGCCGCCAACTTGATCTTCTTGCGGTCCTTGGCGGTGAAAGCGCGCAAGGCATGCTGAATCTTCAATCCCAATTGGGAGAGGACGTCTTCGGGGATGTCGGTGGGGTTTTGGGTGCAGAAAAACAATCCCACGCCTTTGGAGCGGATCAACTTGACCATGGTCTCGATCTGGTCCAACAGCGCATCGGTCGCCTCTTCGAAGATCAGGTGGGCCTCGTCGATGAAGAGGACCAGCTTAGGCGCTTCCAGGTCGCCTTCTTCGGGAAAGGTATTGTAAATCTCTGCGAGGAGGCACAACATGAAGGAGGAAAACAACTTCGGTCGGTCCTGGATGTCGGTGAGGCGCATGATGTTGATCATCCCGCGACCCTGGTCGTCCAGGCGCATCAGGTCATCGACTTCGAAGGACTTTTCCCCGAAAAACCGCTCCGCTCCCTGCTGCTCCAATTCAAAAATGCGCCGCATGATGGCGCCCACTGAATTGGTCGGGATGCGGCCGTATTCTTTTTGAATCTCCTCCTTGCCCTCATTGGTGATGTATTGCAGGACCTTTTTCAGGTCCTTCAGGTCGAGCAACGGGAGGTGGTTGTCGTCGCAGTATTTGAAGACCAGGGCGAGGATGCCTTGTTGGGTGTCGTTCAGGCTCAGAATCTTGGCCATGAGCACCGGGCCAAATTCGGAGACCGTCGCGCGCATGCGCGCGCCATCGTCCTCTGAAATCGTCAGAAATTCGATGGGGAAAGCATCCGCATTCCAATCGAGGCCGATCATATCGTGCCGTTCATCGATTTTGCGGTGGCCATCACTGGCCGCAGCGAGCCCGGACAAGTCGCCCTTGATATCCATGAGCAGGACCGGGACTGAATTCAGCGACAGGTTCTCGGCCAGAACCTGAAGCGATTTGGTTTTGCCCGTTCCGGTCGCCCCCGCAATGAGACCATGCCGGTTCATCGTGCTCAAAGGCACCTTCACGTGGGACCCAGTCAGCACTTCCCCTCCGTACATTGCCCCTCCCAGCACCATTTCCAGTCCTTCAAAAGCGTAACCGGCCTCAACTTCCTGCTTGAATTTCGTTGGATTGCTCATGGGTCCGAATTTCAAATTTCCCGCGTCAAATGACAAATGATCCATCGAAATGATATCCCCATTGACAGGAGATGGGTGGGAACTGGACGAAATGGGGGAATGAAAAAGGAATATCCCCGGCCCATCGCAATCGACAAACCGGGGAAAACACATAGTAAGGTAATAAGTCTTATTCGAGCGCGATTTTCTTCTGGACGAGTTGTTCGCCTTTGACCACCCGCAAGACATAAATGCCTTTGGACAGGGCCGAGAGCATTTCTTCCAGCTCGGCATCTTCTTTGAGGAATACCTGTCGACCCGCCAGGTCAAACAGATAGGCGTCGCATTCGCCGGGCTCAGCGCCCCGAATCACCAGGCGTCGTCCGACGACCACGGCATCGAAATCGATGTCCAATTGGATGGAATTGATCTTGCTATAGCGGACGCTGCCGTTGCGGTCGACCTGGGCGAGGCGGTAATAGGTCATGTCATGCGGGAAATGGTCAATGGCCTGGTAATTGCCGGGGTAGCCCGCGCCCACCGTGGTCACGTGCTCGAATTCCTGCCCATCGCGGGATCTCTCCACGTGGAAGGTTTCCGCATACTCAGCCTGGGGCATTTCCCAATTGAGTTGTACCCGGCGGTCCGGGGTCGGCGAAAGGTCAAGCTCGGCTTCCCAAGACAACACCGCCGTGGTGGTCAGGCTGATCTGGTCGATGCCCATCCGAACCCCCTGGGTGCTGGAATTGACAATGGGATCGTCATCCATCGGGAGGAACTTGAAGGTATGGGTGGTAGACGTCGCCGTGAAAGAGACATCTCGTTGTTGCCAGACGAGCGAATTGCTGTTGTAAGGCAAGGTACTGAAGGAGGGTGCCGTCGTTTGCAATTGTGTATTGTCCCGGATCACCAGCCAACCTCCACTCTGGTCGAGGGCGTTGGATTGCTTGACCACGGTTTGGTAGAAGCGAATATTGTAGACCTGTCCAACGGTAAAACCAGAGACGGTTTGCATGAGTCCTTCGTGCCAGTACGAACCGGACATGCTCATCATCAAACCACATACAAAGGTGGCTCCGGAATAGGGGTTTCCATTGATGCCGGCCCCTGATAAAGGGCCGGAGAGGCTGGTGACATCAGAGGTCGCCTGAGGGGTGCCCGAGGCGTTGCTATTGGGATCCGTAAAGGGTACCTGCTGCCAACTGGTTGGTGACCCGCTGGTGGTAACGGTTCCGTTCAAATCTGAATTCAGGAACTGCTGGGCCGGCAATGGGACAACGAGTGAGAGCAACAAAACACCCCATAATAGCTTTAATTGAGGGTAAACTTTTTTCATATCCTGCTGTTTAATACTGCTTTGGGCCCTCCGGGGGAAGAGGGAAAAAAATAAATTACACCTAATCCAAAAAATATCCAACTGGGACAAACAATTTAGGCCTTTTTCTACCTTGCTCATTGCTAGCAACTTAGAATGAGGGGGCGGGAGTCACCCGAAAGTGGTGTATATTCGTTGTTCTAAATAAATGTGGGAACCGAACGTAGAATAAGCGTGGCAGTACAACAAATCAAATACCTGGACCCGGTCGTCGTTTCGAAGTTGAAAAACATCGAAATCAAGGCCCGGATGATTGTGGAAGGCTTTATGACGGGCTTCCACCGGTCCCCCTACCACGGATTTTCCGTGGAATTTGCCGAGCACCGCCCCTACAACCAGGGGGAGTCCCTGAAGGACGTCGACTGGAAAGTATTCGCGAAGACGGACAAGCTCTATACCAAGCGGTTCGAAGAAGAGACCAACCTGCGCTGCCAGGTGGTGCTGGACATCAGCGACTCGATGAAGTATCCCCGCGAAGGGATTTCCAAGCTGGAATACGGCGCTTATTTGACGGCCGCCCTGCAATACCTGATGATTCAGCAGCGGGATGCCACCGGCCTGACCCTGTTCGATTCGGACATCCGGTTCATGGCGCCCGCCAAGTCGAAAAAGTCCTGGCTCGTTCCGATGTTTTCCCGCCTGGACCAGCTGGTCAACCGCAAAGATGAGCTGCTCCATACCACTGCCACCGCCAAGGTCATCCACCAATTGGCGCTCAAGTTTCACCGCCGGAGCTTTGTGGTCCTGATCACCGACCTTTTCAACCAGACCGAACAACAGGAAGAGTTGTTCAAAGCCCTTCGTCACCTCCGCCACGCCAAGCACGAAGTAATCCTGTTCCACCTGCTGGACCGAAAAACCGAGGAGCGCTTCGAATTTCCCAATCGCCCGCTGGTACTGGAAGATTTGGAGACCGGAGAAAAAATCCAGGTCAAGCCCAGCGAGATCCGGGACCGGTACGCGGAAGAAATGCAACGTCGCAAGGCCATTTTCAAGAAAAAGGCCCACGAGTTCAACATTGACTTCGTAGAAGTGGACATCGCTCAGTCCTACGAGAAGGTTCTGACCGATTATTTGATCAAGCGCCGAAGCCTCAGCAAGTAATTCGAGGTAAATTTCTGAATCGGGCAGGCAGGGCCGGGATCGGCCTTTCCTGAGTTCCCCCACTCCCCTCCCCTTTTTCCAACTGTGTAATCCAAGCCCGGAATTTTATCATTGAAACCCGGGTCAGGAGTGGCTTCTTGATGCCGAACCCCTATTCAAGCCACTGGAAACCCGGACACCTGTCCCCTCATTTCATTTTCTCATTCTCTAAACTATTTGCATCACAACATGCGAACTGCATTTTTACTTGTCTGCCTTTTCTTGCTTTTTGATTCCACCAGTTTGCTCCTTGCCCAGGGGAAACACATCCCCATTGACGATCAGCCTGTCTCTGCCTTTACCGGACCGGACCTTTTGACCCCACGAAAGTCCGGCGTGCCGGGAGTGGATGTCGTCCATCGACAGACTTCTGCCAAGACCCAGGCCATTCCCACCTTGGGAGCCGGACCGAATGTGTTTTCTACGCTTCGGCCGGAGCAGAACCAGATTTCCCACCTGCCCGGTGGAGAAATGGTCTTCATCCACCGCAGTGATCCCCTCGTGTGGGGAGGCGGGACCGGGGACCTGCGCTACGACTGCTCCACCGACGGCGGCCTGACCTGGAACATCGGAAATGGCCTGCTCAATGCCAACAACCCCTCGGCGGGGCGCTATCCCCAGGTCATCCTCACGGATGAAAACAACCAGGTCGCCCCCATCTGGGTGGCGCCGACCGTAGGAGCAGCTCCCTGGGACGCCATCGCCTCCGGCGTGGACACGGCCTTCTGCCAGCAATTCTCGCAGGGTCCAGATACCCTCGTGCCCTCGAACCTCGCCTACCTGCCTTCTGGCATGGTCGAAGGTCTGGCCGGAGAATTCTGGTACACGACCCTGAAATGGGATGGAGCGGCGGTGTTGGACTCCGTCTACATCTACAAAGGTACCTGGGGCACCAATTCCAAGGTGGACTGGACCCGCCACGCCGTCCTGTCCGCCACCTTCAACTCCTCCACCAATGGCCGGGTCGCCATCGGCCCGAATATGGCCTTCAGTCCCGACGGCCAGACGGGCTATATCGCCCTGATCGGGGACATTGCCGGGGGCATCGATTCCATTCTCACGCCCATTGTGTACAAGAGTACGGATGGCGGCGCCACCTGGAGCCCTCCCAATGAGCTCGACCTGAGCAATGACCAGGTCGTGCGGGACAGCCTCCAGGCCAATTTCGGGCAAACCGCGAACAGCGGCGCCATCATTCCCGTCTCCTCCGGTCAGTACACCTGCACGTCCGATTACGACATCACCGTCGACAATGTGGGCAACCTGCACATCTTCAATGTCCTGGCGACGGCCCGGAGATTGGATGCCGATTCCGTCGTCGTGCCAGGGGCCTACCAATTGTTTCCGGGGCTGGACAAGGTCGCCGTGGACATCTACACGCCCGATGGCGGGGCCACCTGGACCACGGAGCACATTTCATCGGTCTTTGCCTGGGATGGGGCCTTTGGATCGCCCAATGCCTTCGCGATGGAAAATCACTGTCAGATTTCCCGCGACGCCAGCGGAGAACGCATCTTTTTCAGCTGGGTGGACCAGGACTCGGTCGGCGGCCTCTTCGGAGTGGCCGATTTGCTGAACCCCAATTTGCGGATTGCGGGACTTCGGGTCACGGATGGATTCAAGACCTGCGCCAAGCGCATCACCGATGGCAATCCCATTTGGTCGGATCTCGCATTGGTCCCCACCCTTGCGCCTGAAATCATCCGCGATGGCTCCCAGAATTTTCTCCCCATTGTGTTGGTGGAGTTGACCACGGGCGATCCCTTTGCCTCGGTGCGCTACCATTATTTTGGTCAGGAAGCCGTTCTGGACGATGCTGACTTCCTCGACCCGGCCAATATTGGCTATGCCCAGCCCTTCCCCTGCATTGTCGTGGGGCGGGACGTTCCCGAGCCGGGAGGCGATTTCCTGGAGCTGGAAGCCATCGGTCCCATTCCGAGCGCAGGAGAGGTGGTCCTGCGCTACGGATTGCAGGAATTCGCCGAGGTGCGGATGGACTGCTACGATCTGAATGGCCGCCTTGTGGCCTCAAAGGAATTGGGTGCACTCGGTTCCGGTTCTCATGAATTGAAATTGGATGGGCAAGCGTGGGGGGCCGGGATGTATGTTGTACGCATCACGGCCCGGACGGCCGAGGGTCGCCAAGCCCAGGTTTCCCGCCGCTTGCTGCAAGAGTAATTCATGGTTTGTAAGGTTTGGGCCAGCTCCGATTCGGGGCTGGCTCATCCAA
This sequence comes from uncultured bacterium, assembly GCA_963923035.1. GTDB lineage: Bacteria > Bacteroidota > Bacteroidia > J057 > JADKCL01 > CAWUKT01. The sequence continues at coordinate 145,571 of CAWUKT010000005.1, forward strand.
TTTCCCGCACCTTGCGGGTGAGCCACGCGCCCTGGGCGATGCTCCCTTTCTCCTTCATTTTCCCCAACAACTGCTCCACTTTCTGGGTCCGTTGCTGCGGGGACAAACTCGGAACCTTTTGAACCAGATCTCCGGCCTTCTTGGTGAAGCTGACGAGGTTGAAGTAGACGTTGAATTGGAGGCGGGAAATGGTCTTGTTGCGCTTCAGGTAGATCTTAAAGGCTTCGCACAGGCTGTTCATGGCCGAAAAATCCCCCATTTCGAAGTAGGACTTGAGCAAAATGACCCGCGAACCCAAGGCGTAAAACACGTCACTGAATTCGACCTCCTGTAAGAGCCGCAGGGCCTTCGTATAGGCCTGTTGCTCGAAATAGAAACTGGCCAGGTTGTAGCGGTAGGCATTCTCCCTGAATTCCGGCGCGATCCGTTCCCGATAACTTTCAATGAACTCCTGACACCAAGTTTCTTCTCCCGCCCGCAAGCTCGCCGAGACGATGTTTTTGTAGTCCCATTGGAGCAGCCAACCATCCTTGTCCAGCAAGACCTTGTGGTCCAGCGCCCATTTATAAAGGTTGAGCAGGGTGGCGAGGTAATGCCGTTGGCCGGTGTTGATGCGGCGGATGCAAAAGTTGGAGGCGTAAGAATGGATCTCCCGCAATTCCAATCGGGGGAGTTCGGGGCCGTGCTGTTCGATGTCGGAGAGAAGTTGCTGAAAAAAGGGCTCGGAGTCTTCCTCTGTGAGGCAGCGAAAAATGCCCAAATACAGGCCCAACTCAGGATGGGCCTGGGCGGCTTCGGGCCGCTCATCGAGGTAACGGAGCACTTCGGGCAACATGCCCGTCTTGAAATCTTGCTGGACCACGTTCTTTCGGTTGGCCATCTCGATGCCGTATTTCAACTTGCTGAGCAAGTAATAAACGTCGAGTTGATCGGAGGCCTTTTGGATGGAGTCGTCGACCGAGCGGCTCATGGTCCCACTGAGGTACGTGATATAGCTCTCATGGAGCTCCAAAGTGCGGAGATGAACCGATTGGAGTTTCCCCTCGGTTTGCTGAACTGCCTTCATCAGGGCAGTATGCGCCTTTTGGTAAGGACGGTCCATTTGCCGCTTTTGGTAGGCTCCCAAAGTGGCCATTTGGACGGGCAGGTCATTGGTTTTCAGTTCGTAGTGGCCCAAAAACTGTCGAAAGAGCTTCATGGTGAGGGACAGAAGGTCTTTGAAGCGTTGTTCGTGGAAAGGCGTCTCGGGAAAAAGGTGGGTAAAAACAGCTTCCCGGGTCAATTCAGCGGCATCAAAGTCAGGCGCGAATCCCAACAAATGATCCACCAAACCCGTCACCCCGGAGTGCTTGTTGAAGAAGGGCGAGTGGATGAATTCGGAAAAATGCCGTAACTCCCATGCGCTCAACTCTTTAAGGGCCTTAACCAATTTACTTTGCTTCATTGTCCAAACTTTAGATCATCAATTTAAAAATTTTCCACTTTTCCCAACCCTTTTCATTTCTCAACCACCAATTCCTGCCCCATTACACCATTCACTCAAAATTAATTTCTCCACTTTCCCCCATTTTTGTATTTTTTTCATAGATATAGGTATGGCATATTTGACCTGAACGTTGGGAAAGCAGCTTTGGCTGCACAATGATGAAGCAATGAGGAAGCTCCAACATCTAACCCTATTCTTGCTGTTCGCTTTCGCGATCGGTGGGGAGGTTTTTTCCCAGACTGTTGTCAACCAGGACATTACGACCAATACCACCTGGACAACGGCTGGAAGCCCCTACCTGATCGAATCTGATATTTTGATCGCTTCCTCGGCAGAACTCACCATTGAGCCTGGCGTCGAAGTGCAAGGCGATGACATCGAACTGAGCGTGGCGGGGAGCCTCGTAGCCCTCGGTACCCAGGAAGATTCCATCCACTTTCGCTTCACCGGACCCAGCTCCGGCAGCTTCACGGTCATGTTCCGGTCCCAATCCGAAGCCCAATTCCGCTTCGCCCAGTTCCAGGACGAAACCGAGCTCGACCTCTTCGGAGGCGTCGCTTCCTGCCAGATCGCCCGGTCCACCTTCACCCGCAACTCCGTGGGCATCCGCAACACCACCGGGCAACTGCCCGTCTTCGGAAGCCTCGAGTCCTGCGCGTTCATTGACAATACGATTGGTATCATTGGTACCAACTTTAACATCCGCCACTGCAACTTCAATGGCAACGAAACGGGAATCACCAGTTTCAACGGGGCCATCCGGTTCAGCAATTTCAGCAAGAACGACCTCGCCGTCAGCAACAGCGCCGGCTCGATCACAGACTGTTCTTTCTTCCTAAACGGAATTGCGCTGCTGGGAACGCCCCAACTGGCCTCGGATTCTGTTCTCCGCAACGAAATCTTCCTGAACGATACTGCTTTCTCCGGCTTTTTCTCCGCCGGTGTCATTCGCGAGAACAATATCTGCCAGAATACGATCGCCATCGAATTGCTTGGAAGCCAGGACGCCGACTTCACCGGCAACTGCTTCTGCGTGCAGGGAAACATCACGTCCGTGGTGGATGCCCTGATCATCGACGACGATGAAAACAGCGCCCTAGGAACGGTTTTCTTTGAACCGCAGGGCAACTGTCCCTTCTCGGATGTCGTTTGGCCGGGAGACGCTGACAACAATGGCCTGGTAGAAATCCAGGACGTACTTCAGGTCGGCATCGCCCAAAACCGCCAGGGACCGGGGCGTCCCAATATGTCCCAGGTCTGGACGCCGCAAGCGGCCATCGCCTGGAACAGCAGCAGCGCCGGGATCAACGATCTCTTCGCCGACTGCGACGGCAACGGTGTCATCGACGCCAATGACCTCTCTCCCATCGCCGACAACTTCGGCGAGACCCAGCAAAAGACCGGCGGACTCGCGGCGGACGGCATCCCGCTCTGCCTCGTGTACCCCGACAGCGTCAGTGCTGGCGAGACCATCCAGGTGGCCGTTTACCTCGGCGATTCCCTGGTCCCGGTCCCCAATGCCTACGGCTTCGCGCTGGTCCTGAGCTACGATGCGCAGGTGGTCGACTCGACCCAGGTTCAACCCGTCATCGGCGGCACCTGGCTCGGCACCCCCGGACAGGACCTCCTGAACTTTGGGATTCAGCAAACGAATTTCCACTGGGCAATCAGCCGGGACGACAACATCGACATCGTTGGATTTGGCTTGGTGGGCGGCGTGGAAATGGTGATGATCGATGATCTCGCCAAGACCGAAGCCCTGACCGTCCAGGTGATCGACGCGATCCTGATCGACGCCCAAGGCAACGAAATCCCGGTCACGCTCGACCAATGCCCGCAAAAGCGGGCCCCGACGGGACTGAGGCTCTTCCCGAACCCCGTCGCCAACCAAATGACCCTCGAATGGGGCGATTTGGAAGCCGAAGAGGTCGCCGTATATGGCTTGGATGGCCGACTCCACTACCGCACGACGGAAGTGGCCGCCCCCCAGATCGACGTGGACACAGAATCCTGGAACGATGGCATCTACATCGTCCGGGTCCAGTTCCGCAACGGTCTCTTAACCCGCAAAATTCTGATCTTAAAATAATTTTCAGCGTTTCATTATCGAGTTTCTAAAGAAGGCCGAAAGGCCAATTTCACACAAGTACAGCGTTCATTATTAAGACTCATCGGGCATCAGCAACCCGCCACTGGCCGACCGCCCGGTCGCCAGCTAAGAGTCACAGGAAATGCCCGGTCTCAGCAGCCGGGCTTTCTGCTTTTCTATACTTTCCGGAAAAAAGAAAAGGCCCCGGCTCAAGGGACCTTTTTAAACGATTAGGTTCAGGTTGAAAAGTAACCTGGTAAACGGATTAAACTGCTGCCGCAGGGGAGATTCAACGGAGGACTGGCTGGCGCGAGGTCCTGACTGCGGCAAGTCAATAGAAAAATGGATTGAAACTGCTATTTGGACAAATAAATATTGGATAGAAACAAAAGGATCAATAAGTATCGCTTGGAAAACAGTCCTAAAATAGCGCTTAGATGCGTAGGAGTGCCATTCCTTCGATGATTGGGAGGAATCGCGCGATCAATGAAATGGTCGGGAGGATGGGTGAATTACTGGAGATCGAGGGCCACCAGGTCCACGGGAAGCACCTTGGAAATGCCTTGTTCCTGCATCGTCACGCCGTACATGACATTGGTGGCGGCCATGGTGCGTTTGTTGTGGGTGACGAGGATGAATTGAGAGTCTTTGGAGAACTCGCGGATGATATTGTTGAACTTGTCGATGTTGGCGTCGTCAAGGGGGGCGTCGACCTCGTCGAAGATACAGAAGGGGGCGGGTTTGAGGAGGTAAATGGCAAAGAGCAATGAAATGGCGGTGAGGGTCTTTTCCCCTCCGCTCAGCTGATTGATCGTGAGCGGGCGCTTGCCCTTGGGCTTGGCGATGATGTCAATGGGAGATTCCAGGGGATCCTCGCTTTGCAGGAGGCGCAGGTCGCAGGTATCGCCGGGGTGAAACAGGTGCTGGAAGACTTCCTTGAAGTTGACGCGGATCGCGTCAAACGCCTCCATGAACTTCTCCGTGGCCGTCTTGTCGATTTCCGAAATCGTATTGAGGAGCGTCTGCTTCGCATCCAGCAGGTCCTGCCGCTGCTCGTGGATGAAGTCGTGCCGCTCCTTCATCTCATCGAAGGCCTGGACGGCCATCGGATTGATTTCCCCGTACTTCTGCAAGCGCGTCCGCAACTTCAGCATCTCCTCTTCCACCGCTTCCGCATTCGTCTTCGCGATGCCATCGGGAAACAATTCCTCTTCGTCCAAATCGCTGATGTCCACCTCAAATTCCACCAGCATCCGCTCCTTCAGCGAGTTCAGTTGCAGCTTGATGTCGGTGACCCGCTCCTTCACGGCCCCCCGCTCCTGCTCCAGCTGGTCCTTTTTCTTCCGTTGCTGCCGAATCTTGTCCTCGACCACCTGGATATTGGTGCGCATCTGCACCGTCACCTGCTCCAATTTCTCCGTCCGCAATTCCTTTTCCTTCTTCTCCTCGTACAGGGCCACCACTTCGCTGTCGTCCTGCATCGAGTTTTGGACCAGGTCGTGGATATTCTCCTTGGTCTCCGTCAGATCGGCCTTGTTCTTCTGTTCATTCTCCCCCAACTCTCTCAAGCGCGCCACCTTCTGCGTTTCCTCCCGCTCCAACAGGTCCACGTGGTTCTTCAATTGGATGAAGCGGATATTCTGCTCATTGAAGGCCTGGTTGCGCTCCTTCAGTTCTTCGCGGTGGTTCTCCAACATGATCCGCGCCTCTTCCAGAATGCCCTTCTTCTCCCCGATCTGCTGCTTCAGGATCTCGATCCGGGGTTCCGCCGCGGCCACTTCCTGCTCCAGGCGCGTCGCCTGCTCTTCGATTTCCTCGGTCCGCTTTCCAACCCGTCCCAGGAATTCCTGGTACTCTTCTTCCCGCGCCTTCAACACGGACAGGTCCCGCATCCGCCGTTGGAGCCGGCTGTACTTTTCCTCGATCTCCCGGGCGAAATTTTTCGATTTCAGCTCCTGGTGGCGGTGTTCCTGCTTGTGCAAGTCCGTCTTCAAGCGGTTGAGATCGCGCTCCAGGGTATGGATTTCCTTCTCGAGCTTCTTGAGGTTCTTCGCCCGGCCCAGGCGCTTGCCCTGGAACAAGCCGATGGAGCCGCCGTGGAGCGTATAGCGCTTCCGCATGAGGCTGCCCGTCTGCGTGATGAACATCAGGTCGGGCGGCAAGTCCTCGGGAATCCGGGTATCGTTGGGGACGAGGTAGACGCGGTCCAGGAGGTACTCGGCGAGGCGGAGGTACTTCTCGGCGACGTCCACGACCTGCAATGCGGGCACCACGCCCTCCATCTCGACCGCCGGCGCGGCCTGGTAATCAGCCAGTTCTTCCAGGATGAAGAAATTGGCGCGGCCCTTGCCCGCATCGGCCAGCAGGCGCACGGCCTGGTAGGCGTCGGCGCGGGTGTCCACCACGTAATAGCTCAGGTAGGGATCGAGCAGGTTTTCGAAGGCGACCTTGTTCGCTTCGTCGGTGGAGAAAATATCCGACAAGAGCGGCGCGTCCTTCACCCACTGCGCCGACTTGCGCAGGAACTTCACCGATTCAGGGAAGCCCTCGAGGTTTTCCACCAAGGACTTGGTGAGGTTGAATTCGTTGCGGCGGGCATCTACCCCCCGGTTCTTCTTATAGATATCGTCTTTGAGCTGGTCCATGAGCTGGACCGAAGCCTCCAAAGCCGCATCATTTTCATCTTTTTGTTTCCGCAGCCCATCCACTTCCGCCGTCAATTCCGCCACCGTCGTGTCCAATTCCTTCAATTTCCCCGCAAATCCCCCCATTTCCTCGGCCCGCGTCTCCAGATCCGTCTCGTTCCGGTCAATCTCCTGCCGGAAGCCTTCGATTTGAATTTGCTTAATCTCCCGTTCCTTCTGCAGTTTCCCCAACTCCACCTCGACCTTCTGGTACTCGGTCGCATAGCCCTCCACCTGGTACTGCAATTCCTCGAAGCGCTCATTCACTTCCGCCGCCAACCGCTTCAACTCCTCCATCGTCTCCGCCGCCGCCGCGTGGTCCTTGCGCACCCCAATGGCCTGGTTTTGAACCTGCTCCAATTGCTCCTGCGTGGAAATCATCTGCCGCCGTTCCTTCTCCATCTGGTCGGTGATGGCAATTTCCCGTTGCTGGAGGTATTTCAGGCGTTCGTTCCGAATCGATTTTTCCTTTTCGATCTCCCGGATGCGTCCGATATGGGCATTGAGGTCCTTCTGGGAATCGGCGAGGCGTTCCTCATTTGCGATTTGTTCGCGGCGAAGCTCCTGGGAACGGGCCTCGGCCTGGGCGATCGTCGATTGGACCTCGGCGAGCCGGTCTTCAAAGCCTTGCTCCTCCGATTGGATGGATTCATAGCGCCACCGGAGCCGCTGGATCGCGAACCAGGCGTGGCGGGAACTCACCAGCCGGTACTTGTCCTTGATGTCGAAATAGCGCCGGGCCTTTTTCGCCTGGTTTTCGAGGCTTTTCAGCTGCTTGTTGATCTCGTACAGCACATCCTCGACCCGGTCCAAATCCGACTCCGTGTCCTTGAGCTTCCGCAGGGTCTGTTTCTTCCGAATCTTGTACTTCGAAATACCCGCGGCCTCCTCAAACAACAAACGACGGCTGTTTTCCTTGTCGTTCAGGATCTCATCGACCATTTTCAGCTCGATGATCGCGTAGGAATCGGGGCCAATCCCCGTGTCGAGGAAGAGGTTGTGGATGTCCTTGAGGCGGCAGGGAATATCGTTGATGAAGTACTCGGAATCGCCGCTGCGGTACAGCTTCCGGGTGACGGCGACCGTGGTATACTCGGTTGGGAGGATGTTTTTGGTATTCTCGAAGGTCAGGGTCACCGCCGCAAATCCGCCCTTCCGCCGCTTGGTCGTCCCGTTGAAGATGATGTTTTCCATCTTCTCCGAGCGCAATTTGCGGGTCTTTTGCTCGCCCAGTACCCAGCGAATCGAATCGACGATATTGGATTTTCCGCAGCCGTTGGGGCCCACCACACCTGTGATCCCGCTGTCGAAGATAAAGCGGGTCTTGTCCGCGAAGGACTTAAATCCGTGTATTTCAAGACTTTTGAGCTGCACGCGTTACCAGATCAATCTGTGTCGCCTGGCGAGGACGAGTGACCATTAATTTCCGTAGCCCACGAAAGTAGTGGAAAAATAGGACTTCGAGAAGGGGATTTTTTGCACAGGAAGAGGGTTATATTTGCTCCCAACCATAAAAACGCTATTGTCATTACCGTGAACGACTCCTCTCATCTGATCTATCACCTGGACCTCCTCACCGTTGCCAAGGAACGCGAGGCCACCGACTGGGACACTTACAGCATGACCGACGTGGAACTCAGCGTCGGCTTCGGCCAGGTCGTGCTCCTGGAAAATCAAACCGGGGGCAACTGCATCTACCTGCACAAGGTGGGCCTACTGGAGTTTGTGGAAGGCCTTGAGACGGCCCTGCTCCAGCTCAAAAGCCATCCGGGACACAAGGTCGATGTCATGGACACCTACCAAACCTATTGCTTGTGGCTGAGTGTGGAGAAAAACGGGCGCTTGTTGATTCAGGATTCCAGGCAGGGCGTTGAGCTTTTGCCCAAGCTGGACCATTTCCGACGGACTTTTTCCACGTTCAAGACCCGCTTCTGGCGGGAATTTCAACTGCATTATCCGGAAGTTGTGAAGGTCAAGGATTTTCAGCGGTACGACGCGACCTTTCAATAAGGAGCGTTGGTTGAGGGCGACTCCCGCCGCGCTCACGCGGGCGGGACCGCGCTCTCCGCGACTCACTGTCCCGGCGCTTTCGGGGGCGCCGGGACGAGTTCAGGCAGATCGCTCCGATCGCTGTCGCAGCATTTATTTTCCAGCCCTAAGCCTCCATGACCCACCAACCCAATGGGCTGAATGCGGGCCATGGAGGCTCCTCGACAACGGGCCCGGCAACTGGCCTACTGCTGAACCACAATTCGGCGGCGCGCAACCCGGACATCTCCCCGCCAGAATTCCACCAGGTAGATTCCATTCCGGGACAGATCAAATGTACTGTGGGTCGCAGCCTCAAGGTTCTCGTAAACCACCTGTCCCAGCGCATTGGAAACCCGCAGCGTATAGGGCTCGCTGGTCGTTACCTGGAAGCTTCCCGAACTCGGATTCGGAAATATCTGGATCGCGGTGGGGCGGTCTCCTTCCGGCAAGGACTGCTTGGATGAGGGACCCAGAATGAATTTGGCCTTCAGCTTCCGGTTATTATTCAATTGAAAGCTGTACACAGGATTCGTGGATTGAACGGCGCCATTGATGACCCAGGCCTGGAATACGTAGCCGCTGGCCGGCGTCGCTGTGGCCGTGACCTGGGTGCCCGCCGGATAGGTGCCCGCCCCGGAGACTGTCCCGCCATTGCTGGGCTTCGGGATCAAGGTCAGATCAAAGGTATTGCCGGAGTTGCTGCTGAAATTCGCCACTAGGTTCCGGTTTCCGCTCAGGGTGAAGGTATAGCTGGCACTGTTGCTCACCACGCTCCCCCCTTCCGTCCAATTGCTGAACACAAACCCGCTCGCCGGGGTCGCCGTGACCGTCACGCTACTGCCGCTGGCGAAGGTGCCCCCGCCAGCCGTCGTGCCGCCATTGCTGGGCGCACTGCTCGTGGACACCGTATAGTTGCTGGTGCTGGCCGTAAAGTTCGCCACCAGATTCCGGTTTCCGTTCAGGGTGAAGCTATAGCTGGCACTGTTGCTGACCACGTTTCCCCCTTCCGTCCAATTGCTGAACACAAACCCGCTCGCCGGGGTCGCTGTGACCGTTACACTGCTGCCGCTGGCAAAGGTGCCCCCGCCAGCCGTCGTGCCGCCATTGCTGGGCGCACTGCTCGTGGACACCGTATAGTTGCTGGTGCTGGCCGTAAAGTTCGCCACCAGATTCCGGTTTCCGTTCAGGGTGAAGCTATAGCTGGCACTGTTGCTGACCACGTTTCCCCCTTCCGTCCAATTGCTGAACACAAACCCGCTCGCCGGGGTCGCTGTGACCGTTACACTGCTGCCGCTGGCAAAGGTGCCCCCGCCAGCCGTCGTGCCGCCATTGCTGGGCGCACTGTTCGTGGACACCGTATAGTTGCTGCCTCCACAAAGGCTCCCCAACGCAAGGGTCGCGCCGGTCACGGAAATTGGATTCCGGGCAAATTCAGCGTAGGACTGGGCCTGGGCCGGCGTGACGCCAGGAGAAAGGTAATAGTGCGACCGGGTCGACGAAAAATAGCGCACATTGGGACCGCAGCCGATTCCGCCGTGCTTGCGGTCCGTACACAGGTCTGTCGTCAGGAAGAAGCCACTGCTTCCAAACGCCTGGTTGTCTCCCGTACACAGGTGATTGCCATTGCTGCCCGCATCATCGTAGTAGCTCCCCACGCCACCTTCGACCAGGCCCTGGCCCTGCTGAGACGGCGTCCCGATACTCATATCGGTATCAAAATCGAATCCTGCCACGATCGAGCCGGGCGCTCCGGTGACCATTTGCCAGGTGGAATAAGTGGTAGGAACTACATCCGCCTGGCCATTGATCGTCACCCCATTGGGCGCGCCGTCGCTGTAAAACTGCATCCCGCTGGCATTGACCGGATCGAGGTCAAATACATCGTTGAACCCGCCCCCACCGCTGATCGAGTGCAGGCGGTAGTCGAAATCATAGTCCACCCGGTATTCCGAGCAGGAAATGTCCAATTGCACGTACGCGCCACTCACTGCCCCCATCACGCTCCGGATCGCCCGCACCGGACCGTCGATGGTCGCGATGATCGGGCCATTGGTCGCCGAGAAAATCTCTTCTGTCCGGTTGCAATTGCCGGGTGTGATAAATGCCTGGTGCCGATCGAGAATGTCGGAGCCATTCGCCCCCGGCGCATTGATTTTGAGCTCACTCTCCGTCCAGCGACCGGTGAAGCGCAGGAAATAATTGGCGGAGGACACCGCCGAGTTTTCCATGTTGAACTGCCCGTTGCACTCGTCATACAGGGCGATGTAGTCGCTCATGTCATAGTTTCCGAAGCCAAAATCGTAGCTGACCAGATCGACCCCGGCTCCGGGATCCAGGTTGCCGGACTTTTGAAAGAGGTAGATATAGCCCAGCACCGCATTGTTCGTAGGGTCCTGCAAAGCGAGCTCGCAGGGATCTCCCGCTGTACCGGTAGGTGGCGCCACACAACTTGTGAGCTGCGGCCCGGCATCCCGGGCCATGAAGGCCAGTTCATCGTTGGTGTCGAAGTCAGGATCGGGATCGCTCCCGATGAACGTTTGGGCGTCGGCGTAAAAGGGAACGTCCCAGGCCACCTTCTTTTTGGAGCCGCGGCATCCGTTGGGCCCCCAGGGCGCTTCGATTTTGGCGACCAGTACCTCGTCGACCTGAATGGGGATTTGTACCCACTGGGCCCCATCATAGCGGAACCCCACGATATCGTCCGGGGCGAGGTTGGCAATGCTGGTCAGGCAGGGGAGGTCACTCCCCGTCACCACCACCGGATCTTTGCTCCGGTCCGGTGATTGGGCCATCGAAAGACAGCCGGCCGTAAAGGCGATTAGGAATATGAGCAGGTATTTCATAGTGAGAAAGGTTGCAGAAAAATCGTTTTGAACGCAGGACGGACCACCGCCCGACCTGTTGTCCCACATTAGCCATTTCCCACCGCTCCCCCTTCTCTGAATATGTCACCGTGTCGATTCGGTCTCTGAACGTGTCGCTGGGTGGGTACAGTGTGTTTGTCAACTCTTTGTTCATTTTCGTAGCGCTCCCCTTCTGTTTTCATTCTCATTCTCCCCATTCTTCCGCCTCCCTGCCGGCTTTTTGAATCCCCGGTTACTTTTGCCTCGCTGCCCGCTTCTCTCTATCCGATTGCGCGGAAGCTGCTTCCATGAAGGGGGCTTTGCGGTCGTGAGGCCGTCCATTAGGCTCGTTGGTGGAAGAAACTACAACCAAAGCGAACATGGTGAGCGGAGGGGGCTCCCTAAAAGCCCTCTTCTTTCGGTCCCACAACCCGGCCAATCCGCCCCAATGACGACGTCTTTCACCAAATCACTTCAATCTTCTACGGTTGAGAATCGTTTTTCCATTCCAGAATCTAACCCTTCACTGCCAAGGCCCAGATATTGGACCTCGAAGCCTCCCCATTCCACCAATTACACGGACCGTTCCACCAAAAACATAGAAACTTGGGCCCGATTTGTCGAAACTTCTACCAGTGACACTCCCCTATCGGGCACGAACAGTGGAAACTTCGACCGATCGGGCCCAACTTTCCATCAAATAGAGACTGTGTAAAAACGCGTGCACAAATCAATTTATTTAACCCTCTGTTTTT
>CAWUKT010000006.1:0-150941 GCA_963923035.1 uncultured bacterium
GAAAATCTTCCAAGTCCTGAAGATACCATCGGGGGGCTTAAACTGACGGCTATGCCTTTTACCAAACTGATTCCTACCCGTAATTTTCCCAACTGATCAGAACCCAACCCATTTTCGGACTCAATCGCCTCAAACTCTTTTATGATTCTTTGGGTTTCGAATGGATTTTCCGCTTTTTCCCCCATCAACCGCACGCGAATCGACTCCAAAAGCCTTTGAAATCGTTCCAATTTCCCCACCTTTTCCAATAGCTCCGACGAACCCGGCCAGTTTTTATCGAATGGGATTTGATACAAAAAATGTTCCTTCACGTATCGCCGAAGGGAATGTAGGTACAACAGATAATGAAAATCCTCCCTCTTCAGCCCTTCTTCAAATTCGCTCCTAAACTTTTCATCCACCAAATCCATCGCGTCCAGTTTCGCAGCTTCGGAAATGTATAAGCGGACGGAAAAAGATAGGTCAGAAAAATAGACCTTGCTCTGTACAATCCTTTCAATCAGGATTTTACGATAGGTGGCAAATGTAGAGCTTTTGGCAAACTCTTTCCCCCGAATAAATTGCAAATCCAAATTGTCCTTCTCCAATAACCGATCATACAAGACAACATAAAGGGGCTTTTTCGAAGAAACCAGATTCACGTACCGCGTAAAGTTCTTTCTTTCCGACGGTGACATGCTCTTTACAACCTTGAAAAGTTTTTCAATCCTCATTTTTCCGAAATTCTGCTTTTAAACACCTATAAGTGAGGCAGTTTTGCAAAAGGGCAAAATCAATCATATTGACACATAGCCGAATAATGGGCTTTCAATCTTTCCACTCTACCTACATTCGTAATGTAACTAAAACGGGAAAACGAGGCAACACCAGATTTCCCCTCAATTGGTCGCTAACCCACTGTATAGGATTTCCCTGCCTCGATTCCCAAGGAATATTCACCAATTAAAAACCGCGTTTGCCTATGGTTAAAGTAGTAAAAGACAGCTAGGGATAAGATTTTTTGTTGTAGTTGATTTGCGCTTCAATGTGGCAATCATTTGTTGCCTTGGAGGCGCATTGCCTAAAACGAGCTTCCCGGTTTGGCTCCTGACCTTTGATTGGACGGTCGCGGGTGACCGCCGGGAAGGTTATGCCTGATCTCCTTCCAATAGTCAGAGCGTTTCCGCTCTGTTGATTGAAGCCGGGGGGCGGTTTCTCTGCCGCCCCCCAATCGGAGGAGCATGAATGAAAAAGGCCGCCAGTGGCCCCGTTGGTTTGTAAACAGATTCGACATAATCGTTTTCTGCGGACAAGATGATCCGCGCAGTTTTTTGAAAGTCGGCGAATCGTCCGACGATTGTGAAACTACCCACCGACACGTTCTTTCAATGGGTTAATGAGAGTGGGGCCGAACATGGGTTCGGCTCCCATTTTCCCCCGCAAACCCTAACCATCCTATTTACCTCATTTCTCGTCTTCCGTAGCCCTGAACCATTTCAGGGCCAAGGGAGCTATTACCCAACGCTATTTAGGAATTGAACTATGAACCCAAACGATATTCATATCGGTGAACTGATCGAACAACGCATTGCCGAAATCGGAATTACCAAAGCCGAATTTGGGCGCCGAATCAGTACCAGCCGCCAAAACGTCAATACCATTCTGAAAAAGAAATCGCTCGATTCTGATGTGCTGAGGAGGGTTTCCAAGGTGTTGAAGTGCGATTTTTTCAAGTACTATTTGCTGGATGAGTTGAAGGAGAAGGAAACAGAAAAGAAGGAGGACACAGGGAAAAAGATGTTTGTGATAGTGCAGATAGACCCAGAAAAGGAAGATGAAGTGAAAGGACTGTTGCGATGAATTCGATCTTCTTCCCCTTAAAAATGGTGTTGGAACTGATGCAAGACGCCAACCTTCCCGGTCCCCGCCGAATGACCTACCACGACGAATCCCCCGTCCCCGCCCTCCATTGGGCCAAGGACCAAGGAACCTATTTGATGAGCAACCGGGAAGCCTCGACATTGCCCCCGGTGTATGCGTTGGGTCACGACCCATCCGACTCCAATTCACTCGGTTGGTATCACCGAACGAGTTTGATTTGTGGAGGGGACGACTTCGTTGAAACCATTCCATTGGAAGACCTTCGTGACTTACTTCCCAAGACTCATCAAGGATTTTTTGAAATCAAGGTTGAACATGAAGAATTCCGGTTCGGATTCACTTTTAAGCCCTCCTATCATTCGAGCAGAATACTCTGAAAGGGAAGCGGTCATCGGCTTATTTGACTTTTTGTCCTCTTCGGTTAAGAGAATGGGGCATTGGGTATTGTCTTTCTCTTGATCGCTCAACAACACTTCCAATTCAACGTAAAACTCCCCATTTTTTAGGAGTTGAGAGGTTTAAATACCCAAACATATGGGGATTGATTCTTGGGGGCGGTTAAGGTGAACTTTGAAGCATCAACCAAAACCCCAAGATATGGCAGTAGAAAATTTCACCATTGATTTATTTGTAGACGAAACCGTCAGCCCTCCTTATTACTGGGCTGAAAGTTCAGCAGAGTTTTCGGACGTTACTCATTTTGCCAATGGAGTCAATTTGATCCCTGATGTCCCCGACTCTGAAGGAGTCCTTCATGTTTCCGTAGTTGCCCATGATGCTGGCTCCCCTCCAGTAAATCCTGTCAATCACTCGATTGATATTGGGCAGGTTACGTTTGAGGAACTGTCTCTTTCCCTTACAGATGGTTCCGGGACTTTGGCTACGGGAACTGTGAAGACGAAGGAGGCTCAGCAGGAGACCCGTCCTTGGGAATAGTCTAAAAACGTGCTATTATGTGAGCCAGAATCGGTGAATGACTGATTCTGGTTCTTTGTTTCCTGAAGTTCCTTTTGCAAATTCAGTTTGCTGTCTTTCTCTAACTCTAAGTTCCTTAGAAGTGCCTTTATCAAGAATCCACCTCTTTCTATTTGTCTTGGCTTATCTAATGGGTTGCCACGAAGAAGAATCCTATGAAATCAATTTTTCTAGTGGAGCGAGCTTAACCGAAGACAGTATCCAAGCCCAGATCCTGTCTGATTCCGCCTTCAAGGTGGGGAATTCAAACCCAGGGCTGAGAATTAAATTGGATTCGATGGCATTGGTGCATTCCCTGGAGTCAGAATACCATCGATATACAGCTTATAGCTTGGCTGGAATGGGTAACAGCTACAAGTATCTCGAACGTTATTCAGAGTCTGAAAGGTTGCTCAGACAAAGTCTCCAAGTAAGGATCAGATACCTCGAACCAAGTGATGTTGCAAGTGGGCACAATTTATTGGGCCTGATGTTTAAACAATCACAGAGGCTTGATTCCGCGATTTCCCATTTTGAAAAAGGCCGTGAGATCACTCAGGAAGCACCACTGCTTCGGTCATTGGATGCGAAACTCTTGGACGGGCTGGTGATGGCTTACCGACAAAAAGGGATTCCTGACCGAGCCTTGGACCTTTTGGCAAAGGAACTTATGATCATCCAAACTTGGGAGAAGGAGGGAGATCTTGCAAAGGCTTACCAGAATATGGGAGTGATGTACCAAAGTCTTGGGAAGCTAGCGACAGCGGAGGATTTCTACATTCGGGCTGGAAAAATATTTGGAGAAATAGGGGATAGAGAAGGGAAATTAGATGCTCAGATTAATCTGGGAGCTTTGATGTTGGAAGCTGGTGATTGGAAACGGGCTGAACCTTTGCTAGAAAACAGTTTAAATCAAAGTAGACAGTGGAGACTAAGCGAGAATGAGGAAATCCTTTTGTACAACCTTGGCGTATTGGAGCAGCAAATGGGGAATCTCAAGAGGGCAAAATCCTATTTTAAATCTGGATGGGAGAAGAGTCGCAAGTTAAAGAAAACACAGAACTCGGTTGACTTTGGATTGGCCCTTGTCGAATTGAACTTAAAAACAAGGGATCTGGATGCCTGTGGGCCAATTTTTAGAGAGTTGTCCAACTTCCCGAATGAAATGATTCCTCCGACGACCAGAGAAAATTTACTGGAACAACAGGTTGCTTACTGGCAAATGAAACAAGACTATTCCCAGGCGCTATCCATGCAGTCCCGGCTCTTGGAGCTACAACAGAAAGAACGGGAAAAATTACAAGCAGCGACCCTTCTAAGCGATCAGTTACAGTTTGAACAGCGTCGCCGGGAGAAGGCGGAGGAAGAAGCCAAGATTCAAAGGTTGCAATTGGAACAACAAATAGCAGATGCTCGACTCATTCGATTGTACGCCATTTTAGGTTTCGTGGTGAGCCTTTGCCTTCTTTTGGTTTTCTTGGTGAGGCGCCGACAGCTCAGGCTTAGAATCCAACTCCTGCAAACAGAAAAAAAAGCTGAGTTGGAGAAAAACAATCGTTTGGAAAAGGACAAGGAAATCAAAAAAGTACTTCAAGAGGCTGAAGTAAAGACCCTGGAAGTTCAGATGGAAGCTCAGGAAAGGGAACGAAAACGGATTGCCAAGGATCTCCACGACCGCTTAGGAAGCAAGTTGGCAATGACCCAGATCATGATCGAAGGACTCCTTTCGAGAACAAGCATCAATGGAGAAGAGCAGCGGCAAGCCATTCATCTTTTAGAGGACTCCTGTGAAGAATTGAGAATTATCTCACGAAACCTCCATTCAAGCGAATTGAGTAAGTTGGGCTTGGAAGTTTCTCTAAGAAAGCTTTGCCAGCACATTGATAAAAGTGGGAAGCTGACGTTTAAATTTGTCAGTTACAACGTCCCCAGTGAGGTTTCCATGGAGTTTCAACAGGAGATTCTTGCGGTCGCGCGTACCTTGATTGAAAACGTCCTGCGGCATGCCGAAGCCAGCGAAGCAACATTGCAGGTCATCAGACGTGACAATATTCTCAACATCTCCCTGGAGGACAATGGTGTAGGATTTGATCTTAACGCCCAGTCTCAATTCGTTGGGATGGGGCTCCGAAATACAGAAGAGAGGATCAATCGATTAGAGGGGACTTTGTCGATTGAATCAGCCCCCAACCGGGGCACGTTTATCTCTATTGATATCCCTTTACAATTTGAATGAAATGATAAAAGTACTGTTAGCCGATGACCACCAGATGGTTATAGACGGTCTTGCGGCCCTCCTCAAAGACGAGTCTGATATTGAACTGGTTGGTAAAGCCTTGGATGGCCGCCAAGTTTTAGAGTTGATGAAGCACGTCACTCCTGATGTAGTCATCTTGGATATCAACATGCCGGGAATGAATGGAATTGATACCCTGGAGGCGATTCTGCAAAGCCATCCCAATGTGCTAACCATTGCCGTTACAATGTCTAAAGACCCTCAGCACATAAAGGCCATGATGGACTTGGGAGTAAAAGGATACATTTTGAAGAACAAAGGCCATCAGGATCTGGTAAAGGGAATTCGGAAAGTCGCACGCGGAGAAGAGTTTTTTTCAGAAGGTATTTACAAGGCTTTCTTTGATTATTTCCGAACCTCACAAGAAAAGCAGCAGGAATTGGAAAGGGTTGCGATCACGAACCGGGAAAAGGAGGTCCTTGAGCAAATTGCGGAAGGATTGTCGGCAAAGGAGATTGCAGACAAATTGTGCATTGCAAAGACCACGGTAGAAACCCACAAGAAGAACCTCATGGAAAAACTTGGGATCAAAAAAACGACTATGCTGGTGCGGTATGCCGTTGAGAATGGATTCGTCAGGGAGACTGGTGCCTCCTAAAAAATAGGGAGTCTTCATTCCAAAATATCAGGATTCAGGTTTTAAGAGAGCCTCCTCAATTGTCGTGGTTTTTTAAAAATAGTTGCAGAGGGGTTAAAAACGGCCTTTTTTACAACTGTAATTAAACTTAATGGCAAAAGCTTATGAACAACGGACAAGTCCGTAAGGCCCTTGTTGTGGGGATCAATGAGTATGAAAAGAATCCTCTTCGGTGCTGCGAAAACGACGCCAGCGAGATCGATCGTTTGTTACATGCGCATGGTCCGAAGAAGAATGGGAAAAGAGGGGCTCCAAATTTCAAGACCCAATTGATTTTAAGTTCTAAAGCCTCTGCGTCCAAGCAAGTGATCGAAAAGAAAATCAAGGATCTGTTCAATGGCGAAGAGGACATGGCAGCGTTCTACTTCTCGGGACACGGTTCAACCGACCATAGCGGAGGTTATATCATCCCCCAAGACGCAAAGTCAAAAACCGACGGGATTCCAATGCAATGGATTCTCGAATTGGCCAATCAATCCCAAATCAAGGAAATCCTGATCATTTTGGATTGCTGTCATGCTGGAGCGATAGGGGGGCAGGGAATACTGAACACCCCTTTCGAAATGGCTCAAGTTCGGAAAGGCGTCTCCATCCTTGCCTCGACGACTTCCTCGGATGTAGCAAGGGAGAGGATGGGGCACGGTGTATTTACCCGTCTGCTCATTCAAGGGTTGGAGGGAGCTGCGGCCGATTTGTTTGGACACGTCTCTGCTCACGGTCTTTATTCTTTTGCGGAGGCGGCCCTGAGTCCCTGGGAACAGCGTCCGGTATTGAAGAGCTTCGTTCAGATGGTTCAGCCCATTCGGTTCTGTCGTCCCAAAGTCTCCAAAGAGATACTGAGGGACCTTCCAGATCATTTTTCCAGCAAGGACTCAAGCTTCTCTTTGTCGCCTGAATTTGAAGAAACCTCCTCCAGTCCAAACAAGGAGCATGTAGCCCTATTCAAAGAGTTTAAGCGGATGGAAATTGCGGGGATCCTGGAATGCGTAGGGGAAGAGAGTCTTTACTGGGAGGCAATGAGAAATGGGGGATGCCGATTGACTCCTTATGGAAAATACATTTGGCATCTGGCGGAAAAAGAAATGATCTAAAAAATGGCAATGATTGTTGGCATCACAGGGCACATGAACCTAAAAGAAAGAGGGGTGTACAAATGGGTCCGGCAGGAATTGTCTTGCTGGCTCTACCGGCATGAGGTTGAACTTGGGCTGACCTGCCTCGCTCCCGGAACAGACCAGATATTTGCGGTGCTGTGCTACCACCAGCACATCCCCTTTCGATTTATTCAGCCTTGCGAAAACTATCTGTCCGCATTCCAACAAAAAGACCAGGAGCAAATCATTTTCCTGGCGCAAAAGGCCACGGCGACTGTTGTTCTTCCCATCAAAGAAGTCTCCGAGCAGGCATATCTCGAAGGAGGGATAGAAATGGTAAATCAATGTGATTGCCTGATAGCGGTCTGGGATGGATTCCCCGCTCGTGGTCTGGGTGGGACTGGAGATATCGTGACGTATGCGGCCCAAAAAGCCAAACCAATCATTCACCTTGACATCACGGAACAAAAGACTGTAGAACTCACCTAAACCGAAAGATCAAATGAAATACGACTATCGAATAGTCCTCTCGTTTGCAGAGGAACAGAAAAGTATTGCCGCTGGAATACATGATTGTCTTGAGCTCATGGGGATTTCAAGTTATTTCTATCCAAGGTACGACCACATGACCTGGGGCAAAAATTTGGGTGCGCAACTCCCGCAAGTCTACCAATACCAAGGAGAGCTAGGGTTGATTATTCTGTCGAAGGAATATCTGAATAAAAAGTACACACTCATAGAAGCCGAAGCACTTGTCAATCGCGCATCGACAATGGGGCAAGACTTTCTCTTTGTCCTCAAAACCGATGCCACCAGTCCGCTCAAAATTCAAGGTATAAGTTCAGAAAAAGTTTATCTGGAGTGGGATTATAACCCTGGAAGAATTGCTGAATTACTCTCCGGGCAACTTTCCTCATTCACTGTCCCTTCTTCTGACCAACCCGAAATCGCACCTGAAAAGAATGCCGGAAACTCCCAATCCAGTTCAGGGAGCGGGAAAAGCATCCAAATTCAAGGTGATCTCAACAGCGATGGCTCCATTTCAATTTCCTAATTCAACCGATATGGAAGAAAAGCAACCCTCAACCCCCAATCCTGTACCTCCTCTGAATCCCGGCACGACGCAAATTGCAAACGGAGGTGGATCGACCTTTCAGTACCAAGGGAATATGCATGCCGCTGGGGACATTTCTATCGAGGTGAATACGATTGAAAAGTCCACAGGAAAAACGTCAATTTCACTTGCAGACTATGCTGAAGGGGAATATTTGGCCCCGCGCTTCAGTGAGGGATGCCTGCAAAGATTGAAAAAGCAGCATTTTTTAATTTTCGAAGGGAATCCAGGTTTTCAGAAAGGCCCATTTATTCGGCACCTCGCATGCCAAATCCAGTCGAGCCAATCGGCTCTTCCCGCTTTCCGAATTGATTTAAGGGCTGAGGATCATCTAAACCTTCCAATGATCATGGAAGCAACCGATGGTCCTGCGATTCTCATTTCTGATCACCTTTCACCAATTGATGTCCAGGGAAGGATTTCGGAGCTCGCTGAGATCGCAAAGAAAAAAGGGCAATACATCATTGCAGTAACCAAAGAAAGTATTTCGAGTTGGAGCCTCAAGCCCCACGAGAGAAATTTCCTGTGGAGTATTCCCCTCGCCAATCTGTACAATGGGTCTCAACTCTGGACCTTGTTCAAATCCGAGATCGACAAGCACAGAAAGGACTTGAAGTTGCATCCCGACCTAAATTTCTCGGAATCCAATGCGGTTGGGGCGGAATGGACCTATCGATTGGAAGGACTAAAGGGCCCCAATGAGGTGTACTTGTTGGTGCATCAGCTTTTAGGGGAACAAGGAATGGTGACCCGTGCGACCATTGCACATCATATAGAGGAAGTCAAAAAACACCAGGACGCCCTGGTGCAGCTCTGGTTTCAAAGCTCTACTGAGAAGGAAAAGATGGTCTTGATCGGAGCTTCATTGTTCAGCGGCCTTTTTGAGGAGCAGTTTTTTGAATTGTTCGACGAAATCATCCAGAAAAGATGGAAACACCGCGTTCCTTCTCTTCAAGCATTGGACTACTGTGATCTGGATGCCATTGATAATTTCTTTCACTTTGAAGATTCACCCCAAGGAACTGCACAGGTCAAAAGTCAATTGGAGTCCCTTGAAAGGGAAATCATCGCTTCAGGCTGGAAAGGATATCGAAGGCACATGCTGGCCTCTCTCCCCCTCATCAAAGAGGCCATTGCTCAATCCTCTAAATATGGCCGCAGCCAGGGAATGGTTTTAAGAAAAGAACTTGCCCGATCCCTTGCCAACATGGGGGCCTGGGCAGAATTCGAAATAGATGAGTTACTGGATCATTTCTCTTCCAGGTCCAACCAAAGCAGGCGTAGGGTGGCGGCTTATGCCGTAGCCCACTGGCGAGATACAGGAGAATGGGAAAAGGCGATCACTACCATTGATCGATGGATTCAACACCAGAATGTCTCTCCTCGATTGACTGCTATCATGTCTATCTCGTATGTCTCCGAGAAAGATCAACACAATCAGCTTGCTTCCGAAATAATAGAATGGCTTCGTATTCTTTATCGGGATCGATCAATCACAGTTCAGGGGAGCTTGAAGCCTCTGTTGACCAAGCTTATTCGAAACCACCCTCGCCAAATGGCTCCATTGATTCAGGTCGAGCTATTGAGCAATCAAGATCAGATTGAGCCGGTTTCGGAAGGCTTGAAAGATGCATATCGCTACTATCCGGATCAAGCCATAAACATCATTGAAAGTTGGATTGAAGAAGCACTCCGTGTGAATGCCAGGACAGGTGTTGGTATTCGAACCACTCGACGAGATAGATTCCTGCTGGCGGCGCTTTGGGCACTCGTAAAAATCCAGGCTGAAAACAGGAATATTGGGAGGACTTCCGAACAGATGTTGGCGCGCCTAATTTCAATTCGGAGTGAGGAAACCCAGGAAGCGGTTTTAAAGGGGATTGGTCAAATGGTAGTTTTCCTGTTTAGGCATGCAGAAGCCCCAAGCCTTGATTTACTATTGGACTTTATCCAACAAAAGAATCGGCCAGAAGATCGGTTTGCTGTTTGGGAATTGATCCTTGAGTTGCTGAATGAAGAAAAGGTAACATGGTCGAGGGCCGCGAATGAAACTTTGATCCAATGCCTTCGTGAATCTTTGCTCTATCAACAGCGAGAGTGGCTTGCATTCATCGGAACCACCCACGAATTGGTCTGGCTTTTGGATGAAGGACTCGGAATTGTATTGGCTGAAATATTTTTGGCTCATCGAAAGGATGTAGAATCACGATCATTGTCCCTTGAGATTGCACTGCAAATTTTAGATTTGACCGCCTTCGTTGGAGAAGCCCCCTCCTCTTTGACACAGGAGGTTTTAGGGGGAACTACAGGTTTTCATGCCCGAAAAGAAGTCTGGACCCGCTTACTTGAGCTTTTAGATCAAGGTGTCGTCATTCCTGGAGAGGAACTGGGGGAGACGTTTATGGATCATTTCCTTGAATCTTCGGTTCCAGAACGGGTCGCCTGGATGGAGTTTTTGGAGGGATACCTCACCAGCACCTATATCTTATCTTCCGATCTCGGAGAAAAACTGTTGCAAATGTTTGTTGATCACCGTGCTGTTGAGACTACTCCGCAGATCATCCGGACCATCACTGACATTGCCCTCCAAATCATGGAGATCTCAGGGCGTATTAACCGCGCGATCCTGATCCAGTTGCTTCAAGACAGCAAAAATTTCGAAGAGCGACTGGTGATTTGGGAGAAGACCGCCCATTTGTTACGCTTGGGCAAGTTGCAGTTCAACAATGAACTATCCGATTTGCTGATCACAACGATGCGACGGGCAGGCAACCGACAGCGCCCCCGATTGGTCAGCTACCTTGGCTCCTTGCTCCCCCATCTTTGGGTGTCCCAAGAAAGAATAGCGAATGACTTTCTCGATCACTTATTAGAATTCTTGAGTTTCTCAACCCGCCCCAGGATGGCTCAGGTATTGGGCAAAGTTTTCCTCTTAGAATGCTCCCGGCAAAAGGGAGGGGCATGGAATATGCAGGTAGAAGAATTAGAAATTCCATTTTTTCCTCAAGGGCGTCCCCTGACTCGAATCGAAGCCAAAATGTTCGATTATCTGGAGCGCAAAGGGCGCAAGGAACGAAAGCTCGCGGTAATAGCTGGATTGGAGTTCTCGTATCTCCTGATGGACGTAGAAAGCTATGCCAAGCGAAATGGCAAGCCTGTCGTGGTTCCGCTCCCCGTTCCTCAGTCCGTTGTTCCCAAAGCACTGGACCAACCGCAATTGCTTGCCCAAATCGTGGAGGCCGTAAGAGTTGCAGCTGAAGACCGTGAAGCTGCGGCAGAGATAGAGTTGTCAGTCCCCCCGTTGCCCCCACCTGTAATTCCCCAACCCACCTTCCCCCACGAAGTACCAGACTATCGGTCCAAAGACCCTGCCGACAAGCTCCCCTGGGTGTATCGATTCCTTGGGTTCCTGTTTACGCTCTTCTCCCCCCAAACCGTCAAAAGCGGTCTGTGGGTAGCAATCTCAGGATTCTTGTACTTCAAGCGTTATTCTGGTCGCCACATCATTGAGACTCTCCGTCAATGGCGCTCCAGCCGCCTTCCAGTGACAGTAAAAATGGCCAAGAAGCTGAATTGGATCAATTTGTTTGCTCCCTTTTCCCAAAAACGACATTAATCGCTCTCCAAAATTATTACCGATTCAACCCAAAGCCCTTTCGAAAAAATGAAAAACACCCAACCAGTTACCCTTCCTCAGTATCCCAAGGATACCGAATACGAAGAGTTTATAGCCGCCTATTTTCAAGCCAGTCAATACTATGTTGAGCGGTCCATTATCGATCGCCGAAAAAAAAACGGAAAAGAAGGAGAAGTACTGGAAATAGATATTGTAGCAACGGATTATGGATGCTATCCTCCGGAACAGATCTTGATCGAGATCAAATCAGGTTCTTGGGGTTTTCCCGAAGTATTCAAACTCGTCGGTTGGATGCAATATCTGGAAGAGATAAACCGAGGACTATTTGTTGTTCAAAAAAAGGCCAATAACCATCCTCTTAAATCCTCAATTGCTGGCCAACTCAATGTCGAAATTATCTCCAATACAGAGCTCGAAAGGACAGAAGAGTCCCTCGCCAGATTTATTGATCCCAAACACGTAGATGCCCTTGACATTCAAACATGGCGTTATGCTTATTGGATTGAGCGGAAAATGCTTCGATACCTCAAAGCAAGGAAGAAGAGTGAGAAAAAAGAGGCTTTCTTCAATGCAGAGGAATACTACCACGAAGTTTCCAATTCCATCTTTTTTACGAAGAACCGATTGGAAAGGATCCAAAAACTGTATGCCTTGAAGGGGAGATTTCCCAATTTATCGGCCCAATGTGGGAATGAGGAAACTCTTCACAAAACCAACGGCAATAGAATTCCAGAGAAAGTTTTCAAAGATACTTTTTGGTATGGCAAGATAAATACCGTTCAGGCGGCCTGCTTTATTGAGCACCTTTCCCGCATTACCATCATCAAAAACAGTATTGATCTGTTATTGTATGAAGACGATCGGGCGCAAACAGATGTCGAAGTAATACCAGGATGGTCCATTGACCAGATGGAATCGATGCCTGAATCATTTCGTTTGGCACTCCGTGAGATTGAGGGTGATGAAGACCTGGCATTGTACCCCACATTTTGGCAGTGGTTCATTTATGTTTTTGGCGGCTTCATTTTAGATGGCGAAAAAGACCGTGAGTACGCCTTGCTATCTGCAAAGACCGGAATTGCGGAATCTCACATTAATCGGGCTTTGGAAGTATATGACTTGTTCTTTCCCACCGAGGGAGGCTGGCTGAAGTCCCGATCTAATGCCAATTATCGGTATCTCAATCTTTTTCCTGCTCCTCTACACGGAATTGGCGCTTTCTATAGGAGCCTCCATTATAGTAGTGGCACAGAGAAGGATTATGAAGCCTTGGACAGGCTGTTCGATGAAATGACCAACAGTCATCTGGCGAATTGGATCAACGCGGCTTATAATCTTTTGAATAAATGCTAAAAATGGAGAGATTAGAAAAGGATACCTACGACCTGATATTTTGAGGAATTCATTTGTACTGCTGCTGTTCGCCAAATACTGAATAAAGGATTGATTGTTTATGAGTAATAACTATACCATCGCCCTATCAGACTATTTTGGTCAGGTGATTGCGATATCTGGGATGAACATCACCATTCGGATTAAGGAATCTATTTTGAAGGATGGGCTAAAAGTATGGGGAGACGATCCTATAACCAATACTCATCAGAGCTACTTTGTTGGTTCAGTGGGAGACATTTTTGCGGTTGGAGATAGCTCCACAAGAGGACGAATTCACTACGCCATTTTTGAAGAAATAAGATTGGCGAGCACATTTGATCCCCGCGATGATGAAGATGGGGCGGGAGACTATATTCGCCTTCCTGCTTCCGAAGAAGAGAATAGCTCTGCTGTTGCAAGGGCAAAAGTAATCGGATACCAAGATCGCAACTATCCTGAAAAGTTGAAATTTAGACGAGGTATTGGACATTATCCAAAGTTTGATGCTAGATGCTATGTTCTAACCCCAGGTGAAAAGCAGTCCCTGTTCTCAATTGAGGATGATAATGGATTAATTGTCGGGAAAATTCCAGGCTTGGAAACTGAAGATGTGGCAATAAACATCCATAAGTTTTTAGGAAAGCATACCGTAATTCTTGGTTCGACCGGTTCTGGTAAATCCTGTACCGTCGCAAGTGTTCTCCAGAAAACTCTTCAGAATCATCCGTATAGCCATCTTGTATTTTTTGACCTACACAATGAATACAAAGCAGCATTTTCTCCTACCGAGGGCGCCCCTTTTACTTACAAACTCAATCACATTGACGCGAGAGATTTCAAGCTTCCTTACTGGTTTTTGACATTTGAGGAATTTCAACAAGTAATTCTTGGAGATTCAGGAGAAGGAGAAAAAGGCATTGGGACTAGATTGCTCAAACAAGCAATCATCGATTTAAAGGAAAGGGCACATACTGAGATTCTCGAAGAAATCGGCCCCATCATGAAAATCAATATCAATGCGCCATTATACTTCAGTTTCCAGGATCTTCTCGAAAAACTGAAACTTGAAAATAGCAGGACACTTTTTGGTGATGACCAGACACCGGCATGGAATTCTGAAGAGGGGAAATACTTTCCTCCCACTGGAAGCACAAAGTCGGAGTACACTAAAGAAAATGGGGAAAAAGTCAAGACCAATATCAAACAAGACACTTCTGTTTTTGGTAAGTTATTCGGGCTGATAGAAAAACTGGAGAACAGACTTTCCGATAGAAGATTCCAGTTTTTGTTTCCAGAGGAATACGATTGCTCACTCAGTCTGTACGGTTTCATTGAGGGATTGTTGTCGATCGCAAAGAATGACCGAGACACACAGATGACGATTTTTGATTTATCCAGGGTGCCTTCAGAGACTATCCCGGGACTGATCGGTATTCTGTCGCGGATGTGCTTCGAGTATAAGCTCTGGGAGGAAACTGCGCATGAATTGCCTGTCCTGTTGGTGTTTGAGGAGGCGCATAATTATATCCCCAAAAAAGTTCGTGAGGGTACTCAACTCCCTACCAAGTACATCGGGCGAATAGCAAAAGAAGGAAGGAAATATGGGATTAGCCAAATGATCATCAGCCAAAGACCTTCTGATCTGTCTGAGGTAATAGTTTCACAATGTTCCAACTTCATTGTTTTACGCGTTACAAATCCCAATGACCAAGCTTTCATAAGCAGCGTTCTGCCTGACCACCTTTCAGCCCTCACAAACATGATTCCTTTCTTTCAAAATGGCGAATGCTTATTGGCAGGCGAAATGGTTACCATCCCTACCAAAGCAATCATTGACTTACCGGCTCCAATGCCCAATTCCAATGATGTCCGTTTCAGTGAGGCGTGGAAAAAGAAAAACGAAAACTATGATCTCAAAGAAACCGTCCACCGCTGGTGGGAAGTTGAGCAAACCCCGAAAGATGAACCCCAATGATTAAGTCCATCTCATTTAAAAACTACCGTGGTTTCAAAGAAGAGCAGACCATCCATTTTGCTTCGAAAGGTAATTTTACCTTCTTGGTTGGGGCAAATAATTCGGGGAAATCTTTATTACCAAGAGCACTGGCATTAATTCGAAAAATAAGGACTGTACGATTTGCCGAAAAAGAAGGTGTGGCTTTAGAGGACAAAGCTTTTCACAACTTCGAAGATGACGCAAGTATCGAATTATCAGTCGTTTTTGACTACAAAGAATGTAAAACGCATGCGGAGGATACTGGACGTTACTCATCTCTCAAGGCTCTTTCAAATGCTTTATCAGCGTGTCTGGCGTTCAGCATTAAAAAAGAGGAGGGTTACAATGATCCGTTGCTTTCAATAAATTTCAGTTTTGATGGTAAAAGCGTCGTTGAAAATGGCATCATAAATAACTCATTGTTGGAAATCTATGGTTTAAGTGAGGAAGTAGCACAAAAAATTATTGGGCATCTCCTCGATCTTTTTGACCAATCAGTTTTAATTTTTTCTCCAATCAGAGGCTTTCGGTCGGAAAAAGCGGAAGAATATTTCGAGAATGGTATCAATTTACATCATTGGATTGCTGGGAGACAAAGGAAAGCAATCCTCAAAAGGGCGATTGAATGGCTAAACGAACATCTCAAACTACTAAACTTACCAAGTTTTAATTCTCTCCAAGCAGAAACAAACGGGAAACTAATTCTCAATTTCCCTAAACATCTGGGATTAGATATTGAGGATTGCGGAACAGGATTCTCCATGGTTCTAATCCTTTTGTTGGAAATTTTTCGCCAAAACCGCAACATTATCGTTATTGATGAAATTGAAAGTCATCTCCAACCAGGTTTGATTAGAAGGCTAATTAGGCTATTGAGAGACCTCAAAAATGATGAGCAAATCAATTCTATTCCCCAGATAATCCTTGCCACTCATTCCCCTGTTGTGGTTCAAGAGTTTGGAAAGAACGATCAACTCTTCCGATTCCAAAAACAGTCTGGGGCATGTCGAATCTTTCAGGTTGCCCCGAGAGGGGATAGTTCCTCGGATCTTCGCTCCGTTGCAAATGAACTGGGGGTTCTTCCGGGAGATGCTCTGCTTTCAAATTCAGTGATTTGGGTGGAGGGACCCACCGAGGTTAAGTGGCTTCGAACATGGTTAAAGCATTACCTCCCTATTTACCAGTCCAAAAAGAATATAAAGTTTAACCTTCTGGAAGGACTGCACTATTCAATTTTGATGACAGGGGGAGGGCTCATTTCACGGTATTCCTTCCAAGAAGACGAAGAGTCAATCGAAGAAGTTGAAGCTGAGGATTACCTAAAAGTGATAAGGGTAAATCCCCACCCGTACGTAATCATTGATTCTGGTAATATTTCCGCCGAGAGTGGAAAGGGAAAGAGGGCAATTCGAATCGCCTCTGAACTCAATGAGCAAAACCGTCTTAACCCCATTCTCCAGAATAGAGCATTGGATAAAATAGAAAATCTTGACCAAGTCAGGCAAGTTCCAAACTTCTGGGCTCTAAAGGGAAAGGAATTGGAAAACTACTGCCATCCCCAACTTCTCAAAGGATTTATTGAGAGGTTAAGCATAGACCACCGTTCAAACATCCAAGGAGCGGAAAATATGGGAGCTGATCAATGGAAAGTTTTTTCAGAAGGAAAAGGCATCGGAGCTTTGTTAAAGGAAAGAGGGATAAGCAACATTGGAACCCAAAGTGGGGCCCTTTCTGTTGCAAGGAAGAATAGCTTGGCGAACTACGTGGTGGAGCATTTTAATCGGTCCCACTTTGAAACTGCTCCAGAAAAAATGATCGCCCCTCAAAAAGAAATGATAGATGACTTAACCAATGGATTGGATAATTTGCTGGACTACTTGTATCTGGTCAATCAGTAATTTTAATCAATGACTTAGGGAGACGGTTCGGCAATAAACTTTGGGGGGGAATGCATGAAGCCATGTTGTAGAGAGAAAACAGCCCCTCCAATCTGGTAGAGCTGTTTTAATTATTTGGCGTTCACTAAAAAAATGATTTTCCCATTTAACTCGTCAACCCAAACGGAACAACTGCCCCGCCCTCTACATCATTTTCCTCCACTTTCAACCATTCCTGAATCTTCGGCGTCATCTTCATCCCCGGATTCAGCATCGATAACAGTCTGATTTCATACAGTATTTCATCCGGGTCCGGCATTTCCGGCCCTGTCGCTCCCAACTTGTCCAATGCGGCGACCGCCCTATCCGCCTGGGGGTTCGTCCGAGAGAAGTAGTGACGCTGCGAGACCGCCAAACTGGTATGCCCCAATGCGCGTGAACTCCCGTAGTCGTCCTCTGACAATTCCCGCACCAGATTGGCGAATGTCTTTCGAAGGTCGTGCCATTTGTGGTTCGGATTGATTTCCAATGCCTCAAGAATAGATTTGAAATTTACCCGCAAGGCATCTTTTGAGGGGGATTTTCCTTTAAAGAAAAACCCTCGCTGGCTATCGGTCATCACCGATCGTAGCCGATCCGTTACGAGGATGGAATGATCACGCTTGGATTTTTTCATCGTAAAATGCAGCCGCTCTCCCCTCGGACTGTTACGAATCACGTATTGAGTCTGGTCAAATAACTTTCGCAAGTCCGAATACCTAACTCCTGTATATACGCTTACGAGAATCATTCGGAGGTAACGATGCCACCGCTCCCCCCTCTTTTCCCGTTGCCCCTGAACACTTTCAGGGAATCGCTGGATCAATTCTTCACTGTCGAAAGCAGCCTGCAATCGGAGAACATCATCAATGGAAAGGGGGTTGGGGTGACATTCGTATTGCTTGGTCCGGTCTTCGAGGTCTTTGTATTCATGGTAGGGGTCTTCTTCAATTTCATCCTGCCGTTTTGCGCGACGTAGGACAGTTCCGAGAGTACCCATATATCCACTCACAGTTGCAGGGGAACGCCCCTTTCCACCGGTATGAGGGTTGGGGGCATCATTCAAGCACCAGTTTTCGAACATCTCCAACCACTCCCATGTGATTTCTGAAATATTGATCTTGGCATCAAAGATTTCAACCAGCTTTCCCACCCGACTCATCTTCTTAATGGTATCAGGTTCAATCTTTCCTCTTCTGGTATTGACGTAGTCGACGATGAACGCATGAAAAGCAGTACTTTTCCGGTTCCAGCGCCGTTTCAGTTGGGCATGAGAAAGGTGCTTCTTTCGCTTCAAAATGGTCTCTATCGCGCACTCCATCTCCGACTTCGCCGCCGTAATAACTGGAAAAACCCTTTCATAATCAGGATTCCCCCGCGACTGAATAAATTTGTGGCCGAGCTTCTTTCCTGTATCAGGATCAATCGCCTCCCGCCAAAATTTCCGGTACATAAAGGCTTTGGGCTTGATGGCGTAGTATTCCTTCTTCCCTCCAATGTTCACGACCAAACTGATTTTCACCCGCCCATATGCTTCCTTGTTGGGATAATTGTCAAAATGAAAATTGACATTGTAATTGATAGCGTATCCGTCACCAGATTTTCTTTTCTGCGCTTGAAGATTGGCTTTGGGACCAAGTGTTTTCGTGGGTTTTTCCATGTTTCAATTCTAGCTTGTTTCTAACCAAAAGTTTGCCGGAGGCTTCATTTCGAGGAGAATTCTCCGGTAAATATTTCAGGTCATACAAATGGAAAAACCGTGCCATAACGTCAATGGACGGCGATATTAAAAGTTATCCGCAGGGCGCGCCAGTGTTGAATTTCCCGAAGCCAACGGCGACCCCTTGCCATCCAAATTCCAATTTTGACGAGCCGAGCAGAGGGAAGCGAAACAGAAGCAATGGTGAAAACGAGCCGTCGCGGACGACGAGCGCCGCGAACGCCGGCCCCGGCCCGGAGGCCGGCGAAGCATTGGCCAGAGCAGTCCGCTCGGATGCCGCTTCCGGCGGGATCGCCGGAAGGTGCGCCCGGCTGAACCCAGCCAAGGCTCCTGTTCACCGGAGGTGAAAATAGACTGCAAATCGGAGATGCGCCGCCCAGGCATCCCCGCGATGCCAAAAGCCCGCAAATCGAAGATGCGCCACTAAACAAACCCAAAATCACAGGGCCACAAATGACAAGCCCGCATTTTTTCGAGCCCATTTCCCCCAAACCACTTATTTTTACACCATGAAGAAAGCCATCGGAATCCTCTGCTTGTGCATGCTCGTCTTTTCCAGCTGTCAAAACCGCGAAGACAAAGAAGAAGACGCCATCATCGAATACATCGAAAACAACAACTTGGACGCCCTTTCCACCAGCGATGGGCTCTACTATGTGATCGAAGAGGAAGGAACCGGGGACAATCCCACCATTTTCAACAATGTGGAAGTGCACTACCGTGGCTATACCCTCGAGAACGAGCAATTCGATTCCAGCTATGACCGGGGACAACCCAGCGAATTTCCCCTCTCCGGCGTGATTGTCGGTTGGCAATTGGGGATTCCATTGTTCAAAGAAGGCGGATCGGGGAAACTGATCATTCCGTCCCGCTTTGCCTACGGCAAAAACCCGCCCGCCGGCTCCGTCATCGGCAAAAACGAAGTCTTGGTATTTGACATTGAGCTGATCAACGTGTTCAACTGATCCGCCCATATAAAATAGAAGGATGGCCATCCCTTGGGGTGGTCATTTTTGTTGAAGTGGGTGGAAAACCCAGCGGGCATTCAGTCGATTTTTTTTCCAGATTTGAAATTGGGGGAGGAAAGTCCTCACCAAACCCAAACTTGACCTGGAATAGGAACCGATATGTTGAGACATCTGATACTCTTTTGTTTGGCGATAAGCCTGGGACTCAGTGTAAATGCCCGATTGATCCGAGAAATTTCCCTCACCAATGGCTGGGAATTCCGACAGCTAGGAACCGAAAAGTGGAACCCGGCCGAGGTTCCTGGAACTGTGCACACGGATTTGTTCCGCAATGGATTGATCCCCGATCCCTACATGGGCACCAACCCTGACTCCCTGCGTTGGATCGAGCAGGAAGATTGGGAGTACCGCCTGAAATTCAATCTTCTGCCCAAGTACCTCCGCTACGAACACATGGAGTTGGTATTCGAAGGCCTGGACACCTACACCGAGATTTTTCTCAACGACGAACCCCTCCTCCGCACCGCCAATGCATACCGGAAATTTGAAGGGAACGCCAAGAAGTACCTCCGTGAAGGGGAGAATGAATTGCGGATCGTATTCAAATCCCCGAAGAGTCAGATCGCCCCGCGCTTGATGCAATATCCCTACGCTTTGCCCGCTGGAAACGATGATGCAGACACCAAGCTGAGTCCATTTGCCCGAAAGCCCCCCTATCATTTCGGGTGGGATTGGGCACCCCGAATGGTCTCGGCCGGCATTTCCCAACCCATTTTCATCCGTTTGTGGGAAGGAATTCGTGTCGATCGGGTCAAAGTGGTGACGGAGTCGATCTCGGAAAATGCAGCAACTGTCAAAGGGGAAGTTTGGGTGGAAGGAAGCGAAACGACCGGAGATCCGGACCAACTGACGGTCATGGTCGATGGAAAAGAGATGACCCGGGATACATTTCGGGTAGGCCGGGTGCGAACCAAGGTTCCCTTCGAAGTCAAGATCGAAGACCCGAAGCTCTGGTGGCCCAACGGTTACGGTGATGCTAATCTGTACGAGTTTGAGATTGTGGTGGGGAGAAATGGGGAGAAAAAGGACAGCAGCATCGTTCAAATGGGGTTGAGAGAAGTGGAATTGGTGCGGGAAAAAGACACGGAAGGGGAGAGCTTCTACTTCAAGGTCAATGGAGAACCGATTTATGTCCGGGGCGGCAATTACGTGCCCACGGATATGTTCCTGCCTCGGGGCCGGGAGCAGGAAGCCTACGTGCTCCGCGAAATGGAGGCCGCCCATTTCAACATGGTCCGCGTCTGGGCGGGCGGTGGCTACGCCAGCAATGAGTTCTACGACTTTTGCGACCGCAACGGCATCCTCGTTTGGCAGGACCTGCCTTTCGCCAACGCCCTCTATCCATTTGGCCGCGGATTCCGCGGCCGGGTCCGCGTCGAATTGCTCCAGCAAGTCGTCCGGCTACGCAACCACCCCAGCCTTGCTCTCTGGTGTGGCAACAATGAAATCGAGGTCGCCTGGAAAAACTGGGGCTGGGCCACCGAAATGGGCATCAACGAGAGTGACAGCCTCAAGATCAGCAACCGCTACCGCGAATTTTTCCAAAAATACATCCCCGGCCAACTGAAGCGCCACGACGGCACCCGTCCCTATGTGTCCACTTCCCCCACCAGCAATTGGGGCAAGCTGGAGAATTTTGATGCCGGAAGCATGCACTATTGGGGCGTATGGCACGGAGACGATGATTTTGCCGACTACAAAAAATACATTCCCCGCTTCATGGTCGAATATGGCTGGCAATCCTATCCGGCCTGGAAGACCTTGTCCGCCTATGCTCCATCCGGCCTGAAGGAGAACAAGAATTACCTCGAATCAGACTTCATGGATGGCCGCCAGTTGTCCAACCGCCCCAATAGCTTCCTTCTGGAGCACATTGAGCAGTACTACGGCACGCCCAGCGATGTCGAAGGCTTCTGCGGCCTGTCCCAGCTCGTTCAGGCGGATGGCATGGACATCGCCCTCCAGGCCCACCGGGACGCATTCCCCCGCAATATGGGGACGATGTACTGGCAATTGAACGACGCGTGGCCCGGGGCTTCCTGGTCCACGATTGATTATGCCGGCCGTGCCAAAGCCGCCTACTACCGGGTGCGCGATTGGTACCACAAGCGGACGCTGGCCACCGAGATCGAAGGAGACAGTCTGGTGACCTACCTGTACAACGATGAGGTCTGGAAGCAGGGAAGGGTGCGCTGGACCTTGTACGACCACAAAGGGAAAACGCTGTGGATGCGGGAGCGTCGGGTTCGCCTCGCCTTTGAAGGCCCTCGCGTGAGGTTGGCGTGGGCCATTGAGGAGGAATTGGAGAAGGTCAACAACAAGAAGGCGATCATGCTCGTCGAGTGGATTGAGGTAGGGGAGGAGACCGAAACTGAAGTCTTCCACGCGCTGCCTCCGGCCGAGTTGAAATTGAAAACTCCGAAATTCAAGCACCGCATGTTCAAGAAGGGAGGGGAGAATTTCCTCGAAATCACCGCTCAGAACACCATCAAAGGGATGGAAGTGCAGTTTAACGATGTGGTAGTGCCGCTATCTGACAACTATTTCGATTTAGTTCCCGGTCAGGTGAAAGTGGTGAAAATTGACGCGCCGAAACTGGTCCCGGAATATTTGGAGGAGAAAATCCAGTTCCGAAGCCTGTTGGACTGGATGAAATGAACCAAATACTGATCTAAGTGTAGCGTCCATCTATCCGGTGGACGCTTTTTTTTATCCAATGGGAAATGTCCTGAATAGTCGTCAGTGGGAGGGCAGTCACGTATTTGTAGGGAAAAAGACAATACGGAGATTTGCACAATTTGATGCCTCATTTTTAGGCTCATGCGAAACATTTCCACAATCTTCCCGTTCATACTTTTAACCTAGTTTCCTTCTGCAATAAGGCGAACGTTTCAGTGTACAGTTACCTTTTTGGCTTTGTCTTTGCGATTGGACAAGTCAAGCCGACAATTCGATCAGTTTTTTAGACTTTTTGTTGTCGGTTTTTGGGGACGATAAGAATAATTTATACCTTTGTTGAAGCGGAGTTAAAACCGCAACAAACAACGCATATAAGTTTCTTGATTCCCGTTTTCAATCTTTTTAGATGTAGAAAGTGAATTGCGCTGTATGGAAAAGTGGGCAATTCTGCATCAAGCTGATGAATGCTAGTTTTGAAACCTACGGCTACTTTTGAACCACTATATACCGAGGAGTTTTGATCCGATAATGAAAAAACTGTTTAACATCCAATGGGCCGCTACGTCGGTCGACCACCTTGCTGAAGAACACTACGCTCACCTCTTCATGCTCGTCCGGAACGGTCGCATTGTCTACATCGGCAATTGTTTCCGGCGGAACCTGCATCAACTCGTTGCCAGCACGGTCCAGGCCGTCACCGTCGATTCCTCGCAGGTAGAAATCTATTTGGGACGCGTCGTTGAGTTCTCCCGCGTGACCTCCGATGACATCGACCAGATCCACGGAATGCTCGTCTTCGCCCGTAAGCCGATGTACAACATCAAAGGCAAGCGGAACTTCAAGCTGTCCCACGAGATTCTGCTCCGCATTTCGGGCTGCGACCTCTTTCCCGAGGCCATTCGCGCCGACAATTGGGGCGTTTTCCTGAGCCAGCGCGCTGCTGAAGGCATCTACGCAATCGCCTAAGCAGGCGATGAGAAGAGGGAGTCGGCTCCATCCGGAGCCGGCCGCCACAACATTTCAAACCTATTCTTCCTTATTGAAATTCGGCTTCCAAGCGCTCTACTACCTTGAAGGCAGCGGGGCAAACCAATGTATTCCGTATCGTAATGCCGATATGCGAATGGAATTTGCGTTGGCCGGTATGGGGATATTCCCGGCAGGCCTTGGGGCGATCCTCGTAGACGCTGCAATAATTGTCCGCGCCCAAAAAGGGACAAGGGCTCGATTGTAAGACGAAGTCGTCGTCATCGTCCACCCGCAGGTAGCGCTCGACGAAGTCGCCCGGCTTGAGCCGGAGCCGTTGGGACAGGCGTTCGATATCCCGTTGGGTGAAGATCGGACTGATTGTTGAGCAACAATTCGCGCAGGTCAGGCAATCAATTTCCTCGAAGACCGCATCGTCAGCCTCCATGACCACCTGGTCAAGATTTTTGGGCGGCTTCCGTTTGAGTTTCTTCAGAAACTTCTTCTGCCGCTTATGCGCCTTTCGCGCTTCATCTCGATGGGCTTCCAAATCCATTCCCCAAATCTACTTGCTTCTCCTTTACGTCCCAACTTGAATCCCGTCCCCGCCCGCTCTATTTTTGCTCCCCATGACCCGCACCCAATTAAAGGAACTCCTCGACGCCAAGTTCCTCGCGTTCAACACCCCGGAATTCATTCCCCTGGACCCCATTAGCATTCCCCATCGCTACCACCGCAAGGAAGACATCGAAATTGCGGGGCTCCTCACGGCGATCATATCCTGGGGGCGGCGGGACCTGATCGTGCGCAGCGCCGGTCAGTTGATGGATCGGATGGGGGAGAGCCCCTACGAATTTGTGGTGAACGCGACGGAGGAAGAGATTGGCAGCCTCGAAGGCTTTGTGTACCGGACCTTTCAGGGGACTGATTGCTGTTTTGTGGTGAAGGGTTTGCAAAAGGTCTACCGGGAAATGGGAGGGCTGGAAAAAGTAATGGCGTTGCCCGACCATGTGACCGATACGATGCAGGGCATCATGGGGCTACGGGAGGCGGTTTCCTCGGTGGAAGAATTCCCCCAACGGACCTTCAAGCACCTCTCCAATCCCTCCAAAGGCTCTTCAGCCAAGCGCATCAATATGTTTCTGCGTTGGATGGTGCGGAAAGACCGCCGCGGGGTCGACTTTGGTCTGTGGAAATCCATTCGCCCCAGCCAGTTGATCTGTCCCCTCGACGTCCATACCGGAAATGTAGGGCGGAAGCTGGGGTTGTTGGAACGAAAACAAAACGACTGGAAGGCCGCCTTGGCTTTGACCAATGCCCTGCGAGAAATGGACCCTGACGATCCGGTCCGCTACGATTTCAGTTTGTTTGGGCTCGGAGTTTTTGAAAAATTCTAAACCAACCAGAGGACCTCAATCGGATATCCGGGAGCAATCGCAATTGATGATGGATTCAGCATTTTCAAACCTTCCTCTCACCGCAGTTTCAAAATTGACCAAATTCCCACCGCTCGAGAACGTTAACAATTTGGGCTCGTAGCGTTCGATATCACTTTCAAATACGATATCCACCTTGTTTTTTCGCTGCCCCTCCTGGTGGTCATACTCGGTCCGATATTCCAGGACTTCATGGCGGCTTGCCAGGCGCCCCCTTTCCCAATCGAGCGTCCAGACATAAATGGTATCCGCCCAGCGGCGAAGTTCCGTGCTGTCGTTGTACTCATAGCATTCCCCCGCGTAATCACCCTCCAGGCTTCCCCATTTTCGGATGCTGGGAAGGCGCTCACAGGAGGAGAGTTCGAAGAGGAAAAAGCAGGCAATCAAAATACACAAATAGGTTCTTAAGGTTTTCATGGTAGGGCAAAGTTAAGGAGATCGCCATCATCAGGAAAGGTGAGTTCGGGGCAATCTTACCCACTCAAAAAGCCGCCCCTCGGAATTCCGGGGGCGGCCCACATTAGCATACTGGTAAAATGGAGAAAACTGTAACTGTCAATTCAAGGCGGGAACCGCCTGGTATTCGGGGGTGATCGAGACCGCTCGGCTGTCGGGCAATTCCGCGACGAAAGCATCGGTGGCTTCGTCTGAGGCCAGGAAGGCCCGCAATTCCGAGGCCCTGACCACGCCGGTGACGTACCGGTGTTTGGGGCTGCGGTAGCTTTCCTCGATCTCATCAAACCGCAGGGCGCCGATGGTGGCCGGGTCATTGTAGCGGACATAGACCCGGATCCGGAAATCCGTCAGCGACAGCTCCTGGGCGTTGTATTTGCGGTATTCGTATTGGTAGTCATATCCCAGGGCGGACAGGTCCGACAAGACGGCCGATCCTGTGGGCAAGCTGCCCGCGCCTTTGCCCCGGAAGAATTGGACGTCCGAGAAAGCGCCTTCGAGCAGGACTCCATTGTATTCATTCTCAACTGCGTACAATGGATCATCCGTGGCAACAAAGCGGGGGAGGACAGAGGCAAAAAAGCGATCGCCATTCCGCCTTGCTTGACCCACCAACTTCAATTTCCACCCCTTTTCCTTCGCAAATTCCACTTCGGCCCGTCCCACCTGCCGGATTCCCTGGCGGAGAATGTCGACCGGCTCAATCCGCTGGCCAAAGGCATGGGCCGTCAAAAGAGAGAGTTTATAGGCCGCATCGTGACCGTCGATGTCAAGGGTAGGATCGCTTTCGGCGAAACCGTTGGCCTGGGCCTGCCGCAACGCCGATTGGAAATCGCGGTTTTGTTGGAAGATCTGGGAGAGAATATAGTTCGAGGAGCCATTGAAAATGCCTTCCACGCCTTGCAATAGGTCATTGTCATAATACTCCTCTAGGTTCCGAATGATCGGAATCGAGGCACAGACGGCTCCTTCGTATAGGAAGGGCGCACCGGTTTCGCGCTGTAATTCCAGCAACTCTTCGAAGTGCTCAGCGAGTAACTTCTTATTGGCCGAGACGACCGCTTTGCCGGCCCGCAATGCGCGGGTCACGATGTGATAGGCGGCCTCCGCATCGTCAATCAATTCCAACACCACGTCGATCTCGGGATTGTCCAGGATATCCTCAGGACAATCGGTGAACAAATTGGCCGGGAGAGTTCGGGGTTTTTCCAGGTGTTTGACGCAGATCGAGACAATGGTCGCGGGGACGCTGCCGCTCCGGGTAAGTGTTTCAAACAGGCCTTGCCCCACGCAGCCAAAGCCAAACAAGCCAATATTCAAATGTTTCCTTGCCATTGGGATTTGTTTTTGAGGTTGGTCAAACGGTTTTCAATTCGAGGGAAGAGAGTGTGTGGCCCACATCGGCAATGAGGTCCGAGTGGTGTTCCACCCCACAACTCAGCCGGATCAAGGAGTCCTTGACTCCGCTGGCCCGCCGCTTTTCCGCCGGAACGGAAGCATGGGTCATCGTTGCGGGATGACACAGCAGGCTTTTGACGCCCCCCAGGCTTTCGGCGAGCTTGAAGACCTTGGTACGGGTCACAAATCGCTTCGCCGCTTCGGCCGTGTCTTCTTTCAGCGTGAAGGAAAGTACGCCCCCAAAGAGCCGTTGCTGGCGAACCGCAATCGCATGGTTGGGATGACTTTCCAGGCCGGGGTAGAAGACCTTGTCGACTTCGTCGCAGCCTTCCAGGAACCGGGCGACGCGAAAGGCATTCTGGCTTTGGCGCTCGATTCGGAGGGACAGGGTTTCGAGCCCCCGGATGCACAGCCAGCTGTCAAATGGGCCGAGCACAGCGCCCGAGGAGTTCTGGATATACTTGATCTTATCGCCGAGTTCTTCGGTGGCGGTGACCACCAGTCCGGCGATGACGTCCGAGTGCCCGGCGATGTACTTGGTGGCACTGTGGATGACGATGTCAGCCCCCAATTCAATGGGCCGTTGCAAGGCAGGGGAGCAGAAGGTATTGTCGACCACCAGCAGGATGCCATTGGCGTGGGCGATCTCGGCGATTCGCTGGATGTCGGAAATTTTCAGGGTGGGGTTGGTGGGCGTTTCCAGCCAGATCAGCTTGGTTTTGGGCGTGATGTTGAGCGCGATATTGCGCTCTTTGGTGGTGTCCACGTAGCGGACATTGATACCGAGCCGGGAGAAAATGCCGGAAAATATGCGGTAGGTGCCTCCGTAGATGTCGTCCACGGCCAGGACTTCGTCGCCGGAGCTGAGCAGTTTGATTACGGAGTCGATGGCCGCGAGGCCCGAGGCAAAGGCGAAGCCGCGTTGGCCGCCCTCCAGATGGGCGATGAGGTTTTCAAGGGCCGCCCGGGTGGGGTTGTTGGAGCGGGAATAATCATAGCCGAGGTTGACGCCGGGTGCTTCCTGCACGAAGGTCGAGGTTTGGTAAATCGGAACGGAGATGGCGCCGGTTTGGGGATCGACGGGAACACTGTGGATGAGCTTAGTTTCGAATTTCATGACTTTGAACGTGTAGTTGTGAAAAAATTGGACAAATGATATCCGGGTCCCGAACGGGGACCAGATAAACCGGCTATGTGCAGCTGCACGATTTGATGACCGCGGGGCGGGCATCAGATCAAGAAGGTTGCGATGGGTGAAAAACTACAAAATCTCTACCGGTGGTCGGAAGAGATTCGTCAAAGTGAGGAGTTCGTCACTCGCTAACGTATCTTTCTCCGAGTACCATATAGGTTCAGAGTGGGAGTTGGCACCAAATCCTCTTGTTCAGGATCGGTTGCCAAGGTTTCATAGGGCCCATTCCCTCCACCTTTCTTGATAGGATAGCCGTGTGAAAGAACTGAAGCAAACTTAGAGCAGGCCCGTGAATTTTCCAAATAAAATTTTATAAAAATGAATTATTTAGATTTTTATGTGGAAATATTTGTCTCGAGATTGATTATGCAGAATAATAGTTGGCAAAAGCAAGAAGCCCCGGAATCTCGCTGGGTAGCTTCTTCCGGGGTTGGGTGTTGAATTAAAATAATCGTCTAAGTGGAAACTTAGTTTCCTATGATGGGTAAATTAAACTGCTTGGTATTTAGAACGCACAACAATAGCTTCCCGCCTTCCAATCCGCTTCCAATTACTTCGAGAGAGAGTATGCATGACAAAATTCTGTAAATTTTTTGAATCCCTCCCTCTTGATCAAAAAATTTATATTTCCAACGCCCTCAATATGACAATCTTCTCCAAAAAGTCCAACCTTTTAACAAAAAATTCCAACAGTTTCAGGAGCTGAAAGGGCTTATTTTGAAGCAGTTTCCCCTCCTTTGTCACCTGAATTGCGCTTTTCGTACTTCAAGATGGCCTCGTAAGCCTTTTGCTGCATCAAGGGACGAATATTTTCCCGTTGGAGCTTCTTGTTGTTGGAGTCGGGGAAAGTACGGTTGGAGAGGAAGACAAAAACGAGGTCATATTTGGGATCCACCCAAACACCAATTCCCGTGAAGCCAGTGTGGCCGTAGGTGAGTTCAGAGGCGTAGCGGGTGCAAGGAGTGCTGCGGTCCGGATTGGTATCGTGTTTGTCCCAACCCAGTCCTTTGCGGCTGCTTTTCAATTGGCGGGAGGTAAATTTCTTGACGATCTCCTCGTCGAAATAGGTCATTTCTCCGTAGCGTCCTCCATTCTTCACCATCAGCATCGCCTTCGCTACGTCGTAGACATTCGAGAAGAGGCCCGCATGGCCGGAAACGCCCCCCAACATGGCCGCCGCCTGGTCGTGAACATAGCCTTCGACCTTCTTCTTGCGCCAGTAAGTATCGTTCTCTGTGGGCGGAAAAACCACCGATTCCAGCTTGTCGTGGGGATTGTACGCGGTCCGGTTCATTCCCATCGGTGCATAAAAGACTGAATCGACATAGTTGTCCAGCGTGGTGCCGGTCACAGCTTCAATGACGCGTTGCATGACCATCATGCTCAGGTCCGAGTAGCGCACCTT
Organism: uncultured bacterium; assembly: GCA_963923035.1. Classification (GTDB taxonomy): domain Bacteria; phylum Bacteroidota; class Bacteroidia; order J057; family JADKCL01; genus CAWUKT01. Next base: position 29,156 of record CAWUKT010000006.1, read on the forward strand.
GCCGTCGTCCCGAATCTTGGAATTGACAATCTTGACCCAGATCGAATCCTGGTAGTCGGTACACATCCACAGGTCGTCCACGATTTTCACACAGAAGGTATCGTTGCGGTTCTCGGCGTAGAGGTCCTTGCGGAGGGCGCCGGTGCTGTCGTAGGTATCCCGATAAAAGGGAATCCAGGACCGGAAACCAGCATTGTGCTGGAGGAGGTTTTTGACCCGGATATGGGTCAAATTTCGCCCGCGAAAATCGGCCAAATAGGCCGATACCTGCTCATTGAGGTCGATCTGACCTTCGGAAACGAGCTTCATGGTGGCCAGGGTCGTGGACATGATTTTCGTGACCGAAGCCAGGTCGTAGACGGTGTTGGCCGCATCGACTTGCTTCCCGGTTTTGCCGTATTCGGTCTTGCCGTAGCCCTGGGCATGGACAATCTGGTTGTGGCGCATGACCAGCACCGACATGCCGGGCGTCGCGCCCATCTTGATCGCCGCTTGGGCGATGGAATCCAATCCCTGGCGGAGAATCTGCCCGTCCATGCCGGCGGCTTCCGGCAGGGTAAACTCAAAGCGGGGCAGGGGCATCCGTACAATGCTGGTGCCCTCGGGGAATTGCGCGGAGGCTGTCACGGGTAGGATGCCATCGACATGGATGGCGCCCATCAGGGCCTCAGCGGCGGCCACTTTGGCCGGTCCTTTATTTTCGTAGGCCACCAAAATCGCATCTTCGTGAGCCCCAAAATTTTTCAGCGAATAGGGACTGCCGAACAAGGTCACCACGAGGTCAAACTGGGCGGCGTCAGCAGTCCGGAGGAAGGCCTTGGTCGAGTTGGTGATGCCCCAATTCTTACTGGCGCGTTTGCTCATCTTGTCGATGCCGACAATGACCGTATTGTACGGCTGGAGCTTCTTGAGCAGTGCCTCCCGTTGGGTAGTCGTGGCGGCCGTGGACAGGGTAAAGCGGTCCATGGCCGTGTACTTTTCGAGGGTTTTGAAGAACGGAGTAGGATTGGGGCTGCCAATTTCCACAACGGCAATTTTACGGGCATCCAGTTTGCGAAGCGGAACCAAATCACCCTCGTTTTTGACCAGGGTCATCGCCGCCTGGTAGCTTTTTTTCTTCAACACTTCTGCCTCCGGGGCGTTCAACGTGGCCATATCCGGCGAAGGAAGCACTTTTTGACGGTGCAGCCCCGTCCATTCTTTCGTCACCAAAATCTTCAACACGCGGCGGTCCAGTTCTTTTTCCGAAACCACCCCGGCCTGAATCGCTTGTTTGATGAGCTTTTTGGCTTTGGGGACCATTTTCGAAAACAGCAGCACATCATTTCCCGCCTCAAATGCCTTCAAATCCGTTTCCCCGTCTTCCCAAAACTTCGTGACCCCCTGCATTCCCAGAGCATCGGTGAAAATCAAGCCTTTGAAACCCAATTCATCCTTCAACAAATCTGTCACGATCTTCCTCGAAAGGGTAGAGGCCAAGTTTTCGGTCGTGTCGAGGGCGGGAATATAGAGGTGAGCCACCATAACCCCGGCGACCCCATTTTTAAAGAGGTAGCGGAAGGGATACAGTTCAACGGTATCGAGGCGGGCGCGGTCAAAACCAATGATGGGCAGGTCCTTATGGGAGTCGGTATCGGTATCGCCGTGGCCCGGAAAATGCTTGGCCGTCCCCACACAATTGCTGTATTCCATGCCTTTGTAGAAATACAGACCCTTTTGAGCGACGTTCTGGGGATTCTCTCCGAAGGAACGGTCGTTGATGACCGGATTGTTGGGGTTATTGTTGACGTCAACTACGGGTGCAAAGTTCACCTGAACGCCGACTTGACGGCACTGCCGACCGATTTCCATGCCAATTTCGTGGATGATCTTGTTGTCGCGGATGGCACCAAGGGTCATGTTGCGGGGAAAGGAAATGGTACTGTCGAGGCGCATGCCCAATCCCCATTCGGAATCCTGGGCGATAAGGAGGGGCACATCGGCCGCTTTTTGGTAGCGGTTGGCGAGGTTGACTTGCCGGCCCGGACCGCCCTGCATGAAGATCAATCCACCGATTTTTTCCTCTTTCACCAACTTCTCAATGGCCGCCACGTGCTTCGCGTCCTTGTTCGAATACGCCGCCACCATGAACAACTGACCGATCTTTTCATCCAGGGAAAGGGTATCCAGCACCGATTTGGCCCATTTTCCGTACTTCTGCTCCACCGAATCCGGCGGTGCAAGATGGTCCACGAGCGGCGCCCGCTCAGAATCGTTGTCTCCAAAAGTCGTTGCGATAACAGGGATAATCCCCAACACCACCAAAACCAGTACAATCAGTGCTTTTTTGCTCATTTCCACGCAGTTTACGTCCCAAAACTATTGATTTCCCTTGCAAAGGTGTACGGGCTTTGCACATTCGATGTTTAGGAATGTGGACGGGTTTTGTAAAATTTTCATGATCTGATTTTAAATGACAAGTGAACTCCTCATATGAAATGGAAATTTATTTCCACAATCGATTGGATAAGTCAGGGTGCAGGGAAATGAAAAAAGTACGACCTTAGCTGAAATTTGCCGGAATCAAATGCAGTATTGGTTGGTCAAATCAGAACCGGGAGCTTATGGCTGGGACGACCTGGTCAAGGAGGGGGAGGCGACGTGGGATGGCGTTCGGAATTACCAGGCCCGCAACTTCCTGAAGGAGATGGGGGTAGGGGAACGGGTTCTGTTTTACCATTCGGGGAAGCACCGGAAAATCGTAGGGGTGGCGAAGGTAACGCAAGGCGCCTATCCGGACCCGACCACCGACGATCCGCGGTGGGTAGCCGTCAGCATGGTCGCTGAGCAAGCATTTGACAACCCCATTTCCCTCGCCACCATCAAAGCCGATCCCCAATTGGAAGGCATTTTACTCGTCAAACAATCCCGCCTTTCCGTGATGCCCATTGATCCGGCCCATTTCAACCACCTCATCGAATTGTCCCGGGAGGAAACGCCATGACCGAAAAGCCCGCGCTTTACCTGCTGCAAGACGGCAAGCTGGAAGTGACCCTCCGGCGCATCTGCCACCAGCTCATCGAAAACCATCCTGACTTCACGGATACCGTGATCATCGCGATCCAGCCCCGAGGGGTCTACCTGGGCCAACGGATGCACGGCCTGCTCCAGGAGCTCTACCCCGAATACGACATTCCCTACGGCGAACTCGATGTGACCTTCCAGCGCGACGACATCGGCCGGGGCCGTAATCCGATGCTCCCCAACCAGACCAAGATCGACTTCCTCATCGAAGACAAGCAGGTCATTTTGGTGGACGATGTCCTGTACACCGGGCGAACGGTTCGGGCCGCTTTGGACGCCATGTTGGCGTTTGGGAGGCCGCAGTCGGTAGAATTGTTGGTGTTGGTGGATCGAAAAAGAAAACGCGAACTGCCCATTGAGGCGGTATACAAAGGCATAGAAGTCGATACGTTGGACTCGGAAAAGGTCATCGTGCGGCTTCGTGAAGGAGGAGGAGAGGACTCAATCAGAATTGAATCACGCTGATGCTCAGTACGAAGCACTTACTTGGAATCAAGTACATCACGGCCGGGGATATCCATGCGATCTTCCAAACGGCCGACCAGTTCAAGGAAATTCTGCAACGGCCCATCAAAAAGGTGCCCTCGCTGCGGGACATTACGGTGGCGAACTTGTTTTTTGAGAATTCCACCCGGACCCGCATCTCCTTTGAATTGGCGGAGAAGCGGTTGTCGGCCGATACCGTGAACTTTTCTGCCGCGGCGTCGAGTGTGAAGAAAGGGGAGACCCTGCTGGACACCGTGAACAATATTCTGGCCATGAAGGTGGACATGGTGGTCATGCGCCATCCCCATCCCGGCGCGCCGGTTTTCCTCAGCCAACACATTCCCGCCTGCATCATCAATGCGGGCGATGGTGCCCACGAACATCCCACCCAGGCCCTGCTGGACTGCTTTTCCATCCGCGAAAACGTCAACGAGTTCAAAGGCCTCAACGTCGCCATTGTGGGGGACATCCTCCACAGCCGGGTCGCCCTCAGCAATATCTTCGCCCTGCAAAAGCTCGGCGCCAATGTTCGCGTCTGTGGCCCGCCCACGCTGATTCCCCGTCACCTGCCTGACCTAGGCGTCCAGGTTTCCTACGACCTCCGCGCCACCCTCGAATGGGCCGATGTCGCCAACATGCTCCGCATCCAATTGGAGCGGCAGGACATCCGCTATTTCCCTTCCCTGCGCGAGTATTCCATGCTCTACGGCCTTGATGCTGAGTTGCTGAGCCAATTGGATCCGAATTTGGTCATCATGCACCCCGGTCCGATCAACCGCGGGGTGGAAATCACCAGCGAAGTCGCCGATGCCGACCAATCGATCATCCTGGACCAGGTGGAAAATGGCGTGGCCGTGCGCATGGCGGTGCTTTACCTCCTGAGTGGGCGGAGCCAGAACTAAGCATTTTTCTTCCCCTATCTCTCCCAATTTCCCTTTAATTTTCAGGGAAATAGAATTGATTTTCCTGCCAACATTTTTTCTTCATTCACGTATAAAATTGACTGAACCGTACGCTTGCCCATGAAATTCCTAAAAACCTTTCTTGCCAGCACCCTTGGAGCCATCATCGGCGGAGGGCTGTTACTGCTGTTGATCTTTTTCATCTTCGGCGCCATTCTCACCCCCAAAGGCCCCCAGTTGGAGGTCAAAGACAAAGCCTTCCTCAAGGTGACACTGTCCAATGGTATTTCTGAACGCTCGGATCAGAATCCGTTTCGGAGTACGGGATTGGGGTTGCCGGATGTGGGGACTAAAGACGGATTGTATGAAATTCGTCAGGGATTGGAAAAAGCCGCTGAAGACGAAAAAATTGCCGGGATTTACCTGAAAATGCGGGGAATGGAGGCTGGATGGGCCACGGTAGCGGCCATTCGGGACGCTTTGGTTGAATTCAAGAAAAGTGGAAAGCCCATTTACGCGTGGTCAGACCGCTGGTCGGAAAAGTCCCTTCACCTCGCTGGGGTCGCCGATCATCTGTACATGCATCCGGTCGGCGGCTTTGACCTGAACGGTTTTGCCTCGACCCCGATGTTCTATAAAAAGATGTTTGACAAGGTGGGCATTGAGCCGAAAATTTTCAAAGTCGGCACCTTTAAATCGGCGGTAGAGCCATTTAAGGACTACGAGATGAGTGAAGCGAATCGGGAGCAGGTCACCACCCTGTTGTTCGATTTCTGGGATGAGTTCCGCGACAGCCTGGCCCAGGTCCGCGAAGGTGTCACCGCGAATTCGATTGATACCCTCGCGACTTATTCGGAACTGATCAACCGCCCGCAGCAGGTGGTCAAGGAAGGTTTGCTCGACGATGTATTGTACGAGCACGAAGTCCACGCGGCCATGAAAGAGGCCATTGGCAAAGAATCGGAGGACGACCTGGAAGTGGTGAGTCTGTCGAAATACGTCAACGTCCGTTATAAATACGTCGCCCCCAACAAGTCCGCTCCCAAAGTTGCCGTGATCTTCATGGAAGGAACCATTGTGGACGGAAAAGGTGGCAATGGAGAAATAGGAGGGGACCGGTTTGTCTCCGAATTGCGCCGGGTGCGCAAGGATGAGAACGTGAAGGCCGTCGTCCTGCGGATCAACAGCCCGGGCGGAAGTGCGATTGCCTCCGACCTAATGTGGGCGGAGATTGAAGCGTTGAAAGAAAAGAAACCCGTCATCGCTTCGATGGGGGATGTAGCGGCCTCCGGCGGCTATTATATCTCGGCTCCCTGCAACTACGTGTTTGCGCGGCCGACCACTGTCACCGGATCCATCGGTGTTTTTTCCCTGATGCTCAACACGGAAGAATTGATGGAAGAGAACATCGGCTTGACCTATGACCGGGTGGCCACGCACCCGATGGCCGACCTCGGCAATCCCAACCGCGAAATGGGAGAGGATGAAGAGGCCGTGATGCAAGAAGGCGTCAACCGGATTTACAGCCGCTTCATTGAAGTGGTGCGCTCCGGACGGGGTTTTGAAGATTCGGTTTCAGTGGACAAAATCGCTCAGGGCCGGGTTTGGTCAGGAAAAAGGGCCATGGACCTGGGACTTGTCGACGAGATGGGGGGATTGGATGCGGCCATTGCCTATGCGAAGGAGCAGATCGATTCGGAAGAGGACAAAGACAAAATCAAGCTGATGTTGTTGCCCGAACCGACCGATCCCTTTGAAAAGCTGGCCGAGAGCCTGTCTCAGATGAAGATCGACATCGACGTCCTCGCCCCGGAATTGAAGGAAAAGGTGGAGGAATACCGCGCAATTACCCGGCTCAAGTCCGGCCACTATATGATGATGCCCATGGAATTGGACATCAATTAATGAGGAGAAGATTTCTCACAGTGAATCTTTCCGGCGTTTCTGCCGTAAAGTGAGTTTAGACCGCATTTAAACAGGAAAGCATCCCAACCAAAAGTTAATTTCCTCATTTAGAGGCTGGTAATCTATTACCCAAAACCAAGGCTACTTCCGAATGGAAGAGAACAAAGAACTCAGTGCCCAACTTCACCATCTGGTCCAATTGATGGAAGTGAAGGGGGAGGATCCCAGAAAGGTTTCCGCATGGCGGAAGGCATCGGGTATTCTGCGGGATCTGGACCGGTCAGTGGTAGAGTTGGTGGCGGAAAATGACCTGGAAAAAATCAAAGGGATTGGCCCTTCGATTCGGGCTTGGGTGGAAGAGCAACTGGAGCGGGGGACGACTGAGCGCCTGGAAGATTTGAAGGCTGCCATTCCGTCTGGTGTCCGGGAGATGATGGAAATCAGAGGTTTGGGACCCAAGAAGGTCGCCGTGATCTGGCGGGAGATGGGCATCGACAACATCGGCGCGTTGTACTATGCCTGCGTGGAAAACCGCCTGGCCCGGGCCCGCGGATTCGGTGAGAAGACCCAGGCCAAGCTCCTGGCCACGCTCGAATTTCTCCGCAACCACCAGGGCAAATTCCTGTACGCCCAATTGAAGGAACCCGCTGAGCGGGTCCTATCAGCATTGCGGTCCCACCTGGGACCTTCGGCGAAGATCAACCTCACCGGCGAAATCCGCCGCCAATTGCCCGTCCTCTCCAATATCCAATTGCTGGTCGAGCCTTTCTTCTACAAAGAAGTCATGCTGTGGCTCGTGCGCTCCCCCGATTACGAGCTCATCACCGCGGGCAGCGATCTCCTCGTGGCCGCCATCCGCGATACCCAAATCCACGTGGAGATCATGTTCCGGGGCGTGGATTATTTCCGAGAGTTGTTCCTGACGACCGGCCCCGAGCTGCATACCGACCGGATTCCCTTGGAAGCCGGGCATTTATACGAGAGCGAAGAAGAAATCTACGAATTGGCGCGGATCAATTTCGTACCCCCGGTGATGCGGGAAGGGGCGGGGGAGGTCCGGATGGCCTACCGCAACCAATTGCCCCGCGTGATCACGCGGGAACGCATCCAGGGCCTTCTGCATGCGCATACAACCTGGTCCGACGGGCGGCATGACCTGCGGGAAATGGCCGAGGCTAGTCAGGCGATGGGTATGGAATACCTGGGGGTGACCGACCACAGTCGGTCCGCTTTCTACGCCAATGGACTGTCTGTGGAACGCGTCCGCGCCCAGCAAGAAGAGATGGACCGCTTGAACGAGACCTTTACCAATTTTCGGCTCCTCAAGGGAATCGAAAGCGATATTCTGCCCAATGGCGACCTCGATTACGATCCGCTGACCCTGTCCAGCTTCGATTTCGTCATTGCGTCGGTCCATTCCCAACTCGACATGAGCGAGGCGAAGGCCACCGAGCGGCTGCTCCGCGCCATTCGCAATCCCTATACCAATATCCTGGGCCATCCGACCGGGCGCATTTTGTTGTCGCGGCCGGGTTATCCGATTGACCACAAGGCCGTGATCGATGCCTGCGCCCTCCACGACGTCGCCATTGAACTCAACGCCAATCCCCAACGGATGGACCTGGATTGGGAGTGGATTCGGTACGCGGTGGAATGCAATGTGCTCATCTCCATCAATCCCGATGCCCACCGAAAAGAGGCCTTGTCCGATTTTGAGTGGGGGATTCCGACCGCTCAGAAAGGCTTATTGCCGGTCTCATTGACTTTGAACGCAATGTCGCTGGCGGAAATCGAGGAGTTTTTCCTGCAAAAGCGAAAAAGGAGGATTGCGTGAAAAAGATCCTGGGGCTCCTTGGAATCGCGTTGATTTTGGCGGCTTGCCAGCCGAAACCCCTTGAATTAGAGCGACCGGGAGTGCCTTTCCATTATGGAATGCGCTACGTGGAGAGCGAATCGTTGGCGGAATGGGAGCAGAACATCGAGGCGAATGATTTTCCCGGCGAACTGTTGGTCGAAATCCCGTTGGATGCGGATTCGATGGGTTTTCCGACCTTTTCGACACCTGTTTCCGCTGATTTTTCCTTTACACTCACCGACCAGCCCTTTTCCCTCGTTTTTACCCCCCGCGGCGATACCTTGATGGCGGCTCCGGAGGAAAATGTGTCGGCAGAGCAATGGAACGATACCTTGGCGACGAGGATTTTGAGCTGGACAAAAGAATTGAAGCTGAAGCCGCGGCGTCTGGTGGTGGATGATCGGTGGGAAATGGTCCGGAAGCATCCGGAAGCCTTCCAAATGGCTCTTGATAGGATTGGAGAGGGGCTGAAAAATGTGTCGATAGGCGTTCCTTTCCTGGCGACCTTAGAAACTCCCCAATTGGCCCGCGCCGACTTTCTGGCGGTGGAATATCCGGCCCTCGTTGATCCGAAACGAGAATGCATGGAACTCAATTCCCACCTGTCCGAACTCGCCCAGGAATACGGTAACTCCAAGATATTCATTTACCGGGCGAATCTGATGGGGATGGACAAACTGGAAAAGCTCCGGAATATCCTTCGTTTTTGGCCTGAAGAGGTAAAATTGCAGGGTTTGGTATTCAACAGCCAGTACGATCGGATACCGCCCCGCGACGCCACCAGCTACTTTGGAATCACCAAGCAACCCGAATTAGAGCAGTTTATAAAGACTTATTTAAAGCGTGATGCGTTAGACAACTGAAATGGAACAAATCCGTAAAATTCTTATGTTTGACCTAAATTCATTTATTACTACCAATATGAAACAAATTTTCTTTTTCCTGATTGCCCTCACATTCTCGGCTGGCATGGTCCAGGCCCAGGATTCATTCAACGGAAAGATCGTGTATGGATTCGAAGTTGAAGGAGAAGGTGCTGAGCAAATGGCCCCGATGATGCCCCAGGCAATGAATATGACGATGCGTGAAGGAGATATGATCATGGAGATGGAGGGCGGAATGGCAGCGATGATGATGGGACGGATCGTCTTCTTGGGAAAGAAGGGGAAAGCCTACATGATCAAGGATTCGGAAGAAACCATTTACGAGATGACCCGGGAGGACGATGGCGATGACGAGGAGGATGAAGGTCCCGAGCCCGATATCGTCGATACTGGCGAAACCATGGAGATTGCGGGTTATACCTGCACCAAGTACGAAATCAAGGCGGGTGAGCAGACTTCAGTGGCCTGGGTCACGGATAAAATCAAGCCGGCCAAGGCCAAGAAAGGCGGCGAAGCTCCTTCCATCATGGGAATGGGCGGATCTAGTAGTAAGCTGCCTGGTTTCCCGCTGCGGATGGAAAACAACCAGGGCCCGATGAAGGTGATCATCACTGCGAACACCGTGGACCCGACCATGCCGAGCAAGGACCTGTTCAAACTGCCGAAGGGCTACGAAAAAGAAGAATTCAACCCCGCCATGTTCGGCGGTGGTGGCGGAGGAGGATACTAATCCTCGCCGATCGTATAAAAAAGCCTGCCGGAATCCCCGGCAGGCTTTTTACAATGGGTGACCGCATATGAAATACCTGGCAATCATCGGCATTTGGATGGGGCTGGCCTGGACCAGCCTCAGCGCCCAGGACCAGATCGTCAACGATGTGGCCCCGGAGCCGTTTGTGGGCACCGTCCACTACCAGCTGACCCATACGGGACCCAATTCCGCCAAATGGGCCGCCCATTTGCCCGACAGCATGACCATCCGTTCGGATGGCCGCAATCTGCTGGTCCAGCTCTGGAATGGCGTGGCCGACAGCCTTGTCAGCGATTACCTTTACCTCGCTGATTCCGACGCCGTGTACGTCCTGGACCACGTCCACCAACTTGGCTACGGCTCTCCGAATGGCTATGAAGCCAAGCCGCTCTCCAGAGAAGCAATCGGGCAGGACACCATTTTGGACCACGAAGTAGACGTGTTCCGGGTGGGGGGAAAAGATGAAGTCGCTGTCAGTGCAGCATTGTATTTCCCTGTTTCCGAACGTTCCGAAGCCACCCAAAGCCGCCCAACTTTCTTGCAGAGCGGGCTCAGAGGCATCCCGTTGCGCATGGTCCGTCGGGGACAGATGGTCATGACCGCCGAAGCCGTTTCCATTTCCTCCGATTCCCACTCCATCCAGTTCCCCGAGGGATATTCCACCGAGGCCTTTTTCTCCCGAAAACTGCGCCATCCCTATTTCCCCAACGAGCGGGAATAAGCTCCCTTTCTTTTCTGCTTTATTTCCCCTTCAGGCCCCAAAATCAGGGTCTGGAACTCCCCCTTTTTACGTTTTAAATGTTTAAATTCGGACACCTAACGGAAAATGAAAGTAAGATAGCTATGAGTATTACTGCCCCCGAAACATCCCATGCGTTATTCACCAAACACCAGGAAACCCTTTCTGCGGCGATGAACGCGATTCATGAGCGGACCTTCTACGCGAAATGGATCGAAGCGCCCTCCAAGCGGGTCTATGGTGAGACCGCCATGAAGGATGGCATCGCGGCCTACAAGGCCCAGGTAGGAAACCCTTTTGAACTCCGGCAGGACGCATCGACCGAGGTCGTGGCCGCCGAAAACTCCCCCTATACCCTCGAAGCCCAAAACATCGCTTATCCGGCTTTCGATGACGTAAATCGCTATATCGAGACGGCTCAGGCGAGCTACGATGCATGGCGCAAAGCTGATATCTACACCCGGGCCGGAATCCTCACGGAGTCGCTGGAAGCTGTTTCCAAGCGCTTCTTCGAGTTGTGCTTCGCTACGATGCACACCACTGGCCAGGGTTTCATGATGGCCTTCCAGGCTTCTGGTCCCCACTCCAATGACCGGGCCCTGGAAGCAATTGCCATGGGCCTGCACGAACAGACCCGTTTCCCCGAAGAAACCGAATGGGTGAAGCCAGCCGGCCGAGACAAGGAAGGCAATAAGCTCTATACCCGTCTGAAGAAGCAGTACCGGAACGTCCCGGTGGGCATTTCTCTGGCCATTGGCTGCTCCACTTTCCCGGTTTGGAATACCGTTCCTGGCATTTACGCGAGCCTCATCACCGGCAATCCCGTGATTGTGAAGCCGCACCCGACTTCCGTATATCCCATCGCCCTGGTGATCCAGGAAATCCAGCTGGCCCTCCAGGCCAATGGATTCGATGCTGGCGTGGTCCAACTGGCAGTGGACACCCCGGACAAGCTCATCACGAAGGAGCTGGCCGAGCATCCCGCGGTCAAATTGATCGATTATACCGGTGGAAACGCCTTTGGCGATTACATCGAGTCCCTGCCGGGCAAGCGGACCTTCACTGAGAAGGCTGGAATCAATTCCATTGTCCTGCACAGCACGAACAACGTGAAGGCGACGATGCAAAACATTGCGTTTTCGTTGAGCCTGTACAGTGGCCAGATGTGTACCTGTCCGCAGAACATCTTCATTCCGAGGGAAGGCATCGATACGCCGGATGGAAAGCTGAGCTATGACGATACGGTGGCGGCTCTGGCCAAATCCGTTCAGAAGCTCGTGACCCACGAGAAGCTGGGACCGGGTACCCTCGGTGCCATCCAAAATCCCGCGACCTTCGACCGCGTTCAGGCTGCGCAAGCGGCTGGCTTCAAGGTCATTTTGGAAAGCCTCCCCGTCACCAATCCCGATTTCCCCAAGGCCCGGATCGCGACTCCGGCCATCATGGAAGTCCCGGCGGACAACGAAGCAGCCTTGTCGACCGAAATGTTCGGTCCGATTGTCTACGTGGTCCCCGTGGATGGCTACCAGGAAGGCGTTCAGATCGCCCGTAAGCTCGCCACTGAGCACGGCGCATTGACCTTCTCCAGCTGGTGTGTCGACGAGGATGCCCAGAACTACATGATCGACGAGATGACCCAGTCCTATACCAGCGTTGCCTTCAACTTTGCTGGTCCCATCTGGGCCAACCAGAGTGCTGGCTTCAGCGATTTCCACGTGACGGGCGGAAACCCGGCTGGAAACGCCTCGCTGACGGATCCCGAGTTCGTACTGAACCGCTTCGAAATTGTCGGGGTACGGATCAACCAGGGTTAATCCCTTGAAGACGAAATAATCACACCCGGAAAGGTCCCTGTTTCGGGCAACCTTTTCGGGTGTTTTTGCGTTCGAATGGACAGGATTTGAAAGAAAAGAATATGCGGAAAATAATCATGTTTGCGGTGTTGGCGCTGGTCATAGTGGGTTGTGGGGAAGGAAATGTCATGTTGGACAATCCCCGGCCGGTTTCGGTGAAGTTTCAGTTTGACAATGGGGAGAGCTTCGAACTGGGAAGCCACGGCCATGAGGCCGTGCACCTGGAGCCGGGGACCCACCGCGTCGAGATTGTCACCAAGGCCGGTGAGCAATTGGGCGATACCTCCTTCCAGCTCAAAGACAAGGCCATCATCCATTCGGGCGCGTCCACCTATTTGGTTTGGCGGCAGCTCTATGGACTTCAGACTGATCGGGCCACGCTGCTCAATGAGCGCTGGGTGGAATTTGATTCCATGCGGGCCTTTGGCGATTTTCGCGTTTTTCCGGCCAGCCAGATGGTGGTCGAAGGAAACTGGGATTTTGGCCTGTTTGAGGACTTGCCGGACTCGGAGACCATGTACATCACCACGGATTTTGACATCAAATCGAAGGTATTTCGGGCAAAGGACTTCGTTGAGACGTACCAGGCGATGGCCGAAGAACAGAAATAAGCTAGATTTGTCGTAACTTAAGGAAGCGAATCGGACGAAAACCAAGCTCGATTCGTTGAGATTATAAGAAGCAGAAGAATCACACGGAGGAAAGCATGATGAAGAAAATCGGATTTGCCTTGGTAATGCTCTTGATGGTGGCGGGAACCACCCAAGCCCAATTGAAGGACAAAGCGACCTTTTTTGGGGGATTTACCTATCAAATCATCGGCATGACCCCACAGGGCGAGCCTGCGCCGTGGCGATTCCCCTTCTATGGACTCGGACTGGGAATGGACTACGTGGTCCTGCACAGCAATGACCAGTTCAGCCTGGGCCTCAATCCCAATGCCCATTTCTCCTTCATCTTCTCCTCCGCCTTCGGCACCAGCCTGCTCGCGCAGGCACCTGTATTCGCCCTCGCCCGGGTGGGCAACGGCGCGACGCCCTACAACGAACAGAAAGTCGGTTTTGGTGCGGGCATTGGCCTGAACTATACCTACATGTACCACACCGCATCGGTCGTGGACCGCTCCAACAACATCTATTTCATCCGGATCAACGAAGGATTTATTGCGCCGTCCGCAATTGTCGAATTCTCGCTGAAGAGTCGTTTTTCCGATTACCTGTTCCGTTTCAATTGGTCCCTGTTGCGTCCGACCCGCGAAGTCGAAGGCTTCAACAACTTGCCCTTCCGTTTGGGAGCGGCGGGCCTGAGCATCATGTACTCCTTCTGATAGGAGAGGGGCTAGCTCTCCGGGCTGCGGCGGTCCCACAAATCGGCCAATCCCGAGACATCCATTCCGTCAAAATTCTCATTCCATACCTGAAATTCATCCGCCCGGATGGTCAGACGCGCGCCGTCTGAGACGCCTTTGTGCGCACAAAATACTTTCACCCGATCGCCTTCCGCTTTCCCTTCCATGATTTCGACTTCCAGCCGTTCGATCTGATCGATTTGGTGGATGACCGTACTTTCGTTGCGAAAGGGTTGGAGGGAAAACTCCTTGCAGCCCATCAAAGCGGCGAAAAACCCGTTGAAATCCGGGTTTTCGACCTGGGCGAGGGCGGGAAGTTCGACGCGGAACCGCAGGGTTGATTCCTCCTGGCGAATTTCCCGCAGGATACCACCGCGTAACGCGGTGAACAAAGATGCAATTGTGCTACGTTCCATGTTGCAGTTGGCGATCAGGACCCTGCTTCCAGGGTCAACTTGGCAAAATAATACCCCTCGGCCGCTTCTTCGAGGATTTCCACGGCGTAACCCTGGGCCTCCGCCGATTGTTTCAGCGTCACCGGATCAAGGTACAACCAGTAATACGGCTCTCCCTTCATTCCCTGGTACTCCAATTGGTACCACACTTCCCCGAAATATCCACTGTCTTTTCCCCGCAAATCCGCCCCGTCAATGTCCGCGAACTTGAGGTCGGAGCTGTCGAATAAAATCTGGCCGCCCGGCGCCAGAATGGATTTTGCGTGGTCCAAAAACCGGTCCAATCCTTCCAGATTCCCCACGAAGCCGATCCCATTCATCATCAATAGAATGGTATCGAACAATTCCCCGTTCAAATCGAAGATATTTCCTTCCCGGGCATCTTCTACGCCCAGTTTTTTCATGATTTCGACGGCGTGGGGGGAAATATCAATGGCCGTGACCTCTTTGCCCATCTCGTCCTGGAGAAACAGGGCAATGGCCCCCGCACCGGCTCCGGCATCGAGGATTCGGCCTTGGGCCTCCATGCAGCCGCGCTCGTCCATGATGCTAAAATCGTCGTAGGTCCGGAAAAACAATTCGGCGGGGTACATGGTAACATCGCCATCGCTGGTATGCACCCGCACAATGGGCCGTTCTGCGCCTTCAAAATAGTCGCGGAGGGCCAAGCCGAGGGGAAGCCAGGAGGGAAATGCCATGCCTCAAATAACCTGTTTTCCCCCAGAAAGTCCATTCCTTTTCCAGAATATCCACTCCCCCAAAAACGGTTTGCCCCGAAACCCAAAAGGCCTCGGGGCAAGAACCGCTAAGTTCAGACAGGAAGTGAAGTCGGAAATTCCGACACCATTATCCACCCCCATAACGGAGTAGCATCGAATGGTTACAGGAAAAAATATTTTTTATGCGAAAAAGATCAGCTGATCCAGCATGGAAGTCCAGCCTTCTTCGACCGGGACGAGGTGCTTGAATTCACGCATCAGGATGAAGCCGGCGACACTCACAATGATCGTCAGGACGGCGCCCCAGAGAAAGGCCCGCATGATGTCCATTTTCTTGTCCACGTAAAATCCTCCGAGCCCGAGCAGATTGAAGACCGCCTGGATACTGGTAAACAGGGGGATCAATTCGGGACGGTTGGCGACGAAAACGAAGAAGAGACCGATTACCAGGAAAAGGGTGAGGTTGATGGTCAGGACGATGGAGAAAGGCTTCATAAGGTGTGTGCGAAGGGCTTTTGGTGGGAAATAACGCTCATTTTCGGACCAGGTTGGACGGTTTCAAGCCGGGATGTTGCGATTGGACCTTGGCCTTGATCCGGTTCCAACCGCCCCGCCGAAACTGGACGATGAAGGTATCGTCGTCACTGACAACGGGCTTGGAAGGATCGGCGAAAGGAGGCGTTTCCAATCTACAAACAAACATGAAACGAAAAGAGCGGTATTTGATGATGCCGTAGTTCTGTACTTCTTCCCAGGCAATCTCCTTGCGGGTTTTGGGGGTAATCCAAACCGCTTGGCTGTCTTCGATGCGGAGACGGCGGAGAAATGCGAGAAAGAGGATGGGGAGCAGAAATAGGAGGGACACGAGGGTCAGGACAATGACGATCACATTGAACTCTTGGACGACGCCGTAGAGCAGCATGATCGTGAGAAACAACAGCGGCACCAGAACCAGTGCCACAATCGGTCGGTTAAAAGTATAGACCTTGGCCATCCCGGCAAATATACACCCCTTTCCATTTATTCCCTGCGCCCAATTAGCTTAACCAACCCCAACCAGATTTTTATCATTCTTCCTCTCCCTCAAAGTCGAATTCCAATTGGCCGGAGCGGTTCTCACGCGGCGCTCCCTCGAAGTTCGAGACGCCGACCCCGATCAGACGCACCGCCCGTCGGCCGGCGTCTGTCTTGCGGAGCATCTCCTTGCAGCTCACTGCAATCGGGCGCGACTCACGGATATAATCCCCGTTCGATTGGCTCCGCGTAATGATCTGGAAGTCCGCGTATTTCACCTTGAGGTGAACCGTCCGGCCGTAGAGCCCCTTGGGCTCCAGGCGCCCCATGAGCACCTCCGCCAGCCGCTCAATATGCGCGTCGAGCTCCGCGAGGTCGGTGACGTCATCCCGGAAGGTATCTTCCACGCTGGCGCTCTTGCGGGGGCGGTCCGGCCGTACCGGCCGGTCATCCTTTCCGTTGGCCACGCGGTGGTAAAAGCGGCCCATTTTCCCAAACCGCTTCGACAAAATCCTCGGATCGACAGTACGTAAATCCGCGCCATTGTGAATGCCCATGCGCCGCATCTTTTCGGCGGTCTTTTCCCCGATCCCATGGAACCGTTCGATGGACAATTGGTCGATGAACTGCTGGGCGGATTCCTGGGGGATGAAACTCAGGCCGTCGGGCTTGCGGTAATCCGAAGCCATCTTGGCGAGAAACTTGCAGTAGGAGACCCCGGCAGAGGCGGTAAGACTAATCTCGTCCCGGATTTCCTGTTTGATGAGGTGGGCAATGCGCAGGGCCGAGGGGATGCCTTTTTTGTTTTGGGAGACGTCGAGGTAGGCCTCGTCCAGGGAGAGGGGCTCGATGAGGTCGGTATACCGTTCGAAGATTTCGCGGATTGAACGCGAGGCGGTCTTGTAGGCGTCGAAGCGGGGGCGGACAAAAATGAGGGAAGGGCACAATTGAATGGCGCGGGCGGAAGGCATGGCGGACCGGACGCCGAACCGACGGGCCTCGTAGCTGGCCGTCATGACCACGCCCCGTCCACTCGGACTCCCGCCGACGGCAATGGGCTGCCCCTGCAATTCCGGAGAATCCCGCTGCTCCACGCTGGCGTAGAAGGCATCCATATCTATGTGAATGATCTTCCGCATGACTCTGCTTCAACTCCCGGTCACCGACCGGGGTTTCAAAAATAAAAACACCCCGCTGAAAAGCGAGGTGTTTCGATATCGGGGTCCGTTAGAGATTAACGGAAACGGTCGAATTTGGAGCTTTCCTTGACCACGCGGAAGGCGGGGTTGGTGAAGATGCCTTCTTTGTAAGAAGCATCACGGTCAACTGCCATGCCGAGGTACTCAGCCGATTTGCCGGAGAAGCCGCGGTAAGCGTAGATCAGGGAGAGGTTGAAATAGGGCTCAGCGATGCTGGCGTCCTTGTCAATGGCGGCGAGGAAGTCAGCTTCTGCTTCGGTGACACGCATGGTCTTGAGCTTGGCAACACCACGGTTGTTCATGTTGGCAGCAGAAGGATCTGCGCCTTCCAGCAGCTCGTCGTACTCGGTGAGGGCACCAGAGATAAATCCAATCTTGTCCATCATGACAGCGCGGTTGAACATCAGGCCGGCGTTGTCGGGGTAACGGACGGCGTAGTCGTTGTACTGGTCCATCATCTTGAGGCGCTGCTCGAGAGAGTAGGTAGAAGCGTACTTGGTTTTGTAGGCCAGGGAAGCCATGGCGTACTGCATGTTGCTGCCGTTCAGGCTGAGGGCCTCGTCGATGTCGTCGATGGCGCCCATGACATTGTCCTGAGCGAACATGTAGGTAGAACGCATGGCGAAGAGGTTGGCCTTCTTATTGTTGCCGATGAGGATGTCGAGGGTCTTCTGACCGCCCTTTTCAGACTGGCCATTGTTGGTGCCGTAAGCGCCAATGACCATGGATTCGCTGGCAATCCGAACGAGTTCGTCGGAGATGACCGGCATCTGAGAGGGGTAGTACTCGACGTACATCTTGTCGGGCTGGTAGTCAAACTTAAAGGTCACGAAGGTGTGACGGGTATTGACGATGACTTCTTCAACGAGGGTTTCCCAGAACTCGAGCTTCCGCATCTCAGCTTCTTTCTCGTCGTTGGTGCCGGCACCGTTGGCAACGCCGAGGACTTCACCCTGCTGCTGACCGTTGAGGGCAGAAGCCTTGGTGAGGAGTACAAGACGGTTCCAGTCTTCACCGCGACCGGCGTAGGAGATTTCAATCGTGGAATCGGCGAGGGCAGCTACGAGGTCTTCGTAAACGGCCTTGGCACGACGCTCGGAGAGCGTCTGGTTGCGGGCTTCGTCGCCACCGAGGGAGGCCCAACCTTCAAGGTTGATGTTTGAAACCTGGTAGCCGAGGCCCTGGTACTTCTTGATATAATCCTGAATGGCCATCGAGAGTTTCTCTTCGTCGTACTTGACAGAGTTCTCGGGGAAGATCAGGTCGAGGGTTCCGGTGAAACCACGGTAGCGGTACTTTTCGTCTTCGATGTCGACCTCGGGGAGAGAGATGACAGAGGTGGGGTTGGCCTTGTCCCAGGGCTGGAAGGTAACTGCCGGAGGAGTGACCGGGCCAATCGGATTCTCATCGGAATCGCAGAAGACTTTTTTCACATCGCCATTCTTCTTGTAGCGAAGAACAGTAAACTTCAGCTTGATCTGCTTGCCTTCAATCGCTTTCTCATTGCCGGTGATGGGCATGGAGTATTTGAAGAAGGGTTCTTTGTTGGCTTCGTAGTAATCCCGGTCAATGGTCAGGGAGCCAATCTGGCCGGAATTGGTTTTTTCCATTCCCTTCAGGTGATCCAAGGATTCGTAGTCGGCAGTGACAATCACAGCGACGCCTTTGTGGAGGTACTTGTCGTACTCAAGGTCGCCGGCGAAGCGCCAGTTGAGCATGCCATCTTTGATTTCAAATTGGCCGGGTTCCAGGTAGTAATAGCCCAGATCGCTGTTGTCGTACTCGGCGACAACGAGTTGAGCGGTGTTGCTGTTGGCGCTGATCAGAGCGTCGACTTCTTCCTGGAATTGCTCACAAGTATTCGTAATTTTTTCGCCCTGGTATTTGGTTTTATTGATCACACCCTCAGGCGTACACGCCGTGAAGAGGAGGGCTAGCATAACGGGAAAAATCAAATACGCGGGGACGGAGCCCATGAGATTAGTAACGGTTTTCTTCATTTTTGTGCTATTGCGATTATCACAACACGACGGTTTTCGAGCGACAAATCTATGAAAAAAATCCGTACAATTTTGAAATTTTGAGTGTTATTTTTGCGGTTAGACAAGGTTATTTGCCCTATTTTTAGAGGCTGAATGAACTTCCCGAGAGGCGAACTCACCCAGCGGGTAGAACGACTCCCGGTCCTCAAATCAGGATTGAATTTAGAATGGATATAATTTCTTTAGACTCCAAGCTCCCTACCGTCGGCGAATCGATTTTTTCGGTCATGTCCGCCCTCGCCCGGGAGCAGCAAGCCCTCAATCTCTCCCAGGGGTTTCCCGACTTCAATTGTGATCCCCTATTGATGACCTTGGTGGAGAAGGCGATGCGGTCGGGAATGAACCAATATGCCCCTTCCCACGGTCTGCCGGCCCTTCGGGAGCAGATTTCGGCCCTGACCGAGGAGCTCTACGCCGCGACCTACGATCCGGAATCCGAGGTGACCGTCATGTCAGGTGCGACCGAAGCCCTGCACTGTGCGATCTCCGCCATCGTCAATGAAGGCGACGAAGTACTCATCTTTGAGCCGGCCTATGACTCCTATGTCCCTGTCATCGAATTGAATGGGGGACAGCCGGTCTATATCCCGCTGGAATTGCCGGAGTACAAAGTCGATTGGGAAATGGTCAAGAAGCGGGTCAATTCATCGACCCGACTCATTATCTTAAACAGCCCCCACAATCCTACCGGGGCCGTCCTGTCCGCCCAGGACCTCCACGAGCTCGAAAAGATCGTCGGCAACAACCACATCTTCGTGCTGTCCGATGAGGTCTACGAGCACATGATTTACGACGGCCGCGAACACCAGAGCGTCGCCCGTTACCCCAAATTGCGCCCCCACAGCATCATTGTTTCTTCCTTCGGCAAGACCTTTCACACCACCGGCTGGAAAATCGGCTATGCCCTGGCTCCGGCAAACCTCACCAAGGAACTAAGAAAGATCCACCAGTTCGTGACCTTTTCCACCGCGACTCCTTTCCAGGCCGCCATCGCCGAGTACATGCAGCAGCGCGACCATATCCTCGAGCTCAAGCATTTCTACCAGGCCAAGCGGGACTTCTTTCGCCAGGCCGTGGACGGCTCCAGATTCAAGGTCATGGACTGTGCCGGCACCTATTTCCAATTGTTGGATTACAGCGCGATCTCGAAGGAGAAGGACGTCGAGTTTGCCCGCCGCATGACCATCGAAAACAAGATCGCCAGCATACCGGTGAGCGTTTTCTACCACGGCCACGACGACCACAAGGTATTGCGCTTCTGTTTTGCCAAGGAAAATGAGACGCTGGAACGGGCCGCCGAAATCCTCCATCAGATATAAAGGTGTCGGGGAATGAAAAAATGGGGGCAGGAGAACATGAATGGGGACAAATAAAAGACCCTATTCAAATTGTCCCGCCCATTTTCCTTTTCCTCCTCACCAACCCGCCTGCTTCCCGATTCCAATGGGAAGCAGGGCAAATTCAGTCATTTTCCCCTTCCATCAGTTGTCCCATTTCCCTTCCTGTTTTCCCGTTCCCATTCCCCAACTCCGCTATTTCCGGATGGCATTGGACAGGGCCCCGACATCATTCTTGGTCAGGTTCTTAGGGCCGATGAGGCTGACGGTATAGACGATCTGGCCGGTCTGACTGTTGAACACGTTGATGTGCTTCCTCGATTCGCTCTTCATATAATGGAGGTAGTAGATCGGCTGATCTGAGCCCGTCACCAATTTCCCCAGGTCCTCGTTGGAAATGATTTCGTAGGGATGGGCGTACTTTTCCATCACCTTGTCCGGGTCCCGGTCCTTCACCTCGTCCCCGAACAGCAGCCCCCGCTTGGTCAGGCAATACTCCGGAACATACAGGGTCGCGGTCCGCAGCTTCCTCAGTTCCGCCTCGGGAGCTTTCATCGGCTTCCCCTGCAATTGGTTCTGGACACATTGCAGGGCGTTTTTGACGTAGGCGAGGTGCCAATTTCGGATTTCGGCCGAGCCATTCAGGTGCTTCATCACCACTTCCCGGTCCGCCGGCCGGCTTCGTCCCGGAGGAAAGACCACCACTTCCGTATTGAATGTGGGGAAGAGTTGAATCCGCGCGTGCTGGAGCCACTTGGCTCCCTTTTTCTGCCGCAACGTGAGGAAATACTGCGACCGCTCTTCATCGTCGCGGATATAGCCGATATAATCGACCTGGAGAAAGGAGTAGGACTCCCCGTATTCGTTGCCTGAAAATTCATCGTAGGAGACGAACTCCAACTCGGTCAGCGTCCAGGCTTCCCGGAGGGTCTCCTGCATCAGATCGAGATAGGGTTTGTCCCCATCCCGGTACACAAATACCGTTTTGGTTTTCTTCAAAGTGGGCAATTCAGGGTAGGGGATGCCCTTTTTTGCCTTCTTGGTGAGGGCCCAGGCCACATAGACCTGGGACTTTCCAGCCATGCCGATGGCCAAAAAAAGTACCAGTAGAATTGTTTTCATCATGTCGTGGTTATGTACAATAGGTTTAGAAAATGAACTGGCTGGGGGGCGGAATGTTCGGGGGGGAACGGGAAAACTAGCTCTGATGGGGCCAAACCATGTTTCCCTGGCGCCGGTTTCATGGGTATGCCCCGCCGAACCCAGATCAACGATTACCAGGAAGTGGAAAGCACGGATGACCTTGACCGGGTCGTACAGGACAAGCGCACCACCAAGCGTGCCGGCCGCCAGAAGAAACACCGCCGCAATCGCCACTACGTGAAGACCTTGCTCCGCCACCTGTCCCAGGACCCCGGGGCAGAGGACTGAGTTCGGCTTCGAGCCGGGTTGTTTCCCCTCCGAGGTCCATTCACTTGTCTCCACCCTCAATTTTCCTCCATCGATCCTTTGTTTCCCCACCTCCCAGGCGAATTCACCCGCCTTCAACCCTAATTGTATTTGGTTCCGAGGCAGGAGGGGGGACCTCTGACCTGAATTGGCCCACCTCCGAGCACAATTCTATTTACCTCCAACCATAATTGTATTTGGGTACGAGGTGGGAGGGGGGACCTCGAACCCGAATTGACCCACCTCCAACCCAAATAGGATTGCCATAAAAATGAAATTCATTGACCTTGGAGGCGAAACAATTGGGGTCCGGGGCGAATGAATTGACCCTGGAGGCGGGGGCCCCCACCTCGCCGGTGAATGAATTTACCTCCGGGGCGAATTGTATTTGGGTTGGAGGTGGCCCCCCCTACCTCGAAGGCGAATTGTATTTGGGTAAGAGGTGGGGGGGGGTGCCTCGGAGGTACCCCTTTGGAGCATTGGGGGAAATCAACTGACGGGGATGACGAATGGAAGGGGATGGAAAAGAAGTCCGGGGAGCGAAAACTATCCCGTTCGGTAATATTTGGAGCGGCTTCAAACCATTGTGGCGGGCATTGCTTATATTTGAAAAAATCGAGTATGGAAGTCTGGAAAAAAATAGTGTCCTACCTGACCTTCAAGAAGCAAGAGTCCCCCAATGGCGAGGAAAAGAGCTTCAACCTGAAGGCCATGCACACGATCAATAAAATTTCCCTGTTCATGTTTCTCCTCGCGGTGATCTACTTCATCGTCAAGAAGGTGATTCTGTGAGCTTGAGACTGCATTGAACCCCTCCCCGGCCAACCCATTTTCCCTATGGCCCGTTTTCTTGTCTATATCCTGATACCTATTTTCTACCTGGCATTTTGGGGCTATTGGCTCTGGGATACTTATTCGGTCTACGCCTCCAAAGACCCGATGCTCCTCGAACTGAATTACCAGCGGGAGTTCATCGCCAACCGTTCCTTCCTACTCTTTTCTGAGTTGGCATTCCCCCTCGTCATGAGCTTGTTTTTCCTTCTCCTCCTCATCCTGAAAGGACTTCGCCGCCGCATTCGTCCTCTTTTGTTGTTGGCTCAAGCCCTGACCTTGGAGTTTTTTATTTTCCGCGCTTTTATTTTTTCAGACTCCTACGGCGCCTACCATGCCGGCAGCGAGGCGATGACCCCGGTGGAATACCTCGAACCGCCCACCTACTGGCCCTGGCTGGCCGGTGCAACCCTTCTGCTGTTGATGATGTCTCTCATTCGGGAGCGTGATCCGCTGCTCAAAGAGATGGATGGATTCAGTCAAGGAGGGAGCAGATCGGTCGAAGTCCGTCGTTTCTAAACCGAAAAAGTGAATTTTGGTCGCCTATTTGGGCATTTCCATTAAATTTGTGTACCCAAAATTCGTTAGAGGAATGGAACCCCGCAGGTTCCGAACGCCATATATATACAGTTTACCCATGAATCGAATTTCGAGATTGTGTTTGTTGCTAGGGCTGATTGGAGTCGTCTGGCTAAGTGGCTGTGGGGCAGAAGTTGCCTCTGAGATCGTCCAGAAGCCGGTTCAAGGCGATTTTGAAGTGCTGGTGACGGTGACCGGAGAGCTGCGGGCGAAGTCCAGTGTGAGCATCCAGGGACCCGTTGGAGCCCGCCGGATGGGCATCTACCAAACCAAGATTACGCGGATGGTTCCCGAGGGAACTTATGTACAGGAAGGGGACTTTGTGGCGGACCTGGACAAGACGGATTTGTTGGGGAAAATGAAAGAAGTCGAGATCAACCTGCAAAAATTTCAATCTCAGTACACCCAGGTGCGCCTGGACTGTACGTTGACCCTCGCCCAGGCCCGGGACGAACTCATCAACCTCGACTACGCCCTGGAGCAAAAGAAACTGGAGAAGGAAGAGTCCATATATGAAGCGCCTTCGACCCGGCGTCAAATTGAGATTGAATACGAAAAGTCAGACCGGGCCTATAAGCAGGCGGTCAAGAACTACGAGACCAAGGTGCAGAAGGCCTCCGCCGAGATGCGCGAGGCAGAAGCTGACCTGTCGAAGGAGCAAAAGAAATACGACGACTATATCGCCCTGATGGATGAGTTCTCGGTCAAGGCCCCGTCCAATGGCATGGTAATCTACAAGCGGGAATACGATGGGAAAAAGCGGGCTGCGGGGTCCTCGTTGATGCTTTGGGATCCCACCGTGGCGACCTTGCCGGACCTTAGCCTGATGGAATCGGTCACCTACGTGAATGAAGTCGACATCCGGAAGATCAAGAAAGGGCAGGTTGTGCGGATCAGTTTGGATGCGGAACCGGACAAAAAGCTCTCGGGCAAGGTGACCCAGGTGGCGAATATCGGAGAGCAGCGGGAAAATTCAGATTCGAAGGTCTTTGAGGTGGTGATTGAGATCACGGAGAAGGATTCTACGCTCCGGCCCGCCATGACCACCAGCAATGAGATCATCATTGATACCCGGGAGGATGTGATGTATATCCCCCTGGAAACGGTCCATACGGAAGATTCAACCACTTATGTATACGCCAAGGACGGTGGCAGCGTCGTCAAGCAAGAAGTCATCATCGGCCTGACCAATGACAACTACGGGATCGTCGAGACCGGCTTGGGCGCAGAATCGGAACTCCTCCTTTCTGTCCCCGAGAACGCGGCCGAATTGGACATGAACCGCCTTTCCCCCGGCTCTCAACCCACCCAGAATGCTGCAGAAGCTAAGTTATAATTTGTCCCAGGCCCTCGCGGCCCTGCTTCAGCGCCCCCTTCAAAGTTTCTTGACCTCGCTCGGAATCATCTTTGGGGTGGGAGCGGTCATCGCGGTGATGGCCATTGGAGAGGGAGCGAAACAAGAGGTGCTGGAACAAATGAAAATCCTCGGCTCCAACAATATCATTGTCTCCCCCGTCCCCGTCCAAAGCGACGAGGAGGTGAGTGATGAGTTGGGACAGGAAGAAAAATCCAAGCGCTGGTCGCCAGGTTTGACCATGGCCGATGTCGCGAGCATCGAAGAGATCGTGCCGGGCATCGAAGGGGTCAGTCCGGAAATCATATTGGAGACCAGTTTCATCCGGGCCCGCCGCAAGCGCTCGGGCAAGCTGGTCGGCGTCAACCAGAACTTTTTCGCGGATCCCTCATTCACCCTTCAAAAAGGCAATCTCTTCACCGCTTACCACTTCGAGAACAGTGCCCCGGTCTGTATCATCGGGGCGGATGTCGTCGCGAAGTTTTTCCCCCAGGAAGAACCGCTCGGAGGCAGGATCAAGGTGGGCAAAAACTGGCTGACTGTGGTCGGCGTGGCCAATCGCCGGAGTTTTTCCCGGTCGAGCCTGCTCGAATTGGGCATCCGCGATTACAATATGGACATCTACGTCCCGGTCAATACGGTGCTGCTGCGCTACGTGGACCGTGCCCGCGTTTCGCCGACGGATATTCAGGAGGCGATTGCCCGGAATCGGAGCAATGATGAGGGGACGGAGCTGACGGAAGAGGCGAAGAACTACCACCAGATCAACCGGATGGTGGTCCGGGTGGAGGACGAGCTGAAAATGTTCCAGATCGCGGACATCTTGCGGAGGATGCTCCAGCGTCGCCACAACGGGGTTGTGGACACGGAAGTGGTCATCCCGGAAGAATTGCTGGCGCAGAAGCAGGAAACCACCCAGATGTTCAATTATGTCTTGATCGCCATTGCCGCCATCTCCTTGTTGGTGGGCGGGATCGGGATCATGAATATCATGTTGGCGTCGGTGATGGAACGGATCAAGGAAATCGGGGTCCGGCTGTCGCTGGGCGCGACCAAGCGGGACATCGTCACCCAATTTATGAGCGAGGCCGTGGCTTTGGCCCTGGTCGGCGGTCTCTTGGGCGTCGGGACGGGGGTTGGATTCAGCCTGCTCATTGAATTTTCGGCCGGGGTGCTGACCATTGTGACCTGGGTGCCCATTGTGGTGTCCTTCCTGGTGGCCTTTGTGGTCGGGGTCATCTTTGGGTTTTTCCCGGCCCTGAAAGCGGCGCGCCAAGACCCGGTGGTATCGTTGCGACATGAATAAACAGTATCGGAAGACATTCTAGCCATGAGATATTTGCAGATCATATTGATGGGGATGACGGGCATTTTGCTCGGTGGGGCGGCCTGGGCGCAGCCGGCGTCTTTTTCGCTGGATAAGTGTATCCGGCAGGCCCAGGACCAGAGTCCTGAAGCCCGTATTGCCCGTCAGGGTTATGAGACGGTGTATTGGAGCTATAAGAGCTACCGGGCGGGACTGCTGCCGCAGGTCCGCCTCAATGCGAATACGCCCGGTCTGAACCGCTCGATCAACAGCATTATCCTGGATGATGGTACCCAGTCTTTCATTGCCCAGAACCAGGCTTTCTCCTCCACCAACCTCGTTATCTCCCAACAGATCGCGCCGACCGGTGGTACCGTTTCATTGGTCTCCGGCCTGAACCGAAATGATGTCTTTGGGACCAGTGGTTTTGTCCAGTATTCGACCACGCCCTTCCTGTTGACCCTCCGCCAACCGCTCTTCGCCTACAATGACCTGAAATGGGAAAAGCGTTCCCAGCCCCTGCAATTTCAACGGGCCGAGCGGGCCTATCTGGAATCGCTGGAGGACATTGCGGTGGATGTCTGCGGCAAATATTTCGATGTCTACATCGCCCAATTGCAGTTGGAGAATGCCATTCTGAATGAATCGGTGAATGATTCCGTGTATCAGATTGCGCGGGGAAGGTATTCGGTGGGAAAAATAGCAGAGAACGATCTCTTGCAAACGGAGCTGGCCTATTTGAATTCCCGGGCCCAGGTCCAGGACGCCGATTTGGCGCTCGAGCAGGCCCAAACGGACCTGGCAATCTCCTTGGGCATTTCCGAAACGACCCCGTTTGAGGTGATGGCCCCCGATACGCTGTCCCGGACGGAGATCGACATCGATGCGGCCCTGGATTATGCGCTTGAGCGACGGAGCACGTCGATTGAATTTGAGATTCGCCAGCTGGAAGCGGACCGGAACATCGCCCGGGCCCGCGCCGACGCGCGCCTCAGCGCCAATATCAATGCGTCGATTGGTTTGAACCAGACTGGTTCGACCCTGGACGAGGCCTATTCGGCCCCGCTGGATCAGCAGGCGGCCTCTCTGAGCCTGGACATCCCCATTTTGCAATGGGGGCGGGGCAAGGCGCAGGTGGAATCGGCGTTGGTGGACCGGGAACGGACGGGGGAGTCGATTCGGCTCGAGAAGCAACGGCTGCGCCGGGACATCCGGTTCCAGGTACTGGGCTTTATGCAGCTGCAGGACCGGGTCCTGCTCGCGAAGAAGGCTTCCGATATTTCGGAGCGCCGCTTTGAGGTCGCCAAGAACCGCTATCTCATCGGCAAGATCGACATCACCAATCTCCAAATCGCCCAGAATGAAAAAGACAACGCCCGGCAGTCCTTTTTCTCCACGCTGAAGCAGTATTGGGTGGCCTACTACCAGTTGCGTCGCTCCACGCTGTATGACTTTGTGCGGAACATCCCGCTGGAAGTCCCCGATCTCGGCCAATAAAAAAGCCGACTCCTGGTGAAGCCGGCCTTTTCTATTTCTTATTGATCCTCAGTCCTTTTCGAACTCTACGACCATGACGCTGAAGGGTTCGAGCGTAGGATCTTCGGTCAGCATGACCTTTTCCCCACTCATCATGTCCTTGCCGGAAGTAAAGGCCCAGAGCCGCTCGTGGAAGCGGTCCACTTCCAATACATTCTCTTCCTCGCTGCAATTCATCGCGACCATGACCGTCTTCTTGTCGTTGTAACGGAAGTAGACGTAGAGGCCGTCCTGGGGAATGAATTGGGTGAGTTTTCCGGTCTGGAGGACTTCGTTGTTTCGCCGGTAGTTGGCGAGGGTCTTGACGAAGTTGAAGGCTTCGTTCTCGGTGCGGGTGCGACTGCTGCCGTCGAACTTATTGAACTTGTCGCCGGGGAATCCGCCGGGGAAATCTTCCCGGATTTTGCCGTGGTCGTCGGCGAAGCCCTGCATCAGGATTTCCGTCCCGTAGTACATCATCGGAATGCCCCGCATGGTCATGAGCCAGGCGACGCCGAGCTTGTACTTGGCGATGTCCGCCCCAATGACGGAGGAGAAGCGGCTCAGATCGTGGTTGTCGAGGAAGAGGACATTTTTCGTGGGATTCGTGTACAAATAGTCCTTGGCGAGGGTATAGTACATCTTGGCCACGCCGTCGGTCCAGCCTTGCTTCTTGGTAAGGGCGTCGTTGATGGCGTAGTACAACTGGAAGTCCGTCACGCCGGGCAGGTTGCTGCGGTGATCGGGGTGGATGTCGCGGTTTTCGGAGAAAAAGGCCTGCACGGGAGCGCCGTGGACCCAGGTTTCACCGAAGATCCCAAACTTGGGGTATTCGACGAGGACGGCGTCGACCAGATCGACCATGAAATCGATGTCGGAGTAGGCGTAGGTATCGATGCGGAAGCCGTGGATACCGCTGAACTCAATCCACCAGATGGAATTCTGAATGAGGTAATTGGCGACGTGGGGATTCTGCTGGTTGATGTCGGGCATGTGGTGGTCGAACCAGCCATTGACGAAGAGTTCCTTGTCGGATTCGGCGCCGTAGGGATCCAGCAGGGTGGGGGCCCGGTAGCTGGTCTTGGTGAACTCTTTCCATTGGTGGACCCAGTCCTTTTCCGGCGGGTCCAGCTGGAGGTAGTGCTGGTCGCCCCAGTGGTTGTAGACCACGTCCATAATGGTTTTCAGCTTCTTCTTTTCCCCTTCCTTCACCAGGTCACGGTACAATTCATTGGTCCCGAACCGGGGGTCGACGAGGTAGTGGTCGGTGATGGCGTAGCCGTGGTAACTCTCGAACGGCTGGTCATTTTCCTGCACCGGATTGATCCAAAGGGCGGTGACCCCAAGGTTGCGGATATAATCCATGTGGTCAATGATGCCCTGGAGGTCGCCTCCGTGTCGTTCGAGGGAGGAATCCCGCTCGACGGTTGTTTGGTTCATGCCGCTGACCTTGTCGTTGCCGGGATCGCCATTTGAAAAGCGGTCGGGGAAAATGAGGTAGATGAAATCGGCGGACGTCAGGCCCGGCATTTCATCCGGATTGACGTTGCGGGGCCTCAGGGTATATTCAAGGGGAAATTTTTTCTTGTCCTGGACGAGGTTGAGGGTATAGGTGCCGGGCTTGACGGCCCGCCCAATTTCCAGCGTCACGCTGATGTAGTTGGGATTGGAGAAGTGGTCGAGCTTTTTGATGGTCAGCCCCTCTTCTTCGCAGGTCACTTCGGTAATGCTTCCCAGTTCCTCTCCTTTGATCAACAACTCAATGGTCGACATTTCCATTTCCACCCACCAAAAAGGCGGATCAATTCTATCTACCGATGGTTTTTTGGTCCATCCGGCGGTGGAGAGCCAGACGAGGCAACCAAGGAGAAGCAATCGTTTTTTTAGCATAATCGGGATACTTCTTGAATCAAATGCGCGGGGAAAGGTGTCCCCGGTGAATTGTAGTTCGGGTAAAAATAACTAAAACTCCCTATATAGGAAACGGCAAGAATGGCAGGAGATGTTTAATTTGACGGCGATGGCAGCACCTGAACAGTATGGAAGAGGGGAGCGGGAGCTCAAAATCTGGCGCTTTTTGCGCTGGGGCCTGGCTTTGGGGCTGGTGGGTTTGATGGTGGAATGGGTGGGGCGGTATGTGTGGGGAATGGGCGAAATGGAGCAGTATGCGGTTTGGGGTGGTGGCGGGCTGGTCCGGGAGTATGCGTGGGCGACGCATGTGTATGTAGCGTTGGCGCTGGTTGGCGGGGTGGGCGCGGTGTCTTTGGCCCTGGGGAAGCATTGGGCGGGGTGGCCGGTGGGGGCGGTGTTGGGGTTTGTGGTTGGGCAGGCGGTCCTTGACCGGTGGGTGTATGGCCTGGAGACTGGCTGGCTGGCGGGTTTGGGGGGCTGGGAATGGGCCTTTTGGATGCTCGGGGTATGGAAATGGATACTCTGCGGTGGGGTGATTCGGGCGTGGATATGGCGGGGGAAAAAGGCTTGGGGGTGGGGATTCTGGGGAGGTATTTTCCTGGGCGGCCTCCTTCTATTGGAGTACCATTGGTGCCTTCAAGGTCTGGTTCCGGATTTGTTTGAGACGGTCATTTGAGCCCAATTTCCTTCTCTTCCAGGGCGGTCAAGGGCGCGTCCAAGCTGTCCCGAGCGACGGCATTTCCCAAGTTCCGTGCATTGATCCGGTGACATGACGCTTTTTCCTCGTATTCCAGTTCCTCCTCACAGATCGAAGTCGTCTGGTAATAGCAGAGGATGTTTCCGGTGGAGATTTCACCCAGGAAAAAATCGATTTTGATGGTGTCCTGCATCATTTGGTCCCGGACCTTGGCCACTAGCACGTACTTCAGGCGGGCCGTCGCCTCAAAGCCTTCCTGGTCATAGTGGGGATACTGGAGTACTTCCGGATTTTCGTCCTTGTCCTCGTAGGCGCGCAGGCTCCACGTGAGGGTGCGGGACAATTCGATGTGTCCGAGCGGACCTAAATAATAGTGGTAGGACTCACGGAGCTGGTCGTAGTTGATGAAATCCGCATTGAAATTCGGAGAATTGGACCCGAAGAAGAGCTTGGTCTCGGGGCATGGAGCCGACAGGAGCCCAACGTTCGCCGAATCGAGGTTGTCCGCGATCCGCTCCAGGCCCAGCTGGAGCTGGGCGTAACTTTCCTGGTGCTTTTCAATCAACTCCCCCAATGAAGGCGGCTCCTTACACGCCCCCAAAACCAAAGCGATCCAGCAGAGAAAATAGACCCGTTTTTCGACCCGCATATCCAATACAACAACAATGAGAAAAGAAAGACAAATCAAATTGAGCGGAAGAAATGCCTAAGAAAAAAGAAAATTAAAAAAAATGTGGGGGAAGGCTTCAAAAACCAAGAGAGAATGTATACCTTTGGGAAAATAAATAGAAGAGATGGAAGCGAGGAAGACAAGAAGTGAATGGAAAGAAGAGTTGCCTGTGAATTGTCCGCCCGTAGAAGCAGAAGACCCGAAAGAGAGGCACTTTTACCGAGTGATAAGAGGAGCACAAATCCGCGAGGAAGATTTTCAATCCAAACATCAAGAAGGCAGAAAAAGACCTCCACATGTACCAGAGTGTATATTTAGGAGTGTTTCATTGTGGGAAGATAGAGCGCAAGCGGAGCAGCTGGCGAAACTTCCGCATTTTAAAAAGAAAGGAGCGAAGGTATGCGAAGCGGTATTGTACCGGAAAGATGGGATCGTAAAAAGTACCTTTGGGAAAGGGCATTGGTCTTGGTGGCGAACCAAATCCTTTGTGGTTCCAGACAACAAATCAATCGCGTGAGTAAGCCAATAAAAATAGTAAAGCTACTCGTGTATTATGACCTGCCGCAAGTCTTCTTGGGAGAAGATGAGGCAGGGCAAAGATATATGGGACTGTTGGTGGAAGAAGAAAAGGAAGCCATTTACCTGGTGGTTGCAATCTCCGAGAGGAGATTTGAAGCCTATACTGGGAAGGAGATTGACTTGAGATCGGTGTTTGAGGAGCCGGAGACAAAAGAATGGCTACTGGCAAGAAGTGGGACGTCGGTTTGGCTGGAGACACAACACTTGGCCGTTGAGGAAGTGGGAGAAGACCTGCTGCCTGAGGCAGGCTTTTTCTCCTATATCGGCTGATCACGATAAATCAGGGGGCCACCTTTTTCATAGGAGTTGGTTATCTTTGTCACCATGGCAAAAATTGTCAATATCCACGGTGAAAAAGTACCGAATCCAGATTCGATCAAGTTCACCATTTCGAATTTTCTCCTGACCAAAGGTGCGTATCAGTTTGACTCCCCGGAGTCAGCCGAGCGATCTCCCTTGGCGAAGAAGCTGTTTGGCTTTGATTACATGGAGCGGGTCTTTATCTCAAAGAACTTCGTCACTGTCACTAAAAAGCCTGACAGCGGAGTTTGGGAATCCATGCTGATAGATCTCCGGATTGTGATCAAAAAGCACCTGGAACAGGGAGAGCCCCTCTTTAACTTCACCGATACGGCCGTTGAAGAGGACCCCAAAGGGGATTCCCTGCCGGAGCGGATCGAGCGCACGATCAACGACCACATTCGTCCCGCCACCTGGCAGGACGGTGGTGATCTCAAGTTCCTTGACTTCTCCGACGGCACTGTGACCGTCGGACTCTCAGGAGCTTGCGTCCGCTGTCCGTTCATCTCCCGTACGATCAAGCACGGGGTGGAGGTCATCCTCAAGCGCCACTTTCCCGAAGTGACTTCGGTGACTTCGGCCGATGTCGACTGGGCCAATACCCAGCAGGAAGAAACGCCCAACTTTCAGTCATGAGCCAGCCCACTGTTGAATTTCGCGACCTGGCCGACATGCGGTACCAGGAGGCTTGGGATTACCAGGAGCGGCTTCTCCGCCAAGGAGTCGACCAGAAAATGGTCAACCGGAAAGAGCCCGAGAACGCGGCGCTGCCCAAGAATTATCTCTTGTTCGTAGAACATCCCCATGTGTACACATTGGGAAAGAGTGGTTCCACCGACAATCTCCTGCTCTCAGAACAGGAACTCGAGGAGCGAAGCATCGATTACTTCAAGATCAACCGAGGCGGTGACATCACCTACCACGGCCCCGGCCAGATTGTTGGCTACCCGATCTTCGATCTCGAGCAGTTCAAGCCCGATATCCACGAATATCTTCGGCGCCTCGAAGAGGCGTGCATCCGCACCCTCGCCGATTACGGCATTGAAGGCGGACGCATTCCGGGCCTGACGGGCGTTTGGCTGGATATTGACAGTGAGCGGCCCCGGAAGATTCTCGCCATCGGCGTGCGCTGCGCCCGCTGGATGACTATGCATGGATTCGCATTCAATGTGAATACAGACTTGGACTACTTCGGTCATATCATTCCGTGCGGGATCGATGACAAAGGAGTGACTTCGTTGGCGGCGGAATTGGGAGAGAAGCAAGACTTCAAAGCCGTTCAGAAGAAGATGAAGGGCTATCTGGCCGATGAATTTGGGTTCGGCTGGGTATAAAAACCGAGGTGGCCTGCTCAGCAAACCACCCCGTAACGATTACCCAATATGATAGCTGCTTTCTACATCAGTTCCTTGACGATGATGAAGGTTCCCATCACCAACACGAACCATCCGAATCCCTTTTTCAGTTTTTGCCCCTCCACGAAGTTGTTGAGGTAAATCCCGATCAGGATTCCGACGCCCGCGAGAGCGGTAAAAATCCCAAGGAATTTCCAATCAATCTCCAGGTTTTGAACATCTCCGATGAACCCAATCAAGGATTTCACTGAGATGATCAACAGGGAGGTCCCCACGGCCTTTTTCATGGGGAGCTTGGCCAATAGGACCAGCGCGGGAATGATGAGGAATCCACCCCCCGCACCAACAATACCGGTCAGGAAGCCCACCACAACCCCTTCAATCAGGATCATGGGGTAATTGTATTGGGGTTTTTCATCGTTGGAAGTCTTTTCGCCCGAACCTTTCCGTCCTCTGATCATTGACACAGAAGCCAACAACATGATGACCGCAAAGAAGACCATAATGGCAACGTCCTTGGTCAGGGAAAAATCGCCAAGGGTAAAAATGGTATCGGGAATGGCCGGGACAATGAATTTGCGGGTGGCGTAGACGGACAGGAAAGCGGGAATGGCAAAAACGATTCCTGTGCGGAAATCGATCATTTTTTTCTGCGCATTCCGTACCGTCCCAATCAAAGAGGAAAGGCCAACGACAAACAGCGAATAAGCCGTTGCCGTTACAGGGTTGATATTCAGAAGGTAAACCAGAACGGGGACCGTTAGGATAGATCCTCCGCCTCCCAACAAGCCCAGTACCAGCCCAATCAGCAACGCGCCCGCAAACCCTAATATTTCAAGTAATTCCATTCATTCGAGGTTTGCACGAACCTAGAAAAATGGGGGAGGAGCTGGTGTAACCCTGGTTACGCCACAATGATGGGCAAAGAAAAAGCCGGCACCGAAAAATCGGGCCGGCTCATATTGTAATGGGGATGGATCAAGCTGATGCGGCTTCCGCCGTAGGATAATCGATGTATCCCTTGGGACCAGGCGTATAGAAAGTCCCGAAATCGGGTTGGGCAAGTTCCAATCCTTGCTCCAGCCGTACCGGCAAATCCGGATTGGAGATGAAGGGACGCCCATAGGCGACAAGGTGGCCGAGACCAGCGACCAGATCCGCTTCCGCGCGGTCCCTGTCGTAGCCACCTGAAAGGATAATGGTACCACCGAAATTGTCGCGGATGGATTCCTTGATGCTTTGGGGAACCTCAGGCGCGCCCATGGCAGAATGATCCACGATGTGGATATAGGCGATGCCCAGTTTGCCGAGTTCAGTCGCCAGGTAAGCGTACATTTCAGCGGTATCTTCGCCGTGGAAGATTTCGTTGAAGACGCCAAAAGGAGACAGGCGAATCCCGACCTTTTCTTTTCCGATCGCGGCTGCTGTCGCAGCAGCAACTTCAATCACAAACCGGGCCCGGTTTTCGATCGAACCACCATACTGGTCGGTCCGCTGATTGGAATTGGCGCCAATGAATTGCTCAATCAAGTATCCATTGGCCCCGTGCAATTCAACCCCGTCAAATCCGGCCTGGACGGCCAGTTCGGACGAATGAACAAATTCCTGGATCGCTTCCTGCACCTGTTCAGTGCTCATAGCCGTGGGAGCGGGAATTTCTTCCTCAGCTCCGGTTTGGTCAGTGTACATTTTGGTCTGGGTCAAAGCCACGGCGGAGGGGGCGAGAACCTGGCCACCTTCGTCGAGGTTTGCGGGATGGGTGACACGACCAGTGTGCATCAACTGAACAAAAATGAGGCCGCCTTCGGCGTGAACGCTGTCGGTGACAGTCTTCCATGCATCCGCCTGGGCTTGCGTATAGAGACCGGGAATCCGGGGATACCCGGCGCCATTGATCGAAGGACCAGTCCCTTCCGTAATGATAAGACCGGCACCGGAGCGCTGGCCGTAATAGGTCCCCATGATATCGGTCGGAACATGTTCCGAATTGGCGCGGCTCCGGGTCATCGGCGCCATGACAATGCGGTTTTTGAGTTCTGTACCACTGAGGTTGTACGATTCGAGTAACTTCATGATTATTTTAGATGTATAGACATCTATTGTAACGACGGTCAATTGGAAAGGTTCGGGAAAAAGAGCGGATTATTTGTAACTGACTCATTCTCTGTTAAAAAAAGAAGCCGCCCTCAGCAGGGCGACTTCACACAATCAGTAACTACATCGAAGAAGATTATTTTTGCAGGACCAATTTCTCTGTGAATGCCTTGTTTCCCTGATCGATCCGGACAATGTAAATGCCATCGGGGAGGGGGGGCAATTCAAGAGCCAGGCCCTGTTGTCCGGCGGGAATGGTCGTCCAGAGCACTTCCCGGCCGATTTGGTCGAATATGCGGAGGGGAGAGGCCTCCAGGTTGGTTTCCGTCAGCGCAATCCAGACTTCTGATTGGGCGGGATTGGGCCAGATTTTGAGTGATCCCGGGAACAGATCCTTTTCTACCGAAGTCGGAGTGGAGAAACAGGCAGAATTGTTCCGGTTGTACCAAGAAGTGACGCTGTCGTTGGCGGTGAAGAGTTCGCAGACACTGCCGAGGGGAGCGTTGGTGAATCCTTGGTTGTAGGTGAAGAGAATTTCAAACTCTACAATGGAGTCGGCCGCAAAATCAAAGGGACCGAATGACATGAGGTAGCGCCGGTCAAATGGCGTATTGCTCTCGCCGGGTTCCGACCAGCCCGTGGACGGATCGCCGCAGAAACCAGGATCACCCGGGAAAAAGTACTTCGTCGGCGTATTGCCGCCGTAGCCATTTCCACCCACCGTCAGGGGCGAGCCGTCCGTCCACATGGACTGGAGATAGTTATAGTAGTGGTGCGCAGTGGTAGGATTGCCCCGAACCGTAAAGTCATTCTCGTAGGTCATGAAATTGGTCATCTTATTGGAACCATCCGGCGTCTTGAGGAAGGAGGCACCACTGGCCGGGGGAAAATTTCCGTAACCGTTCTCGTCAAACGCATCTCCGTTATAAACAAAGCACAGGCCCCGGGTGGAGTCGCAGCCGATGAAATCATCGGCGAAATTCCCGAGGTCCACATCATGCCAGAACCCGAAATAGACATCCTTGTAATCGGTTCCACTCTTGTTGGTGATTTGGTACCTGAGCATGGTAGACGTTTCAGTGGCCGTATACGTACAGGGGACACTCTGGCAATCGTAGGCGAAGGCCATGGCTTCCACCTGAATGCCCAGCGGATCTCCGTTGGTTTCGCTGTGCGGGCTGGCCACATCATTGAAAACCCACCACAGAGCTTGATCCCCATCGATGCAAGGATAGTCCCCGTCATTCAGCGGATCGTACACCCCATCGAGGTCCTCATCGATGAAAGGAGCCAGGTATTGGTCTTCCCCTTTGGCTTGGTCTCCATTTCCCGGCCACGTCTCAATGTCCGGATACTGGGTAAAATCTACCGTCCCGTTGAGAAAGTCCTGTTTGAACTGGTCAATCTCCGACTTGTTGATTTTCCAGATCTTCTGATAATCCTGGTTCACCGGGCGAAAAGTATTCAGGTCGAATTCGGTATAGGTACCAATTTGGCTCTGGAGATAGAGGTTCCCATTGGGAAGGACGGTCCCGAATCCACTGGTCGAGGACACCGGAATCGTACGGATGGAGGGACCACTCATATCGATTTCTGACAGGGCCCGCTCATCTTGAGAGAGAAATCCATTGGCCAGAAAAACGTTCCCATTGGGGCGCTCGGTTGCAACCCCGACTTCAAATTGGGGGCCATTGGTCAGCAGCGAGCTGACCAGGTTGCCAACGGGATCATACAATTCCATTTCACGGGTCTGATTGTTCCCGCCCGCTACGAGGATATTGCCATTTTGAAGGGGTAGGAGAATGGGGCTCCGGCGACCCTGAAGGAGGTTGGGACCCGGGAGCCAGGTATCGGTGGAGGGGGCGTAGAATTCAGTAATGGTGCTGCTGCCAAATCCATTGAGGGTGGTAGAGCCACCCACAATCCAAATATTTCCGTTGGGGAGCAACTGCATCGACGTACGGACCCGGGAAGAGCCCATCGAGGCGCCCACCGATGACGTTCCAGTGACGGGATCGTACAGGTCGGTCCCAAACAAGCCCGCAATCAGCACCTCGCCATTCGGCAATTGGAGGGCAGTCGAACGTCCCTGCCAAAAATTGAGGGTATCGCCAATGGTAACGCTGAAGTTGGAAGAGTCGATCAGGAGAACGGGCAGCTGGTTCGGAAATCCGCCATCTCCATAGACCATGATGCGTCCATCATTGAGTTGAAGAGCGGAAACGAAGGAGCGGGGAAAAGGAAATGGAATGACCTGGCTACTCGTCCGGGTGCTGTTGGTGATTTCGATCTGGGTGGGGCTGACAAATGCAATCCGGTCATCTACCAGCGACAAAACCTGGAGGATATTTCCGGTGGCTGGTTCCAGATTCGTTTCGCAGCCGTATTGTCCTGTCCAACGGACCGGGCCCGGAGAAAAATCGTTGCCGGTCTGGCGGTAGGTGGCAGCTGCGATGTGCAGCCCGTCACTTTGGTCGAGCCCCCCAATCCAGAGGCCACCCGCAAAGGACGAGTGGTTGCCGCTTCCCTTCGGAACTTCATAGGCAGGATTGGAAACGAGGTCCCAAAACAAATCTCCACCATTGTGGTAGCGGGCGTCGACCTGATTGCCATCGAGTTGTTCGTACCCAATGGGAAGGCATTGGCCCCATAGAAGGATGGGACTGGAAAAAAGCAAAAGTAGGATGAATTTGTAGAATCTTGTTTTCATAGTGGCGTGTATAAGTATGCTTCAAACTACATCCCACCCAGTACTTCCCCAACGCAATCGAAACCCTCAAATAACAGATTTCGGTGACGCGATTTGGGGAGTTTTATTTGGAAAAACACGCATTTTGAAACAGTAGGGAGGATTTTTTCGAGGGTCAGATTACACAGAAGGAAAATGAGAAAGGAAGGAAATAAAAAGAGACAATCCCGGCCACATTGTGGCGCGGGATTGCCCATGAATACTCATATACCCCTAAATCTTACTGCACATTTATTTTGCGGAGGAACTTGCCCGACGGGGTGTCGATCTGCACGAGATAGACAGCCGAGGGAAGCGTCACGTTGACATCAACCTGAAGGTCACCTGCCTTGACAACCTGACGGTGGACGATCCGGCCGTAAAGGTCCAGAATCTGCATTTCTCCGTCAGCGTCCAACGCCTGCTCCAATTCAACCTTGAAGATACCGGCGTTCGGGTTCGGGTAAACCTGTCCGGAGAGGTCTTCTCTTTCTACTTCGTCCACTCCCAGAACAATGTCAGAGCAGCTGGACTGCTGGTTGAACCAGCTCACGGTGCTGTCGCTCGCTTCTTTCAGCTCACACACCGAACCTAGGTTGTCATTGTAGAAACCACGGGCGTAAATGAATCCGTAGCTGACCTTGACCGTCTCACCCGCCTGGAGTGAGAAGGGACCGATGCCCTGGACATAACGGCGGTCGAAGGGCGTATTCAAGGCGGAAACCTCAGACCAACCAGTACCGGTACCGCCACAGAAACCGGGGTCGCCAGTGTACATGAAGTTGGTGGAATCGGTTCCCATGACCCGGCCATCAAAGCCGAAGGTCGTTTTTTGGCCGTCCTTCCACCGGTTCTGCATCAGGTAGTAGTAGTGGATCGGCTGCTCGGGATTTCCTTTGACCGAGAAGTCATTTTCATAGTACATGAAGTTCGTCATGCCAATATTGTCCGGAGATTCGAGGACAACAGAACCCATCGCCGGAGGATTGAGGCCGTAACCAGCCTGGTTCTCGTCGTCCGGGTCGCCATTGTAGGCAAAGGCGAGATTGCGGATGGAGTCACAACCGACATAATCGTCAGCGAAGTTGCCAATGTCTGAATCAAACCAGTTGGCGACGTACATGTCCGTATAGGCGTTGCCGCTTTTGTTGGAGATTTCGTACTCGTAGAAGGTCACGTAGTCCAGGAAAGTATCGGGGCAATTTATCTGCTGGCAGTCAACCGCGTACGCCAGGACTTTGACCTGTACACCGAGGGGATTGCCACCCGTTTCCAGGTTCGGCACGACGTCGTCGTTGTACACCCACCAGAGGGCCTGCGTTCCGGTGATACAAGGATAGTCGCCATCGCCGGCCGGATCGTAGATGCCGTCCCCGTCCACGTCAATGAAGGGAGCGAGGTAATAATCTTCGCCCTTGGCCACATCGCCATTGCCCGGCCAGGTTTCGATGTCCGGATACTGGGTGAAGTCCACCGAGTTATTGGCGTAGTCGGCGAGGAACTGGTCGATCTCGGACTGGTTCACCTTCCAAATTTTGCTCCAGCGGCTGTTGCGGATGGACAAATCGTTGTTCATGACGATATAGGAGTCCGAATTGTCACCGGCGAGGAACTGACCATTGGCCAGTACGACAGCTTTTCCAGTGTACCCACGGGTGGGGCCATAGGTGAGCGATTGGTTGGCGAAATCGTAGATGAAATTGTCGGCATTAACGAATTCCGCGGTCGTCGTGGCATTGCTGGAGACAATGGCATATTGGTCGTTGCCGAGCGGAAGCACGGAGTGAATTCCAATGCTAAAGGGAAGCGTCTGATAGGTCGAGATCGTCTGGGTCGTGGAGTCGTAGACTTCCACCACATCCGAGCTACCCCCGGTGATCAGGATATTGCCGTTGGCCAGCGGAGTCAGCTGGGTCGTCCGGTCGCGCATGACCGGCGAGCCGGCCACCGTGGTCCAGGCGCCATTGTCATACACCTCGTAGGTGAAGACCCCCAGGGAATTGTTTCCGTTCAACTGGGCAGTACCAGGACCGACCAGCACTTTGTTCGGGCCAATGGCCACGGCATCGTGGTAATGACGGGGCGCGTTCATGCTGGCCACCGTAGTCGAAGACTGTCCCAGGACATCGTAGATTTCACAGCCGATGACCCCGGCAATCAGGATTTCATTGGCATTCAGCGGCGTCAGGGAAGACTTTCCGTGCCAGGAATTCAGGGTGATTCCCGGGGCACTGGTCAGGGTATTGAGGTCTACAAACTCAAATGGGAAAGCCGGCGTGGGCGTGGAGACACTCGCGCGTTCTCCAACCACCATTACTTTTCCATTCCCCAACTCCAGGGCATTGAATTGTTGACGGAGGTTCAGAAGAGTTCCGCCTTGAATAGACCCCGTCGCGGGATCCAGCAAATCAAAGGCATTGGCCCTGAAATCGAGGGCGGCGCCATTCGATACCGGGACCAGGGGGAAGACCAGGCCGGTCGTAGTGCTGGAAAAAGAAGTACCGCAGTCGTAGTTACCACCGGTGCGGTAGGGGCCAGAGCCGTAGTCAATGCCCGCCTGGCGATAGGTCTGGGCCGAAATGTGCAGCTGGCCTGACTGATCGAGGCCGCCCATCCAAAGGGCATTGGTGAAGCCCACGTGCTTTCCGGAACCAGCCGGAACTTCATACGCAGGGTTTCCAACCAGATCCCAAAAACGGTCCGCGGAATTGTAGAGCTGGGCCCGGACCTGGTTTCCATCCAGGACTGCCGCACCCCGCCCATTGCATTGGGCTTGCACGACCAATCCCGTAAACAAGAGAATTGCAAACAGTAAAAGTTGTCTTTTCATGGTGTTGATTTGTAGATGAGATTCATTTCCCGAGCCATTTTGTATGACTAAGGTGCGGGATTTGGTCTGGTTGAAAAAGTAGTTCGAAGGGGTTTTGTGACGTGGTTTTGGAAACGAATTGGGGGTGTTATATAGGGTAAGTGCCTGAATGGTAGGCGAATAAATATTATCTGGATTGCACAAAACAACCAACGCGGTCACAAGGTTAAGGATCAGAAGCCAGGTAGGTGTTGTAACATAAAAAAATGGAGGGCCTTCGGAAAAGGTCAAACCAGCGACAATTAGCCCCCGGTGCTTCCCTTAACATTGTAAAGTAGATCAAATATTCAACGTATGAATGAACTCCAATCTTCCTGGTACGAGGAGAATGTTGCCTACTTTCGGAACATTTGCCCCCAGCCAGGGACCACCGAAATCCTTGCGCAGTCTGCTTCGTACCACCGAATTTTCACCAAGAGCCAGTACATTTTTCAGGCGAACGATCCCGTTAAGTCCATTTTTCTCCTGGAAGAAGGCCGCGTGAAGATTGGGAGTTACTCTGATACTGGAAAAGAAATCATCAAGGCCATTTTGCAGCCCGGAGATATTTTTGGGGAACAGGTACTGTTGGGAGGGGAGCGGCACCGCAATTTTGCCCAGGCCGTGGACCAGAATGTCCACGTCTGCGCCCTTTCCCTGAGCGACCTCAGGAAAACCATGGCCCAGGACCCCGAATTTGGCATGCGGGTCACCCAGACCATCAGCATGCGCGTCCGCCAGACCGAACGCCGGCTCGAAGCCCTTGTCTCCAAGGATGCCCGGACCCGCATCATCGAGTTCCTCCGCGACCTGGCCGACGAGAACGGCAAGCCGGTCGGGGATGAAATCCTCATCCACAACTTCCTCACGCACAAAGACATTGCGAGCCTAACGGCGACGTCCCGGCAGACCGTCACCTCGGTGCTGAACGACCTGCGGGAGCACAATCTGATCTATTTCGACCGCAAACGCCTCCTCATTCGGAGCATCGAACGCCTGATGGCATCCGTCAAGCCGACCGCCGATCACTATCACTGAAGCCTTCAGTGAGGTTGGACGCCCCCAATTCCGCCACCGACGCCCGGATCACGTAGTCGGCGCCGTTGAGAATGGTGCGGGCCTGCTCCGGAACTTCCTGAGCGCGCCACACCAAAGCCAGGGGGATGCGAACCGGAGGAAGGATGCTGCCTCGGTGCAGGGACAGGTGACCATCGTGCATGAAACCGGTCCCCGTGACCACGGCATGAGAGGTTTCCATTTCCTCGTTCAAAAACCAGAGAAGCAGGGCAAGTTTTTTTCCGTACAAATCGGTTAAGACAATGTTCATGGGTTTTCTCAGATAGGTTGGTACTCTGAATATCCCCCATTTGTCCCCAACCCCCAATCCTAACCCTCATTCTTCTTACCTACCCAAAGGCTCCACATAAAAAAGAGGCCCCCTGAAACTCAGAGGGCCTCTTTTGGCCTAAACAAGGCAATTATTTTTCTCAGTTCAGGGACTTGGAGGTGAACTGGCCAAAGAGCCATCCTTCTTGTCCGCTGTCCGTCCGAACTTTGTACCAGTAATCAAGGTTGCCACCGATTTCTTCCATGTCTCCCTTGGCGACGATGAGAACGATGTCACCACTGAACAGCTGGAAGAGTTTTTCACCGGTCGCCGTATTCGGCTCCGAACGCACATTTACATTGTCGCCGGTGATCATCAGCTCATCCGAACCGAGTTCGCGGGGCGGCTCAGACGCGGCACCGACCATTTCCACGGCCATCTCGTACAGGATCGAACTCTTGTAAGCATCGTTGTTGGTGACGGTCTCCAGGAGCGAGGTCCGCTTGGCCGGATTGCTTTCTTTTTGGGCCTTGTTGATGATCACCCCCACGGCGACGTCGGTCTCAGAGGTAGAGACAACCGAATTGCCGAGGACCCAACCGCGGATGCGGTTATTGCTCTTATCGTTGATCGAAATGAATTCCTGGAATTCCTCGTTGGTTTGCTTGATGACCACCAAGGTGCCCACATCGACATTCTTCTCGGTGATATTGGAAACGGAGGGACGCTTGTAAACCTGGGAAGAGGCGGTGATCACGCCGTAGCGACCTCCCGCGTGGATGAGGTCTTCCCGGACCCAGCCTTCCTTGCCGTCGAGCAAGCGAACTTTTTCGTAGGTGCGCTTAGGACCTTCTTTGTTCTCTCCGAGGAGCGTCATTTTCTCTCCAAAGGAAACCGAAGCCAGCCATTTGGAACTTCCATCCGCATCTTCACGGAGGGAATGGCCATCCCAGGTGGATACAGCGCCATCGGTATCAGCAGCGGCTTCTCCGGGATCACCAGCCGATTCTTCGGTGGATGCTTCGCTGCCATTGTCGGAACCTTCTTCGCCACCACATGCAGTCATAAAGGCCAGAAACAGGGCCATCAGGGCGAATAGTTTCAGATTTTTCATTGTTTCAGGGTAAGTTAGGGTAATACCTAAAGGTAAAATTTCCCCAACTCAATTGCAATCAATCCCCCCGGTCATTCTCTCCCAGCAGCAGGTCCAGCTCTTCGTATTTGAACATGGAAGCCACGATGGCAGAGGCACCCGCGGTGACCAATTCGTTGTATTCCCGGACATCGTCGTTGCGTTCCCGCTTGGCGATCTTGATCTTCCGGTTGATCTCCTCAATTTGTTCAAGGATTGAGAGGGCCGCTTGATTGGGGTTGGCAA
Source organism: uncultured bacterium (assembly GCA_963923035.1). GTDB lineage: Bacteria > Bacteroidota > Bacteroidia > J057 > JADKCL01 > CAWUKT01. Next base: position 72,629 of record CAWUKT010000006.1, read on the forward strand.
TGTTCGGGTTGCGGAGCTGCATCTTGACCCGTTCGATATTGGTCGTGGCTTCGCCCATCAGCATGCCCAGTTCCATCGTGCTCTCAGCAGTAGTGGCTTTTTTGGAAGCGCGCAATGCCGCCTTGACCCCACTCTGCCCAATCGAAGTATCCTGGGGCATCGTGCGGTTCAGTTGGTCAATCAGGCTGAGCCGCTCGTTCAGATACTGCTTCAGCAGATTGTCATTTTTCTTGATCCGCGACTTCTTGGCATTGAACTTGTTCATGAAGTGGGTGGCCAAAAAGAAGACCACGACCCCTACAACTGCGAGAAAAATTAAAGCTCTCCAAAACATATTTTGAGTGTATGATGGTGTAATAGCAAAGCTATCAAAAAAGGGACGATTCTTAAACCTCTACGGCGGCAATTAGTTCGGGAATTTTGGCCCAGGATCCGACCAGGGTAGGGGAGTTGAGGGCCTGATGGAGCAGGAACTCAAAGTCATTCCGGGAGACTTCCCGGGCACCCAGACTGACCAGGTGGTTGGTTCTTTGCTGACAGTCAATGACATCGAAGTCGAGCCGTTGCAGGGCGTGGGCCAGGTGAATCAGGGCGTACTTGGAGGCATTCGGAACCAGTGTGAACATGGACTCGCCGAAAAAAATCTTTCCGAGGCTGATCCCGTACAGCCCCCCAATCAATTTTCCATTGTCCCAAACTTCCACGGAATGGGCAAAACCCTCCCGATGGAGTTGAGAATAAGCCGCTTGCATCTGCTCCGTGATCCAGGTTCCCAGTTGTCCGGCCCGTGGGGTATACGCACAAAAGCGGATGACCTCGTTGAAGTGTTGGTCCACCGTGATCTCAAATCTTTTCCGACGAAACAGGGACCGCATGCTTTTGGAAACCTTGATTTCGGAAGGGAAAAGCACAAGCCGGGGCGCCGGAGACCACCACAAATAAGGCTCGGGGTCTGAGTACCAGGGGAATATGCCGAGGGAATAGGCCCGCAACAGGCGGCCCGGGCTCAGATCGCCCCCAATGGCCAACAAGCCATTTGGCTCCGCTTCCGAGGTGGGAGGGAAATCATAACGGTCAGGAGGCAATTCATAAACTGGCATTCAGTTCCAGAGCTAGGTTTTGGGCGGTTGGAACAACCAGGAAATTGGACAAATAAATCAGCTGTCTAAACGACCAATTTTAACCAATGCCCTCCAAATCCCAAAACTTTTCCCGTACAGCTTCTCAACATCCCTTATTTTTATCCCTGAAATACGATTCAAATATGAAAAAACTACTCCTCCTCCTTTCCTTTTGGGCCGTCGCCGGGTGGGCCCTGGGCCAGGGATTCGTCACCGGTAACGGTCAAGCCCTGGGTTCTAACTTCGTCGTGTTCTCCGAAAACAACGAACCCTTCACCATCGTCGTCAACGGCATCCAGCTGAACAACCGCCCCGTCGCGAATATCAAAGTGGCGAACCTCGTTCCCGGTCCCTACATATTCCGGATCTTGCCCATCAACCCTGCGGTCCCGGCCATGGAAATCGATCTCCAGGTCCAGGGCGGACGGGAATTGACCTACGCCATCGTCACCACGCCCCGGGGAGGCCGCCGCATGGTTTTCGTCAACGAGTTTTCCCTCCGCTTCAACCCGGCCCCTCCCGTCCAGCAATTGGTCGTGGAATACCAGGGCGGATTGCAGGTCAATCCGCCCCCCGTCCCAAATCCAACGGTCCCGCCCGTCGTGGTCCCCAACCCGACCATCAACCCTCCGGTGATCGTCGATCCGGGACCCTTGCCCGGTTACAACGGCCCCATTGGCTGCCAGGGACCGATGATGGACCCGCAGAGCTTCAGCCAGGCGCGGGCTTCCATCCAAGGAAAGACTTTCTCGAGCTCCAAGATGACCCTCGCCAAGCAAATCACCCGCAGCAATTGCCTGCTGGCCGATCAGGTCCGGGACATCACCCGGCTGTTTGATTACGAATCCGACCGCCTGGAATACGCCAAGTTTGCCTACCCCTTCACCTACGACCAGGGCAACTACTTCAAAATCAACGATGCATTTGAATTCGAATCCAGCATCAGCAACCTGGAGCGTTTTCTCCAGGGCCGATAAGCAGGAGAGAGGACCGCAATAAAGAACGGGGCCATCCTTGCGGATGGCCCCGTTTATATATTGATGACCTGAGGTCAGCTTATTCGAAGATCAACTTCTGGCGGTAAGACTTCGCGCCGTCGGTGATGCGGAGGAAGTAAACCCCGGCGGGGACATTGTCCAGGTCGATGCCATTGCGGTACTGACCAGCAAAGCCTTCGAGGCGCTCGTTGTACACCTGCTGTCCGAGGTTGTTGAACACGTCGATGTCGAGGTTGCTGATTTCGTTCATGGTGAACTCCAACAGGAAGTTACCGGAGGAGGGGTTCGGGTAGGCCGTGATATTGCCGTCGAACAGATCGTCTTCGATGCCTACCGTACCGACCGTCACTGTCACATCAAAGCTGGTGAAGCAGTTCGCCGACTGGTCGCTGGCGGTGAGGGTATACGTGGTGGTAGAGGTCGGAGAGGCTTGCGGGTTGGCACAAGTGGTACAGCTCAGACCAGCGGCGGGGGACCAGCTATAGGTGATACCCGGCTTGGAGGAGGTGGTAACCAACTGAACGCTACCACCCTGCGGGATGGTCGGAGCATTGGGAGCAACGCTGACGACCAGTTCCTGAATGACCGGGTGAGCCGCGTGGCCCACGGTGATTTCCCAGCTGCTGGCGTCATCGTAACGGTACCAGTCGTTGGTATTCCACTGCTCCCAAGCCGTACAAACAGCCTGGTCGTTGATGGTATTCGAGAGGAGAACCACCGTATCGCCGGGAGTACCATAGTCAATGCCCACCCCTACGTAGAAGGGACCGGAAACAGCCACCGGATTGGTGAAGGTGATGCCGACCTGACCGCTCAAGTTGATGGCATTCTGGATATTGATGTTTTCCGTGTGGAGGATATTGCCGGGCTCACCACCGTTGTCGTCCCAGATATAAGCGTTGAAGCTACTGCTGGCGCTGGCGGCGGAAAGGGCATCCAGTTCCAGGAACATGCCTTCAATGGAGTTGGCGTTGGACGTGTTGGGGTAGTATTCTGCCTTGGCGATGTCGCCGTAGCCGTTCTGGCCTGAGACATAGCCACCACCACCAGCGGCGGGAACGGTATAGACTGTCAGGCTACCGGGAATCGGGTAGTTGACCGTATCAATGCCACACTGACCGGGAGGCGATCCCTGACCACAACCATCGGAAGTGGTGATGCCGATCCGGGCACCTTGCAGGTAGAAGTCCATCCGGTCGGCCTGGCCCTGGGTAAACAGGTTCATGCAAGCATCGTCTACATAGTCCATGTAGTTCTGGTGCATGTCGTTCAGGTCGGTGGGAGTTTCCGTACAGCTATTCTGGTTGGCCGAAGGACAGTTGTAGTTCGGCTGAGAAGTCGGAGGGGTGTCGCATACGAGGTCACCAGCGGAGTTACAGGTAGCGGCAGTATTGCCGGCACAACCACCGGAGAAGGTGTGGTCCAGACCCAACCAGTGGCCCACTTCGTGGGTCGTGGTGCGGCCTTGGTTATAAGGAGCCCCCGGGCTGTTCTGACCGAAGAACGGAGCGGCAATCACAACCCCGTCGTTGCCGGGCTGGCTGGCCAGGTTCCAGGGAAGCGTAGCGTAACCGAGGATGGTTCCGTTGCTGATGCTTTCCACCACGTACATGTTCAGATACTTGAAGGGGTCCCACTGGACGATCGACTTCAGCTGACCACCCTGGTTGATGTTGTGGTTGGCGAGCGAGTTCTGGATCCGGTTGATACCGGTCGTGGGGTTGCCCTGCGGGTCACGGGTCGCCAGACAGAACTGGATGTCCGTAGCCGCCGCCACATTGGCGAACTGGGCCGGTGTATTGGTCGTATCCGCGTTGAGGCGGGCGTAGTCATTGTTCAGGATGTCCAACTGGGTGAAGATCCGGGCGTCCGGAAGCAAGTTGGGGTTGCTGGAGTAGATGACATGGACAACGACGGGAATCGTGGTCACCATAGCCGTCTTGCGGTTGCTGGGGCCTCCGTTATTGATCCACTGCAGGTAATTCTGCTTGTCTTGCTCGGCGATCCGCTGTAATTCCGGATCGTTCTGGAGTTGTTGATGATAGAAATCATCGGTACCACACGTACGATGGGCGGGAACCGCCATGTCAGAATGGTCATGCGAGTGATCATGCGAGTGGTTCGACTGTACCCCGACCGGAAGGGGACGCTGAGCATTCACATTGGATGCCAGAAATCCGAAACACAGCAATGCGCTTAGTAGTAAAAAATTATTTCTCATACCCTATTAGTAAAAAAACAGTTACACTTTTCAGGGACAAATTAACCAACGCCTCATAACAATCAAACTACCTAAAACCATTTTGCCCCCAAAAGTCCGATATTTTACGTCCCTCTTTTTAGCCGGGAATCTTTTAGGAAGAATGGAGACGGGGATTTGGAAAAGAAAGGATCATTTTGCGCCACGAAAAAGAAATTTGGCCCCGCTCAGCTGTCAGTGGGAGGGGAGGGAAGGAGAATGAAAACTAAATCGGTTGGTCATAGTATATCCTCGGTTGGTCCCAGCGTAACCCACTGCGGTCCCAGACCAACCCCGGTTACTCCCGGTGCAACCCAGCGCGGTCCGTGACCAACCGCGGTTACTCCCGATGCAACCCATTGCGGTCCGTGACCAACCGCGGTTATCCCCGAGGCAACCCACTGCGGTCCCACACCAACCCAGCTCGCTACAAGCCCTCTACGGCGAACAACTTGTCCATCTGTTGCTGGATGACCTTCGGTGGCGTCAGCCGCATCATCCACTTCATCACGTGCCGCCCAATCGGATGGTGGGCCATTTGCCCAAAGCGCCAGGAATTGTTGACGACATAGTCCACCTTGCCCCGCCGACTCGCCTCAAAAGCCTGGAAGGCCTGGTAATGGTGCGGGTGCGAGGTCAGCGCGCGCGCCATATAGTAGGCATCCTCAATCCCCTGGCCCCCGCCTTGCCCCATATTCGGGGTGGTGGCATGGGCCGCATCCCCCATCAGGCAAACCGGCCCCGTATGCCATTGCTCCAGCCGCTTCAGGTCGTGGATATCGTGCCTGAGGATTTGGTCCAGCGGCGTAGCGGCAATCATCTCCCGGATGAAGGGATGGAACCGCGTATAACGGGCCTGCAATTCGGCCTTCAGCTGAGAACGGTCGTCTTGCTGGCCTTCCGGAGCCTTCGCCACGGCAAACCAATAGGTCTCCCGGTCGGAAATCGGAGCCAATCCAATCCGGGCGCCGGGGCCCCAGGCTTCGTAGCCCCCCGATTGATAGCCGGCAGGCGGCGAAATCGGCGCAATGCCACGCCAGCAGGTTTGCCCGGAATAGCGCAGTTGAGAGTCCCAGCCCAATTGCTGGCGGACCTGGGAGTGGATCCCATCGGCTCCCAGCAGAAGATCGGTGGGAAGTTCCCGCGAACCAAAGCGGGCAAAGAGTTGGTCTCCATCAAACCAGTGGCTCCTGAAAGGATGCCCCAGGTGGACCGATTCGAGCGGGAGCGCCTCGTACAAGACTTTTTGGAGGCGGGCCCGGTGGATGGAAACAATCGGAGATCCTGCCGAGGAAACCTCGGAAATCTTGCGGGGAGTGGTGAGCGGTTTGAGTTGGGCGGTGGTGATTTGAACGTCGGTGAGGGCGTGGCCAGCGGCCCGGACGGCCTGGCCGACCCCCAGCCAATCGAGAACCTTCAGGGCATTGGGTTGCATCCAAATACCCGCACCGATTTCATTGAGCGCCGTGGCTTTTTCGTAGACCTGGGGAGAAAGGCCGTGTTTGCGGAGGGCAAGGGCAGTGGTAAGGCCCGTAATACCGCCTCCAGCGATAGAAATGTCCATGTTGATTCTGGTAGTTACTGGTGGGTAATACGGATTTCAGGGGGAGAGGATGGGAAATGGACGGGGAAAATGACCGGAAATGACAAAGATCATCTGCCAGTAAATCCAGCCCCTACAACTCGGTATACTTGTCCCGTTTTCCCTTTGCCTTGTCCACCGGATACTTGGCTTCGTTCTTCTTCATTTTCTCCATCACAATCTCCTTCACGTCCACCTCCAACTCCGCCGCCAGCAGGAACGCATTGTAAATCACATCCGCCAATTCATCTCGAATCGCCTGATGGTCAGCTTCATCGGCTTGTTTCCACAGGAACAGCTCCAACAATTCACCCGCCTCTACATTCAACGAAATGGCAATGTCCTTGAGGTTGTGGTACTGCTTCCAATCGCGGTCGTCGCGAAATTTCAGGATGGCGTCGGTGATGGCCTGGATGTCACTCATGCCGAAAGATATGCTTCCGGTGCCAATCCAAAAAATGGGGCGCCGGACGGAGGTTGGGATCAGCGGGAAATTGAAGGGAAAGTTCGGAAAGGGAATTGTAAAATGGATCGGGGGGAAAATCGCGGGCCAGTGCCGGACTGACGATGATCTGCCAGTCGGAGGAAATGGTCCAATATCCGGCATCGAAGAGGCGATGAAGGTCCACCCGGAGGAGGAGCCCATTGCGGATCGACTGGGGCCCTCTTCGGGACCAGGGCTGGATATGAGAGGCTTCCAACAAGGGGAGAATTTGGCATCCCGACACCGCACAGGTTCCGTGGTAGGCGCTCAGTAGGGTGCTGCGAAAGCTCTCCTGTCCCAGCCGCACATTCCGGCGGTAGCTGCTCTGATAGGTTTGTTTTTCTGCCACTAACTCTTCCACCTGAACCGGAGGCAAATCACGTTCAATCAGCTTTTCCAATTGTGTCCACAGCTCCGCACCTTCTTCATCCTCTGTCGAATAGGTCTTTCCCGCCACCACCCGGGGACTCATACTGGGCGGCACCTCGATCCAATCTTGCTGGGGGAAGAAGATCGGATCGGTCAGCAATATGCAGCCCAATTCAGGGTCCAATCCCGGCTTTTTCCCCGCTGCTCCCTTCCTCGCCAAGACCCGCTGCCGAAATTCCAGTTCTGTGGTAAAGCCGTTTTTCCGCCCAAACCGCAACCAGGTGGCCTGGGGCGACATTCTCCGAAACTCCACAAAAAAACCGACCCCCATGATCTTCCGGGGCTGTCCCTTGACCATGTGAGAGACAAAACAGAAGGGCTCGTGGTACCCAAGAGAGGAGAAAGTCCGCTTGTCCTGCCGCCAATAGTTGATCTCGTCGAGCTGCTGCCGGCGATAGAAGTTCACCAATTCGGTGTCGGTAATGGAGAGGAAGAGCTTCAAGCGTACACGTATCGTTTACGTTTGGCTCCAATAACGCGGCTTTAAGGGCAATTGTCAAATGAGAAGCGAGGAGGGGGAGGAAAAGTAAATGGAAATGGAAAATAGGTTCAGTATTCTTTTACAAGTACCCGGACCGTACTGGCCCGGCCCCGGTCGTCCATGCAGGTCACCCGAAGCGGCCCCGATCCGGCCGCAAAAAACACCTTTTCGCCGGGCGCTCCACTCCGGTAGAAATCGCCGTCCACGTACCAGTAATGCCGATCCGTCCGGGCATCGCTGGCGGCCTGGAACAAAATTTCCTGACCCGCTCCGGCTTCCAACAAAAACTCCGCCTCGGCCTCTGGGTGAAGAATTTGAGGGCCCGGCCCGTCAAAAGTGGCCTCACAATCCGGATTGTGGGCGGGCGGATGGGTATAGGCAATCCCGTTGGTTTCGTACCACACCGTCAATTCGGGCGGGTAGATGGGAAAACTGGCCTTGTGGTAGCCGTCGGGGGGAAGGCAACCGGTGCAGTATTGGATCGAGGTGTCGGCGTTCACATACAGTGGTTTCTCCTGTGCGCAGACCTTTCGGGGAGAGACGTCCCGGATATAAAAGCCCTTGTGGACATGGGCGCATTCCTCGGAGGGAATATGACCGGTTTCGAGGCAAATGTCCCGTTTCCAGACATTGGCGGGGCGGGGAAAACTGCCTTTGTCCGGTCCCGCTTCCAGCGCCCCAAACAGATCGAACAACAGGGGAACCGCCATCGTGGTCCCCGAAAGGTCCGGGACGCCCTGGCCGCTGAAATTTCCCACCCATACCCCGATGGTATACCGCGGGGTAAATCCGATGCTCCACGCATCCCGCCGCCCGTAACTCGTCCCCGTTTTCCACGCAATCCGGGCGCGGTTCGTGGCCGCCACTACATCATTGGGCAGGTCCGGCCGCTCAATCCCACTCAGAATATCGTGGATCAACCAGGCCGATGCCTCCGAGAACAGGGGAAAGCCTTGGGGAAGGCTGTCCGTGGTCTGCGTGAACCGGAGGGGCCGGAGCCGCCCCCCGTGCGCAAAGGCCCCAAACATGCGGGTCAATTCCTCCAGGGTGGTCCCACATCCCCCCAGGATCACCGACAAGCCCAACTGTTCGCGCTGCCGGACGATGGTCCGGAACCCCGCAATGGCCATCAGATCGAGGAACTTATCGTATCCGACCCGCTCCAAGGTATGGACGGCCGTGATGTTCAAGGAGTGGCGCAGCGCGTAGCTGACACTGACCGGCCCCCGAAACTTCTCATCGTAATTGTCAGGCTGGTAGCCATTCCAATTGGTCGGCAGGTCGAGGAGGCGGCTGTCCGGCGTCAACTTTCCCTGGTCGAATGCCATCGCATAGACGATGGGTTTCAGCGTCGATCCGGGGGACCGAATCGCCTGGATGCCATCCACCTGACCGGCCGCCGCAACATCCTTGAAATCGGCCGAGCCGCAATAAGCGCGGACTTCCGCCGTGGCATTGTCCACGACCAATACGGCTCCGTTGGAGATGCCGCGGGCACGGGCCCGTCGGATATAATTGGCCAGCAAACGCTCACTCAACTGCTGGATTTCCAGGTCCAGGGTGGAGTTAATTTCTGGTCCCGCTTCGGTGGCGACGAGGCGTTGACTGAAATGGGGGGCCAGGGGCTCGAGGGAATGGCGCTGAACATTGACGGGCTCGAGGAGCGCAGCCTGGATCTGGGCTTCGGGAAAGATTTCCCGTTCCTGGAAGCGGAGCAGCCATTTGTTGCGGGCGTCCCGGGCCGCTTCCTGGCGGGTGTCCATCCGGAGCGAATTGGGGCGGTTGGGGATCACGGCCAGCAGGGTCGCCTGGGACAGGCTGAGTTGGCTGGGCGGCCGCTCAAAATAGAGGTGAGACGCCGCGGTAATGCCTTCGATATTGCCTCCGTAGGGCAGGTAACTCAGGTACATTTCCAGAATCTCCGACTTCGAGTTGTGCCATTCCAATTGCAGGGCCCGGAAGACCTCGCGCACTTTATTTCCCAGCGTCCGGGGCTTGGGTTCGAGGAGCCGCGCCACCTGCATGGTGATGGTAGAGGCCCCGGAGGTCCGTCTTCCGGTCACCACATTGTTCCACGCGGCCCGCACAATGGCGAGCGGATTCACCCCGGGATGGTAATAGAACCAACGGTCTTCTTTGGCGATGATGGCCGTTCGGAGGTCTTCGGAGATGGTCTCCGGATCGGTGCGGAGGCGCCATTTGTCGTCGTCCGAGAGGTAGGCCGCGAGGAGACCGCCATTCCGGTCATAGACGACGGGCGAGTAGGTTTTGGCGGGGGGGAGGGGGAATGCGTAGTCGAGAATGAGAAAGGAAACGAATAACAAAACGAGGGCCACGAGCCAATTCCGGGGACGGAACAGACGGCGGAGTTTACGTTTGCTATTGGATGTGAGCAGCCGGGCCACTTACAAAAGTACGCAGAGTCCGGATTTGAATTGCAACAGTTGTTGAAGGGATTGGGTACCACGGATGTCGCGGCGGATGGTCGGCGAATCTTCCAGGCCCAGAGAGCCGGTCATGGCGAGGATGCCCGCGATGTTGAGCATGATGCGGTCGGTCACGAGGAAATTGCGGCCCCATTCGATGCCGTAGGAGGAGACGGAAGGCCGGATCTCATAAATGGCGGCATGGTCAGGGCCCTCCACGACCCGGCGGATGCCGGGCAAATAGGTCCCGAAGCTCAGGGCGAGGTAGTCTCCGACCGGAGCGATGCGGCCGCTGCGGGGGAAGGGGAAAAACTCGAAGGCGATGTTGAAGCCGGGCGCCTGGATCTCGAAGACGGACTCGATTTCCTGCGGATCGGCATCCGCAGTGGGCAGGAACCCATCCATGGTGTACTGCGTGAAGTTCCCCGCGATGCGGAGGTTGACGCGTTTGGAGAGGGTGGTCGAGACGTGGACGCTGTGCTGGAACAGGAAATTGTGGAAGCCATTGCGGGTCAGCTCGGGAAAGGTCCCCACAAAATAGCCGATCTGGGTCCGCTTGCCGAGGTAGCCCGGGTTTTGGGGGGTCTGAGCCTGGATTTCGTGTCCCAAGGCCAGGATCAGCAGGAGCCAAACGAAGCGGTGGATCATGGCTGGGACTTGATTTGGAGGAAGGAATAGTAAAAGGCGGACTTGAGGCGGCGCGGGGTCGCCTTGCCGCGGATCATCCGCGTCTCGTCCATGACCATTTTCCCCGTTTTCACATCCCACAACCAATTCACATAGTAAACCTTGCGCTTGGGCTTGATGATATAGTAGAGGGAAAAGGGAATGGTCACGACGCCGTAGAACGCATAGAGCGCGGACCTCAGTTCGGCGCGGTCCATATAGGACCGGTCCGCAATGATGCCGCCGGTGATCCCGATGTATCGGGTGCCATACCCTTCCAGCAGCTGCTCGGCTTCCGCTTGGTAGGGGTTGGGAACCGTGGATTCGGGGCCGTTCTCCAGTTTGGCCCCGAGCCAGGACCGCAGGGTGACCATGTCGTTGAACCGCTTGGTGTCATCCTTTTTCAGGTTGATCGTGGACAGCATTTCCACCTCCAATCCCGTCAGATCAGCCATTTCCTCGATCAAATCCGTGAATTGCATTTGCCCTGCTTCTCCGCCCAGATAGTCGACCTCTTCGCTTTTCTCATTCACCTTCCGCACCATCGGTGTCAGGTAAATGACCTTGTCGAGGTTCAGGGTCAGGCCCGTCTTCCGATTCATCCGAAACTCTCGCGTATCCACATCCAATTCCGGATCGATGTCGTCTTCCCGCGACGACCAAATGCCTTCGTCCTGGTCCCAATCCACCATTTTGCGGTCGTAAATCCGCTCAAATTCGGGGTCCTGAAACAGGTCCACAAAGGCGCTGTACAGGAAATAGTGGTCCCGGCTCCGGTGGTCATCGAGCCGCTTTTGCAGCGCCAATTGGGCTTCGCGTTTCCGGTCCCGGGGATCTTGTTCCCCGTCGTCGACGGGGTAGACGTCCGCCAGGCCGATCACCTTGTCGGGAAGGCTATCACTTTCCAGTGTGTCAGTGGCTCCGATCTCCTTTTCCACTTCTTCCTCCTCATCCGCCTCCATCAACGTCGTCAAAGTCCGCGATTTGATTTGTCCGTCCACCATTTCCACCTCTTCTTCCACCACCTCCGCAAACATCTCCTCGATGCTCATCCCGGTCGCCGCGCGTTCCATTCGCTTGGAATAGATCTCGTTGTTCTCGATGAATTTCTCCAGGACATCCATGGCCTGGTCGTAGAAAATCGGGTCCTCGGGATACTCCTGGTGCAATTGCCAGAGGTAATTGACCGTCAGGGCCGTCAATTCGGATTTGCTCAGCTTCTCGAACAGGTAGAAGAGTTGCTGGGATTCGCCCTCGATCTCGTCGTATTCGAGGTGGATGTCATAGAAGGAATTGCCATTGCGGTGGAGGGTGAGAGCGTAGAGGGCCTCGGCAATGCTGTTTCGGAGAAAATAGCCGTTGGGATCGTGTTGTTGGAGGAGAAAGGCCTGGTAAATGGCGTGTTCATAGCGTTCGTTTTTCAGGTACAAATCCACCATCTCGTAGCGGCAGGTCTTCTGGGCCAATTGGAACCGTTCCGGGGCGAAGATATGGGTGGGGCCTTCCAGGTCCTCTACCCGGACCATCTTTCTTTCCACCACCTCCCGCCGGGTAGCGATATTGGGGTGGTCCATTTCGGAGTCGTCGTAGTCTTCCCGGGCCGAAATTTCCTGGACCTCATCCAGTTGGAGGTAGGGGGGGAGCCAAAAATGATCGGTTTCGAAGAAGGACAACGGGAATTCCCGCTCCTCGTAGGGCAGGTAAGAATACCGCATGACCTCGAAGACCTTCTCGGCTTCACCGGCCGCAAATGCAGATTCCAGGTACAAGTCGAGGCCGACGGAATCGGCCTCCAACTCCTGGTCCCGCGAATAGCGGTTCTTGGCGAGGAGGAAATCCTCGTAGTCGTTCACACTGACGATCCGGCGCTGTTGCAGGTCGGTCTGGGTCCGGACGAACCGGTTGATGGGATGTTGTTGGAGGTAATGCTGGAACTCGTGGCAGAGGATATATGCCAGTTGGGCCTCGCTGCCCACCTTGTTGAGCAGGCCGGCGTGGACGAGGACGATGCCGTTGTTGGTACAGAAGGCATTGACCTGGGGGGAGCGGACCAGGAATACCCGGATCGAGTCCCGGGCTTCAGGCTGTTCCCGCAGGAGGTAGTCCTTAAGGTCGTTCAGGTAGCCGCCCACGGGATCGTTGTACAGCACCTTTCCACTCAGCAGAATATCATCGAGGGTATAATTGCTTTGGAGGAGGAATTCTTCTTTGGCCCGGAGCTCGATTTTGTCTCCCCTGCGGTCCAGTTTGGACCGTTCGGCCTCATACTTTTCAGAGGTGCGGCGCAATAGAAAGTCGGGAAGTTCGCCGGCGCTTTGGAGGGGTTGATAGCGGTCGAAGTCCTGAGCGATGCCGGTGGAAGCAAGCAGGGAAAAAAGCAGCAGCAGAAGGGAAATTTGCGGAGCGCGGACACAGTTCAATTTTCCGGGGGGCTTGTCTGGCATAATCAAATATAACAAAACCGGAGCAATCAAATTGGTCGGGAACAGGGCCAAAATGAAGGTGGGCACCTTCCGGCGCCCACCCATCTCAAACTATCATCGTACTAAAAAAGTCTTGAACCTTACTTGGTGAGGATCATCCGCTTGGTGTCGATCTCAGCGCCATCGGAAACGAGGGAGTAGAAGTACATTCCAGCTTCCAGCTCGCTGCCGTCGATGACGACTTTGCTTTCCCCCGTCTTGAGGTCATAGCTGCGGAGTTGGCGGCCATTCATGTCGAAGACGAGGAGTTGAGGGGCATTGTTTCCTTCGGGAATGAAGTAACGGATTTCGGTTGCCCGGTCAAAAGGATTGGGCGTGTTCTGGAACAGTTCGGCGGGCTGCATGGCACCGAGGGCGCTGCTTCCCTTGCCGTTCGGGCTGAGGCCGAGCTGGGCTTCGATGGCGGCGAGGCGATCGGTCAGTTCAGCATTTTCAGCTTCCAGTTCCTTGTTCTTGGCATCCAGTTCCTTCATGCCTTCTACGAGGTAAGGGACAACGCCGTCATAGTTGACTGCCTTGTAGCCTTGGTCGTCCGTAGCCACGAGGTGGGGGAGGATTTCTTCAACTTCCTGGGCAATGAAACCAGCAAAGGTGCCTTCACCGAAGTCGAATTCAGCTTCGCCGAACTCTTCGTCAGCGCGGTACTGGTAAGTGGTACCCCGGAGGTTGTTGACGATGGCCATGCCATTTTCAATGGTGGCGATGTCCTTCTTCAGGCGGGCATCGGAAGCGATGACCGTGGACTGGACGCGGAGGAGACCGTTGACGTCCAGCGTAAAGCTGGGATTCACCCGTTCGATGCCGACGCGGCCGAAGCAAGGCTGGGAGAACGAAACCGGAGTGAGGCAGAAGAGGCTCGGGCCTCCGATGCTGACCTGCTTGCTGGTAGCCGGCACAACATTGACAATGTCATACTTGACCAGGGTGGGCGGGCCTACGGTTTGGTTCTGGAGGAAATAGCTGATGTCCAGACGACTCGGTCCAAACTTGTCGAAGATTTCAATGCTCGCAGCACTCGAAAATACATCCCCGAAGGCGATGTCAGAATCAAATTTCAGTCCGTCGGTATTTTGCCGGAGGTCAATTTGATACAGGGTGGCGGCATCGCGGCGCTGGTTGCGGAGGCCGTAGGGGAAATCACCCGTGACCGGCACCGGGAAAGGAGCGCGTCCGAGGGCAGCCCATTCTTCGCTGCCAGTAAAGGTTCCGAAACCGCTCTGGTTGTGTCCAATTTGACCACCATTGGGGTTCGTGTTGAAAAAGCCGCCGCTAAAGTTGTAGGCGAACTGTTGGGCCTGGACTGAGGAGGAATCCATCAGCAGAAAGGCCAGAAGAGCAAGTGACAGAATGGTAATTCTGGATTTCATAAGTGATTTATGATTGATATAAAAAGGAGCTGCCAGGCATTGACAGCCCCGAAAAAATTACTTGGTAAGAATCATGCGCTTGGTCGCGATTTCCTCGCCGTTGGCGAGGAGCGAATAGATGTACATGCCGGCTTCGAGTTCGTTGCCCTGGATGGTCACCGAACCTTCACCCGCTTCGCGGAGGTCGTAGCTGCGGAGCTGGCGGCCGTTCATGTCGAAGACGATGAGTTGGGCCTGGGCGCTGTTGGCCGGCAGGAAATAGCGAATCTAGGTTGCATGCGGAGAGGTTTAGAAGAAAATGAAGAGGGCTGCCAGTCTCCCTGGCAGCCAATAACAGAATTTATTTCGTGAGGATCATGCGCTTGGTCGCAATCTCTTCGCCGTTGGCGACGAGGGAGTAGATGTACATGCCGGCTTCGAGTTCGTTGCCTTCGATGGTCACCGAGCCTTCACCCGCTTCGCGGAGCTCATAGCTGCGGAGCTGACGGCCGTTCATGTCAAAGACGAGGAGTTGGGCCTGACCGCTGTTCTCAGGAATGAAGTAGCGAATCTCAGTTTCGCGGTCGAAGGGATTGGGCACGTTCTGGAAGAGCTTGGCCGGAGAATCGAGGGTGGCCGTAGCACCTTTACCCGTCGCAGCATTGTTTTCCAACGCCTCCAAACGGGCCATCAATTCAGCATTCTGGGCCTTCAAATCAGCCACTTCCGCTTGCAGTTCCTGGGAAGTATTGTCCAGTTCCTTGGTGCCTTCCACGAGGTAAGGAATCACGCCGGTATAATTGACCGCTTTGAAGCCGTCGTCATCAGTGGCCACGAGGTGGGGCAGTACCGTTTCGACTTCCTGTGCGATGAAACCGGATTCCATGCCTTCACCAAAGTCAAAGCCTTCGAACTCTTCATCGGCCCGGAAATAGTACTGGGTTCCCCGGAGGTTTTGGAGCACAGCCAGGCTGTTTTCGAGGGTATTGATGTCCTTCTTGAAGCGGGCATCGGAAGTCACGAGGGTGGACTGTACCCGAACGACACCGTTGACATCGAGGGTAAAGCTGGGATTGGTGCGCTCAAGTCCCATGCGGATGAAGCAGAGGGTCGGAGAGGCTCCAATGGTAGAGAAACAAGCGAGGCTGAAGGGACCGCCCGTATTCTTGCTCGATGCACCGATCATGGTGATGGCGGCACTCTGGCGGAGCGTGGGAGGAGAAGCCGTTTGGTTCTGCTGGAAGTAGCGGAAATCCAGGCGGGAGGGCGTAGGAGAACCTGCGGTTTGGACATCCCCAAAGAAGATATTGGAGTCAAATGGGCCCGAGGTGCTGCTGCGGCGCTGGATCTGGAACAGGGTTCCGGTGCCATTGCGTTGGACGCGCATGCCGTAGGGCTGGTCCAGCGAAACGGGCGAAGGGAACGGCGATTGACCAATGGCCGTCCAGGCTTCCGAACCCGAGAACAACCCGAAGGTGCCGGCCTGACGATGGCCAATGGAGCCGTTGGCGACACCCGCAGTATTGACGAAGCCGCCGGAGAAATTGTAACAGAAGTCCTGGGCTTGGGCTGTGGATGTGTCCATCAGCAGAAAGGCCAGGATGGCCAGGGAAAACAGGGTAATTCTTGATTTCATAAGTAAGGTTTTTTGATGGAAAAAAAGAGACGGGCTGCCAGTGGGACCGGCAGCCCGTTACAGAATTTATTTCGTGAGGATCATGCGCTTGGTCGCAATCTCTTCGCCATTGGCGACGAGGGAGTAGATGTACATGCCAGCTTCAAGTTCGTTGCCTTCGATGGTCACCGAACCTTCACCCGCTTCGCGGAGGTCGTAGCTGCGGAGCTGACGGCCGTTCAGGTCGAAAACGAGCAGTTGGGCCTGGCCGCTGTTCTCAGGTATGAAGTAGCGGATCTCAGTTTCGCGGTCGAAGGGATTGGGCACGTTCTGGAAGAGTTTGGCCGGAGAATCGAGGGTGGCCGTAGCGCCTTTGCCGGTAGCGGCATTGTTTTCCAGTGCTTCCAAACGACGAACCAACTCAGCATTCTGAGCTTCCAGTTCGTTGATCCGGTTTTCCTGGGCATCAACCGTGACCTGGAGCTCCTGGGTCTGGTCGTCCAGGCTCTTGGTGCCTTCCACGAGGTAAGGAATGACGCCCGTATAATTGACCGCCTTATAGCCTTGGTCGTCCGTAGCTACGAGGTGGGGCAGTACGGTTTCGACTTCCTGGGCGATGAATCCGGATTCGATGCCTTCACCAAAGTCAAAGCCTTCAAATTTCTCGTCCGTCCGGAATTCATAGGTGGTTCCGCGGAGGTTTTGGAGCACGGCGAGGCTGTTTTCGATGGTATTGATGTCCTTTTTGAAGCGGGCATCGGAGGTGATGATGGTCGACTGAACGCGGAGCAAACCGTTGACGTCGAGGGTATAGCTGGGATTGGTGCGCTCGAGGCCCATGCGGATATAGCAGCGGCTGGAGGGACCGGGGAAAATGGAGAAGCACAGCGCGGAGAGCGTGGTACTCACCGGCTTGGAGCTCGCTCCAATCATGGTAATGGCAGCACTTTGGTTCAGGGTGGGAGGCGACGCAGTTTGGTTTTGCTGGAAGTAGCGGAAATCCAAACGGGAAGGCTGGGCTTCAGCCGCGTTGGTCTGGACATCACCGAAGAAGATATTGGAATCGAAGGGGCCTCCGGTGCTGCTGCGGCGCTGAATTTGGAAGAGGGTTCCCGTACCATTGCGCTGAACGCGCATGCCGTAGGGCTGGTCCAGTGAAATGGGAGAGGGGAACGGCGATTGACCGATGGCGGTCCAGGCTTCGGTGCCCGAGAACAGACCAAAGGTACCGGCTTGACGGTGGCCAATGGAGCCGTTGGCGACCCCGGCGGTATTGACGAATCCGCCGGCAAAATTGTAACAAAAGTCCTGGGCCTGAGCGGTGGAGGTATCCATCAGCAAAAAGGCCAGGATAGCCAGGGAAAAAAGGGTAATTCTTGCTTTCATGGGAGGGTATTTTGGATGAAAAAAGAAAAAGAGGGCTCCCTAAAGTGCGGGAGCCCTCTTTCAGGTAGGATTATTTCGTGAGGATCATGCGCTTGGTGGAGATTTCTTCACCATTGGCGACGAGGCTGTAGAAGTACATACCAGCTTCGAGGTCGTTGCCTTGGATGGTTACAGAACCTTCACCGGCTTCGCGGAGATCGTAGCTGCGGAGCTGACGGCCATTCATGTCGAATACCAACAGTTGAGCCTGACCGCTGTTTTCGGGGAGGAAGTAGCGGATTTCAGTTTCGCGATCGAAGGGATTGGGAACGTTCTGGAACAGCTGGGCCGGAGCCATGGTGCCGAGAGCGCCATCACCCTTGGCAGCGCCAGTGGTCATTTCGGAGCGAAGAGCAGCAATTTCCTGCTTGAGGATCTTGTTTTCAGCGCTCAGTTCCTTCATGCCTTCAACCAGGTAAGGAATGACACCGTCGTAGTTGACCGCCTTGTAGCCCTGGTCGTCAGTGGCCACGAGGTGGGGGAGGATTTCTTCAACTTCCTGGGCGATGAAACCAGCGGCGAGGCCTTCACCGAAGTCGAATTCAGCTTCGCCAAAGTCTTCGTCGGCGCGGTACTCATAGGTAGTTCCCCGCAGGTTGTTGATGACGGACATGCCATTTTCAATGGTGTTGATGTCCTTCTTGAGACGGGCATCAGAGGCGATAACCGTAGCCTGGACCCGGAGCAAACCGTTCACATCCAGCGTAAAGCTGGGGTTGGTGCGCTCGATACCGACGCGGCCAAAGCAGGGCTGGGAGAAGCCAATCGGGGAGAAGCAGAAGAGGCTGGGACCGCCAATGGAAATCTGCTTGCTCGTAGCCGGAAGTACCGTGACGATGTCATACTTGGAAACGGTGGGCGGGAATACATTCTGGTTCTGGAGGAAATAGCTCACATCCAGACGGGTAGGACCGTTTGCCTGGAAAGTTTCGAGGCTCTGGGGAGTCAAAACATCACCGAAGGAAATATCGGAGTCAAATTTCTTTACATTGGCAGCCCGACGGTCGATCTGGTACAGGGTGGAAACGCCACCGCGCTGTAGACGAAGACCATAGGGAAGATCACCATTGGGGGCCGGGAACGGAGCTTTTCCAAGGGCACTCCACTCTTCAGAACCAGTAAAGGTACCAAACGTACCGTTTTCGACTTGTCCATTGACAAAACCGGGACAAACAATAAGATCACCCGCAAAGGTGCATCCACCTTGGGCATTTACTTTCGAAGGAATGGCAAAAAATAACACAAGCGCCAAACAGGCAGTTGCAATACTTAATACTTTCTTGTTCATAGTTGATAATGATTTGGTTAAAGATTGGGTCAAAATGATCCCTGCGAGCCCAGCAGAGCTGGTTCGAGGAAAAATTACTGCATTACTTTCCGTGGGTTATGTGTCCTGTTATGACAGATAACCTATACGTCGTTTCGAATTACCAATGATGAGGTCACAGGGACCAGTGCGTTTCTGTGTCTAACTTGGGTGACTGATTGTCAACGTTAAGTTTGTGAGATGATGTGATTTTTTGATTACTACATCTAATCTAGGAAATCAATCCTTTCCGTCCAAATTTTTGTGTAGTTAATTCTCGCTAAAAGTTTAACAATCCCGCGAAAGGTCTATAAACTGTAAGGCCGGTCCATTTCTGGACCGGCCTCATTATTCTGTGACGATTGGGAAGGGACTCAGCTTCCCAATTTTAAGTCTTTGATGTCTTTCTTGGAAAATACGGCATCTAAAACGTTTATTAGCCAGCCGACTACGCCCGCTGCACCAATCACCCAGCCGAGAAGCGGTACCCAGCCCAGTGCCCAGTTGATGATCCCAAAAGCCAGACCGATTCCGATGAAGGCAATTCCTTTTTTCAAATGCCCTTTAATCAATTGTCCAACTCCTGGAAGGAAAGCTGAAACAATCCCCGGGAGAATGAATTGACCTTTTTTGTTTTTAATCAGATTGCTCATTTGCGTTTTGATACAGTAGTTTCTTCTTGGATTATACTAAAAATACGCCGCTCCTCCATAAATGTTACGTCAATGCCTCGGATCAATGTCCACAGCATCAAGGGAAAGGGCAGTAAAAATGCACTCATAGACCTGGATCGTGGCTTCTTGCTCCACAAACCGGTTCAATCCTTCGTAGGCCAACGCAAACTGGCGAATGACCCGCAGGCGCTTGTCTTTCAGCCGCCGGTTCTGCAACGCGGGCCACTCCGACTCGTATTCCGGGCCGTGTACCAGCCGGAACAGTCCGGGGGCGCGCACCTTCAGCCCCGGCTGAAGAACATCGGTCCCACCGTCCACCAGGAAGGCTCCTGGTTTCACGATGGCGCCGCCTTCTCCGGCCGCGACCTGCTCCTCAAACCAGGTATTGGCCGCGCGGATATCCGACTCACTGATGAGGTCGACCCGCCGAAACGGGGGGATTTCCCAGCGCCCGGCGGATGAGGCCATCCGTTCGAGCTGGTCCAGGTGCCAGGTATGGGGCTGCTGATGCCCAACATTGCCTTCCCAGGCCAGCAGGTGCCACAAGCGGACGCGCCAGGGGCGATCCAGTTGGGCGGCTTCGGCCGCGTAAGCGGCCGCCCGTTGCTGGCGCACCAGCAATTGCTGGTGCAGGCCATCCACAGGCAATCCATTCGCCCGAGCTTGTTCCACGGCGACCAGGCTGGCGGCAAGGCCAGTTTCAGCCTGCTGCGCGATGTGCCGATGTTCGTCGGCATAACCGCCCCAGACAGCTGCCTGCGGCCCTTCCAATTCGGCTTCCAGGACTACCCAATCGCTTTTGTTGTTTTCCCACCACCCCGCCGCATCCAGCGATTTCCGCAATTCTTCCAGCAACTCGGCTTCTTGTTGAGGATGATCGGGCAGAGCCAGCTGGCCTTTTCCCGTAAACATGCGCCCGATTCCTTCCCGCGTGATCCCAAACCTTTCCCGGGCGGTCTTTTTGTTTCGGCAGAGCACCACCGCGACCTGCTTGCCCCGTCCGCCCACATGCAGGAGACATTCGTCCAAGCCTTTCTTTTTGTAATAGGCAAAAGCGGAGCGGGTATGTTCAGGAAAATCAGACCGGGAGGAGATTTTGGTCGGAGAAAAATCAAAGGGCAGATAAACCAGCCAGCCGGGATGGGCGCCAAACAGGGCCAGGGCTTCGTGGGTGGCGGAGGTCGATTCTTCGCGGAGGGTGATATAGTAGCCCAGGCGGGTGCTGATGAGGTTACGGCCCGCCAGACGGGCATAGTCGATGAGGTCGGTCCCTTCGGTGGGACTGAGATCGGGAATATTCGAGGGCAACGGGCGTTTGGGAGGCGCGTATTCCTGAAGGGCATCCACGGAAATCAACTTTCGTTCGGGGTAGCGGAGGGCGGTCAGCTTACCGCCGAAGACACAGCCGGTGTCGATATTGAGGGTATTGCCTTGCCAGAGCGGCTCGGGAATGGGCGTATGTCCGTAGACGACGAGGGCTTCCCCGTCGTATTCGCCGGCCCAATTGTGGCGAATGGGCAGGCCAAATTCATCGGTTTCGCCGGTGGTCTCGCCGTACAGGCAGAAGGCTTCGATCTCGCTGTCCAGCCGGCCAATCATGCTATTCTTGATCCCGGCGTGGGCCACCACCAAATTTCCTTCATCCAGTTCCAGATAGGGAGGGAGTTGGTCAAAAAAGGACTTCAACTCTTCGTGGTAGGATTTTTCTTTGCTTTCCAACTCGGCCACGGTGGTTTGGAGGCCATGTTGCACCTTGACATTCCGCCCCGCCAACCAGCGCTTGAGCTTGTTGTCGTGGTTCCCGGGCACCAGGAAGGCCGCTCCCTGTTGGATCATTTCCCGGGCGAGGTCGACCACCGCCAGAGACTGCGGTCCCCGGTCCACCAAATCCCCCACAAACACGACCCGCCGGTTCTGGGGATGTTGCCATTTCCCCGCCTCTTTCCCATAACCCAACTCTTCCAACAATTGATGCAGTTCGCTGAGGCATCCGTGGACATCTCCGATGATGTCAAAAGCGCCGGTTTCCTGCTTTTGATTGTTTGGTAGGGTTACGCGTTCCATGTCCAGATTTTTCCAGTTACCTGGATTTTGGAAGGTCCAGATGGAGCGCACCTTTTCATTGCTCAATCCCCTTCCTTCTTCCCGCAGCAAGGCCATCTGGACCTGAAGCTGCTGGGAAGAGACCTCGGGACCGGCCCATTCCCGGGCCACCGCGTCTTCAAAATCAAAGACAAAAGCGACGACTGGAACGTGGTATTTTCGACTCAACTGGCGGCAGGCCGTACGGTCCTTTTGCCCCAGCATATTGGCATCCAAAACCGTCAATTGGCGGTGCTGGAGCCGCTTTTCGAGGATATAGTGCAGGGCTTCCCGGGCGATGGAACCTTGGCCCGGAGCCTCGCCAAAAATCATTTGTTGGAAATCTGCGGTGGACAGAATTTCGTGGGGGGCAAAGTGGTCGTGGGCGAATTGGGTGCGTCCTTGTCCCGCCGGTCCGACCAACAGTACAATACAGAAATCAGGGAGTTGAATGCGCATGGGTCAGGCAGATGGAAGTCGGTGGAAGAGAAACAGAAATTGGGTCGGGGAAATGGAAATGGTCTCCAATTGGAAGGGAAATTCCCGGATGATTTTGCGGCTCCATTTTTTGATGGCCGCTTCGTCGGGAAAAGCTCCGATTGGCTTCGCTCCAATGCCATCGCCAATGATGACCAGGGGAGGGGCGAGGAAGCCAAAAAGCACCTCATCAAAATCCTGCCGGACCCAGTCCGGCATCTCCCGCATCAGGTCCAGGCCCACGACCGCGTCGTAGCCCCGGAACCGATGGTCCTTGAAGGCCGCATTGCCCGCCGTCAACTTTACCTTTTGGGCTTGCGCCCCGGTCAGGCCGCTGTGCCCCACTTCCCGCGCCGCCAATTGCAGGTTTCCCATCGACACATCAATCGCCATGACCTCCTCGAGGCTGTCGACCTTGGCCAGTTCCCGCTCCAAGAGACCCCGACCACAGCCGAGGTCCACGACCCGCTTGGCCTCATGGGCCCGTAAAATGTCCACAACACCCTGTATTTGCGCGTTTTTGGCGGGGAGGTCCACGGCCTCCATCCGTTCGGCCTGGACCGCATTCAGGTCCTGACATTCAGACAGGCGCTGAACTTCGGGATAGACCAATCGGTTTTTGTCCTGTTCCAACCGCTCCTGCAAGTGCTGGGCATGCGGCAATTGCTTCAGGTAGGGCGCGACTTCCCCCCACCATTTGTCCCAATCCGTCGTGGAAGTCCAGAAAAACCGGTCCCGATCCAAAAAGGGGAGGAGAGCGGTGAATTCGTGGAAAACCTGCGCCAGATCGCCCGTCCGCTGGACCATTTCCCCGTCTACCTGCCAACCCGCCGGGTAAAAGATTTCCTGAAGTAACGGGAGATTTGCGAGTTGGGGGCTTTGGAAAGTAAGCTGCAATTCTTCGCTGGAAGCAAGGGGAAGCAACGTCCGTAGCGCCAGGGCCACATGCGTCTCCAGGCGGTAGCTCCGCGCGTGCGCATACCGAAAGACAGGCAGCCGGGCCAGGGAAAAATCTGCTCCGACGGGTTGCAAGGTATCGGCAGAGATATCCAGGATACACGTCAGGGTAGTGGCGGAACCTTCTGTTTGCGGAAGGAGGTGAAGGGTGCCCCAAGGTGTGGTTTGTTCGCGGTGGCGGTCGGAAGACAGGCCAAATGCGCTCAACAGGGCATGTTTGGGATCGGCGGGAGCCGTGATGCGCAGGATCATGGGGTAAATATAGCAAGCCCTCTGAGAGAATCCCGGTTGGAGTCGTTTTCAGGTTCGGAAAAAGGAAAGAAATCAGGTGGGGGAGAACAGAAGCAGGAATTGGGAGGGGGAAACGCGGGCAATGCGGATGGAAGAAAGGCCGGGTTCGGATGAAGGACGCAACTCGTTGGCGGCAGCGCCCTCGGTCATGGCAGCGGCGGAGGCGAGGATTTTTTGGGTGGTGGCAGCGGAGAGCATGTCTGACAGGTGGGCGACTTGGGGCAGGGAAAATGCAGATTCGGCGCTGCCTGGGTGGGCGGAATGGATATTGCCTTTGGCGTCGATGAGGAGCGAGGAATCGGGATGGGCTCCGAGCACCGCTCGGGACTCCCGCAGGGCGCTCTGGAGCGCCTGCTCACTGCGCTTCCGCGCCAAAAATTCGAGGATGATCGATCCGGTATCGCCGAGCGACCCGGCAAACCCGCGCTCGTCCCGCGTCCAATCCTGCGGTTGGGTCGAGGTGAAGATGAAGAAGCCCTGGACCTTTTGGGCGCTGCGGAGCGGAATCAGCAGGGCCTTGCCCTGGGTGAGGTGGGCGAGTTTGCCCGGTAGCTCCCCCCATTTGGGGTGGGTTTGGCGCGGGGCGGAGGCCAGCAACCGTTCATTGCGCACGTTGCGCATAAAATTGCGGAGGTCTTCCACGGCCAGGTGGGCGGGCATTTCCGTAATGTTTCCCCCCCAACACCGCAGCAATTCAAAGTGCTTTTGCTCCCCGTCCAACCACCAAACCGTTCCCACTTCTCCCTTCAACACTGAATTCCCCAGCTTTCCGATATGGTCAATCGCTTGGTCCAGCCCGTAATCCGGATCGTTGATGCCCGCTCCGAGTTCACTCAGAGCCGCATTTTCCGCCGCCAACAAATTCTTCTCCTGCTGGATCGATTTCCGTTCCTCCACATTCTCCGTCATGTCCTTGTAAAACCAAATCCGCCCAATGGCCTGCCGGTTCATCCACAAAGGTTTGCTAAAGCGCTCCATGTGGCGGCCATTTTTGAGCCGAAACGACTGAAAAACCGGTTTTTCGGGGTGGGCATTGGCCTGTCGGGACGTCGCCATAAAGCCCTGGGGATCGGCCACCGCGTCCAGCATCCCCGGCAGCGGCAGCAAATGGCCATCCGCTTCAATGTCCGAGGTCGTCAGGCCCCACAGCTCCAAAAACCGAGGATTTTGGTCGAGGATTTGCCCTTCGGCATCCACCACGAGAATTCCATCATCGCTGTATTCAAATGCTGCGACCATGATGGCCTTTTGGCGCTTTTCCTTGAGTTGGAGGCGTTGGCGGTCCACCAGCAGATTTTGCATCAAAAAGCCCAGGCCAATGATGATCATCAACTCGATGGTCAGGTAGAAAAAGGGATTGATGAATGAGTCGTCGGAGAGGGGAGAAAAGGCGCAGGAGGCAATGAAAAGTCCGCCCAGGAACAGCCAGAGGAATTGGCGGTGCCGAAATCCAATGCCTGTGACCACCATGCAGATGAGCGGGGTGGGGGAATAATCCAGGCGGAGGTTGTTGATGAAGGCCAACCAAAACAGCCAGGCGATGAGAATAAAGCCGTAGCCGTACATGAAGTACAGGAGCCGCTCCCGGAGGTAGGGAATGAAAAACGCCCCCACGCTGATGCCGCCAATGATTCCTCCGATGGTAAACCGGAGCCACAAGGGATCGGTGGTCACTTCGTCCGCCGGAATCAAAAAGGGAATGCCAATCACCACCAGGGCAACAACGATCCCGATGATTCTGTACAACTGTATGGTTCTGTGATGGAGGGGAGCCATGCGGTCTTCAATTGCACCTGCAACTTACTGCTTTTTGAATTTGTATGGGGCCATATATGCCCTTTTAACCCAAATGGCGGACCAAGGCTGCTTTCTCCCCGATGAATCCAATCAGGAAATGTTGATATGGCCTTCTTCCGGCTCGATCCCGTTCAGGCGACGGACCGAGGCGGCATGCTCCGCATGGCCAATTTGAATCAGATAATTCGTGTGGATGGTCATCCAACGCTTGAAAGCCCCGGTATCCTGCTTCTGGCGGGCCACATCCGCCAGGCGACGGGTGATCCCCACGAGGCCCTCGGTATACTCCAGGGCCTTGAACTCGCGCCAGGCCGCATGGGCATTCAATTCGGCCGATTCGAGGTCTCCCGTGATGAAATATACCCACGAGAGCCGCTCGTGGGCATAGGGCCGGCGCATTTCCACCCCGGGCCCGCCAAAGCCGCGCATCTCCTCCAGGGTCTCCTGGAGAAATTCTGCTGCCTCCCCAAACTCGTAGCGCTTCACCGCATCCTCATAAGCGTGAAAGGCATGTTCCCAGCGGGTCATGGGGTTTTCACTCAGGCCGGCCAGCAATTGGACCGGTTCCTGGTAGCCGCTGCGGGCGAGGATGCTGGCCATGTCGGTGACCATGGTGCTGTACCGCTGTATCGCCGGTTGGTCGTCGACGATCTCCAGCGGGAAGAACAGCCAAACCCCGAAATTATGGGCGGCCAGGGCCAAATTTTCTTTCAGTAATTGTTGGAATCCGGGTCGGATTCCGGCATCGTAGAGCTCCCACAAGGCGCGGAGCAGAGCGCCTCCGTCTTCATAGGGTTCGTGGTCACGTTGCTGTCCGAAATCGTAGTAGGGCATGGGCCACAAAGATAAGGAATTCGCTTCCTCCGGCATAAAAATAAGGAGTGCCGTTTACCTTCTGGAATCCGAAAATGCACGACACTCCAACCTCCTCAGTGATAAAATAAAAATTCGTGTGTCATTGCTTTCCGCCGACCGCCTCTCCGATAATTTGGGGTCAGCCAGAAACCGTTGCGACACATAATAGATTACGCCTCAGGGAAGATAGGACTGGAAAAAAGCAGTGAGTGGAAGGAAGGAGCCAGTGGGGGAAGGGAAAAGGGCAGTGAATGCAAAAACCCGGACGCGTGAACGCCCGGGCTTTTGGAGGGAGGGGAAATGTTATTTTCCCGCTTGGTTCATGGCATCGAGGTTGCCCTTCGCGAGGTAAAACTCGGGGAAGATCTTCAGGGCAGTCTCAAAGTGCTTTTTGGCTTCGTCTCCTTTGCCCTGCTCCAACATCAATACCCCGTAGAGATTCTCCACTGCGGCATTCATGGGAACTTTCTGGGAACCCTGCTTGAAACTCAGGTTAACTTCCCGTTCGTTGATGCCTTCGGAGCCCATCAGGCGCTTGATGCTCGTTTCGCATTCGCCGTAGCGACGGACGGTGTATTGCAGAGACGCGATTTCGTAGAGGTGGTAGAGGTCACTTGATTTACCAAAGAGCTTCTCGTAATCGCCCAGGGCTTCCAGCGAAGCGCCCAATTGCGCCTTGGAGATCGCGACCATTTCCATGACTTCCAGGTTATCCGGGGTGGTTTCGAGCACTTTGGAGCCGACCATGACCGTTTGGGGATAAGCGCCCCGTTGGAAATAAATGGCGGCCAAAGTGTCGATACGGGCGGAGTCCTCCGGCTGGAGGGCCATGAGGGAGTAGGTGGCTTGCGTGGCGACCGCGAGGTCATTGAAGGCAAGGCTCTGGTTCAGGATGTCTTCGTACATCTTGATCAGAACTTCCTTGGTATCAGGTTCTTTGGGGGCTTCGGTACCCTTTTTCTTCTGGGAAAGGAGTGGTGAAGCGGACAAGCAAACTAGCAAAATGAGGGTGAACAATCGGTAATGCATGGGTACTATATTTCTTAATGAACCACAATACGGCGTAAGTGGTTTTCTTGATCGGCGCGAATTTTAACTAAAAAAACACCCTTCGCCAAACTCCCGAGGTCGAATTCCAGCCGATTGTTCCCTTCTTCCAGCGTTTTCATTTGGCCCCAAACGACCTGTCCCAAGGGATTGATGAATTCAAATTGGACGTCTTTTTTCTCCCGGGCGGCGATGACCACGTGGGTCAAATCAGCGGTGGGATTGGGGAAGAACTCGCCGGGAATCAAGAGGGAAGTGCTGGGAATGAGGGCCGTGACGGTATTGGACAAGCGGACCTCACCATCCTGGTCGATCTGGCGAACCCGGTAGAAATAGCGTTGGTTGGGGAGGAGGGAAGGATCGGAAAAATTGTAGGTATGCGGAGGAAGAGAGAGGGCGGCGGCTTGGAAATTTAGAAGGGAAAAAGGGGCTCCTTCCAGGCTGCGTTCCAGGCGAAAAATATCTCCCGGCTGCTCCGAGTCGGTGGTCCACTGCAGGGCGATCTGCTCGCCCTGAACTTCGGCTTCCAGCACAATCTGGTCCGGCGGGAAGACACACGGAGCCGCTCCCGGAGCCTGGCTCCGGGCCGCCACCGCCAGGGGCCACGCCCCGTCGGGAAACGAATCCACCCGAGATTCCAGGTACCCCAGATCGGGGGCATCGTCCAGGCCCGCGCCGGGCGGGAGCGCCGCCCAAAAACGGCCATCAAAGCCGGCCAAGGCCGCTTGGTCAGGCGCGCAGACCTCGTCGAGGTCCGCCGCATAATAGACCCGCAACGTTGCGGGGCCCTGGGGCACGCCCCGTTCTTCCACGATGTGGTGCCATTCCGGGTTGATGACCTGCAAGTTGCTGTCCCGCGCCCCGGCGTTGGGGGAGGGCAGCCCTACGAACCGGACCGCGAAAGCGGTCGGTCCCTGGGCGTCGGGGGCGATCGTGACGGGTCGCCACGCATTCCCGTCGCCGACGGGAAACAAATAGGGCGATCCATTGCCATCCGGATGGACGTGGCGCACGAGGGCGCCATTGCCGGTCCGGACGATGCCGCCCCCGGCCACAATGGGGTAGGGGGCTTCCGCCCCTGCATTGCGTCCCAACGCGCCCGGCGCATTCCCCAGCACGATGAAATCGTGATTGGGGAGACTCAGGACATCGTCTCCCAGGTCCAGGCCCTTCCAGACCCACGTTTGTTGCTGGATTTGAATTTCCTGGCCCATGCCCGGCCGGTCCAGGATCAGGGTCGGAAATTTCGTCTCCGAACTCCCCCGAATCACCTGAATGCCTGTATCGCCCACCAGGTGGAAGGTTCCGACATTGTCCTGCCCAAATACCGTTGCCCCGCTTTCATTCTCCCAATTTCCACCGAGTTCCATTTGCCCATCCAACTCAATTTGTCCCGCCTGCCCCGCTACTTTTCCCATTTCCACATCCCCATCCACGTGGAGGACTGCATTTTTCTGCACAAACAAAACGGTCCCTCCATTGTACAGAAGGGGTTCTTGGGCGGAGAGGAGGCTGAATCCGCCAATGAGAAGGGCAATGATGGTCAGGAGGCCCCGCACGTCATTCTTCGGATTTGAGCTGTTTGATTTCCTGGCGGAGGGTTTCCATTTCCCGTTGAAGTTCGGAAATGGTCGTCTGCTGTTCCTTGATGGCCTGCGTCAGGATCGGAATGAGCCGCGTATAATCCATCACGACGAATTCTTCGGCGGTCATTTCCTGCGGCGCATTGGGTTGGCGCTCGGAGGCCGCTCCGGTGAGAAAAGTCTTGCGGGCGGTCACTTCGGGGAGAACCCGG
Source organism: uncultured bacterium (assembly GCA_963923035.1). Taxonomy (GTDB): domain Bacteria; phylum Bacteroidota; class Bacteroidia; order J057; family JADKCL01; genus CAWUKT01. The sequence continues at coordinate 101,205 of CAWUKT010000006.1, forward strand.
GCCACATCTTGCGCGACAAAGCCAAATTCGCGGCCCCGGGCCAGGCCCATGGCCGGATAGCGGTCGGCATCGTAGTGGTAGGAAACGGGCTCGAGTTGGTTGACGATGGAAAGGGCGTTGGAGAGGGGCTGAATATCTTGTTTGGTGCGTTGATCGGAAATGGAATAGAGGTTGCCAGTATAGCCCACATCGTTGTAGAATTGGCCGCCAAAGCCATTGTCGGGCCCCGTATCGAAGCGACGACTGCCCACCACACCAAAGCCTTGCCAGCAATTCGTATGGCCCGCGACGCCGACGGTCGCGACATTGTTCACGGTATAGTTCTCAAACGCCAACCCAAAGACGCCCGCCGGATTGGAAGTGCCTTCATTGTAATAGGTGACGCCTTCGAAGGCATTGTTGGGATTGTTTTCCTGAAAAGTTTGCCCGGCCAAAGCAACGCCTTCCGGACTGCTGTTGTCGAAGGAGGCCATTGAATTCGCGCCGACGGTCTCGCCGCCGTTGGTCATGTGGAAGAAATGGCCGGGTTCGGTGGTGCGGATGCCAATCGAGCGGTCCTGGCCGAAGCTCATGATGGTCTCGCTGGTCAGGGCCGTGGTCCCAATCTTGAAGCGGTCTTCGTCGCTGTCGTCCACCCCAAGGGTGTATTTGGCCGATCCATTGATGCGGTATTGGAGAATGGGATCCCCGTTGGCGGCAACATTGTCGATGCGAATCCCGTCCGCCGAAGCCTCCACTTCGACGTGCAGTTTATGGCCCGGCAATCGCGTCCCGATCCCAATGTTCTGGGCAGGCAGCACCTCCACCGCAGCCATGGCAAGCAACAAGCCAATCAGACCAACCCAATTACTCCGACGCATAAACAGATGATTTCGAGGGTTTGGAATACTGTAAATGTTGAACAGGTTACCCGAATATGCCTGTTTTTGGCCTGATAATCAAGGAAACAATGGAGAATGAAGGGGTTCAGCGGGCGGGGAACAATTCGGTTCTATCCAATTGGATCAGGCGGAGGTTCTTGCGGAAGCGCGCGACCATGACCAACAAGCCGGGATTGGGGTGGGCGGCGTGGAATTGAGGGGCGGGAATGGTGGGGAAACGGTCTTCGGTTAGTCTCAGCGGAATGCCCGTCCATTCTCCGATGTCTTTGCTGGAAATGGCCATCAGGGCGGGAGTGCGGTGGCGGCGGTTTCGGGCATCATCCGGAAGCATATTGGCCATATACCGGTCCCATTGCTCTATTTCCACAAACCCATTGATTTCTCCGTACTCCTCGTACCGCGACTGGTAAAAATGCTTCCAGGCCGCGTTTTGCATCCCCGGCCCTTTCATTTGCAGCATGGAATGGGGCACCACGCTCCGCGATTTTCCGCGGGCATCCAACTCTACCGGAGCCCCAATAAAGTGGGTGACATAGTTCTGGTCCTCCCACCAATCCTGGTGGACCCGACGGTAGGAAAACAACTGACTGCGCTCGCGGTAGCGCTGCACCACGAAATTGTTGAACATGGTATCGGTAGGGGCATCCTGCTGGAGGTGCAAGGTATCTCCCGCATCAAAATAGCCCTCAAACCGCCCGATGGACAGGCTATCCCCCTCCGAACTCGCATAAAAGCCCGTCAAGCGGGTCTGGGCCAGGGCCACGCCATTGCGGGAGGTCGCCTGGGTCGCAAAACTCAGCGGAATGGATTTCTGGGTAGAGTATCGGAAAAACAACGAAGTATCACCGGGAAATTGCCAGAGGAAGGCGGCCCCGGACGAGGAGCGTCCCCCGATCACAGTCCCTGGCTCGTGTCCTTCGATCCGAAACAGCAGAGAAGGATGGTCCAGCACCTCAATTTCCAATATCCGCACCGGCACCCGCAATTTTTTGAATGGGAATTCGACCCGGGAAAGGGCAACGAGTGTATCCTGCCCCTGGTCCTCCAGAAAGATACTGCCCATCGTGTTGTCGTAGGTGCTGTTCAGGTGGCGCCAACTGAGGGTGACATGGGGCGGGACGTCGGGAACGGAAGGGTGTTCGAACAACCGGATCTGGGGATTGGTGAGCCCGGGGGTATGCTCAGGCAACAGGGCGAGGTCCTGGACATGGAAAATGGGCACTGTGTCCTGAAATTCGAGCTGGTACAAACGCAGGACCGGCGATTTGGCGAAGGCGACGGATTCCAGTGAGATCAGTCCCAGCCCCCGCTGGGTCGGGAAGGCGGCGTAGACATTCTCCGGCCAGCCTTCCTGGTGGTTGGTGCGGCGAAACCTGAGTTCCTGGGTCAGGCTGAGGTCCTCGCCGAAGCGCCGCAAGACGAAATTGGATTCGCCTTCGCGGGAAAAGCGGCCCATGCTGCCACTCGACGACATGAACAGGTAATAGGAGCCGTCTCCGCCGCGGAAAAATTCCAGGATGCGCTGGTGATGCGGAATTCGCAGCACCGGCCCCGTGACCGACTGGGCCGGAAGCACAAACGCTCCCATGATCATTGCCCAACCGAGCAGAAACCAACGCATCGAAAAGAATTTAAGGAGTGATCAGATGCTTTTGTCCAGGAAAAACATGCCGATAAAGGGAAGGAAAAGGCCGCCGACACTGACCCAAAATCCGAGTCCGGTGATCATGAAGAAATTGGTGGCCGTCCCAGCATCGTCCCCAAACATCCTGAACATCACAAAAGCTGCGATCAGGAACAGAATGAGCAGGGTAAACGGTCCGCCCGCATATTTTCCCCGCAACACCATCGAGAGGCCGATCAGCGGAAACATGACAAAGGGAAGGAGAAACAGTGCTTTGACAAAAACACCCCCGGTGCTGGCGGCAGTAAAGTACAATTCAAAGAAGCCGGGGTAGCCACCCGATGCAGCAGCTCCATTCTGGAACGTTTCCAGCAATTGGAGAATGTCCATGCGCTCCAGAAAGGGGAGGAAAATCCCGCCGATCACCGCTAAACCCGACAAGCGAACGAGCCACTTGAAAGCAGGTCCTGAATCCTTGGGCGCGGATTCTTTCTTCGCACTGAAATTAAAGTTTCTAGCCATATCGCAAAGATACGAATGTCCCGACAAAGGAAAACCGCTCTTTATCCCGAAGCATCAACCGGCGAAGGTATCGAAATACGACTGGAGCCGCGTGGCCACCTGCTGCTTCAGTCGAAGCCAGGAATCCTTGTTGAAATAGGGGTGATCCCCCGGATGGGGCCGCTTCAGGGAGCCGACCGCCTGCATTTCCGCGCCGCCCACATGGTGAAACTCAGAGAAGCGCAGCCCAATGAAACCATCTTTGATGTGGACCTGCGCCAGGAACTGGATATTCCCCACCGGTTGCAGTTCTCCACCTGCGACGGCCATCGAAAAGGGCATCCGAAGCGTGGCCCGGAGGGTATTGAAATTTTCTTCCCGTACAAATTGGGGGTGGGAACCGGGGAAAAAGCGTTGGAACCAGTCGTGGGCGTCGGCGAGGAGAAGGTGTTCGTCCTTGGTGGGACGGCTCCAAAAGCGATAAAACGGGTCGTTATTGGCCATATATTGCAGTTTGGGGCAAATATACAGAAAGAGAGAGATGAGGTGGAAGTCTGAGGGGAAAGAAAAGGAATTACCAGTGGGTTGCCGGGCGAATGCGGTACCAGGGAAAAGGGGAGTCGACCTGTCCCAGCAGGCGCCGGGTCATCCGGTGCCACAGCGTCCCTGGGTCGTACAGGGATTCTCCGCCCAATTCCTCCATTTCTTCCCGCGCATGGTGGTGGTAATGCCCAGCCAATTCCCCGTAGCCCATTTTCCGGTAATACGTTTGGCTCCTCATCTTGGCTTTTTCCACCTGGTCCCGCTTGTAAAATGGTGTGTCCAGGATGTGGATTTCTCCTCCCGGGTTCAACAGGTCGGTCAAGCGTTCCACCAGAGCCGTCAGGGCGGGGAAATACTGGACGGATGCCCCCATCACGATCACGTCGAATTGGCCGAGCTCGTCGTGGAAGACATCGGCTTCGCGGAAGAGGAGGTTGTCCCGGTCGGAAAAGATTTCACGGGCCTGGTCCATTTCCGAGGCAATGCGCTCGACACCAATGACTTCGGAGTCGGGGAGGCGGGAGAGGTGGTGGCTCATCCAGCCAATGCCACATCCCAGGTCCAGGATCCGCAGCGGTTGGTCCAGGCCGCGGAGGTAGCCCATGAGCCGGACCAGCGAAGCCTTTCGCTGGCGCCATTCACGGGCCAGGGGATGGTTGGAGTCAATATCAGGGAGTTTTCGCAGGACCGCATCCGGATAGACACGCCCCTCTCGTTGGCGGAGGGCAGTATAATCGTCGGAGAAACTCATGCCGACTGGGCTTTGCGGCGGTGCCACCACATGCCAGCCTTGGCGGCGACAGACCACAGCTTGTGCCGGGTCGCGCGGATATAGGATTTGCGGGCGAGTTGTTTGTGGAAGTTGACTTCGTTGTAGACGCGGCGGACGGCGTAGTCGTAGTAGCGCCGCGGATAGGTTCGCTTGAAGTCGATGTCCCGGTCGGTGGAGCTTTCCCACGGAAGATCCGTGGTAAAATCGGCTTCTACTTCTTCGTAGAGCGCGGTTCCTTTGATGGGATAGGCTACGGTGATCGTATAGAGATCGGGATCGGAGACCACCAGGTGGTGGATCGTTTCCTCAATGTCTTCCTCTGTTTCCCCCGGATAGCCCAACATGATAAAGGTCCCCGCTTCGAGCCCTTCCGCCCGCGTAGCCTGGATCATTTCCCGCACCGTTTCGACCTTCACCCTTCGATCCATCGCATCAATGATCTTTTGGGAACCCGATTCCGCCCCAATCCACACCCGGAAGCAGCCCGTTTCTTTCAACAGAGCAATCACTTCATCGTTCATCCGGTCGGCCCGGGTGATACACTCGTACCGCAACTGAATGCCGCGTGCGACGACCTCGTCCCGAAATTCCCGCAGCCATTTGTGGGAAACGGTAAAGACATCGTCCACGACCCAGAAGGATTCGACCCCGTAGGTATTGATCACCTGCTCAAACTCGTCGACCACCAGCTTGGGCTGGCGGCGGCGGTAACTCAGCCCGTAGACGGCCCGAGAGCACCATTTACACGTATAGGGACAGCCCCGCATCGTGCTGATGGAAGTCGTCGAGTGGCCGTGGAAATTTTTCCAGGTATCGAGGTAGGGTTGCAGGTCAATGGAGCTCCGATCGGGGATCGGGAGGGTATTGATATCGCGGATTTTGGTCCGCTCTTGCGTCTCGACCAACCGGTCCTTGGCGTTCAGGAAGGCGATTCCGGGAACCTGATCCAAAAATGGACTGAAGGCATTTCCCAGCGTACTGATCACATCGAACATCGTTTCTTCCCCTTCGCCCAGCACCAACACATCCGCCCCTGACCGCAGGAAATTCTCCTTGTGATTCCGCACTTCCGGCCCTCCCAGAATGATTTTCGTCCCTTTCAGTTCGGGTTGGGCGCGGACAAATTCGACGGTCTTCAGAATATTCACCTTCGTCATCAGGTTGACGTAAAGCCCAATAAATCGGGGGCGGTGGGTGAGGATGAATTGCTGTTGTTCGTCGAGGGTAGAGAAGGTCGAATCAAATACCTGAACATCGACATTCCGTTCTTTCAGGTAGGCAGAAAGGTACAAAATGCCCAGCGGCGGATAAGGACGCATAATTTTTTGCTCCTTGACATCTTCCGCAATAAAGTATCCGTGGCTGAGCAGAACATTCATGCGGGTAAAATAGGAAATAATTTGCCCTTCCTTCAATCTACATGGGGCAGGGTGTCGGGAAAAAGAAAAACACCATTTTTAGGGTAGGTTCATCCAAAATGATCCCTTAAGAATTGGCCAAACAACGGCGCAACGGTAACCACCTGAAAGAGTGGTCCTTGGAGTTCTTCGGTCCGGGGGTGGGTATCGGTGACAACGATCTTGCGGAACAGGCCTGAGTCGCGTAGTCGGTCGGTGGATGTGCCGGGTAAAATACCGTGGGTGGCGATGGCGGTGATGCTGGTGGCTCCCGCATCGAGATAAGCCTGGGCGGCCTGGATCAGGGAACCTCCGGTGCGGATCATGTCATCGTAAATGATCACATGGGATCCATTGACCTTGGCATTCATGGCCGTCAATTCGGTTTTTTCCCCACTGATCCGCCGCTTGAACACAAATGCTGCGTCCACGCCCAGATCATTGGCCAGGGATTCCACCCATTTTGCCCGTCCTGCATCCGTCGACGCCAATACATATTGTTCTCCCCCCAACTCCCGAATCGTCTCCAAGATCACCGGTTTGGCATAGAGGTGGGTTGGTACGATGCCGCCTTCAAAATAGTAGGGGAGGCCTTCGGAATGGAGGTCCATGAGGACGATCCGGGTTCCATTGGGAGCCATGGGAATGCTTGACAACAGCCGCGCCCGGGACTTGGCGGTGACGACTTCTCCGGGTTGGACCGCCCGCTCCATGGTCGAATAGGCGAAATAAGGCGTTATCAGGGTCAACCCGCGGGCCCCATACTTCACCATCGCCCCGGCCAGGTCATAGAGTTCCAAGGTGTCTTCGTCGGTAGCCATTCCACCAATCAACACCACCTCCTGCTCATCAACCGGCGTTAGAATGCGCTGGTAACGCTCCCCGTCGGGGAATTTTTTGACTTCCACTTCGCCCACCTGAAAGGAACAATCCGCGGAGATGCGGTCGAGCAGGTATTGGTAGGAGCGGGTGGAGAAAAGGACAATATTACGCTTCATGGCGGGCAGCTTGAATGAGTTGCATTTTAAGGTCGTACAACTGCTTTTCCAAGCCGACCGGATAGGATGCAGGCTCGGAAAGTTGGCGTACAGCGGCTGGCAAGGCCTTGAGTTGGGCCTGTGCGTAGGCGCGGGATTCCGAAAGTGTTGGGTGTTTATATACCCGTTGGCCGTCCCGGAAGACCGGGACCAGCAAATCCTCGGTCCGGTCGTGGACCGGAACCGGATGCGCCTGGCCCGCGTGGAGCGGGTCCATCATCTTCTCCATGAGCGGCGTAAATTCTTCGTTGTACAACAAATCGCCGACCGGCGTGTCGCCCTGAAACAGCCGCCGGACCTGGATGATTCCCGGATTCGAGACCTTGATCAATTGCTCCGACAACTTGACCTTATAATCCCATTGATCTTCGCCATTGCGGATGGCAGCCAATTTATAGACGCCGCCCAAGGCAGGCTGGTCGTAAGCCGTCGCCAACTTGGTGCCCACGCCCCACACCGCGATTTGTGCCCCTTGTGCCTTCAAATCGGCGATCACATGGTCGTTCAGGTCGTTGGAGGCGACGACGGCGGCGTTCGGGAAGCCCGCTTCATCCAGCAATTTGCGGGCATCGATGCTCAATTGGGCGAGGTCCCCTGAATCCAAACGAATGCCAGCCATCTCGTAGCCTTTCTCCCTCAGTTTCAGCCCAACCTGAATGGCATGTTTGACGCCTTCGAGGGTATCGTAGGTGTCGACGAGGAAGATGCAGTTGTTGGGGAGGGCCCTCGCATATGCCTCGAAGGAGGCGATTTCCGATTCAAACGACATGACCCACGCGTGGGCGTGGGTGCCTTTGACCGGGATGCCGTAGAGCTTGCCGGCCAGGACATTGGACGTGGCGTGGCACCCGCCGAGGTAGGCGGCGCGGGAGGCAGCCAGCCCTCCATCAATGCCCTGGGCCCGCCGCAATCCGAACTCCAGGACGGTATCACCCTCGGCTGCCTGGCAAATCCGCGCGGCTTTGGTCGCGATGAGGGTTTGGAAATTGAGGATGGTGAGCAGCGGGGTCTCGATGAGTTGCCCTTGGTACAATGGCCCCCGGACACGAAGCAGTGGTTCGTGGGGAAAGGCGACCGTACCTTCGGGCAGGGCTTCGATGGAGCATTGAAAGGGTGTGTCGCGGAGAAATTCGAGGAAGGCGGGCTCGAAGAGGGGAGAGCCGTCGTTGCCCGTGAGGGTCGCCAGGTAGTCCAGGTCCGAATCTTCAAATCCGAAATCAGCGAGGAAGTCCGCGGCGGCTTGCAATCCGGCCGCCACAGCGTAGCCACCTTTAAAGGGATTCTTCCGAAAGAAGAGGTGGAAGACGGCTTCTCTTTCGGCCATGCCATTTTTCCAGTAGCCATAGGCCATGGTGAGCTGGTAGAGGTCGGTCAGAAGGGTGAGGGAAGGGCGGTAAAGTTGGCGCAATGGATTCATGGGCGGGAAGTACTCAGTGAATTGGAGCGAAAATACATGATTCAGGGCTCAGAACTCAAATTTCTTTCGGGATGGAGGTGGAAAGGAGAGGGGCGGAGGAAATGCTGGTCAGGTTACCTATATATAAGGGTTCCTTTCTGTACCTTTGCGACATGAAAGAGAAACGATTTACGACGACGCTCAGATGTGGTGGTTGCACGGCAAAAATCACACCCCTGATGGAGGCGGAACCTTCGATTGAAGAGTGGTCAGTAGACTTGGAAAGTGAAGGTAAGGTGTTGACTGTGAGGGGTAATGATGTGAAGTCTGATCGGGTGCTGGAGTTGTTGAAGGAAGCGGGGTTTGAGGGGAAAGAAATGAAACGCGGGATTTTTAAAAAAGTTTTTGGTTAGAGCAATTCATCCTTCTATCTTTGCCCTCCGTTAACCTACAAATCCCAAACAAGTGATTTACCGGTTAGGAGAGAAAAAAAGGTTTGAATTTGCCTCGTAAATCCATACCTTTGCAACTCGTTACGAAAATGTGCCTACCAAGCGCATTTTGTTCCTTGAAATTCAGTAAAAAAGGTCGTTTTCTTGCGACGCTACCAAGATTTAACCTGGGGAGATACCGAAGCGGTTAAACGGGGCAGACTGTAAATCTGTTGGCTACGCCTACGTAGGTTCGAATCCTGCTCTCCCCACAAGTATAAAGAAACCTTCAGCGTAGCAGATCAAGACCTTTTTTCTGCTATCGATTTTAAGCGGGAGTAGCTCAGTTGGTAGAGCATCAGCCTTCCAAGCTGAGGGTCGCGGGTTCGAATCTCGTCTCCCGCTCAAAAGCCGATGTAGCTCAGTTGGTAGAGCACTTCCATGGTAAGGAAGGGGTCACCGGTTCGAGTCCGGTCATCGGCTCTTATTATTTTATAAGAGTTGAAGCATTCTAAAAAATGGCGAAAGAGACATTTGAACGCACAAAGCCGCACGTAAATATTGGTACTATCGGTCACGTAGACCACGGTAAGACCACGCTTACGGCGGCAATCACTGTTGTACTTTCCAAAGGTGGTACGGCAGAAGTACGCGATTTTTCCTCCATCGATAACGCTCCCGAGGAAAAAGAGCGCGGTATTACCATTAATACCTCCCACGTAGAGTATGAGACGGAAAACCGTCACTACGCTCACGTAGATTGCCCCGGTCACGCCGACTACGTGAAGAACATGATTACGGGTGCTGCTCAAATGGACGGCGCCATCCTGGTAGTTGCTGCTACGGACGGCCCGATGCCTCAAACCCGTGAGCACATCCTCCTGGCTCGTCAGGTAGGTGTTCCCGCCATCGTAGTCTTCATGAACAAGGTTGACTTGGTTGACGACGAAGAACTGCTTGACCTCGTCGAAATGGAAATTCAGGAACTCCTTGATTCCTATGACTTCCCCGGTGACGACACCCCGATCATCCGCGGTTCTGCCCTCGGTGGTCTGAACGGTGAGCCTGAGTGGGAAGCCAAGATTCACGAGCTGATGGCCTCTGTTGACTCCTTCGTTCCGGAGCCCGAGCGTGACATCGACAAGCCGTTCCTGATGCCGGTGGAAGATGTATTCTCCATCACCGGTCGTGGTACTGTTGCTACCGGTCGTATCGAGCGTGGTGTTATCAACTCCGGCGAAGGTGTTGAAATCATCGGTCTCCGTCCTGCTGACGAAAAGCCGATGACCTCTACCATCACGGGTGTTGAGATGTTCCGTAAGATTCTCGACCGTGGTGAAGCTGGCGACAACGTTGGTCTGCTTCTCCGTGGTATCGACAAGGCTGAGATCAAGCGCGGTATGGTAATCTGTAAGCCGCAGTCCGTTACTCCTCACACCAAGTTCAAGGCTGAGGTTTACGTTCTGGGCAAAGACGAAGGTGGTCGTCACACTCCCTTCTTCTCCAACTACCGTCCCCAGTTCTACTTCCGTACCACTGACGTTACCGGTGTAGTAACCCTCGGTAATGGCGTAGACATGGTAATGCCTGGTGACAACGTCACCATCGAAGTTGAACTCATCTACCCGATCGCAATGGAAAAAGGTCTCCGCTTCGCTATCCGCGAAGGTGGCCGTACCGTTGGTGCTGGTCAGGTGACTGAGATCATCGAATAAGAATTCAATTATAAGTCAACCCGGCTCTTCCGGCCGGGTTGATTTTTTGTATTTACGGGAGTAGCTCAATTGGTAGAGCGACGGTCTCCAAAACCGTAGGCTGCGGGTTCGATTCCTGCCTCCCGTGCAAAGTTAAAGTTATGAGCAAGTTAAAGGCGTGGTTCGCGACATACACAGACGAGTTGTTGTACAAAGTGCAATGGCCCTCTGTGCCGGATTTGCAAAGCAGTACCATTACTGTATTGGTAGCTTCCCTGCTGATTGCATTGGCGATCTTCATTATGGATTTCGCTTCGAGCAACGTCCTTTCACTCCTTTACGGAATCGGTAGTTAATTAAGAATCGGTGTAGCGATGGGAAAGCAATGGTATGTTGTCCGGTCTATTTCTGGACAAGAAAAAAAAGTAAAAATCTACATCGAGTCTGAAATCGAACGACTGAAACTGGAGGAGTATATTACCCAGGTATTGATTCCTACTGAGAAAGTGTTCGAAATTCGGAACGGTAAGAAGAAAATTCGGGAGAGAAGTTTCCTTCCCGGATATATTCTTATGGAGGCTGAGTTAGGTGGTGAGATTATCCAGGCGATCCGGGATGTTCCCGGAGTAATTGGTTTTCTCGGTACCGAGCGCGGCCAAAAACCTGTTCCGCTTCGTCCCGCAGAAGTGAACAAGATTTTGGGTAAAGTCGACGAGATGAACGAATTGGGAGAAGTTCCCGAAGATCCGTTCCACGTCGGCGAACCGGTAAAAGTAATGGCTGGACCTTTCAATGGCTTTAGTGGAACCGTAGAGGAAATCTACGAGGACAAGAAAAAACTCAAAGTCATGGTGAAGATCTTTGGCCGGAACACGCCGGTTGAACTTAATTATTTTCAGGTAGAGAAGGAATTCTGATCCTATGGCTAAGCAGATAGAAACCTACATCAAGCTGCAGATCAAAGGTGGTCAGGCGAATCCCTCACCTCCGGTAGGCCCCGCTCTTGGTGCGAAAGGCGTGAACATTATGGACTTCTGTAAGCAGTTCAACGCCCGGACCCAGGAAAAGATTGGCCAGGTATTGCCGGTGGTGATTACAGTCTATTCCGATAAGTCGTTTGACTTCGTGATTAAGACCCCGCCTGCAGCTGTTCTTTTGATGAAGGCAGCGAACCTCTCGAAAGGTTCTCCTGAACCCAACCGTAACAAGGTGGGTTCTGTAAACTGGGATCAGGTAAAGGAAATCGCCGAAACCAAAATGCCCGACCTGAATGCCTTTACCGTTGAAAGCGCTATGCGCATGGTAGCAGGCACGGCTCGGAGCATGGGTATTACCGTAGAAGGAACAGCCCCCTGGGAAGGGGAGGAAAACTAATTGAGATATGGCAAAGATTTCAAAAAATCATACGAAAGCACTCGCGATGGTCGACCGTACGATTTCGTACACGATCGATGATGCTGCCGAATTGCTCAAGAAGACTTCCTACACCAAGTTTGACCAGTCGGTTGAATTGCATGTACGTTTGGGTGTAGACCCGCGTCAGGCCAACCAAATGGTGCGTGGTGTTGCGACCCTTCCTCATGGTACTGGTAAAAGCGTGCGGGTATTGGTTTTGACCAGCCCCGACAAGGAAGCCGAAGCCACTGCGGCTGGTGCTGACATGGTCGGTCTGGACGAATACATCACCAAAATCAACGGTGGATGGACCGATATCGATGTGATCATTTGCTCTCCCAACGTGATGGGCAAAGTAGGTCGCCTCGGTCGGATTCTCGGTCCCCGTGGTTTGATGCCAAACCCCAAAAGTGGTACCGTAACCATGGACATTGGCAAGGCAGTGCAAGAGGTGAAAGCAGGTAAAATCGACTTTAAAGTTGATAAAACTGGTATCATCCACGCTGCCATCGGCAAAGTATCCTTTACCGCAGACCAGATTGCCGACAACGCCCGGGAACTGACCCAGGTACTGAATCGCTTGAAGCCGGCTGCCGCCAAAGGCACCTACTTCAAATCGATCTTCCTGAGCAGCACCATGGGCCCTGGTATTCGCATCGATAACAATTCAGTTGGAGTGTAATCATGACGAAAGAAGAAAAAATTGCAGTAGTACAGGATTTGAGCGAGACCCTCGCTGAAACTCCTAACATCTACGTCGCTGATATGGGGGGAATGACCGTTTCTGAAGTATCTGATCTTCGTCGGCTTTGTTTTGAGGCCGGAGTGAAAGTCCAGGTCGTCAAAAACACCCTGCTGAAAAAAGCTCTTGATGATGCAGAAGGCTCTTACGATGAACTTTATTCTGCGCTGAAGCAGCAGTCCGCTGTCTTCTTTGTAGGGGAGAACGTCAACCAGCCGGCTAAAATCATCAAGAAATACCGCGGCGGCAAAAAAGAAACACCGGTCCTGAAAGCAGCCTATGTTGGCGAAGCCGTATTCCTCGGCGACGAACAACTCGAGGCACTGGTCAAACTCAAGTCCAAGAACGAGTTGATCGGAGACCTCATCGGCTTGCTTCAAAGCCCTGCCAAAAACGTTTTGGGTGCCCTTCAGTCGGGTGGTCAGACATTGGCTGGACTTATCAAAACCCTCCAGGAACGCGAGGGTTAATAAATTGGCTGTTACACACTTAGATAATTTATCACTCATATAACCGAGTATCAAAATGGCAGATCTCAAAGAATTTGCTGAGCAGTTGGTCAACCTCACTGTTAAAGAGGTAAACGAACTCGCAGAAATCCTTAAAGAAGAATACGGCATCGAGCCTGCAGCTGCTGCTGTGGCTGTTGCAGGTCCTGCTGGCGATGGTGGCGAAGCCGCTGCTGCTGAGCCGACCGAATTCGACGTTATCCTTAAGTCTCCTGGTGGTGCTAAGCTGAACGTAGTGAAGGCTGTTAAGTCGATCACTGGTCTTGGCCTGAAAGACGCCAAAGGAGTCGTTGATGGTGCCCCTGGCCCCGTCAAAGAAGGTATCACCAAGGAAGAAGCAGAAGCAATCGTCAAGCAGCTCGAAGAAGCTGGCGCTGAAGTAGAAATGATTGGTAAGTAGTCCCCAGCTTGATTGCTTGGGATTGCATACCCGGATAACCCGGTAGACCTGGTTAAATAATCAGGTCTACCGGTGTTTGCATACACATACCTAGTGTACTTTTATTTTTTTTGGGACCCTTAATTCCTGGACTATTGGCCGCCAATATTTATACCTCATCCCGGATATCATTTGCCCGCATTAAAAAAGTCATTGACTATCCGGACCTTCTGGAAGTTCAATTGAAATCCTTCAGGGAATTTATGCAGCTCGACACCCCGCCAGAGCGGCGGAAAGAAGAGGGCTTGCATAAAGTTTTTCAGGAGAATTTCCCCATCACTGACGCGCGGGAAAATTTCGTTCTTGAATTCCTGGACTATTACATTGACCCACCCAAATATTCTATCGACGAATGTAAGGACCGGGGGCTGACCTACGCTGTGCCCCTCAAGGCCAAACTTTACCTTTACTGTACCGACCCCGAAAACGATGATTTCGAACCGGTCGTACAGGAAGTTTACCTTGGCAACATCCCTTACATGTCCGGCTCGGGTACCTTCGTCATCAACGGTGCCGAGCGTGTCATCGTAAGCCAGTTGCACCGCTCTCCCGGTGTATTCTTTGGCCAATCTTTGCACGCCAACGGAACGAAGCTGTACTCCGCCCGAATCATTCCTTTCAAAGGATCCTGGATCGAATTCGCAACTGACGTCAACAACGTCATGTATGCCTATATCGACCGGAAAAAGAAATTCCCGGTGACCACGCTGCTGCGGGCCATCGGCTATTCCACGGACAAAGACATCCTGGAAATCTTTGGTCTGGCCGAGGAAATCAAAGCCACCAAAGCCAACCTCAAGAAGTGCGTCGGACGTAAGCTCGCCGCGCGGATCTTGAAAACCTGGGACGAGGACTTCGTGGATGAAGATACCGGTGAGGTAATTACCATCACCCGGAATGAGGTATTGCTGGAGCGCGACCACATTCTTCAGAAGGAAGACATCGAAGTGGTCATGGATTCCGGAACCAAGAGCATCATTTTGGTCTCCGAGAGTTCCAATTCCGCCGAATACTCTATCATTTACAATACACTTCAGAAGGACAACTCCAACTCTGAGTCTGAAGCCGTCGACCTGATTTATCGTCAGCTTCGGAATACTGAGCCGCCGGACGAGGAAACCGCCCGTGGCATCATCGACAAGTTGTTCTTCAGTGACAAGCGTTACGACCTCGGTGAGGTAGGCCGTTACCGCTTGAACAAGAAACTCCACAAGGATTTCGAAGAAACTTCCCAGGTACTGACCAAGGATGACATCATCAAAATCGTCCAGTACCTGATCCGTCTTCAGAACTCCAAGGCCCACGTGGACGACATCGACCACTTGAGCAACCGTCGTGTACGTACGGTAGGAGAGCAGTTGTATGCTCAGTTCGGCGTCGGTCTGGCCCGTATGGCCCGGACCATCCGCGAGCGGATGAACATCCGTGACAACGAGATTTTCACGCCCGCTGACCTGATCAACGCCCGTACCCTTTCTTCCGTCATCAACTCCTTCTTCGGCACGAACCAGCTGAGCCAGTTCATGGACCAGACGAACCCGTTGTCCGAAGTGACCCACAAGCGGCGGGTTTCTGCCCTTGGACCGGGTGGTCTTTCCCGGGAGCGGGCAGGCTTTGAGGTACGGGACGTACACTATACCCACTACGGTCGTCTCTGTCCGATTGAGACGCCGGAAGGTCCTAACATTGGTTTGATCTCCTCCCTTTGTGTCTATGCAAAGGTGAATGATATGGGCTTCATTGAGACGCCCTACCGGATTGTAGACAGCGGCAAAGTTGATGACCGAACGGTCTACCTCTCAGCAGAAGAGGAAGACGGCATCATCATCGCCCAGTCCAACGCTCCGATCGACGACTCCGGAACCTTCGTCAATGACCAAATCCGGGCGCGGAAAATGGGTGACTTCCCATTGGTAGGCCCCGATTCGTTGACCTACATGGACGTGGCGCCGAACCAGATTGTGTCCCTCGCCGCATCGCTCATTCCGTTCCTGGAACACGACGATGCCAACCGGGCATTGATGGGCTCGAACATGCAGCGCCAGGCAGTGCCGCTGCTGCGTCCCGACAGTCCCATCGTCGGAACTGGTCTCGAGCAAAAGGCAGCCGTTGACTCCCGCGCGCTTCTGATCGCGGAAGGAAAAGGCGTCGTTGAGTTTGTGGATGGCAACAAAGTTGTGATCCGGTACGAGCGCACCATGGTCGATGACCTAGTCAGCTTCGATACCAACGTGACCAGCTACTACCTGCCCAAATTCCGCCGGACCAACCAAAACTCCTGTGTCAACCTGAAGCCGATTGTGAAGCAGGGTGACAAGGTGATTGAAGGATCGGTTCTGGTAGAAGGTTATTCCACTGAAGACGGTGAATTGGCCATCGGTAAGAACCTGAAAGTGGCCTTCATGCCCTGGCAGGGATATAACTTTGAGGATGCCATCGTAATCTCCGAGCGGGTGGTCGCGGAAGATGTCTTCACTTCGATCCACATTGATGTCTACGAACTCCAGGTTCGGGACACCAAGCGGGGCGAAGAGGAACTGACCCGTGAAATTCCGAACGTGAGTGAGGATGCCGTCAAAAACCTCGACGAGAATGGACTGATCCGCGTCGGTGCCGAAGTCAAGGAAGGCGATATCCTGATTGGTAAAATCACCCCGAAAGGTGAGACCGATCCGACTCCGGAAGAAAAACTCCTCCGCGCCATCTTTGGTGACAAAGCTGGTGACGTGAAAGATGCTTCTCTGCGGGTGCCCCCGTCGGTTAAGGGGGTGGTCATCGACAAGAAGCTCTTCCAAAAAGAAAAGAAAGAAGGCAAAGCCCGTCAACAGGACAAAAAGCGGCTCCAGGAACTGGAATCCAAGTACAAGTCTGACCTCGCGGACCTTGACCGTCTGATGACCGGCAAGTTGTTGCAGCTGCTGCAAAACACCAAGAGTGCCGGTGTAAAGAATAAATACGGCGAAGAAATCGTTTCTCCTGGTAAGAAGTTCACTGAAAAGACTTTGGCTCCGGTACGTTGGTTGGAAGTCATTCCGAGCGACTGGACCAAGGATGAAGAACTGAATACCAACATTCAGCGGTTGTTTGCCAATTACAAAAAGAAGTACAACGAGATCGAAGGCGAATTCCGCCGGGAGGAATATCAAATCCGGGTAGGAGATGAACTTCCCTCTGGTATACTGAAGCTCGCCAAGGTGTATATCGCCAAGAAGCGTAAGCTCAAGGTAGGGGACAAGATGGCAGGTCGCCACGGTAACAAAGGGGTAGTTGCCCGTATTGTACCGGCTGAAGACATGCCGTTCCTCGAAGATGGAACGCCGGTAGACATCGTCCTGAACCCGCTGGGCGTACCTTCCCGGATGAACCTGGGACAGATCTACGAGACTGTATTGGGTTGGGCAGGCCGCGTCCTCGGCGTGAAGTTTGCCACCCCGATCTTTGACGGCGCCAAGCCGGACGACGTTGCTGGTTACCTCGAAAAGGCCGGTCTTCCCGAATGGGGCCAGACCTACCTATACGACGGCCAGAGCGGAGCCCGTTTTGACCAGAAAACCACGGTGGGCATTATCTACATGCTGAAACTCAGCCACCTTGTCGACGACAAGATGCACGCCCGTTCGATCGGACCGTACTCGCTCATTACCCAGCAGCCGCTGGGTGGTAAAGCACAGTTTGGTGGACAGCGTTTTGGGGAGATGGAAGTATGGGCACTCGAGGCATTCGGTGCCGCCCACATCCTCCGTGAAATGCTCACGGTTAAGTCCGACGACGTGTACGGTCGGGCGAAGACCTACGAAGCAATCGTAAAAGGAGACGTTCTGCCGAAACCCGGCATTCCGGAATCCTTCAACGTATTGCTCCACGAATTGCGTGGTTTGGCCTTGGAAGTTACTTTGAATTAATCCATAAACAAGGAGGAACTCAATGTCCGCAAGTAAGGATAGAAGAGGAATTAGCAGCGATTTTTCCCGGGTAACGGTCTCTCTGGCGTCGCCGGAAGCCATCCTTGAGCGCTCTCACGGGGAGGTGCTCAAGCCCGAAACCATCAACTACAGAACTTACAAGCCAGAAAAAGACGGGTTGTTTTGTGAGCGGATTTTTGGCCCGGTTAAGGATTATGAGTGTCACTGTGGTAAGTACAAGCGTATTCGCTACAAGGGCATCATTTGTGACCGCTGTGGGGTAGAAGTAACGGAGAAAAAAGTACGCCGTGAGCGTATGGGACACATCGCACTCGTAGTGCCGGTGGCCCACATCTGGTATTTCCGGACCCTGCCCAGTAAGATCGGCTACCTGCTCGGTCTTACTTCCAAGAAATTGGATCAGATTATTTACTACGAACGTTACGTAGTCATCAACCCCGGTGTCAAAGCCATCGAAGGTGTTGAGCGTATGGACTTCCTCACGGAAGAAGATTACCTCAACATTCTGGAAACCCTTCCGAAGGACAACCAGATGCTCGATGACAATGACCCGAATAAATTCGTCGCCAAGATGGGCGCCGATGCCCTCGAAGCCCTCCTGGGCTCGATCAACCTGGATGAGTTGTCCTACCAGCTGCGCAAGAAAGCCGCAGAAGAGACTTCTCAGCAGCGTAAAAACGACGCCCTGAAGCGTCTGAAGATCGTCGAGGCATTCCGCGCTGCCAACCGGCAAATCGAGAACCGTCCCGAGTGGATGGTGATCCGCATGGTTCCGGTCATCCCGCCGGAACTGCGTCCGTTGGTTCCGTTGGAAGGTGGTCGTTTTGCTACCTCCGACCTGAACGACCTCTATCGTCGGGTCATCATCCGGAACAACCGTCTCAAGCGACTCATCGAAATTAAAGCTCCTGAAGTAATTCTCCGTAACGAAAAGCGGATGCTCCAGGAAGCTGTCGACTCTCTCTTCGACAATACGCGTAAAGTCAACGCCGTTCGTTCGGACAGCAACCGCGCCCTGAAGTCCCTCTCGGACATGCTGAAGGGTAAGCAAGGTCGTTTCCGTCAGAACCTCCTCGGTAAGCGGGTTGACTACTCCGGTCGTTCGGTAATCGTTGTAGGCCCGACCCTGCAACTCCACGAATGTGGTTTGCCGAAGAACATGGCCGCGGAATTGTTCAAGCCCTTCATCATCCGGAAACTGATCGAGCGGGGCATTGTCAAGACCGTAAAGAGCGCGAAGAAGATCGTTGACAAGAAAGACCCGGTTGTTTGGGATATTCTGGAAAACGTTCTGGTCGGCCACCCGGTCCTCCTGAACCGGGCTCCTACCTTGCACCGTCTGGGTATCCAGGCCTTCCAGCCTAAGCTGGTCGAAGGTAAAGCCATCCAGTTGCACCCCCTCGTTTGTACCGGTTTTAACGCTGACTTCGACGGTGACCAGATGGCCGTTCACGTGCCCCTGAGCGCGGAAGCCTGTCTGGAAGCCATGGTTCTCATGTTGGCCAGCCACAACATTCTTCACCCCGCCAACGGTAAGCCGATTACCCTGCCTTCTCAGGACATGGTATTGGGTATTTACTACCTGACCAAGGGACGTCCCGGTCAAACGGGTGAAGGGCTGACCTTCGGTAGCCCCGAAGAAGTGATCATCGCTTACAACGAAGGCACCATTGCGAAGCACGCCTTCATCAATGTACGCCTTCCCAAGCGTGACGCGAATACGCACAAGGTTCTCATCAACGAGCAAACTGGACGCCCCTTCACCGAAATCGTCAAAACGACGACGGGACGGGTCCTCTTCAACCAGATTGTTCCCGAGGACTTCTACTACATCAACGATACCTGTGGTAAGCGGGAACTGCGGAAATACATCGGTGACATCTTCAAGAAGAGTGGTCTCCGGGAAACTGCAATCTTCCTCGACCGCCTGAAGGGTCTCGGATTCCGCCAAGCATTCGTCGGAGGTCTTTCCTTCGGTTTGCCGGAAGTATTGATCCCGGTAGAAAAAGACGAATTGGTGTCCCAAGCCCAGGAAGAAGTCGCAGCCATCACCGACGACTATACCATGGGTCTGATTACGGAGAGCGACCGTTACAAGGCGGTCATCGACGTTTGGACCAATATGGATGCTGCCCTTTCCGATACCCTGATGAAGCAGTTGACGAACGACAACGACGGCTTCAACTCGGTCTTTATGATGCTGAACTCTGGAGCTCGTGGTTCCAAAGCGCAGATCAAGCAGTTGGGAGGTATGCGGGGGCTGATGGCCAAGCCGCAAAAATCACTCAAAGGTTCTGCCGGTGAGATCATCGAAAACCCGATTATCTCCAACTTTAAGGAAGGCCTTTCAGTACTTGAATACTTTATCTCTACCCACGGTGCCCGTAAGGGTCTGGCCGATACCGCTTTGAAAACGGCGGATGCTGGTTACCTGACCCGTCGTCTCGTTGACGTATCTCAGGATGTCATCATCACCGAGTTCGACTGTGGAACCCTCCGTGGTCTGACCATGGAGCCGCTCATCAAGGACGATGAAATCCAGGAGCCGATCAGCGATCGTATCCTTGGACGTACCGTTCTGGAAGATGTCATTCACCCGGAAACGGATGAAATCATCGTTCCCGCTGGTACCATCCTCGATGATGACATGGCCATGATGATCGAGGAAGCAGGAATTGTACGGGTGGAAATCCGCTCTGTACTGACCTGTGAGTCGAAAGCTGGGGTATGTGTGAAATGCTACGGCCGCAACCTGGCGACCAACCGTCCGGTTGAAGTTGGGGAAGCAGTCGGTGTAATCGCCGCCCAGTCCATTGGTGAGCCTGGAACCCAGTTGACGCTGCGTACCTTCCACCTTGGTGGTATCGCCGGTCGTATGGTGGGTGAAAGCCGCCTTACTTCTAAGCATGAAGGTACCGTCGAAATCGAAAACGTTCGGACCGTAATGCGGGACAAAGAAGGTGGTGACCAGGAAGAAGTCGTCATCGTACGCGGTGGTGAAGTGCGCATCATGAACGCCAAGAACAAGATGCTTGCTTCTCACAAGATCCCTTACGGTTCTTTGATCCTCGTGAAAGAAGGTCAAAACATCAAGCGTGGCGATTCGATTTGTAGCTGGGATCCGTACAACGCGGTAATCCTCTCCGAATTTGAAGGAACGGCCATCTACGAAAACCTCAGCGAAGGTTCTACCTACGTCGAGGAGAAGGATGAGAAGTCCGGATTTACGGAGAAAGTCATCATCGACTCCAAGGACCGCACGATCAACCCGGCCATCCGGGTCATCGACAAGGACGGCAAGCCGCTCCGTACGTACAGCTTGCCGATCGGATCTTTGGTGAAGGTAGAGGACAAGGAAAAAATCGGCGCAGGTACCATCCTGTGTAAGATTCCGCGTACCTCGGGTAAGTCTTCGGACATTACCGGTGGTCTCCCGCGTGTGACCGAGCTCTTCGAAGCCCGGAACCCCTCCAACCCGGCCGTCGTTTCTTCGATCGACGGTATCGTGAGCCTTGGAGGCATCAAGCGGGGTAACCGTGAAGTCTTTGTGACCTCTCGTGACGAAGCCGATAAGAAGCGTTACCTGATTCCGCTGACCAAGCACATCCTCGTTCAGGAAAACGACCTCGTTTATGCGGGTGACCTCCTGTCCGACGGTGCAATTGCGCCGGCAGAAATCCTCGCCATCAAAGGCCCGAGCGCAGTTCAGGCCTATATCGTCAACGAAATCCAGGAAGTTTACCGCCTCCAGGGTGTAGGTATCAACGATAAGCACATTGAAGTTGTCGTGCGTCAGATGATGCAGAAGCTCAACATCGAAGATGCTGGGGATACCATCTTCCTCGAAAAGGAAAGAGTTGACCGTCGCGACTTCCAGGAAGAAAATGACTGGATTTGGGACAAAATGGTGGTCGAAGAAGCGGGTGATTCCGAGAAGTTCAAGCCGGGTCAGATTGTGAGCTCTCGCCGTCTCCACGACGAGAACCGCTACCTACAGCGCAAGGAACTTCAGCCTGTGAAGGCCCGTCGGGCCCGTCCGGCCGTAGGCCGTCCGATCCTGCAAGGGATTACCCGGGCATCGCTGGGAACCAAGTCCTGGCTCTCCGCCGCATCCTTCCAGGAAACGACCAAAGTCCTCTCCGAGGCGGCCATCACCGCCAAGACCGACGAGTTGGTCGGCCTGAAGGAGAACGTGATCGTTGGTCACCTGATCCCGGCCGGTACCGGCCTGCGCGAATACGAAAACTACATTGTAGGTGACATGGACGAATTCAAGACCCGTTACGGGGTCGCCGATAGCCAGCCGGAAGAATCGGCTGAAACAGTTGTCAGCGAATAATTCGATTCCATCCACGATATAGAAAATAGGGGCAAGCGATTGTCCCTATTTCTTTTTATTTTTAGTCCAATCCACCTTTTGCGCATGTCCACTGGTAAGGAAAAAGTCCAAATCTTAAGTGCCGCCGAAGCCCGTTCGAAGATCAATCGAATGGCGTACGAAATCTACGAATCCAATTTCGGGGTCGAACAGTTGGTCCTCATTGGGGTCAATGAGCGCGGTACTTTTCTCGCTGATTTGTTGACCGAGCACCTCCGGAAGATTTCGCCGATTGAAATCCTGCGGATTCGGGGCAATCGCGTAAAGGATGGAGTTCAAATGGAAACTGCCGATGCAGCCGCGACCATTCGGGGGCGCGCTGTGGTCATTGTCGACGATGTCTTGTACTCGGGACGCACCATGTTTCTGGCCATTGCGGCGGTGATTCCCCACCGCCCCGCCCGGGTACAGACCGCCGTTCTGATTGACCGGGGGCACCGCAATGTCCCCGTGACCCACGACTTTGTGGGAATGTTGTTGGCCACGACCCTCCAACAGCACGTTTCCGTTGAAATCGCCTCGGAAGAAACCTCCGCCATCGCCTTTGTACAGTAATCCTTTCTATGAAAGCACTGATCCTTGAGTCCGCCAAAAAGTCTTGGAGTGTCAAAAATGTAGCCGATCCCATTCCGGTCGTCGGAAATGTCCTGGTCCGCATGAAGGCGGCTGCCTTCAACCACCGCGACATTTGGATCAGCAAGGGAATGTATCCCGGGATCAAGTATCCCATTATTCCGGGCTCGGATGGCGCGGGCGTAGTGGAAGCAGTGGGGAGTGGTGTCTCCCGCGGATTGTTGGGGCAGCAGGTCCTGATCAATCCGAGTATGAATTGGGGAGATGGAGAACGGTTTCAGGGCAAGAATTATGAGATTTTGGGCCTGCCTAAGAATGGAACCTTCGCCGAACTGGTGAAGGTTGAGCCCAAGTATATTCATCCGATCCCGATGCACTTGTCGTTCGAGCAGGCAGCAGCGCTTCCCCTGGCGGGGCTGACGGCCTACCGGGCGGCCTTTTCCCGGGCGAAGATGCGCAGTTCCGACCGGGTGCTGATCACCGGAATTGGGGGGGGAGTGGCCTTGTTTGCCCTGCAATTTGCCTTGTTGGAAGGTTGCGAAGTGTGGGTGACATCCAGTTCCGAGGAGAAGATCCGAAAGGCCATCTCTCTGGGGGCGGCTGGCGGGATGAATTACAAAAAGGAGAACTGGGCCCAGGACCTGAAATCAAAAGCCGGAGCTTTTTCGGTGATCATCGATGGTGCGGGCGGAAAAGGTTTTGGGAGCCTGATTGACTTGGCTGACTTGGGAGGGCGGATTGTAGTCTACGGAGGAACTGCAGGCAAATACGAGAAAATCTCACCTCAGAAGGTCTTTTGGAAGCAATTGACGTTGATGGGAAGCACGATGGGATCAGAGGCGGATTTTCACGGGATGATGGAGTTTGTGCGGAAAAAGGAGCTTGTTCCCGTGGTGGATGAAGTCTTTCCGTTCGATGAGTCGGTGGAAGCAGCGGAAAAAATGGCCAATGGAAAGCAGTTTGGGAAGGTCGTGGTCTCAATGGGACTCGGTTCTTGACCCACGCGTCCTGATCTTCTGAATGATTCGGCTGACATCCTTTCGATTGGCTTGGTTTTCGGCGATCAAAATCTGCGATTGGCCGTAAAAGCTGGCCCTTTCCAACAATTTCTTGTGCACAAATACCTGCAAATCTCCTTTAAGGTTGGAGATCAGAGGCCGTTTGGACTTTGAATTGCGGAGCCGGTCGGTCAAACGAGCGGCACTGAGATCCAGGTAAAGGGTAACTCCGGCTGCATTCATCCGATCCATATTGTCAAAGAAGCAGGGCGTCCCACCTCCGCAGGAAACCAGCAAATCTTCGTCCAAAGCAATCACCTCCTCCAAAGCGATACGCTCCTGCTCCCGAAAATAGGTTTCCCCTTTTTCCCGAAATACCTGCCGAATTTCCATCCCCAACTTTTCCTCGATGTACGCGTCCAGATCCAGGAACCGCAATTGGTTTTCCCGGGCCGCATACTTCCCAATGGTCGTTTTTCCTGCCCCCATGAAGCCGATCAGAAAGAATTTCATGCCGCAAAATTAGAAGAAATGCCGGGAAGGAGAAGAGAGCTTTTCCAGAAGGAGATGTGAATTGGAAGGGCTCAGGTGAGCCGGACGCGCGGATCGAGGCGGGTATAGAGGATGTCGACCAGCACATTGATGGTGACGAAAATCACGCCAATCAAGATGGCGGCGCCCAGGATAACAGGATAATCCTTCGCGGAGAGCGCGTCGATGGTCAGTTTCCCCAGCCCCTGCCAATCGAAGATGGCTTCGATAAAGAAGGCACCCGCCAGGAGCGAGGCAAACCAGCCTGAGACCGATGTCAGCACCGGATTCAACGCATTCCGAAGGGAATGGCGAAACAATACTACCCGGCGGTGGAGCCCCTTGGCGTGCGCCGTCCGTACATAATCCATTTGGAGGACCTCCATCATGCTGCTCCGCGTCAGCTGCGTGATGATCGACAAAGGCCGAATCCCCAGCGCGAGGCTTGGCAGCACCAGATTTTTCCAATGCACCCATTGCCCTTCTCCAAAGACCCGGTCTTCAAACATGTACCCCGTGACATTGAAGCCGGTCCAACTGCCCCAATTGACCGCGAAAATACGGATGACGATGACCGCGATAAAGAAAGAGGGAGCCGAAATCCCCAGCAATGTGATGAAGGTGACCAGTCGGTCGGCCCACTGTCCCCGCTTCAGCGCGGAAATGACGCCCAGGGGAATCCCCAGCAAAATCGCCAGTAGGATGGAGGAGACCGCCAGTATGGCAGTCCCAGGGAGCTTCTCGGAAAGCATCACCGAAACCTTTCGGTTGCTCTGGAATGACCGACGCATCCAGGGGGCCTTGACGGCGAGGAACTGACTTCCGCCGACGCCAAACAGCCTCCCGTACCGCTGAGCGGTCAATTCCGGGTCGTTTCGATCCAGCACCCCAAGGGGGGAGAGGTCGTTGAGGTAATACAGGTATTGGATGTGGACGGGCTGGTCCAGGTGGTAGGCTTTCTCAATGGCCAGCCGGGTTGCCTCGTCCGTATTCTCATCGGTCATGCTCTCGGCCGGATTGCCAAGGACGTTGAAGATGAGGAACAAGAGGGTAACGATTCCCCAAATCACGAGGAATCCCGACAGGAGGCGTTTGAGGAGAAAGGCCGCCATGGGGCGCTAGGAGGGATCTATGATGGAATCTGCGGCCAGGCTATCCACAGCCGCGGTATCGACCGGAGCGGGTTCTGGCTCCGGCACAAAGGGCTTCACATCGGCAGCAGGACCGGCCATTTCCTTCAATTCTGCAACCGAAGGCTGGTCGTTGTAGTGCCATTTTTTCTTGACCACTGCATCCTGAACCAAAATGAACCCAGGGCTGGAACGGATCATCGTTTTCAAGGTTTTCTGATCCTGTCCGGAAAGGCAAAGGTCATCCAAGCCATTGATGCCGAGTTCTTTTCGGGCCCTGGACGTGGTATTCGTGCCACCACAGACCTTGATGCCCGGAGCTTGCGCCATGATTTCCCGCGCCAAAACCGCTGCATTCTCATAATTTTCCTTGTCGTGCTTCTCCATGTCGTAGCAGACGATGTACAGCACCGGCCCTTCGTAGCCACTGTCCTTGCCACAATCAGCGCAGAACTCATAGAAGTCATGGGCGATGATGACACCCTCTTCGTCCATCGTCGTCGCGTTGTATTGGAGGTTTTGACCGGCCTTGTAAGGGCCGCGGAAATCTAGGGCGGGGAGGTGGTTGAGGCAATAAATACTGAAATAGCCAAAGCCAAGGGTTCCCAGGATCACCGCGACCATCGGAATGGGATTGCGGAAATAGGGTTGGATGCGCTTGCGGAGGAGGAAAATGGGCCCGGTGACGAAGATCAAATAGATGTCCTTGTAGAAGGATTGCCAGGGGGTGAGTTTTAGCGCATCCCCAAAGCAGCCACAATCGGTGACTTCGCCGGTGATGGCAGAAAATGCGGTCAGACCGGTGAAGAAGAGCATCAGGAGCAGAACAATGGTCCCGGTCCATTTCATCCGGTACCCTGTCATGAGGGCGATGGCGAGCACGACTTCAAAGACGCTGACAAAAATGGCCATTCCGACGGAGATGGAGCGGAAAAAGTCAGCGGGGAAGAGGCTGCCCAGGTATTCTTCGGCGGCAAATACCGTCCAGTAATCGTCCAATTTGATCCCAAAACCGACCGGATCCTGCAATTTCACAAAGCCGGAGAGGATCAGAAGGCCTCCCAACAGCTTGTTGTGGAGGTTCATGGTATTGAACGTGGTGGTGGCCAGGGACTTGGGAGCCGACAAGGATCGGGTGCGTCCCATGATGATCTGGGCCCACAGAGCAAGGCTGGTCAGGACCAGGAACCCCAGGAAGGTGAGGAAGATGATCAATACCGTCGGATTCTTGTCCGGCCCCAGCTCCGGGGGCGTGTACAAAAGATTGACGAGAAAGGGAGTGGCCAGCAGGATCACCAATACCAGTCCCCATGCAGCGTAGTCAATGGTATAATTTCTCTTCATCTGCGATCAGAATACACCTTTTCGTTTGAATTACAATGCCATTTATCCCCAAGCCCGAAAGAAAATTTGGTGCAACAGGACATTCAGGGCACTGAGATCTTTATTCGTTCCACTAAACCTTAAATTTAGGTAATTTTTGGTCAATTTTGGGAGGTTCCCAAGGGAAAGAACGCATTTCTGCTTCTTTCAACGAAGGATTTAGTTATAAATTGTTCCATGTCCATTTTTCCTCCACTTCCTGTTACGCTCAATTGCCGGGGGCAGCTGCTCGACCTCGTCGAGCCCCGCGTCATGGGGATCCTCAACGTCACCCCGGATTCTTTCTCCGACGGAGGACGTTTCAACTCCCTCGATGCGGCCCTGAAGCACGCTGAAGCCATGATCGGGGAGGGGGCGGACATGATTGACATCGGCGGGTACAGCACCCGGCCGGGTGCCGATGACATCCCCGTCGAAGAAGAACTTCGCCGGGTGGTGCCCGTTGTCGAGGCCCTGCGACAACATTTTCCCGCAGCCATTTTGTCCATCGACACCTTTCGCGCGCCCGTGGCCCGGGCCGTCCTCGACCGAGGCGCCCACATCATCAACGACATCTCGGGAGGTCTCTTCGATCCTGAGATGTTGGCTACGGTCGCAGAATACGACGCGCCTTATGTCTTGATGCACATCCAGGGCACGCCCCAGACCATGCAGAAAAACCCGACCTATGTAAATGTTGTGGAGGACATCCTGGACCATCTGACGGAGCGGGTGAAGGCCGCCCGGGCGGCCGGAATTACCGACATCATCGTCGATCCGGGCTTTGGCTTCGGCAAGACCCTGGCCCATAATTATGAACTGTTTCGGAATTTGGATAAATTTCTCGCCCTTGGATTGCCGTTGTTGGTGGGGATTTCGCGGAAATCAATGCTGTACCGGCCGTTCAAGACAAGTCCGGACGACGTGACGGAGTTGTCGGCAGCCATGCACCTGCAAGCGCTTCGGGCGGGAGCCCGAATCCTCCGGGTCCACGACGTAAAACCCGCGCACCGCATCGCCCAGCTCCATCAATACCTGGAACATGGAACTGTTTAAAATAGGATTCATCACCGTTCGCCTCGTGGACATCATCGACATTTCGGTGGTGACATTCCTGTTTTACAAGCTCTACGAACTCCTCCGCGGCAGCATTGCCCTGCGAATCATCCTCGCGATCCTCTTTGTTTTTGTGGGGTGGAAAGTGGTGGACCTGCTCGACATGGTGCTCCTGCGGTCCATCCTCGACGAATTCCTGGGCGTGGGTGCATTGGCACTCATCATCATCTTCTCGGCTGAAATTCGCAGGTTCCTTCTCCTGATCAGCAAAAACACCCTTATTTCCCGGGCGCTCAGTCAATTGTTTGTGTCGACACGGGAGGCAGAATTTTCCTACGACGAATTGATCGACGGGATTGTGGAGATCAAGCGGGCCAAATTGGGCGCTTTGATTGTGTTGACGGGAGACGATCACCTGGAATCCATTCGGGAGACAGGGGACCTGATCGGCGCTCCGGTCTCAGAACGGGTTTTGCATTCGTTTTTCCTCCACGACAGCCCCCTCCACGACGGCGCGGTCATCATCGACAACTACGAAATTGCGGCGGCCCGATGTGTATTGCCCTTGTCCCGCGAAAAGAACCTTCCTCCGGAGCTGGGATTGAGGCACCGGGCCGCACTAGGAATCTCGGAAGCAAGTGACTGTCTGGTGATTGTAGTGTCGGAAGAGCGACAAGAGATCTCGATTGCCCGCCAGGCGCAATTGGAAAGAAATGTGGACCTGATTACCTTGGAAAGCGCGATTCGTGCGCACTATTCATCTACCAAAGACACTTGACATGGCCATCATTGCATTGGAAGGAATGCGATTTTTTGCTTACCACGGGGTTTACGAGGAGGAGCAGGAAAAGGGCAATTATTTCGAGGTGGACGTGTACGTAGATACGGGAAGTCGGCCCTTGCCTACCAGCGATGAGATCGAGGATGCCGACGATTATTCCGAATTGTATGGGATCGTGGCGGAAGTCATGGGCGAACGGAAAAACTTGCTGGAGAGCTTGGTGGTAGAAGTGGGAGGGAAGGTCATGGAAAAGTTTCCCCATATCGTTTCAGCAAGGGTCCGGGTGAGCAAGGAAAAGCCGCCGGTAAAGGGTGAGGTGCGGAGGGCAATGGTCGAAGAACTATTTAAGCGGGGGTAGGGCAATGAAACAACTCGGATGGTTCCTGCTGGGCATCTTGTTGGTGGGGACGGGATGCAAAAATCAAAACAAACTGGTCGTATATACCGATCCATGGGCGGGCGATTTCGTAACCGCCGCTGTGGAGGAATTCAATGGGGAAGAGAAATGGGACATCAATTTGAGGATCCTTTCCACGGAAACCATTCTTCAGCACCTTCATTTTGGGCAACCCATCGATGCTGTCGTCCTGCTGGACACGGGATTGATCCACGTGCAAGGCATGGTGGATGACCTGGAAGGCATCCAAACCTTGGCCCCCGCCCGCGTGGTGCGGGCCCGACGGCTGGGCCCCCTGAATCCCAATATCCCGGGGGCCGGCGGTACCGTGCTGGAAGCCAGCCACCGTCCCACGCGGCGGTGGACCGAGCGTTGGCTGGGAACCACCACCTTTCCCGATTCCGTCCGCTACGCCAATTTCTACAAGCAGTGCCGCGATTATCTCCTCCGCGGCTGGGTCCGGGACGGCTTTGTCCTGGAATCTCTGGCGAAGACCTATCCCGATCGACTGGAAGTCATGGAGCGGGGCCCCGAAATCCGGGGCGGCTTTGTCACGGCCCGTCCCAAAACCGGCCGAAACCCTCTTGGAGGGCAGAAATTCAGCGATTTTCTCCAATCAGAAAAAACGCAGAATCTCCTTGCTGCCTACCATTTAATTCCCTAATATTGCTATCCATTTTTGAAAAAGGCGACGTGGCCGAGCGGCTAGGCGGAGGTCTGCAAAACCTTATACAGCGGTTCGAATCCGCTCGTCGCCTCAAATTTTTTATTTTTTTCCCCGCACTGCGGGGTTTTTTTATGCCATGAATTTTTCCCTTCACAGCATTGGCTACGGCAACCGCAGCATCGAGGACCTGATCGGCCTCCTGTTGCAGTACCACCTGGAATTCCTGGTGGACGTGCGGACGCGGCCCTGGTCCAAGCGCTTTGAGGATTACCGGAAGGAAAACCTCCAGCGCCACCTGCAAGCGGCTGGAATCACCTATGTCTTTCTGGGGGAAGAATTGGGGGGAATGCCGACCGATCCGGAACTGAGGACGGCCGAAGGGCGGGTGGACTATGTGAAATTGGCGGAGAGCGATTTGTACCAGCAAGGGCTGGGGCGACTGCGGACCGCCCACCAAAAGGCGGTGCGGCTCGGCTTCATGTGCGCTGAATTACGCCCTGAGCACTGCCACCGGGCCCTGCTCATCGGCGAGTCATTGTTCGAAGAGGGGATCAACGTGGGCCATATCGACCACGATGGGGAGGTGCGGAGCCACGCTGACGTGCGGCACCGCTGGTTGGATGGGCGGAAGCTGGAGTTATTTTGATCCGTCGACGGCTCCGAAAGCAAACTGGTTTTCCTGAAAGAAATCGTATCCGAGTTCGATCTTGGTCTGGCCACCGTCGACGTACTGAATGGTGAAGGACTTCCCATTCGTAAAGACCCGCTGCATGGCGGGCTGGTCCCCGAGGCAATTCGGGTAGCGGGCGACCGGATCCTGTCCCATGATCTTATTCTTCCCAAACAGGTATTGCGGTTCTTCGGCTTCTTCAAAGGGGCCTTTTTGCGTGGTTTGGACGTTCCCTGCATTGCGCCGCCACTCCTGCCACAAGAAAAACATCTCCGACCGCGTCACCGGATAGGTACTGTTTTCGACCTTAAAATTGGCTTCCTGGAAGCGCCAGCAGGTGAACAGGTCGGGGGACATCGCCCGCAGACCGCCACTTTCGTAGACCAGGTTCATCAGTTCGTAGCTCTTTTGGGCCACGCCACCCGCCTGGGCGCCGTAGTCGTACATGGAATGGGCCATGCGTCCGTCGATTACGCGGACCAATCCGACGGCACGGTCGTCCGTCCACTTCGCGCGGTATTCCGTCTTCAGCGTATCCCAATCCGGGCTGTCAAGGAGTTCGTTGACCATGGCCTGGACCTCGCCGTACGCCTGGGCGGTATAGTAACCGGAGCGCTTGGCGAAGCGGCCTCCCCAGAATTCGACCTGTCCCTGGCGGTCCACGCTCATGCAATACTCGGGGCAGGCTCCGAAGCAAACGCCGGTATGGAAGATCAGGCGGTCGGGGGACTCCCCGGTGGACGCCGTAGCGGTAGAAGAATTGGAGGAATTAGAGGTGGAGTTTTCCGTTTCAGCGGTTTGGTTGGGCTTCTCGTTTCCTTCGCGGGAACCTTTGCAGGCGGCGAGCGAAGAGAGGAGGAGAAGGGAAAACAACAGGGGGAAAAT
Source organism: uncultured bacterium (assembly GCA_963923035.1). GTDB lineage: Bacteria > Bacteroidota > Bacteroidia > J057 > JADKCL01 > CAWUKT01. Next base: position 131,917 of record CAWUKT010000006.1, read on the forward strand.
ATGTTTCATAGCGCGTCTATTCACGGATTTCGTATTGGAAGGCAGCGGGAGGGAGGAACGAACCCGCTTCGAACATGACATTTTGCAATTCCTTGAGGGCTTTGTCCACTTCGTGGATGCCGATCTTGGCCTGGGACTTTTGGTCGACATTCGCGGCCGGACTCGCCAGGACCTTGCGGTAATAATTCAGAGCTTCGAAGGGAGCAGGATGTTCCTGGCCGGTTCCCCCCAAGAGAAGTTCTCCCATCCGGATCATGGCCGGGAAAAATTGCTTCTCATCTGCGGATCGGCGCATCCAGGCGACGCCCATGGAGTCGTCCTGTTCCACGCCTTCGCCGGTCAACAGGCATTCGGCGGCGTAGACCATGCCTTCCTTGTGCCCCAGTTGGGCGGAGCGGACGGCAAAATGGTAGGCCTTGGTGAGGTTGTAGTAGCGGTCCGAATCGGTGCCGGTTCGCCGTTGGCGGTAGATTTCGCTGAGGCGAAGCAAGGCGTGGCGGTTGTCCTGCTCGCCGGATTGCTGGAGCAGATCGACCCCCTCGTCGTACTGGCGGGCATCCTTGGGAATGCCGGTGTACTGGAGCCCCACGAGGTACTGGGCTTCAGAATCACCCGTCGCCAGCGCCCGCTTCAACCAATATTTGGAACTGTCTTCATTCTCCGTCACCCCAAAGCCAAACAAATACTTCTCCGACAGCTTCAACATGGCCTCGGCATCTCCTTGCGCGGCCCGCTTCCGCAATTCCGGGAGCTGGGCGGTCGCGACCCCCAGACTGCTCACCAGCAGGACCAATACCAATACAATGCGCCTCATGGGATAAATTTCCATTATATATTTTCAAACGACAAGGTGATCGGAGAAATTTTCTCAAGTGGTAGTGGTGGGGAAATGTGAAAATTAAGAAATGCGGAAATGTGCCAATTATTTCAAATGGCCAGCGTAGGTTCATTTGCATATTTTCACATTCTCCGACATTTGCACATTGCCCCTTACCTGCTCTAACTTTACCCCATGGAAGAATTCCTGGCTGAATTGACGGGCGGCGCGCCCGTCGACGACGTATTTGACCTGTGCCTGGACCACGACCTGGTCGCGGACGAAGGGGAGGCCCCCTTCACCCACATCGCGGGGCTGGAGCCATTTACAGGCTTGGAATCGCTTTCATTGGCCCGCCACCAACTGCAATCACTCCAAGGGTTGCCGCCCCTGGCCCAGCTCGCCCAACTGAACCTTCGCCAAAATGAGCTGGCCGACCTGGCCCATTTCCCCGCATTGCCCCAACTCCAACTGCTGGACCTCGGCCTCAACGAACTGACTTCCCTGACGGGAATGCCGGCGCTCCCGCAATTGCGGGAGCTGCACCTCAGCCACAACGAGCTGAAAACAGTGGAAGGGGGCGGCGAATTGCCCGTCCTGGAAGCGCTGTACCTCAACGGCAACCGCCAATTGGGGAGCCTCAAGGGCCTGGGGAAGGCCCCGCAATTGCGGCGGCTGAATGCGTTCAAGACCCGCTTGGTCGAGGTGAAGGAGCTCGCCCAGCTGCCGGAAATCGTAGAATTGGGCTTGACTGTGGTGGGAGAGGGGCTGTGGCAAGTGATTGGGCAGATGCCCGCGCTGCGTCGACTCGCATTGGACCTGAAGTGGTACGGCGAGGCGATTACGTGGCCGGAATTGAAGCTGGAAGCCTTGGAATTGCGGGGTGGGGCAGCGGTTCCGAGCGTGACGGGCTGGTCCCGCCTCCCGCAATTGCGGGAGCTCAAGGTCGTCGACATGGCCTGGAGCCATTTGCCAGACGATTTTGCTGCTTTGCAGCACCTGAACACGGTGACGATTCTCGGCACCGAAGTCGCGTCGTTCCAGCCCTTGATGGAATTGCCGCAGTTGGCCCGGGTCACCCTGGGCAAAGGACCGATCAATCCCGACGCATTGCGGGAATTGGAGCAGTTGAGGCCAGAAATAGTGGTGGAAATTGCTTAGTCGATGTCCTCGAACTCGACTTCTTCAATGAAGGAATCGTCGATGACGGCCTTCTTCTCCTGTTCGTTTTTCTTTCCCCTCCGAATCGAAACCCGCGTATCTTCATTCACATAAACATTGTCCTCAAATGGGCTGTGGCCGCGGACATATTGATCGTAGGTGCGTTGTTGCTTTTCGAGGTCTTGTTGGGCTTTTTTTGCGACGTAACGGGCAAACAATTTCAGGAGGGGCCGACCGAAGACCCGGAGAAACAGGACCAGGATCAAGGTGATAAAAAAGACCCAACCGAGAAACTTAATGATGATCATGATGGCGTTTTCTGAATCTGGCGTTCCTTTTGCGCCAGTATTTTAGCGTAGTAGCTCTCGTACATCGGGACGATATTGTCCAGGGTGTACTCAAGTGCTTTTTTACGCGCATTCTCCGAGAATTGTTGCCAACGCTCCGGATTTGTCAGGAGATCAATCGCCCCTTTTCCCATACACTCCACACCTCCAATATCACAGGTATATCCCGTCACGCCGTTGAGGTTGATTTCCGGCAGACCGCCTGCATTGGACGAAATGACCGGAACGGAACAGGACATCGCTTCTAACGCGGACAAGCCAAAGCTCTCCGAACCCGATGGCATCAGGAACAAGTCCCCTAAGGAATACAACTCCTCCACGGAATTTTGGTTGCCGAGGAAGATGATATCGTCGCACAAGGCGTGTTCCCGGCAGACCGCCTCGGCCTTTGTCCTTTCCGGACCATCCCCGATCATCAGCAGCTTCGCCTCGACCTCTTCCCGCACGTGCTGGAAGGTCATGATCACATCTTCCACCCGCTTGACCTTGCGGAAATTCGACGTGTGGAGGATGATTTTCTCATTGTTTTGGGCGATCAGCTTCCGGAAGTGGTCCTTGTTCTGCCGCTTGAACCGCTCCGAATCCACAAAGTTGGGGATGACCTCGATCTCCCGGGTGATGTCAAACGCCTCGAAGGTGGCATCGCGGAGAAAGCCGGAGACCGCCGTCACGCCATCGCTTTGGTTGATGGAATAGGTGATCGTGGGGACCATGCTCTCGTTCTTGCCTACGAGCGTGATGTCCGTCCCGTGCAGCGTCGTGACCATCGGCACATAGCGGCCGAGCGATTCGAGGATGCTGCGCGCCATGAAGCCCGTGGAGGCGTGGGGGATCGCGTAGTGGACATGGAACAAATCCAGGTCGTGGTAGCGGGCCACGTCGACCATCTTACTGGCCAGGGCGGATTCGTAGGGAGGAAATTCGAACAGGGGGTAATCGTTGACGTGGACGGCGTGGAAGGTGATGTTCTGGGTAAATGCATCCAGCCGAAAGGGGCGGCTGTAGGTGATGAAATGGACCTTGTGGCCCCGGGCCGCGAGGGACTTGCCGAGTTCGGTAGCAACAACACCACTGCCGCCGTACGTAGGGTAGCAAACGATACCTATGTTCATGGTGAGTAAAACTACAAAAATTCGATCAACCGAGGGCGTGACTGGGGTGACAAGCAGTCCAGCAAGGGGAGCAGGAGGGAAGCAGGGAAACAATGGGTCTTGGAAAAGGCCTTTTTCCCGCACCACAGCGCCCATTCGCAACGATAAATTTAACTATATTTGATTTGCACGCGAGAATAGCTCAGCTGGTAGAGCACAAGCTTCCCAAGCTTGGGGTCGCGGGTTCGATTCCCGTTTCTCGCTCCACGGGGGACAAATCGCAAAGGCCTGCTTTTTGTCCCTTTGTCATTCGTGAAAATTTTTCCTTTGGCTCAATAAGAAGGAGTAGACTCAAATTTCGTGGTTGGTGTCATGAAAAAACGCTCTATTTTTTCAACCCAAATTACCCAAAGGAAGTGTACCAAAGTATGGCCAGAAGGAGCTTTCATTGTGGGGCTCATTTGATATTTTGAGGAAAATGACAGAACGATTTGGACGACCTATTCCCTAAGCTGCTCGACCTATTTTCCTATTCAATTTTGACTGTGTCTGTGGTGGTGATGTTGACCATGCGCAAATCGCAGTTCAAAGGATTGGCGGCAAGTACACTCCTGGTTTTCAGTTTGCTCATTCAGGTCGTAAAGGTTCAATTGGCCAGTTCCCTCAGCTGGCTTCCGTTTTTTTTTCTCCGACATCCCTTGATCTATTTCGCCATCCCCATGAGTTATTTCCTGGTGCGCTCTCAGATCAAGAAAATTGAATGGCGAGACGCGTTTCATGTTCTCCCGGGGCTATTGGCATTGACCATTTGGTATGTCATTTACTGTCGGTTACCCTTGGCGGCCCAGTTAGAAATTCACTATTCCCGGTTTACTGGAAATTTGCCGGTGTGGATCCGGGGAATGGATGCCATTGCATGGCTGGTGATGATTCCAATGTATGTGCTCTCCCTTTGGAGAGCTTTCGAACGATTTGAGAAGTGGAGGAAGGACTCTTCAGCCAGCCACCAGTCAAGGATAAGGTTCTATCGACTGGCCAGAAACCTCGTTCTGGGATTGGCAGGAATTGGTGCCGCAAGAGTTTTGATTGAGGGATTGGTTGAGCCAGGAGCTTATCACAGGACCCGAACCATCCTAGGAGTATTGAACGGAGTATATCTCGTATCGGCAATGCTTTTATTGATAAGGTATTACGTGAAGACGAAAAGCCACCGGTACAAATACCTGCTTAATAGCACACGGGAGAAGTTTTTCTTGGTAAATGCAGGGGAAGAAGGCCGGCTTGGAACTCCTCGGTTGGACCCACTTTCCGCCCAAACATCTACCCAAACCGGGTTTTCCCTGCCGCCAGATCTGATTCAATCCCTTTACCAGGAACTGCAGCTTTGTTTGAAATGTGAGAGGGTCTATTTGCAACCCAAGCTCACCCTTGAACAGCTGGCACAACGGATCGGAGTCTCCAGTCAAAGTTTGTCCTTTGTCATTAACCAGTGCGAACAGACAACTTTCCCCAACCTGATCAATCGGCATCGAATAGAATGGTTTGTCTCCCGGAAATACGACCCGAGCACCTCCCATTTTTCCATTCTCGGACTCGCACTGGAGGCAGGGTTCAATAGCAAATCAGCATTTTACGAAGCCTTCAAAAGAGAGAAAGGCTTGACCCCCACAGAGTTTTTCAAGTCGGCTTCCCAGAGAAAAGGTTGACCGGAAAAAAGTCCCCTGCTTGATTGGGCAGAGGGAAAAATACTGTCCGGGAATATAATTCAGGAGGATTTTATCCTTGTTCGATGCGTTTATGGGCGTCGAAACCAATCCATTTAAATGATGCCCAACCAAGATTTACACCAACTGGTGCACGCTTTGTCCAAGTCTGAAAAGCGGTACTTGCGCATGGTGGCCCATTTCCGGAATTCGGGACGGGGGACCAATTCTGAGTTACTTCTCGACGCACTGCTAAGGCAACCGGACTACGACCATGCCGCCCTGAAACACCATTTTAGAGGGACATCCATTGCCAACCGGCTGTCCGCCGAGAAGGGACAACTATTTGAAATGATTCTGCGGAGCCTGCGGATTCAGTTCCAGGACCAGCGGAGCTATTTTCGGGTAAGAAGAATGATGTGGGATGTAAAATTACTGTTCGACCGGCGTTTATACGTGTCCTGCGAGAAACGACTGAAGAAGGCCCGGGAGCTGGCCGAGAAGGGGGAAGACTTTCCGGTCCTGCTGGAAATTCTATTTTGGCAACGAAGACTAAGGAAAGAACTCTCCAACTCGGATCAACAACTCCAGGCAAGGAACTGGGATGAGCAATTCCAAAATTTGATCGGCAGAATTCAAAATTACCATAGGTACAGTACCAGCTACGATGACTTGCTCTTTCAGACCACCCGTCACCCGTACGGAGATTCCCTCGGCACGCTTTGCTCAGATGCCCTAATGGACCAATCTCCTCCGGCCAATGAATTTTACCCCCGGCATTTCTATTTGTGGATGCGAACCTTGGCCTCGGCCGACAAGGGGGATTTTGAGACCGCGTCCGGATGGATCACCCAATTGAAAAACTGGTGGGAATCCCACCAAGAGTTGTGTCGGGCCGAGAGCGACGAGTACAAATCCATTGTGGCAGAACATATCTCCCTGAATCTGTTGCTCCGAAAAAACAATACCTTCAAAAAGGAGCTGAAGGCACTCCACAGTTTGGGCAATACCAGTTTGCACTGTGCTTTCCTGACCGATCAATTGAGTTATTATTTGGAATCGTTGTTTCTGGCAAGTCGCTTATCGGCCCCCAGTTCAGATGCCACCAGGGTCGCTACCTGGCTAAAAGTAGAGTACAATAGAATCAGGAACAGGTACAAATTTGCGATGGCCTACAATTTGGCGGTGGTATTCCTCTTGAAACAGGAAACTTCCACGGCTCTCGTGTGGATCAACAAAATTGTGAATACAAGTGGGTCTCCTGAGCAAAAACGCCTCCTGAATGCTTCCCTCCTGTTGAGGATGGTCGTCCACCTAGAATTGGAAAACTATGAACTGGTTATCCGCATGGAACAAAATTACCGCCGATCTACCCGGAGGCTTAAGGGAGCCTCCCATTTTGAACAAATCGTATTGAAGTCCATCCGCAGCCTTTCTCTCACCCAGCCCAAGGACTGTGATTCAATTCGGCGAGCGATGGCCCAGGATTTAATTCAATTGCAACAGCACAGGCCCGTCTACCAGAACTTAGTTGGCGTCAGGGAAATGATCCTGTGGTCGGGGCATTCGAATTGAAAAAAGACATTGAGGGGCGAATTCCCCGCCCCTCAATGGAAAATTGGAAGGAGCTTACTTTAGAGGGGCCGCCAATACGCGGATAGAGCGCACTTTTTCACTTTTGATTCGAAAGCCCACCCCTACAATTACTTTGTTGTTGTCCTCATCGGGTTTATAATGCTCCTGAAGATCTCCTTTCCCGTTTCCTTTTCGGTCCAACCCTTCCTGAAGTTTCCCATTGTAAACATTTTGGAACCAGATTCCCGTTTTTTTGACCTTCCCGTCGTTGGCGGCAAACCCACACCCGGTCACGATCCCCTCCGAAAGAAATTCTTCTGACTCAAAGTCATAGGCATCCAGGGTGGTACTTCCCCCATCATTCCCCGTTGAAATACGCCAATATTGCTGTCCAGACTTGGTATGATAGACCCGAAGACCAATTTCGGTGGCTTCTTTCTTGGAGGCACTCGAGCCAATGCCAATGACAAATTCATTTGGGTCCGTCAAGCAAACAAGTTTCTCGGTATCTCCCTTGCAAACCTCGCTTACCTTTTCCTTGTTCCATTCAAGTCCGATTAAAGTATCATTACTGTATCCCATGAAAAAAAGTATTAGAATAATGCAGCAAATCGGTTGCTTTCCGGCAATTCCACAGTGGAACCGCACGGTCAATCAAATACATTTCCATGCCACCCCCAATGCAACCTAAAGGGCAAAGTACTTCATCCAATCCAGAAATTGGGAGTGTATAGATCTGACAGTCAGTATATAATGGGAGATATGAGTACGGTGTTCACGGGAATTGCGTCTGCTTTTCCAAGCCATCCTACTCCACCAACGGCCACTCCACCCGTTTCCGCCCCGCAAAGATTCCAAAGCCACCCTCCACATTCGTGAAGACCTGCGTCGGCTGCGCGAAGGGATTGTCCACCGAATTCTCGTAGGCCTCCACCGACCGCCGGTAATTGAAATAGTCTGCGCCGCCCATCGTGAACGAGACCGTGCCGAGCAGGGCAAAATTCTCGTCTTCGTCGATGAAGAAATCGTCGGGGAGGAGCAGCCGGAGGGTATAGGCCTGTCCATCGAACGCAGCGTCGCGCAGGTAGGCGCGGTCGTAGAAACTGTCACCGGTGATGTCCGCCAACTGGTTGTCGGTATCGATATTGGGGTCGGTACAGGTAAATGCGACGGGGAAATCAAAATACAAGGTTTCGGCTTGGTCGATGTAAATGTACTCGCCGATGATTTCGATGATGTAGAAGTTGGCTTCGCCGGGAGGATCCTGGAAGTGGATATCAACCTGAAGGTCGACTGAGCTGTCCGGGTTCAAAATGCGGGTGGTGTCCATGCGCAATCCCTGGAGCTGGCCAGGGATGCTGCTCGTACTGGAAACCGTCGCAAATCCCGGAGCGGTGGCCTGGACGCGGTAGGTGGGGCCCACCTGGGGGAATTCGGTTGCGGAAGTGAAATCGCCGTTTCCCTGGTCCACCAACGATGTGATGAGGTTACCGTTGGCGTCCTGAATTTCCACGACCCCATTCTGAACTTGCCGGAAAGAGGAGGTATCGAGGATGTCCAGGCTTTGGCTCAGGCTGACATGCCACAGCGAATCCTCCGCAAAGAAGCTGTTGACGACGAGCTTGGATTCGGTGACTTCGGGGCTGAAGGGCAATTCCTTCTCACAGCCCATTTGGCCGAGGCCCATGCCCAGGAGCAGCGCCAGAAGGAGGGAGCGGGAGGAGCGGAGAGAGGGGATGAAATGCTTGTCCATGGGAAATCAGAATTTGAAGCTGTAAGAAACGCTGGGAATGAGGGGAAACAGGCTGAGTTGGTACAGCTTCCGCTGGTTGTTGCTGTCGTAGTCGAAGTACAGGAAGAACGGATTCTGGCGGTTGTAGGCATTGTAGACCCCGACACTCCAGGTCCGCTCAAACAGCCGCTTTTTCTTGTGGAAATTCACCCCGACGTCGAGTCGGTGGTAGGAGGGCATCCGGAAATTGTTCCGCTGCGGGAAGGTCTGAAAGCCGCCGTTCTCCAGGGAATTCCAGACATTTTCCAGGGGCGAATCCACCAGGCCCTGGAACCGCTCCTGCGCCAGGGTCAGCGCATTTCCTGTGCCGTAGACCCATACGACGCCCACATCAATGCGCTCATTGAACTTGTGCGTCACCGCCGCGCCGATGTCGTGGCGGCGGTCGTAGAGATAGGGGAAGGGCTCCCCGAAATTCAGGTCGTCAAATTGCCGGTTCGTCCAGCTCAAGGTATAGCCGACCCAACCGCTCGTTTTCCCAATCTTCCGTTCCAACAGCACTTCCGCCCCGTAACTTTCTCCCCGCCCAAACACCACATTCGATTGCCAATCGTTCGACGCCCCGAGGAAGCTGCTCCCTTCCTTGTAATCGATCAGGCCCGACATTTCCTTGTAATAGGCCTCGACCGTCAACTGAAATCCGAGGGGCAGACTCCGGGCGTATCCCAGCGCAAATTGGTGCGATTGCTGGGGCGCGACCTGGTCCGTGACCGGCACCCACAGGTCCGTCGGCAGCCCGATGGTGGGATTGGTCAGGAGGTGGAGAAATTGCGTCATGCGGGCGTAGGAAGCCTTGATCGACGAGTTGTCATTGAGGAGGTAGCGGCCGGAAAAGCGCGGTTGCAGGCTATTGTACCATTTGTCCCCCACCAAAAAGCCCGCCGCGTGCAGTCCTGCATTGACCTTGATCCGCCGCGAAATCTCCCAATCGTCCTCGATGTACAGCCAGTGTTCGTGGGCAAATTGCTTGTTGGAGCCGTAGGTCGTGTCGATGGGCGGACTGTCGCCCTCGTTCACCTGGAACTGGTTGACACCGGGGATGAAGGTATGGTAGGTATTGCCGCCGCCGAACTTGATGGCGTGGTCGGCGTTGGGGTGGTAGTCAAAATCGAACTTGGTGGTCCAGTCGTTGATGCCCGACAGGTAATTGAAGCCGATGAGGTCCCGGCGGGTCGAGTCGGGCGTGGTGACCGTGCTCCGTTCCTCAAAGCCCACATCAAACTGGTACTGGCTATACGTACCCGTCACGTTCACGAACAGTTTCGGGGTGATGATCTTGTTCCAACGCAGCGCCCCGATGGCATTTCCCCACCGCAAATTGCTGCGGGAGACGTCCTCGTAGGATTCCTGATCAAAGGTATACTTGTCCTCGATGTTGACGTAGAAGCGGTCCAACCCAAAATAGCCACTCGCAAAGAGCCGGCTGTTGTCGGAAAACTTGTGGTTGACCTTGGCATTGAGGTCCCAGAAATAATAGCCGCCGTTGATGTTCTCCTCCTGGGCCGCATTGGCCGCGGCGATGAGCGGCTTGGCGAGCAGGTCGATATAGGTCCGCCGCCCCGAGACGATAAAAGACGTCTTGTCCTTGATGATGGGCCCTTCCAGAGAGAGTTTCGAAGAAATCAACCCCACGCTGCCCTCGCCGTGGAATTCCTTGAGGTTGCCCTCCTTCATCCGGATGTCGATCACGGAGGAGAGCCGGCCGCCATAATGCGCCGGAAAGCCTCCCTTGACCAATTTGACGCTGTTGATGGCGTCGGCGTTGAACACCGAGAAGAAGCCAAACAGGTGGTTGGCATTGTACACCGGCACCCCGTCCAGCAAGATCAGGTTCTGGTCCGGACCGCCGCCCCGCACATAAATTCCGCTGGCCCCTTCCGTCCCCGATTGCACCCCCGGCAGCAACTGGATCGTTTTCAGGATGTCCTTTTCCCCCAACAACACCGGCAGCGCCTTCACCTTCTCCATCGACACATCAATGGTACTCATCTGGGATTGCTCCTCGATCCGCTCCAATTCCGACGCCGTGATCTCCACCGTCTCCAATTCCAGGGAGGGCTTCAGGTCGAGGTTCAGCACCTTGTCCGCCTCCAATACAAATTGGTATTCCATGGCCTGGTAGCCCACAAAACTGCTGCGGAGGATGACGCTGTCGGCGGGCAGGGTCAGGCTGAAAAAGCCATATTCATTGCTGATGGTGCCCTTCCCGGACCGCGTATCGTAGACCGACGCGCCGATGAGGGGTTCGCCGGATTCGAGGTCTTGGACGTAGCCGCTGATGGTGGGATTCTGGGCAAAGAGCGCGCCGGACAGAAGTCCCATGAAAAGGGTAGAAAGCCAGATCTTCATTGTTATAGTACGGTTTGTGGTAAAAATGGGGATTGTCCGGCGGAATTCAAGGGTAATTATTTTTCCGACTGGGAAGTGTCGGGTGGGAGATAGGGGGATGGGGAAAGAGGCGCCTGAGATGGGTTTTGAGGGCTGGGAAAAGGGGAGGAGATACTCGGGGAGGGAGAATGGACCGGAAAAATGCAGAGCGGAAATGGAGAAATGGACGGTTGGTGCGGGGAAATGCAGATTCTGACCGGCTCAACTAGTTAAAAAGTTCAGTTAACTGAGTTCTGCATCCAGTTAACTGGGTTCCGAAGCCAGTTAACTAGATTCTCAATCCAGTTAACTGGATTCTAAGTTGAGTTAACTGAGTTCTATACCCAGTTAACTGGGTTCACAAGCTAGTTAACTGGGTTTTATATCCAGTTAACTGGGTTCTAAGACCAGTTAACTAAGTGCAGCATCCAGTTAACTGGATTGATAAGCCAGTTGAAGGGCTTCAAAGCCCCCATTTTGCGAATAAGCCCTTGCCTCCTGGTATTCAATTCGAAATCGTCCCGGCGAGGCTGTACATCTCCTGGGAACCAACTGGAATGGCGGTACAGGTGGCGGGGTTCATCCTTGCGCTTTTTCTGTCGGGGATGCCTTGGATACTGTTACTTAAATCTATGGGCTTGTGAATGGTCAGGGGAGGGGCGTCTAACTGAGAAATACCAGAGGCTGCCTCTTTGGGGGCAGCCTCTGATGAAAAAGGTAATCTCTTGATAGAGCCTGATGGGTAAAAAAGGACTTGAGAGAACCTTTAGAGATGAGCCTAATTTGCGGGCGCAGTAGTTTCGTCAAAGAATAAGAAGTAAGCAGCCGAAGCAATGTTGTGATTGGTCCAGGGAGTTCCTGAGATCCCTCCACCAATCTGGCGAATTTGACCAATTAACTCCCAATCATACTTCCCTACTTTTCTGTAAATCCATACATAATCCGTTCCACCGCCTGCTTTCTCTGCCTTCCCAATGATTTCGTAATCCCACTTCCCGACCTTTTTCTCAATCCATACCGTCTCAATTCCTCCTCCATTAGGCCTGACCTTTCCCACCGTGGCAAAATCATACTTCCCTGCCTTTTCCTCAATCCAGATGTCGTCCGTACCACCATGGGCGGCACGGGCCTGACCTACAGTTTCAAAATCGTACTTTCCAGCCTTTCGGTCAATCCAGTAGTCATAGCTTCCCCCACCCTAGAACCTTGACTTACCTACAATCTCGAAATCGTATTTCGAGACCTTTTTTTCGATCCACACCTCTTGGGCAAAGAGACCAGTGGAGCAAATGGCGAACAAAACTGGGATCAAAACAAAAAACTTCTTCATTTTTAGAGGTAATTAGTGATTAAATTATTAGTGATGATGCCGCAAAATTAGCCTGCACTACCATGAATCACCGCTATAATGGATAAATGAAATGGAAGGCCATACCAATGAGGTTTTTTGAAGGATCATCGACTATTTTTCAAATAGCTTAAGCCAAGAAAGCATAGAAAATCCCGAACAATCCATCAGCTGAGAGATGACTGGCTACACCCATCAATAAACTCTGCCGGAATTAGATCGCAGCAAGAGGTTCAGTTAACTGGGTCCAGGAAGTAGTTCACTGCATTCAGAAAGTAGCTAACTACTTTGGCGTGGCAGTTAGCTACCTCGCCAAGGTAGTTAACTACCTCAACACTGTAGTTAACTACTGTCACATAGCAGTAAACTACCTTGGCAGAACAGTTAACTACATTCAAAAAGTAGTTTGCTGGATACTGAAAGTAGTTAGCTACCTTCACAAAGTAGTTAACTGGGTCCTGAAAGCAGTTCGCTACTTTCAGAAGGTAGTTAACTGCCTTCGAATAGTAGTTCGCCTGTCTCACCCCCGCATTGTTCCGAACCCTCTTCTTAATCGAGCCCCCAACCGAAGCATTGTCCCGATCCCACTGTACCCCTAGGCGAAAAACTCCTGAATCGCTTCGCCCTTCCGCCCCGTTTCCCCCAATACCTCGGCCAGTAGGATTCCCAAGATCACCCTCCCCCAATTGCCGCTTCCCCCGCAAAGGTCTATCTTAGCTCCGCCCTTCGGGGCCGACTACAATCGCAGATACTTTGGCGCAACCGACGTCCGATCCACACCAATTGCTCCTGGCCGCCGTGGCCCGGGGGGACAAAACCGCATTCCGCAAGCTCTACGAAGCCTTGGGGACGCGGGTGTACAATACTGCGCTGAGTTTTACCAAGCACCCCCAGGACGCTGAGGACATCACCCAGGAAGTTTTTGCCCGGGTCTTTCGCTCCGCCGCCAAGTTCAAGGGCGGCTCGACGGTGGCGACCTGGGTCTACCGCATCGCCGTCAATGCCTCGCTGAGCCATGTCGAACGGAAGAAAAAGCGTTCGATTTTCCGCCGGACGGAGGAGCTGCCCGACACCCCCGATTTTGACCATCCGGGCGTCCTGCTGGAAAAGAAGGAGCAGGCGCGCCTCTTGTTCAAGGTCATCGATACCCTTCCCCCCAACCAACGTACGGCCTTCATCCTGAGCTATGTCGAGGAATTGCCGCGGCAGGAAGTGGCGGATGTGATGGAGCTGTCCTTGAAGGCGGTGGAGTCCTTGTTGATGCGGGGAAAAAAGAATCTGCGGGAAAAATTGAAAAAAATGTATCCGCCGCGAAGGAAATGAAAAAGTACTGAGTCTAACCAAATACCATGGAAGCACCAGAAGAACAAAAATGGATCGATGACGTGCTGGCAGGCATGTCGGGGAGCCAGCGGGCAGAGCCGCCCGCCGAGCTGTGGGACCGCATTGAGCAGGAGAATTTTCCCGCCCTGGTCGCCCGTTCGCCCCGTTGGGTTCGGTGGGCCGCCGCAGTGGCGCTGATCGTCCTGAACGTGGTGGTCGCCCGCCAATTTACCCTGGACCAAAGCGCTGCCCCATCGGAAATCAGCTACTACGCTCCGGTATCCGCTAACCTGAATTACTACGCCCAGTGAGACGCATTGCCATCCATCCCGCCTATATCCTCGCCCTGGTGCTCCTGAACCTGGGACTCCTCGCCTGGATGGCCTTCGCGCCCCGGCAGGAACGCTTTGGCGGTCCTCCGCCCGCCCACGAAGTCCTCGATTTCGACGACGCCCAATTCGAACAGTTCCACGCACTGGTCCGGGAGCATGAGCAAGCCATGCGCGCCAAGAATGAGGAGCAGAAGACCCAATTGAAGGCGTTTTTTGGTCCTTTGACCGGGGCCGGAACGGAAGCCCGGAAGGAACAGGCTGCGCAGACGGTGCTGGAATTGGAGCGGGACAAGTTGGGGATGATCTACGCCCACTTTGAGGAGGTGCGCAGTCTGTTGCGGCCCGACCAGCAGGAACGCTTCGGTGAGTTTCTCGATGAGGTCCTCAACATGGGGCGGGGGCCGCAACGGGGCCCCCATCCACCGCGACGGGGAGGGCCTCCGCGCCGATGAAACGTTCCTCCATTTATACTGCCTTGTGCCTTGGCTTCTTGGTCAGCTCCTTTGGATGGACCCCGGCTCAGCTTCGGCTCGAGTGGGTGCCGACCTACGGGGATGCCGAATTGGTATTGGGAGCGGTGTATGGCTGGGGGGGAACGGACAGTGTGGAAATCACGCAGCTGCGGATGTATGTGACGCAGGTGGAGGGGTGGAACAATGGAAAACAGGTCTGGAAAGAAGAAAATAGCTACCACTTATTGGATTGGGGAGCGGGGAAAACGGGCTTTGAGGTGGAGGGAGAGCAGGGGAAATGGAATGAACTGCGGTTTAGCATCGGGGTGGACAGCCTGACCAATGTGTCGGGCGCCTTCGGCGGGGATTTGGACCCGACTTCGGGGATGTACTGGACCTGGCAAAGCGGCTATATCAATTTCAAGCTGGAGGGCCGGGCGACCCATTGTCCAGGTCGAAAACAGCGGTTTCAATACCATTTGGGCGGCTATGCCGCCCCTAACGCCACCCTGCAACGGGTGCAGGTTCCGGTGCAAAATACCGACCGCATCCAGCTCGAATTGGCGGTCGATGCCTTCCTGAAGGCCATGGATCCAGCCGAATTGTACGAAATCATGGCCCCCGGCTCCAACGCCCAAATGGCCGCGGCTTTATTTCCCGACCTCATCCAACTCCGCCCATGAAGTACTGGCTGCCCATATTGGTGCTCCTGGCGATGTCCCAAATGGCCTTCTGGCAACGGGAAACACCCCTGATGGACTTGCCCGACCATTTCCCCCGGCCCAGCTATACTTTTTCCCGGAATCCCCTCGACACCGACAAGATCGAATTGGGCCGCGTGCTGTTCTACGACCCCATTTTGTCCCGGGACAGCACCATTTCCTGCGCGACCTGTCATTCTCCCTACAACGCATTTGCCCATACCGACCACGACCTCAGCCACGGCATCGAGGGGACCATTGGCACCCGCAATGCCCCTCCGCTATTTAACCTGGCCTGGTCAACTTCTTTCATGTGGGACGGCGCGATCAACCACCTCGACATGCAGGCCCTGGCGCCGATTTCGCATCCCGGGGAGATGGGGGAGGAGATGGGGAACGTGGTGGAGAAATTGAAGCGCCACGACCGCTACGATGCGATGTTGGGGGCGGCTTTTGGAAAGGAAGATTGGCAGGGGGCGGAGGTCTTGTTGGCCTTGGCGCAGTTCCAATTGACGCTGGTATCCTCGAATACCAGGTACGACCAGGTCCGGCGGGGAGAGGCGGAGTTTGCCGAGCAGGAAGCCAAAGGATACGAGTTGTTCCAACAGAATTGCAATGCCTGCCACGCCGAGCCGCTGTTTACGAACCAGGGCTTTGCGGACAATGGACTGCCGGTCGACACCACCCTGAACGATTGGGGCCGGGCCAAGATCTCAGGCCAAAGTACTGATTCGCTCGCCTTCAAGGTCCCGAGCCTCCGAAATTTGAAATTCACGCCTCCTTATATGCACGACGGACGCTTCCAAAGTCTGTCGCAGGTCCTGAAACACTATACCGATGGGACCGTTGCGCGGCCGGGGCTAGCCCCGGAAATCCGCGGTGGCATTCAATTGGATCCCCGCGAACGGACTGATTTAATTGCTTTTCTCCTGACCCTCAACGACTCCGAGTTCGTTTTCAATCCCCGTCATCAATTTCCCCGAGATTTTTTTCTGAAGGGCGAAGGAAAATGAAAAAAGGGGAGTCTAACGGATAGACTACAATTAATACCCAATACAATGAAGCATTTCGCAACCTTGGTTCTGGCCTGTCTGCTCCTGCAAGCGCCTCTGTTTGGGCAGGGACCTGAAGTCACGTCCTGGCTCCAGAACTCCACCCAAACCGGGACTTACTACGTCTCCGGGAATTCCACTCCCATCAGCAACAATACCCTTGTGAATTGTCAGCAGGTGGAATACTCGGCGAATTATGTGTACGTGACGACCGAAGGCATTCCCGCCTATCCGACCGGGCCTTTCATGGATGGGAACCCTTCGCAAGCCTCGGCCCAGGGCGCCATTTTCCGTTTCCCCCGCTCTCCCCAACCCGCTTCCGGCACCAATATGGGAACCACTCCCGGCAATATCGGCGTCTTCATCAATGGCGTCGCGCTCTTCGATTACCGCGATGGCGTGGCCTGGAATCCCAATACGAATACCATTTGCGGTGGCCCCGGCAATCCACCTTGTCCCGGGGGCCCTGGAGCCTCCCTGGATTGGAACCGCGATGCGATTCCCGCCGAAATGGCTGGTTTTGATTGCTCCAAGGGCCATCCGGCGATGGGCAATTACCACCATCACCAGAATCCCTCGGCCTTCAAGCTGGACAAGCAGGTGGTCTCGACGATTTGCAACCTCTACGATGCCGATGGCCTCTACGTGATCGACAGCACGCAGCATTCGCCGCTGATTGGCTTTGCCTACGACGGCTATCCGATCTACGGTGCCTATGGCTACCGGAACGAAGATGGGACGGGTGGTATTGTCCGGATCAAGTCGGGCTACCAGCTCCGAAATATGACCGACCGGACCCACGCGCCGGATGGTACGGATGTTCCGGATGGCCCCACGGTGGATGCGACCTATCCGCTCGGCTATTTCCGCGAAGACTATGAATTCGTCGCCCATCCCAACGACGAAGACTTTCTGGACGAGCACAATGGCCGTTTTTGCGTCACACCGGAATATCCCACTGGCACCTACGCGTACTTTGCCACGGTCGATGACAACTGGAATTCAGCTTATCCTTATGTGGTTGGACCGACTTTCTACGGCGATTATGAGAATGCATCGGTCAACTCGGTAACGGAACCCACCACGGTTTATACCGGGGCCACGGCCATCGGGGAAGGGGAGTTTGAAGAAATGAATTTTGTGGTGTTCCCCAACTCGGACATGGACCTCATCGCGGTGCAGGCCAAGGGATTGGTCCGGGAAGACCTAAAAGTGGAGTTGATCGATTTGCAGGGACGGGTGATCCAAACTTCCCGGATCGAAGAAGGGAGCACGATGACCCATTTCGATGTTCAGACCGTCTACGCGGGCATTTACATCGTCAAGATTTCAACGCCGAATTATAGCCGCAGTCAGAAGGTATTGGTCACCAAGATTTGATTTGCCTGGTACAATAGACGAGATATAAACACTCACTTAGTATCATTATTTTTTTGCAGCCCCCCTCGTTGGGGGCTTTTGCTTGGCGGGAGGGAGTGGCAATTTGTTGTGTAAAATTGTATTTTGAAGCGGAACGTACCGAAATCTAAACTATGTCCAGCCACGCCACCAAAAAACGCCAGTCCACCGCGCCGGTTCAAGCGCAAATGGATACCCTTCCGGGCCGCACCATGGCCCCACCGACTTTCCAATTCCGTACCGAGCAGGAAGCCATGTCTTCCACTTCGGCCCCGATCCAACGGACCGGCAACCCGCCCGTTCTGAAGGAACAAAAGGACCAGGTCGAGTTCGGAGCGGCCGAAACTGGCCCTCTGGCGGTGAAGGGAGCGGGAGATGCCCATGAGTTTTCCCCGAATGATGTGAACCAGGGCGCTTTGGGGGATTGTTATTTCCTGGCTGCCCTCATGACCCTGGCCCATACCAAGCCGGAATTGCTGAAAAATGCGGTCACGGCGAAGGACGATGGCACTTACGATGTGAAGTTGTACAAGCGGAAGGGCCTGTTCAAGAACAAATTGGAGGCCCAGACGATCAACGTAAATACCCAATTTGTGGTGTACAAAGGCACTTCGATCAATGCCTATGCGCAGGGCGGCGACCGTGATCCTGCGACCTTCGACCAGGAAATGTGGCCCCGGCTCATTGAGAAGGCCTACGCCCAGATGAGGGGCAGCTATGACAGCATCGATGGCGGATTGGAAAGTGTGGCGCTGGAGGCCTTGACGGGCGAAAAGTACGAGCTGAAGAATTTCAATGGGGGCTTCCTGGGCATCGGGAAAATGAGCGATGCGGATCTGAAATCCAGCATCCAGGGCTATGTCGATGGGGGAGAGCCGATCAGCTGCGCCACGACTTCGCAGGAGAAGATTGACAAGGCGGACAAGGATGCCGGAGGGACCTTTGCGAAGGACAATTCGATCATTGGCCGGCACGCGTATGCGATCATGGCGGCGGACGACACGCATGTGACGGTCCGCAATCCGCATGGCTCGGGCACGTTGACGCCGGTGGTCAAGTTGACCTGGGCCCAATTCCGAACTTATTTTGAGCGTTTTTCACGTAAATCATAATTTACCGACGGGTCCTGGCCGATGGATCCGTCCCTGTCCATTCTATGGTTGAGGAATACACGTATACTGCCACGACGGTGGGCCGCCTGGGCGGTGTGACCGTCTCCCTAAGCGGTGTTTATACCGCCGATGTCCCCGGCCACGGCCGCCAACGGGTGGTGGACCTGGTGATCGGAGGCGCGACGCGCCTGGACGGGGTCCACGCCGGCCAGGAATTCGAGGCGAACGGCACCCGCTGGCGGGTGACCGCGGTCCGAAAGCGCTGGCGGAAGAAGGGGCAGGTGACGTTTCAGGGCCCGCTGGAGGCGGGCAACTGAGCTGGGATGGGCGGTGTTGGGGGAGATCAATTGGGCTTGGAGAGAAAGGAAAAAAAGTCACTGGACCAAAGGACAAAATGTGTCCTGACTTCGTCGATTTTTCTGGCTTCTCTCCAAAACCGGCGATTACGATAAAT